>JAJDCS010000004.1 GCA_029260715.1 Phycisphaeraceae bacterium | reverse complement strand
GTAGTAACCCTTGACCGACTTATACACCTCGCCCCCATCAGACGTGTCCAGCACCAACTGCTCGGGCACCGCGGCAAACCCCTGGACAAACTTCGCCGTCGCCTCGGTCACCATCAGGTCCTGCGAGAAGTTAAACATCTGCCCACGGATGAACCCGAAGTAACTCTCCGCCTGCTCCTGGCGAGCGGTGAGGATCCCTTTCAACGCCTCCGTCTGGCCAACGATCAGAGCCTCCCGGCTCTGCACGATGCCCAAATAACCAATCACCGACAGCGAACCCAGCCCTATCCCCAAGGACAGCAACGTGAGTTTGTGTACGACTTTTAGATTGATGCCCCACTGAGAAAACCGTTTACCCTCTGCCATTACATGTGACTCCTGAATCTTAGTTGGTAAGCTGCCTACCCTCCCAACTACTATTCAGTCCAAAAAACACCGTGTTCTCTGCATGCAACTCATTTCGGGTCATTAACCCCATAGAACAACGGCTCGCTATGTCTCTACATGGCAATGTTAATCAGCTCGCAGAATATCATCGCCAGGCTAACCACCTAATTCGCGCGATTCTACTTTTTTGAACTCCATTTAAGGCCATTGCTTACATTTGCTAATATGATGAACAAATTCTAGATGTGCCCTGTAAAAACTACTTGTAAACCTGTAAAAAAAACATCGAAAACATCGAAAACAAACGACTTGCCCATCTTAAGATGCCGAACAGGCACCCGGGCATATCAAAACCCAAGCCTGCTATGTTTAGACCTATTTATCTTATATAATCCCCCCAAAGCCCCCGGCCCGTGGTAGTATCCAGTCCCTAAAAAACCCTTATTCAGTCCAGGGAGTAGCCCAACGATGTCCAGCACCACAAACACCAACTCCGACCAGATGCACTCCGTCCTCCAGGAGAGCCGCAAGTTCCCACCCCCAGCGGACTTCGCAGCCAACGCCCACATCAAGAGCGACGCCGAATACCAAAAGCTGCACAAACGCTCCATCGACGACCCCGAAGGATTCTGGGGCGAAATCGCCAAGGACCTGCACTGGTTCAAGCCCTGGGATAAGGTGCTTGAGTGGAAGCTCCCCGACGCCAAATGGTTCGTCGGCGGCAAGACCAACCTCTCCTACAACTGTCTGGACCGCCAGGTCGAGGCCGGCCTCGGCGACAAGACCGCCATCGTCTGGGAGTCCGAAGCAGTCGATGCCGACGGAAAACCCACCATCATCAACTTCTCCTACTCAGACCTCCTCAAGGAAGTCAGCAAGTTCGCCAACGTCCTCAAGAAGCTCGGCGTCAAAAAAGGCGACATCGTCACCATCTACATGCCCATGATCCCCGAGCTGGCCATCGCCATGCTCGCATGCTCACGCATCGGAGCGCCGCACTCGATCATCTTTGGGGGATTCAGCGCCAACGCCATCAGCGACCGCGTCGAAGACGGCAAGAGCAAGATCATCATCACCGCCGACGGCGGATGGCGACGTGGCAAGACCGTCCCGCTTAAGAAAAACGCAGACGACGGCATGGACCTCACCGACCTCGTCGAAACCTGCGTCGTCGTCCAGCACGCCAAGAACGACATCACCATGAAGCCAGGCCGCGACCAGTGGTATCACGACCTCATGGCCGACGCCTCCGATGACTGCCCCGCAGAGCAACTCGACGCCGAAGACCTCGCCTTCGTCCTCTACACCTCCGGCTCAACAGGCAAGCCCAAGGGCATCATGCACACCACCGGCGGGTACATGGTCTACACCTACCTCACCAGCCGATACGTCTTCGACCTCCAAGAAGACGACCCGAACGACCTCTACTGGTGCACCGCCGACATCGGCTGGATCACCGGGCACTCCTACATCATCTACGGCATACTCCCCAACCGCGTGCCCACGCTCATGTACGAGGGCGCCCCCAACTTCCCCGAGGCCGACCGTTTCTGGGACATCGTCGCGCGGCACAAAGTCACCAAGTATTACACCGCACCAACCGCCATCCGCGCATTCATGAAGTGGGGCGACGAACACCCCCGGAAGCATGATTTATCAAGTCTGAAGGTCCTGGGCACCGTGGGTGAGCCGATCAACCCCGAAGCCTGGATCTGGTACAACAAGACCATCGGCGGCGAGAAGTGCCCCATCGTCGACACCTGGTGGCAGACCGAGACCGGCGGGCACATGATCACCCCCATCCCCGGCGCCACCACCACCGTCCCCGGCTCGTGTACCAGGCCGTTCTTCGGCATCGAGCCGGCCATCGTCGACAAAGACGGCCACGACCAGCCGGAAAACAAAGGCGGCTTCCTGGTCATCCGCAAGCCCTGGCCCAGCATGCTCCGCGGCATCTACGGCGACCGCGAACGGTTCATCAAAACCTACTGGAGCGAGATCGAGGGCTGCTACTTCGCCGGCGACGGTGCACGCCGCGACGCCGACGGCAACTACTGGGTCATGGGCCGCGTGGACGACGTGATCAACGTCTCGGGCCACCGTCTAGGCACCGCGGAGGTCGAGTCCGCACTGGTCAGCCACCCCACCGTCGCGGAGGCGGCCGTGGTGGGCGTGCCACACGAAATCAAAGGCACCGGCATCGCCGCGTTCGTCACCCTCAAGGGCACCAGCACCCCCAGCCCCGCCCTCAAGGAAGAGCTACGCGCTCACGTCGGCAAAGAGATCGGCGCCATCGCCAAACCCGACCAAATCCGCTTCACCGACGCACTGCCCAAAACCCGCTCCGGCAAAATCATGCGCCGAGTCCTACGCGAAATCGCATCCGGCAGCGACGTCAAAGGCGACACCACCACCCTCGAAGACTTCTCCGTCGTCGCGAAGCTGCAAGAAGGCGAAGAAGGGTAAGTAGGGTGGGATAAGCGCTAGCGCATCCCACCATCCCGATTTACACTACAGAGATGCCTTATTATCGCCGGCTCTACCAACCCGGTGGCTGCTACTTTTTCACCGTCAACCTGCCGGGTGCCACACATCACGCCGTAGGCTGATGTGTGTTGGGCGCACCACACACAGCACCCTGACGGGCTGCTGTGTGGCACCCGGCGTGAAATCGATCTCAAGTGAGCAGGCGGTGGTGGGATGCGCTGTCGCTTATCCCACCTTACTTGCTGACCCATCGCATGCAGTTGGATGTCCCAGCCAGCCAGCGCCAGCAAGTCTGCCGTGCCCGACCTTGATAGTAGATCGTCCAACCCACCACGGATACACAACCCGGCATAGCAGCTATATACTCTTTTCAGCACACGATACCGACCCAGATCAACACGACGCATCGCGCACGCCCTCGGATAAGAAAATTGATTGACTTTGTCGCCACATTCATTGTCTTCTTCGCGGTCATCGATCCGATCGGAACGGTCCCTGTCTTTATTGCGGTGACGGGCCAACACGACCAACACGCCAAACGAAAAATCGCGCTAGTCGCAACCCTGGCGTCTGCAGGGATCCTGTTATTCTTTGTGATTGCGGGCGAAGTCATTCTCACCGCAATGCGCATCCCACTCTCGGCATTCCAAATCGCCGGAGGCATCGTGCTTTTTTTGTTCGCGCTGTCCATGATTTTCGGCGAGAGCAAGCCGGATGAAGAAGTAAGGCTCGCTAATGAAGTCCACGACACCGCCATCTTCCCACTAGCCGTTCCATCCATCGCAAGCCCAGGGGCGATGCTGGCGGCCGTGCTCATGACCGAAAACGCCCGTTACAGCTTTCTGGAACAGGTTCAAACAGTAGCCGTCATGCTTTCGGTATTGGTTGTGGTATACCTGCTGATGCTCGGCGCCGGATGGATCGACCGACTGATAGGAAACAGCGGAGCCAGCATTATTAGCCGTGTGATGGGTCTGATACTTGCTTCTGTGGCAACTGCCAACGCCTTAGCTGGGGTAAAGCAGTACTTCAAGTTGTGAATCCGTACAATCCCGGTAAAAAAGACGTACAAACACGGTCGGGTGCCATCTATCTATGAGCAAGCTTCTGTCAAGGTTGTAGCGGGCGATCTCGGGGTGTATCTAACCATCTATCCGGCATCGCCCGTTGAGTCGGCGTGCCACGCCACATATTTCGAAAGCCGGCCCCATTCACGGCCGCAGGGTCGCATCGCCCCATGGCACCTCGTCGGGGTCCGGCGTTTCAATCCGCTATCGCCTTGCCGTCGGCTTTACGCACCGCACCCCGCCCCTACCCTTACAGCACCCCCGCCGAACCCGTAGCGATCGGCTCGGAGACGTATTCGCGCGGATCGGTCACGTACCCCGTCAGCGCCGTAGCCGCCGCCGTCAACGGCGACGCCAGATACACCCCCGCGTCCTTGTGGCCCATGCGACCGGGGAAGTTGCGGTTCGTCGTGCTGATGCAAGCCATGGGCTCGTTGAGTCTGCCGAACGTGTCCATAGGCCCGCCCAAGCACGCGGCGCAGCTCGATGCGGAGATCAAGCAACCCGCGTCCTCCAGCACCTGGTAGATCGATTTCTCGCCCTCTTGTTTCGCTTGGCCTTGGATATTCAGGCGCAGCATGTCGGCGTGCACCTCGGTCGAGCCGGGCACCACGTACGTGGGGATCTTGACGGTGTGGCCGCTCAGCAGGTTGGCGGCGAAGATCATGTCCGTGATCTTCCCGCCGGTACACGAGCCGATGTACGCGCGGTCGATCTTCACGTCCCGACAATTGTGTGCGGTGTCTTTGTTGTCGGGCGAGTAGGGCTTAGCCACCAGCGGCTCAAGCGTGCCCAGGTCCCATTCATACTCACAGTCGTACGCACAGCCGGGGTCGTCTTTATAGACCGTCCAGTGGTCGACGTTGGACCGGGCGCGCACGTATTGCAGCGTCTTCTCGTCCACGTCGCACACGCCGTTTTTGCCGCCGGCTTCGATGACCATGTTCGTCAGTGTCATGCGGTCTTCGAGGGTGAGCGAAGACACACCGTCGCCCGCGAAGTACATGGTCTTGTACGTGCCGCCCGAGACGGAGATTTCGCCGATGACGGCGAGGATCAGGTCCTTGGCTGTCAGGTAAGGCGGTATCTGCCCACGGAAGGTGAACTTCATGGTGGGCGGGACTTTCAGCCAGGTCTTGCCCGTGCCCAGGACGAAGGCCGCGTCGGTGTTGCCTACGCCCGAAGCCAATTGCCCGAACGCGCCGGCTGTGCAGGAGTGGCTGTCCGTGCCCAGCAAAATCTCGCCGGGGCGCACGTGCCCCTCTTCGGGCAAGGCCTTGTGGCACACGCCCTTGTAGCTTGTCTTGGTCGGGTCTTTGTAGGGGTTGGGCATGCCCGGCTCGCTGGTGACGAAGTCGGGGTCGTAGTAATACTTCAAGCCCTGCTCACGCACGAAGTCCCGCAGAATCTGGATGTTACGGTGGCACTTGTCTTCCGCGGTGAAGATGTAGTGGTCGGGGATGATGACCACGCGGTCCTTGTCCCAGACTTTTGCGTTTTGGCCGAACCGCTCTTTGAAGATGCCGATCGTGCCAGGCCCACACACATCGTGGGTCATGAGCACGTCCACGCCCACCCAGACGTTGTCGCCGGGGTTGACATGGTCGCGCCCGGCGTGGGCGGCGATGATCTTTTCGGTCATGGTCATGGGCTTGGCCACGATGGTCTACTCCTTGATGCGTGCCCGTGGCGGCGGCTGGTGCCTCCAACGCGGCGACGCGGCTAAACAATCTTGCGTGAACGATTCTAGTCGTATAACAGGCCCACGGCTAGGCTTGGCGGTGTGTCGGCCCCGCGACGCTTTGACGGGTTTTGCATCGGCGGGGTATGATCCTCCGATCATGATCAAGATGTTACGGATATTCAGTTTAGCGTGGCTTTGTGTGGGGGCGGCGGTGGTCTTTGTGGGTTGCGAAAGCCCCATGGCCAGCGATGAAGAGAGCGAGCTGCGCGAGCAGTTGCTGGCCTCGAACCGGCGGTACCTGCAGTCGGTGGCTGCCGGCCCGGTGATCGAGCTGAGCAGACCGCCCAGCGACGTGAACGCCGAGCTGACCGACGAGCGCCGCGAAGAGCTCGACCGGATGAGCGGGCCCGACGCCTACCGCGACCGGAAGATGAAACTCGGGCCCGACCTGATCGGCCAGGCCGAACCCGACACCGTGGGCATGTCGCTCAAGCAAGCGATCCAGCTAACGGTGCAGAACAACCTGGACGTGCAGGTCGCGCGTATACAGCCGGCGATCAACGAGGCACAGATCACCCAGGCCCAGGCGAACTTCGACGCGGTCTTCTTCACCACGTTCGACTTCCAGAAGGTCGACACGCCCCAGCCCCCAGCCGGCGCGGGGCTCGCCGCGTTCGGCACCGTCCAGCAAGACACACGCTCGCTGACCACCGGCATCCGCAAAAACTTCGCCACAGGCGGGCAGGTCGCCATGAGCACCGAGTTCACAAGCAACACACGCGTGCCGTCGTTCTTCAGCACCAACAAGTGGTACGACGCGAACGTCGCGTTGACCGTCACACAGCCGCTGCTGCGCAACTTCGGCGGGGACGTGAACCGGTCGCAGATCCTGCTGTCTGCCAACGCCAGGCGCGAAGCGGTGGAGGACCTCCGCCGCCAATTGCTCGACAGCATGCTGGAAACCGAGCGGGAGTACTGGGGGCTGGTGGGTGCCCGCGCGGTGCTGCTGATCCAGGAACGGCTTTTGGAACGCACCATCGCCGACCGCGACCAACTCAAGCAGCGTGAGAACTTCGACGTCAGCCCCGTGCGTCTGACCGAGGCGAACAGCTTTGTGGAGCTGCGTCGCGCCGACGTGATCCGGGCCAGGCAATCGGTGCGGATCGCGTCGGACAGGCTCAAGCGGCTGATCTACTCCAAGGACCTGCCCCTGGCCGGTGAGACGCTGCTGTCGCCGGTGGACGAGCCGGTGGACATGCCCCTGAAGTTCAGCCTGCTTGACGCCGTGACCACGGCCCTGCGCCACCGCCCGCAACTGCAGCGGGCGTTGCACGAGATCAACGACGCGACGATCCGACTGCGCGTCGCGGACAACCAGCGCCTGCCCTTGCTCGATCTATCGGCGACGATCCAGTACAACGCGACGACAGCCCTGGCTGATGAAGGCGTGGGCGACGCGTATAGCAACCTCACCGACAGCGACTTCGTCGATTACCTGCTGAACCTGCAGTTCGAGCTGCCGTTCGGCAACCGTGAGCGGGAGTCCCAGTACCGCGCCCAGCAGCTTGGCCGCCAGGCCGCGGTAATCAACTACAAGCGGGTGGCCGAGGTGGTGGTGCTGGAAGTCAAGGAGTCGCTGCGGAACCTGCAGACCACGTATCAATTGATCGACGCGGCCCGCGCGGCGAGGCGCGCCGCGTCGGACAACCTCCGTGCGATTGAAGAGCAGGAAGAGGCAGGCGTCGCGCTGACGCCCGAGTTCCTGCTCGACCTGAAGCTCTCCACCCAGCAGCGCCTAGCCAACGCGGAGATCCAGGAGATCCAAGCCCTGACCGACTACAACACCGCCGTGGCTAGTTTCTACCGCGCAATGGGCACGCTAACGGAACGGAACCGGGTCGAGTTCGTCGACGACTCGCCCATGCCGTAAGGCCGCGACACCCAACGACAAACAGGTGGCACAAGCACGCCGAAGATCTGTAGATCCGCTTCAGGCGAGTTGCTGTGTGCGAACGACAACCAGCCGGCAAAACCCAACCGATCGACGACTCACTTTGGTTAGAGGCTCATATAACTCAGGAAACAAGCGGCCGCGTGGCTATTCCGTGCCCGCGCCGGCCGGCTCGTTCTCTTCCTTCATCGCGGCTTTGCGTGAGAGCTTCACACGGCCCTGGTCGTCGACCAGCAGCACCTTGACACGCACTATGTCGCCGATGCTCACCACGTCGGCCACCTTCTGCACGTAGCCGTCGTCGAGTTCGGAGATGTGACACAAGCCGTCCTGGCCGGGGATGATCTCGATGAACGCGCCGAAATCTTTGATCGAGTTCACCTTGCCCGTGTAGATGCTGCCCACCTTGACCTCGGCGCACAGCTTCTCGATCTCTTCGAGTGCCTTCTCGGCTTTGCCGGCGCCCACCGCCGAGACGTAGACCGTGCCGTCTTCTTCGATCTCGATCTTCGCGCCGGTGGTCTCTTCGAGCATGCGGATGGTCTTGCCGCCGGGGCCGATCAGCTTGCCGATCTTGTCGGGGTGGATGCGGATCGACAGCATGCGCGGGGCGTGTTTGCTGATCTCGCTTCGCGCCTCGGGTATCTCGGCGATGATCTTCTCGATGATCTCAATACGCGTCTTCTTGGCCATCTCGAAGGTCTTCTTGATTTGATCGAGGTTCAGGCCGCGGATCTTCAGGTCGAGTTGGATCGCCGTGATGCCGGTTCGCGTGCCGGTGACTTTAAAATCCATGTCGCCGAAGTGGTCTTCCTCGCCTTGGATATCGACAAGGTAGACGTCTTCTTGCCCTGCTTTGTCCGCCTTGATCAAGCCGATGCTGATGCCCGCCACCGGCGCGATGATGGGCACGCCAGCGTCTAACAGCGCCAATGTCCCGCCGCAGGCCGAGGCCATGCTCGACGAGCCGTTGGATTCGAGGATGTCGCTGACGAGACGGATGGTGTATGGGAATTTCTCAACCGGGGGGAGTACGGGCTGCAGCGCCTTCTGGGCGAGCATGCCGTGGCCGATCTCGCGCCGGCCGGGGCCCATGATCCGCTTGGCCTCGCCCACCGAGAACGGGGGGAAGTTGTAGTGCAGGTAAAACTTCTCGGCGTATTCGTCGCCCAGGCCGTCGACGATCTGCTCGTCACGCCCGGTGCCAAGTGTGGCTGTGACCAACGCCTGCGTCTCGCCGCGTGTGAACACAGCAGACCCGTGTACGCGCGGCAGCACGCCCGCGTCGCAAGTGATCTCACGAAGTTCATCGAATGACCGCCCGTCCGTGCGCTTGCCGCTACGGATAATCTCGCGGGTCAGTTCCTCTTCCAAGTCGTGGATCGCCAGCTTGGAGTCCGTGACGTTCTGCTCCCACTTGCGGTGTTGAGCCAGCGTCGCGTCGTCGCCGGGCTTCGGGTATTCGCTGGCGATAAAGTCTTCGACGACCTTATTAATCGCGGCCTGGCGTTCGTGCTTGGAGCCGTCCGACGTCTTCGCGGCCTTGAACGGGCCAGCCAGCTTGCTCTTGACCGCGGCGACAACTTCGTCTGCGGGCAGGATCAGGCTGGTGACCTTCTCCTTGCCGACCTTGGCGACGAGCTGATCAATAAGCCCCACGATCAGCTTGACCTGCTCAAAACCGAACGCGATCGCGCCGTGTACCACGTCCTCCGACAGTTGGTGGGCGCCTACCTCGATCATGTTCAGCCCGTCCTTGTGCCCGCACAGGAGCATGTCCAGATCGCTGAACTGATTTTGGGCTGCGGTGGGCATCAGCACGTATTGCCCGTCGACCCGCCCGACGCGGACATTGCCCACCGGGCCCTGGAACGGGATGGAACTGATCGAAAGGGCCGCCGACGCGGCGATACCCGCCAGGACGTCCGGCTCGTTCTGCCCGTCGGCAGCCAAGACCCAGCACTGGATCTGGACTTCGTCGAAGTACCCCTTGGGGAACAGCGGCCGGATGGGCCGGTCGATGTTCCGCATGGTGAGGATTTCTTTTTGATTGGGCGCGCCCTCGCGCTTGCGGAAACCGCCTGGGAACTTGCCCGCGGCGTTTAGCTTCTCGCGGTAGTCGACGGTGAGGGGGAAGAAGTCAATGCCCGCTCGCGGCGCCGCTTGGACCGCTGTGCCCAGAACGACCGTATCGCCGTACTGGACCAGCACCGACCCGTCGGCCTGCTTGGCCAACCTGCCGGTTTCGATGCTAAGGGTGCGTCCGCCGAGTTCTAACTCAACTTTGGTAACTGCCATGCTGTTTTTCCTCTGTGCTTCATTGGGACACAAATAGGGCCTGTGATTGCCCGGCGCACACCGGGTAGCGGCCCAAGGGTGATGCCCCTCCGCACAGAGCAGGTGACAGAAGGCTTTACGCACTTACGAACAGGCGGTGCGTAGAGCCCACTGCCCTCTGCCCCTATCCCCGAGAACAATCGGGAACCAGCGGCCAAGGGCTTGTCTATCCTCTTACTTGCGCAAGCCAAGCCGCCCAATAAGCTCCAGGTACGCCGGGCGATTGATGTTCGACAGGTACCGAAGCAGACGGTTGCGCTTGCTTACCATCATCAGCAGGCCACGCCGGGAGGCGTAGTCGTGCTTGTGATCACGAAAGTGGTCGGTCAGGGTGGTGATCCGCTCCGTCAGCAGTGCGATCTGGATCTCAGGCGAGCCGGTGTCTTTGTCGTCTCGTCGGTATTCGCCGATCAACTGAGTCTTTTTTTCCGCGGTAATCGTCATGGTATGCTTACTGCCAACAAAGAGTTCATCTTAAATTAAACGTCCCGGATTGTAGCCACGGGGGCGCTGGCTGGCAACTAGGCTGAGTTGCTACACTAATCGGACGATGAACCCTGTCCAAGTCCAATCCACCCGCTATACCCGTTCGCACCAGGCGTTTGAGCGTGCCTCGGCGCTGATGCCCGGCGGCGTCAGCTCGCCGGTGCGGGCGTACAAGGCTGTGGGGCGGGCCCCGGTGGTCATCCGAAGCGGCTGCGGCGCAACGGTCACGGACCTCGACGGGCACGAATATATTGACTACGTCGCAAGTTACGGGCCACTGATCCTGGGCCACGCACCCCCAGCGGTGACCCAAGCGGTCAGCAAAGCCGCGGCGAACGGCGTGAGCTTCGGCATGCCCACCGAGGCAGAAGCAGTGCTGGCACAGATGGTCATCGAGGCGGTGCCGGCAATAAAATTGGTCCGGTTCGTTAATAGCGGCACGGAGGCGACCATGTCCGCCATCCGCCTGGCGCGGGCCGCCACCGGACGCGACAAAATCGTGAAATTCACCGGCTGCTACCACGGCCACAGCGACGGGCTACTCGTCCAAGCCGGCAGCGGCGCCACCACACTGGGCACGCCAAGCTCACCGGGTGTGCCCGAATCGGTCATCCAACACACCCTCTTGGCTCCGTTCAACGACCTGACACAAGTCGCGGAGCTATTTGACCAACACACCAACCAGATCGCCGCGATCATCGTCGAGCCCGTCGCCGGCAACATGGGCTGCATCCCGCCCCAAGACGGGTTTTTGCAAGGCCTACGAGACCTGTCCGACCGCCACGGGGCGTTGCTGATTTTCGACGAGGTCATGACGGGCTTCCGCGTGGCGTACGGCGGGGCACAGTCCCTTTACGGGGTTACGCCGGACCTGACGTGCCTGGGCAAGGTCGTCGGCGGCGGGCTGCCGTGCGCAGCCTACGGCGGGCGCGAAGACTTAATGCGCCAGGTCGCGCCCGACGGGCCGGTCTATCAGGCGGGCACGCTCAGCGGCAACCCCTTGGCCATGGCGGCGGGTATCGCCACGCTCGAAGGGCTGCGCCAGCCTGGCGTTTACGAAAAACTCGACAAAGCCACCGCCCAGCTAGTAGCCGGCATAGAGCGCGCAGCCGATCAAGCCGGCGTCGCCGTGCAATGCCGGCGCGTGGAGTCGATGGCCTGCTGCTTCTTTACGGACAGGCCCGTGGAGAACTACGATGACGCTCGCGCCTGCGACACACGCGCGTTCGCGGGCTTTTTCGGCCACATGCTCGATCGCGGCGTAATACTGCCACCGAGCCAATTTGAAACATGGTTCGTCGGCACCGCGCACGACCACGCAGCTATCGAAAAAACCATCACCGCAGCGGGCGAAGCCTTCGACGCCGTGAAAAACGCTTCCTGACCACGAACTAGGACCAACCAAAGCAAATGGGCGACAAATTTAAAATCCTGGCCGCTGACAAGCTGGCCCAAGCGGGCATCGACTTTGTGCAATCCCAGCCCGACGCGGAACTGATCAGCAAACCGGGGCTAAGCGAAGACGAGTTGGCGGCGATCGTCGGCGAGCACGACGGGCTGATCGTGCGCAGCGGCGTGACGGTTACCGCAAAGGTGCTCGCCAACCCCGGTAAGCTCAAAGCCATCGCGCGCGCGGGCGTGGGCGTGGACAACATCGACCTCCAGGCCGCCACCGAGCACGGCATCCTCGTGATGAACTCAGCCGAGGCGAGCACACTCACCACCGCCGAACACGCCTTCGCCCTGATGATGGCCCTGGCGCGGCATATCGGGCCTGCCTACAAGACCATGACCGAAGGCGGCTGGGACCGCTCGAAGTTCCAAGGCACCCAGCTAGCGGGCAAGACGCTGGGCGTGGTCGGGTTCGGGCGCATCGGGCGCACCGTGGCTGAACGCGCGCTGGCGTTTGAGATGGGTGTGGTCGCTTACGACCCATTTTTCAACAAAGACACAGCCATGGACGGGCGCGTGAAGATGTACAAGCAGTTTGAGAAGCTGCTGCCCCACGCGGACATCCTTACGTTCCACGTGCCGCTAAACGATCAGACGCGGGGGATGCTCGGGTCTAAGACGTTCCCGATATGCAGGCCGGGCGTGATGGTGGTCAACGCGTCGCGCGGGGGCGTGGTGGACGAACAGGCGGTGCTCGAAGCGGTTGAGACGGGCCAGTGTGGCGGCGCGGCGCTGGACGTCTTCACCACCGAGCCGCTCGACGCCGACAGCGCGTTGCGCCGCCACCCCAAGGTGCTGGTCACGCCCCACCTGGGCGCCAGCACCGCCGAAGCCCAACGCGCGGTGAGTATCGACGCGGCGGCGGGGCTGCTGGCGTACCTGCGCGGCGATGGCATCCAAGGTGCGGTCAACGCGGGGGGCTTGCGCATGGACCTCAACCCGGTGCAATCAAAGTTCGTGGAACTGGCCCAGCGCATGGGCTGCCTGATCAGCCCGATGATGACCGAGGGCATCTCGCAGGTAACGTTCGAGCTGCGTGGCAAGACGCTCCAACCCGCCGCGGGCACCATCGAGCGTATGAGCCTGGTCGGACTTTTGCGGTGCCACCTGGACGTGCCGCTGAATATCGTCAACGTGCGACACATCGCCGAGCAACGCGGCATCACGACGCGCACGATCACCAGCGAAGAGGACAAGCTCGAAGGCCCGCAATTGTCGATTGAAATCGAAGCGGGCGACGGCTCCAAGCACAAGATCGTCGGACGCGTCTACCACGACATGCAGCCGCGCGTTGTTGAGATCAACGGCTACCGTATGGACATGGTGCCCACCGGCGTCATGCTGCTGATCTTCAACCAAGACATGCCCGGCATGGTCGGGCTGGTCGGCGCCGAACTAGGCGAAGCGAAAGTTAACATCGCTGACATGGCGATCAGCAGACAGGACAACACCGCCCTGATGGTGTTGAAACTGGACGATCCGCTGCCCGAGTCGGCCCTAAACCGGCTCAACCATCGCCCAGGGATCTTAAAAGTGACCGTGGTTGAACTGCCCAAAACTCGCTAAAAACAGCTTTTTACGGGCAAAAAATTTCAACTGGCGAAAAAGGGCGAATAAATATCGTAATTGTATTTTTAGCAAGTGTTTATGCGCAAAGCGACATAAGTCTTTATGCTTAGTATGTCCTGTTTGCCTAACCACTTACAAAAGAATAATTACCCAAACTACCACTAAATATGCCGATATAAAAACCCGCGTCGCTGCTGTCCCGTGACGACGCGGGCATGGACCGGACCACCCGATCCATTGCAGGAATGACCTCAAGACGTTACTCGCGTCTTGAGGTTATTTTTCTAGGATGTATTGGCGTATTAAAGCGCTCAAAGGTGTGGCTTCCATCCCTTCCGGGGGTTACTTTCTCGTTCCTCGGTCGGCCCTTTCACCCTAGCCGACCTCGCACGCCCTTACTTGATACGCCCCAACACAACTCAAGTTCAATGTTTTATTCAAACCTCACGGTGTGTCAAGTATGTGAGTGCATTGTTGAAAATGTCATAACGGATCGGCTCGTAATCATACGATAATATTGAATCGTCGTAAACCAAGAACCATCAGGCTATAGCATAGAAACATGATCGCGGTAGCGATCCCTAGGCTTGGAAAGAACGGCAGTTTTTTAAGTAACAGCGGCAAAAAAATGAATAGTGACAGCGACGGGAGGACCAGCCAAAAAATGCTCCAGGATAGGTCGGCCACCTTCTGGCTGCTACCCGTATCCACGTAAAGCCAGATCATCGCAAGGTAAGACACTAACGGGAGCGACGCGAGCAAACCGCCGACTAGCGTAAATCGTTTTGAGACCTCTGATATTAGGACAATAAGCAGCGCCGAGATTGCCAGCTTGAGCAGGTAATACCGCATGGATAATCACCATGATGAAGGCTTGAGGTTCACTTTTCAAACCGCCACCTCCGCTTAAGATTCCGCCGTGTGTTTAAGCGGCGCTTGGCCCGATAATCGCGGGGCAAACCGCGTAACCCCTTCAAAACGACACTTTCTCAACTTTTTTTTCGGGTCGGCTAAAGACACGCCCCGGCCTGGTCGATGAAGCCACCATGCTGTCTCGCTATCAAGCAAAGGTTCCCGACAATGACTGGGCAAATCCATGACCGGATCGGCGCCATCCTACGTCAGCATGGCCAACTCACCGAAGAACAAATCACTGTTGTACTAAACGTGCAGCGCGAATCGGGCCACCCCTTCGGCCGTATCGCGCAGACGCTGTTCGGTATCAGCCGCGAGGCGATTGAAAGAGCGTGGACGCAGCAGTACCACTCCTTCGGCACAGAAGTTGACCTGCCGTCGCAGCGCATCGACCCCGATATCGCACAGACCCTAAGCCGGCGTGAGGCCAGGCAGTTCTGGCTTGTCCCCTTGCGCCGTGAAGACGGGCTGCTGCTGTTGGCCACGTGCGCCGAGCGCCTGCCACGCGCCACTGCGTTCGCGTGGCGAAGGCTGGGCGAGCCTGTGTATCTCTTGGTCGCGCCAAAGGCGCAGATCGAGGAGCACCTGGATAAGCACTACCCATGGAGCCTCTCTTGCGATGCGCAGCCATCCAAGGCGACGACAGGCTACATGCAGCGGCTCACAAAACCGTTGTGGCAGCGGCAAGCGTCACAGCCGCCTAAGATCGTGGTCAAGCCAACAACGGGGCCCGCGTCCGGGCGGCGCCAGTGGGCCACGGAACAGACCCCGTGATCCGTCGCGTCGATTGACGCGGCTGGCGGTGGGAGGGACACGGTTGATATCATGTCCCGAATCGACGGCTCTGTTGCGTAAAGGCCAAACCAGTGAGCAAGACCAAGCGAATCGGTGTGTTGACCGGCGGGGGCGACTGCCCGGGTCTCAACGCGGTGATCCGCGCGGTGACTAAGTGCGCCGTGTTTAGCCACGGGTTGGAGGTGGTGGGCATCGAGGACGGCTTCCAAGGCCTCATCGAGCGCCGCGTGCGAACGCTCACCACCGACGACGTGAGCAACATCCTCACCCTCGGCGGAACCATCCTGGGCACCAACAACCGCTGCGACCCCAAGCGTTACCCCGTGACCATAGACGGGCGTGTCGAATTGCAAGACACGTCCGAACAAGTCATGGCCTACATCGCGGAGCTTGGCCTCGACGCGCTGCTCGTGATCGGAGGCGACGGGACCATGTCCGTCGCGTCGAATTTCGCCAACCGCGGGGTGAACTGCATCGGCGTGCCCAAGACGATCGACAACGACCTGGAAGGGTCGGACGTGACGTTCGGTTTTGCCACCGCCTGCCACGTCGCCACCGAAGCGCTTGACCGGATCCACACCACCGCGGCCAGCCACCACCGGGCCATGCTCGTGGAGGTCATGGGCCGCAACGCCGGGTGGATCGCGCTGCACACGGGCGTCGCCGCCGGGGCGGACATCATCCTCCTGCCGGAGATCCCGTTCGACATCGACAAAATTTGTCAGAAGGTTGTGGACCGCTCACGCCACGGCAAGCGGTTTAGCATCCTGTGCGTGTCGGAGGGCGCCAAGCCGATCGACGGTGTGCAGGCTGTGGACCGCGTCGACCCGCTAAGCCCTGACCCCATACGCCTGGGCGGCATCAGCAAAGTCGTCGCCGACCGGATCGAGAAGCGCACCGGCCTGGAGACACGCACGACCATCCTCGGCCACGTCCAGCGCGGCGGCACACCCGTGCCTGAAGACAGGCTGCTGGCCACGTCATTCGGCCACGCCGCAATCGCCGCGCTCATGGCCGGCAAGAAGAACCGCATGGTCGTCATGCAGGGCGGTCGCGTGACCGACATCGACATCTTCAAAGTCGCTAACCGCCAGCGCCAGGTGCCTTTGGACCATCCGCTGATCCTCGCGGCCCGCGATATAGACACCTCGTTCGGGGACTGACCCCGAAATTTCAAAAAAACGTAAAAGAACGCCGTTAACCGAGTTAACACCGGCCGGCCGTATTTATCGTGAAGAAAGCCCTTCTGTATGGTAAGATCGTATGTTTGGTTTTGAGTCGGCGTGGCGGGTCAGCGATGACCGTCCACGCCCAGTGGGGACCGCAATGGCACAACAAGCCGAGGCACAAACCGTGACCGCACCCGATGTCCTTGACCGTCTTGACCTTGGAGCGGGGCACTGCGCCGTCGGCGGGCTGCAGTGGGGCGACGAGGGCAAGGGCAAAATCGTCGACCTGCTGGCCCAGCGGCACGACATGATCGTCCGGTACAACGGCGGCGCCAACGCCGGGCACACCGTCGAGGTCGGCGACCAGCGATACGCCTTGCACCTGATCCCCTCGGGCATCCTGTACCCTGACAAGACGAACGTGATCGGCAACGGCGTGGTCATCGACCCGGCGGTGCTCATCAAAGAAATCAAAGGCCTACGCGACCGCGGCGTGGCGGTGGATAAGAACCTGCGCATCAGCAACCGCGCCCATGTGGTGTTCCCGTATCACCACGTCCAAGACGCGCTGTTTGAATCGGCCCTCAGCGCGGGGCGGGGCGACAACAAAAAAATCGGCACGACCGGCCGGGGCATCGGCCCGTGCTACGCCGACAAGGCGCTGCGGTCTACCGCCGTGCGCGTCGGCGAGCTGCTCGACGACTGCCACCTGGGCGAGAAGCTGCGCCACATCGTGCCGCTGAAGAACGTAATGCTGGGCAGCCTGGCTCAGGAGTACGGCCAAACGTTTGAGCCTTTCAACGTGAACACCCTGTACCAGCAGTACCGGGAATACGCTCAAGCGCTTCGCCCGCTTGTGTGCGACACGAGCGAGTTGATTTACCAAGCCACCCAGCAGGGCAAGCGCGTCTTGTTCGAAGGCGCCAACGCCACGCTGCTGGACGTGGACCACGGCACGTACCCATATGTCACGTCCAGCTCGTGTTCGTCGCTGGGCTTGCACACGGGCGCGGGCGTGCCCGCCCAGCAAGTCGGCAGCTTGTTGGGGGTGGCCAAGGCGTACAGCACGCGCGTGGGCGGCGGGCCTATGCCAACCGAACTAGACGACGAAATCGGCCAGCGCATCCGCGAGGTCGGGCGCGAGTACGGCACCACGACCGGCAGGCCCCGGCGGTGCGGGTGGCTGGACCTCGTGGCCGTGCGGTACTCGGCCAGGCTCAACGGCACCACCGGCATCGCGCTGATGATACTCGACGTGCTGGCCGGGCTTGACCGCCTAAAAGTCTGTGTCGGGTACAAACACGCGGGCAAGAAGCTCGACGGCTTCCCCGCGGAGGCGGGCGTGCTGGCGGCGGTCGAGCCGGTCTACGAAGAGATCGCGGGCTTTGCCCAGCAGATCGATGAATGCCGTGAATACGACGAATTACCGGCGCAGGCACGGGCATACGTTGAGTTGATCGAGCGGCACACGGGCGTGCCGGTGCGGATCATCGGGGTGGGCCCGCGTCGCGATCAGATCATTGTGCGTTCGTAGCGGCCTTTGCGAGACACGCCCCGCCCCGTCTATCATTTGACCTAGAAGACCATGACCAGCCGATCCACGCATTCAGTCTCAACGCCTCAATCGCCCGCGTCCGCCGCCGCCACGGGCACGCTCCCGCCCGAACCCACCAGCGCCCAGACCCGCGCCCGACAGACCGCCGAGGCGTTCGCCAAGCTCGGCCTACCCAAAGAAACCCTGCCACGGCACATCGCGGTGATCATGGACGGCAACGGGCGGTGGGCCCAGAAGCGGGGCAAGGCGCGTGTCTTCGGCCACCGCGAGGGCGCCAAAGCCGTGCGGGCCATCGTCACCGAGTGCGCCAGGCTCGAAATGGACGTGCTAACCCTCTACAGCTTCTCCATGGAGAACTGGAAGCGCCCCGCTGAAGAGGTCGAGTTTCTCATGGGCTTGTACGTGGAGTACCTCATCGCCGAACGCGCGGAGATGATGGAAAACAACGTGCGCTTCGTCCAGGTCGGTAGGCGAGAAGGCTTGCCGCAGAGCGTGCTCAAGGAGCTGGACCTGACCATCGAAACCACGCGAAGCAACACCGGGCTCACGCTCGCGCTCGCCCTGAATTACGGCTCGCGAACCGAGATCACCGACGCGGTTCGCTCCATCGCACAAAAAGCCAAAGACGGCCGACTCGACCCGCAAGACATCACCCAGCAGACCGTGACCGACCACCTCTACACCGCCGGCCTGCCCGACCCGGACCTGATGATCCGCACCGCCGGCGAGATGCGCGTGAGCAACTACCTGCTCTGGCAGATCAGCTACGCCGAGCTTTACGTGGCTGATGTGTGCTGGCCCGATTTCACGGCTGAGCACCTGCGCCAAGCGATGCGGGCTTACGCGGGGCGCCAGCGAAAGTACGGCGCGGTGCCCGACGGGGCGAAACGCTAGCAATATTTTCTATCGCACACCGATGGGTACCGCGCGGCAGCCCGACAGGGTGCCGTGTGCGATCGGTCCACATAGATCAGCCTTTGCCGCTGGATGCGTGGCTTGCTGGCGAGACGCCGCGCCGCGTGGTGTGCTACCGATTATAATCGCCCCTATGGCCGAACCGAACGATCCCAGTCTCATCCAATCGCTGTTCGTGTCAGCCAAGCAGCAGTATGAGTCGGGGTTGCGGCGGGCGGGGGTGTTGCTGACGATCGCGGTGGTTTTCCATGTAGCGATCTACGGGCCTTATATAGATGCGCACCAACGCATCGCCGCCGCCGAGGCCCAGCGAGATTGGCTCGCCCGTGGCCAAGAGCTGGTGGGTCGGATCGGCGACGCGCTTGGCGAGATTGACGGGCTCGTCAAAAAGAAGCTGTCCGGCTTGTTGGATAGCCACCTCGACGGGCTGGTCAACGATTTCAAGACGCTTAGCGAAAGTTTGATGATGGCCCAGCAGGGCGAAGGCCCGATGGGCGATCGGCCGTTCTTCGAGCCGCAGCAGACGGTGATGCGGGTGCCCATGCAGCAGATGGAGGGCGTTGAAACAAGCACGCCCAACATGCCCGGCGATATCCGGGTGCGGGAGGTGTGGCAGATCCCCCACGAGGTGGCGGAACTCCTGCGCAACAACGCGCCGTTTGAAGAGGTGCGCCAGGCGCTGCTGCCCCACATCCGCCAGACCATCATCGGCCCGCGGTTTGACGCCATCAACGATCAGTGGCGTCGCACCGTTGTGAAGCCGTTAACGCCCACGCTGGAGCGGCTCGAATCGCTCGTCGCACAGGGGCGGGCGCTGCTGCCCGATCAAGCCCAGCGGTGGTCTTCGTTGGAGGCGGCAGCCGCGGCGATCGACCGGAAGCTGGTTCGCCACACCTTCGAGCCGCCGCCCGGCGACGACTGGTGGCGGACCGTCAGCGACAAACGCGGCGAGTTTCACGAGATCGAATCGTTCGCCATGGACAACCTCCAAGAGGGGATGCGCCTGGGCTCGGCGTCGCAGGAGATAAGGGCGGCGCTTGAGGCATCGACGGCTCAACAAGAGGCGCTGGTCAAGAGCATGCAAGAAAAAATCACCGCAGCCCAAGAGCGGTTCACCCAGCAAAGCGAGTTGCTCGCCGAGTTAGGGTCCGGGTTGCGGGCGGTGGCTTTGGACCTGCCGTTTGTCGTGCGGTGGTTCCCGATGATCCTCGGGGCGATGTTCACGTACCTAACCTTGATACTGCTTCACCGCTTGCGCGTGTACAAGCGAACGTTCGATCTGCTTGGCGTCCAGGGGGCGGCGTGTTCCGAGGTGATGTTTGAGATGGTGTTCAACCCGCTCAAGAGCGGGGGCCGTCTTGTGGCGGACACCGGCGCGCGCGTGGGCTTGGCGTGTGGGTGGGTGCTGCTGGCTGTTTGGCAGCAGTGGCAGTGGGACCATAGCCAAGCGTCGCGGTTGGCGTGGTCGGCGGGCATCGGCCTGGGGGCGGTTGTTGTCGCGATGCTGTACCGGTACAGCGTCTTGCGGCCCTTGGTCGGCGCCGGTGACAAGCAGTAAGCGTGCGCCTCCGCCGCGTTACCGCTCGACAATCATCTTAAAACACAACGGCTTGCCGGTCTTCATGTCCGTGCCGACGACGTAAGCGTGGCCGTCGTTGTCGCGGGTGATGGAGCCATACAGCAGGTGTTTCCAGATGATCCGGTTGTCGTCGTAGCTCAACGCCAGCGGCGCGGCTGTGGCGCTGAGCGTGGTCAGGTCGAACGTCAGCCATTCGAATTGCCCCTTGCGCGTCATGGACACGCCCATGACGTGGCGCGTCCCGTCGTAGGTGAACATCGACGCCACATACCGCGACCCGTCGGGGTGGAAGAAGCCCAATTCGGTCACGGCTGCCGGGGTTGGGCCGTTGCCCGGCGGCGGTGCGATCCGGTACAGACACCCCTCGTGCGTCACAAAGACGATTGACCCGTCGCGCATGTGTACAAACCCGGTAATGCCGTGCGACGCGGCCGGGTCTTTCCCCCCGAGGTAGTGGTTGATCGGTGTGTTGGCCACTTCGTTTAGCTGCGCGTCGAACTCCACCAGCGACACGGCCGACCCACCGGCGGCGCCCGGTTCGAGGCGCGGTACATAAGCGTGCCCTCGGCCGTCGCTCAATACGTTGCGCGAGATGTGCCCGCCCACCGACCCCACACGCACCGACCGCAGCGAATCGGTACGCGTATCAAACTGGTAGAGCACGTGGCCGAAGTACCCCAACGCGTAGACGTACCGGCTTGCACACGACACCGCGATCAGGGCTTCGCGCGTGTGTGCGAGGTGCTCCCAGTGTTGGGCGTTGGGGGCGAGCCGCCACAGGTGTGAGCCCCACAGAGGCGGGGTCTGCGATGCGGCGTCTTCGCCCTGTTCGTCCATGGACGTGAAATACAGCCTGCCGTCGGGGCCGGGCACGATCCGGCTGTGGATTTTGATCTGGCTTTGGCCGTCGTGATACACCCCGGCTTGTTTGAGTTGTCCGAGCACGTCGCCGTGGACAATGGCCCGGCCGGTTTGGGGCGTATATCGCACCAGCGCGGCGCTGCCGTGGCCGTGTGTTGAAACGCCCATCCAGATGCGCCCGCGTGTGTCGCGGCCGACGCTGCCCCAGATTGCCGAACCGCCTTTAACAACAGGCAACTCGATCATCTCAATGCGCGGCGCAGCCGTGGGGTGGGGCGGGGGCGCGGTGTGCCGCGTCCCGTCGGGCGTAAACGGGGCGGGTGTAGAGGCTTCGCGGTTCGGTTGGCCGTCGTCTTCAGTTGACGGGGACCACACAAAGACCGCATAAAAGAAAGCGCCGAACAGCAACAGTGCAACAAACCCCCAAAACGCGATCACCACACGCAACGCGGTGTTCGCCCGTGGTGATGGCTTCGACGCGATAGCGGCCGGTGGCTTCGGTGCGGTCATCATCAAAATCCCGCGATCATCTTACCCCGCGAGGCGTTACAAGCGGTGAGACCGGCGTCGCGGTCGGCAGGCAGTGCAAGACGAGCGCCGGTGTGGGTCGCGGCGGCCACAGCCTTGCCCCTTCAAGTTTTTGCAGACCGCGTACAACACCACAAAGCCAGGACGAAGCCACCGAAGAGATACCCCGCACCGGAAGACTAAAAAAACAGACGCGAAGCGGTTTGATTTATAGACAGGTTACTGCTCGCCCGATCAGGCTACCCTGTTGTTGGTGAAGTCGCCGCGTGGCTAACGCGGTAAAAAAAATAACAAACGAACACACAAAAAAGTCTTGGTGATGCGCGTGTTCGCGGTACAATGGTGTCAGCTTGCTACGCACAGCACACCCGGGCAAACCCAATAAAACAATTGATTCGTCGGGTGTGTCACTGGAATCCCGCCTCATACCACCCCGCAGGACAAGGAGTTCAACCATGATTAGTCTCAAGCAAAAGCAGCTACCGTCATTCGGCAGCCGTTCATTAAGTTTCGCAAGTGTCCGCGTTCGCACTCACGCCGCTCTAGCCGCGGCGGCTGTGTGCTTGGCCGCCGCCGCCACTGCCCACGCCCAGTTCCCGCTGATCGGTTTAGAGACGGTTAGTTCCGGCGATGTGGCCGGGCCGGTCGGCCTGACCAACGCGGGCGACGGCTCGGACAGGTTGTTTGTAACGGATCAGAGAGGCGTGATTCAGATCATCGCCAACGGCTCGGTCCTCGCCACGCCGTTTTTGGACATCGAATCGAAGCTGGTGCCCGAGCGGGCCGGCTTTGACGAGCGCGGGCTGCTGGGCTTGGCGTTCCACCCCAACTTCGGCCAAAGCGGGATAACCGGCGAAGATAAGTTCTACGTCTACTACAGCGCTCCCAGGCCCGGAGGCGACCCAAACGACCCGGTCAACCCTGTCGACCACCAGAGCGTGATCGCCGAATACAGCGTGACGGGTCTAGGCTCAAACGTGGCGGACCCGAACTCAGAGCGCGTCTTGCTGACGTTTGACGAGCCGCAGTTCAACCACGACGCGGGGCAACTCGCCTTTGGCTCCGACGGCTTGCTGTACATCGCCACGGGTGACGGCGGCGGCGGCGGCGACAACGAGCCGGGCCACACCGGCGGTGACGGCACCAACCCCAGCGGCGGGCTGGGCAACGCACAAGACCGCACGAACCTGCTGGGCAATATCCTCCGCGTCGACGTCGACGGCTCCAACGGGCAGGGCGGTGAGTATGGCATCCCGGCGGGCAACCCGTTTGTCGGCGAAGGCGGCGGGGTACGCGAAGAAATATTCGCATACGGGCTGCGCAACCCGTGGCGGTTTTCGTTCGACGATGGGCCCGGCGGCACCGGCAGGATGTTCATCGCCGACGTGGGACAGGGCGATATTGAGGAGATCAACGTCTTAGACCCGTCCACAGTGCAGGCCGGCGAAGGCGTGAACTTTGGGTGGCGGGCACGCGAGGGCACGTTCGATTTCGACGACACCACGCCCATCGACCCCGGCCTGACGCTGACCGAACCCGTCGCCCAGTACATCCACCCCAATTCAGACCCGAACGCGTTCCCAGGATTGACTCAGATCGGCCTGTCCGTCACGGGCGGGTTCGTCTACCGCGGCAGCCAGTTCCCGGAACTGGTGGGCAAGTACATCTTCGCGGATTGGAGCAACTCGTTCGGCACACCCAACGGCACACTCTTGGGGCTGGAAGAAGTCGCCCCCGGCCAGTGGGAACTGTCGGTGCTTGACGTGGTGGGCGGCAACCCGATCGGGCTGTACATCACGGCGTTCGGCGAAGACGAAGACGGAGAGCTGTACGTCGTAGCGCGGAGCAACCTGGGGCCGTCAACACTGGACCCAAACACGAACGGCCCCGGCGGGCAGATCTTTAGGCTCGTGGTGGTGCCCGAGCCGGCGACGCTGGGGATGATGATCGCGGGCGGCGTCTGGGCGCTGTCACACAGAAGGCGTCACCGTGCCACGCTCTGATCGCACCGTGACCCGTACAGGCCATCCATTTGGAGAATACTCGTCATGAAAAGAACGCTACTCGCGGCCGCGTTGCTCGCGATGCCAATCACATTTGCCCAAACCGCTCAGGCGGAGATCATGGTCGGGCTAACCGACGATTTTGAAGGCGGCACGGTCTTGGGATGGGTGATGGGCCCGCCCGCTAACCCGCAGCCGCAAAACATCGCCGACGGCGGCCCGAACGGAGCGGGCGATGCGTTTCTGCGGGTCGATTCCTTGGGCGGCAACGGCCCAAGCAGCAGGCTCATCCTTTTCAACACCGATCAGTGGGCGGGCGACTACTTGGCTGCGGGCGTGGGCGAAATATCCGTCGCGTTTAACAACCTCGGAGCGACGCAGTTAGCGATGCGCATAGCCGTGGAGAGCGGCGATACTTGGTTTGCGTCGTCAGACCCCTTATTGCTGCCGGCTGGCAGCGGGTGGACCCAGGCGGTGTTTTCGTTGGCCGAAGCGGACGTAACACGCGTCCAGGGCTCGGCCAGCTACGCCGACGCGCTAAGCAACGTGACCGAGTTGCGCATCCTTTCAGCAGCCGGGACGCCCAACTTCCGCGGCGACGCGATCATCGCCAGCGTCGGCGTTGACAACATCACCGCGCTACCCGAACCGGGCGCCGCTGTGGTGTTGACGGGCGTGTTGATGCTGCTGGGCCGCAGGCGGGCTTGCTCTTGAAAATGGGTCTTCTTTGGCGCGGCGTGTGCGCCACCCAACGGCTCAGATGTTCTTCCGCGACGTAGGGCGACGCAGCACGACCAAGCCGCCGCCGATTAGTAGCGCCAACGACGCCGGTTCGGGGACCACCACGGTCCACCCGAGGTCCTCCAAAGCCGCCACGTCAGCGTTGGTCAACTCGAAGCGGCGGATGGTTGGGAAGACGAAGTTGGCGGTCGGTTCCATCAGCAAGTCTTGTAGGACGCCCAGCCCCACCGTCCCGACCACGTTCGGGTTGCCCAGCGCGAAGATGTTTGAATCGTATGCCCCGTCTGCCCAGTGCGGGTTGAGGGCGCTGACGAGGTTTAGCGTCGTCTCCGAAGCCCCGTTGTCCGCGTTATACGCCGCGACCGCGTTTGAGCCGGAGAAAACACCCGCCAAAGAGAGGTCGCCCCACTCGTTCCAAGACGTGCTCAGCCCCAGCGCGTGGCCGATTTCGTGCAACGCGATCGAGTATAAATCCGTCGTCCCCGAAGCCGCCGCCGTGGTGTGGTCGTAGTGCCACGGCGTGCTGCCGTCGTCATCGAACGATATCGCGCCGCCCCACACAGGCAGGTTCGACACCGAGCCCGAAGCGCGGAAGTCGCGGTTCAGGACCGATGCGCCGTCGGTAAACACGGTTGAAAAGTTGAGCCCGGTGCCCGTCCCGCCGATGCCGCCGCTGCCCAGCGACCGCCCGCCCGCGTATAGAATCCACTCGTCTTGGGCGATCGACCATGCGCCCCGGTATTCTTCAGCCACCGCGTTCACCGCCAGCGCATCCGTCGCCGAACTCGCAGCGGCGCTCACGTCGTATGGCAAGCCTGTCCCGGGGTGGGTGAACCCGATCCGGTCATCTCGGCTGTTGTCGGTCAGCGACACCGCGCTAAGCGGCGTGGTGATGATCGCGCTAAAGCGACCCGCCGCCGCTTCTAGGGCTGCCCTGGCCATCACACCCTCTGACGTGCCCAAGTCAAAAAAGCCGTTCGTGTCGTACCGGTAGTCCACCGTGATAACGATCGCGCCGGCGGGAGCGCCCACTAGACCCATCACCGTCAACACAAGCAACAGAGCGTGCCTGCCCATAAAAACGTGGACACGGTCAGCGGCTGCGGCGGGGCGCAGCCCAGGAGAAAAAGTCATAACACTCCTCCAATACGTTTAATCCAGAATTCCCCAAGCAGGGTGTGCCGACAATAGCCTAAGGTCAGCTATTTACTGCTTTAATATTACTGGCAAACCAAGACGGCGTCTAGGTTTTTTTGCGGTATTCGGGGGTTTTCCCTTAAAATCAGCCCCTCGCCGCTGCCAGACCGTTAAAAACCGCCCAGTTTGACGCCCCGGAGTGAGTGCAATCGCGCCACGGGCACACCGTTTTTTGCGTGGTGTGCGGCACTTACCCGCGTGGGGTTCCAGCTTTCGTGCGCCGTGTTCGTGTGAGTAACCCCGCCACAGCGGGCCCCACAAGCGCCAGCGACGCGGGTTCGGGGATCTCCGTCGCCGCGTCTGAGAGAAAGCCAACAGCCGTGAACAGGGTCTGTCCTTGGCTGCCCGCTTCTTCGACGGTGAAGATTGCCACGTCCACTTGGCCCAGGGTGGGCGGGATGGGGCGGAAGCTTAGGTCGTCGAACAGTGTGGTGTCGAACGAAATCAGAGCAACCTCGAAGACGTGGCCGTCGAAGAGGTCGTCGTTGATGTCAAAGAACGCGCCCGGCTCAAGGCCGCCGACGGTCCAGACGTCGATCGGCGTGCCCGCGGTGATGGTCGTCGTGCCCAGCACGGTGTTTGCAAAATCCGCTTCGTCGTCGCTGAGCGGGTGGTCGTTTTGGATATTCACATTGACCTGATTGGCGGTGACGGTGTCTCCACCGATCGTGACGGACCCGCCTGTCAGCCCGCCCGAAAAGCTGTAATTGGCTTCATCGAAAACGAGGAAGTCCGGGGCGCCAGCCGTGTCGGGGTAGGTAAAGCTGCCCGAGAAGGCGCTGCCCACCGTGGCCGCGGAAAAGAACCCGCCGCCCGGGTCGATGAACGCGATCGTGCCGCTGAACGACGTGATGATTTCGCCCTTTGCCGAGGTGACACCGGGCAACAGCATCGCCGCCGCGATCAAGCCCCGTGCGATCGCTGTCCTAAAATCAAAGTTCATTCCCAAGCCTCCGATTAGCAGTAGGCGGTCTTGTAAAGATTTGTGGCCTGCGCCACATAACACGCCGTACCATTTTACAGCCAATGGCGGTTTACACCAAGCTTTTTTATTCTTCAGGTTTTTAATGTTTCGTGTCATTTTTACATCGCGGGTCACGAGGTTGGCCCACCGCCGGACCCACAGCCACAAGAATCAGATGGCCCCGTGTCCTGTCTGCATCGGCCCGTCTGATGCCGTATAATTTCGTGGCTATTTCGTTGCAGGAGGAACCTTCAAACTAGGTGGATCAGATGGAATCATTCGGTTACCGAACGTCGTATAGGTATTTGGGGTTTGTCAGTTCACTCCGCCCGGTCGCGGCGTTGGTCGGGCTTGGCGTGTTGTACTTTATCTTGGTCGCACCGGGCAAAGCCAAGTTTGAGTGGTGGGTACCGCTGGCGGCGCTTGGCTTGGTGGGGTGGCTGGTCTGGGACTTGGTCGAGGCGGTCCAACGCGCCAAGTTCAGGATTGCCGTCTCCGAGGACTCGATCCAGATCGGCAACGCTGAGGCCGTCCGTTGGCAAGACGTCGAACGCGCCGACCTGGGCGCGGGGCTGGGCAAAGACGCGGTGATCACACTGCACACCAAGTCGGGCTCAAAGGTATGCGTGCCCGCGGCGATCGAGGGCCTGCCCTACATCACCGGCGTGGTGCGCAAACACGTCGAGTCGATCTCAGAGTAATTGAACAGCCGGGCGCCTTTCCCTGGCGAGGAGGCGGCGATGGACTCCGAAGGATTCTTCATTTGGCTAGGGGCTATGGCGGTCGGTGTGGTCATCGGTTTGGGGCTGCTGTTTGTACGCCTGGCGCGGGACGCGAAGAACATGCCCGACGAGTTTGAGCAGCAGCAATTGATCAAGCATATCCAACACATGCAGCGACAGGGCCACACCTACGCCGAACGCCTGGCATACCTCCAAGCCCAGGGCCTGCGCCGCAACACAGCCGACTATCTATTGGGCGAAGCCCAGCGGTTGGAGACGGCGAAGCAGTAACAAGGCTGCCGCTGGGCGTGTCACTGCACTGTGATAAAAATATGACGCGTTTGTGGTCACGATTTTTTCCACCAACGCCGCTGCTACGCCCGCCCACTGAACCGAAGCCCGCCCGTGGGTTCGAGGGGGGGGACGTCGACTTCACGGCCTTCGTTGATTTGCTGGTAGACACTCTGCAGGGATTGGCAGTAGCGTTGGCGGGAGAAGAAGCTATAGGCTTCGTGTCTGGCGGTGTCGCGCAGGCGCCAAGCCAGTTGTGTGTCGCTTAGCATCTGCATGACGCGTTGGGCCAGGCTCTTGGTCGATCCCGGCTGAGTCAGCAGGGCCGAGTGGCGGTCTTCGAGCAACTCGCACACGCCGTAGGTGGCTTCGGCGATAATGGGCGTGTTCGCGGCCATGGCCCACAGCGCCGACAGCCCACCGCCATTGGGGTCCAACGCCAACGCCAAGTCACAGCCCGCCAGCACCGCCCACGGCTCGTCGAGGCGGGGCTCTTGGATCACGGACGACGCCTGCCCCTGGTAACGCATCTGGTCTTCAACCACGCGGCGGCCGGCCTGGGCAGGGTGTAGCAGCAGCCGCAACCGAAACCCCGACAGCGTGTCGCAATTATTGGCGGCGGTGAAGGCCAAACCCACCATCAACGCGTCGGGGTAGCGAGGGTTGTCGGTGAGCAGGGCGATGACTTTGTCGGCGGGGTCTTGCGCGCCCCATTGGGCGCGGAGCGATTGGCGGTCGGCTTGCCCGGCGCGGGCCAGGTCGATTCCAGGACGCAGCACGTGCACAGCCGAGGGCTTCACTCCGCCCGAGAGCAACGCCTGGCGGATGGTGGCGCTGATCGGCAGCAGCGTGGTCGCGGCGCCGCGCTCGGCGGTGAGGACGCGTAGCCACCGCACGCCCCGCTTGGCAGGCGTGGCGGTGAGCGAGAGAACACGCGGCGTGTCACGCCACAGGCACGCCGCTAACGACAACGCCCCGGCCGACCAACAATGCACCGCGTCGAATCGGCCCATGCGTTTGACGCGGCGGTAGACCGCGGCGGCGCCAAGCACCGCCTTGGCAAACGGCACGCCCAGCGTGGCGGCGTCTTGTACCCCAGCGGCCCGCGCCATCGCGCTAAGCCGCGCACCGCCCAACAGCAGCACACGCTGGTCCGTGTGCCCCAGCCGCCCCAGCGAGGCCTCCAGCAGGGCCAGCGTGACCGGGGTGGCTTGAACGCTCGAACTGTCGATTAGGTGCAGGACGCGCATCTGGGTTTGATATGGCTATGGATTATCCGTCCGCGGCGGGGGTCAATCCTCAAAAGGATCACCCGGCTGACGCGGCAAGTAGTCGTAAAACAGCTTGGCGACTTCGTGGCCGATACGCTCGCACAGCAGCCGCAAAATCAGTTGTGTCTCTGCCTGCTCGCCTGAATGCACGGAGCTGCGCCGCAGCGTGACCGTGACCGTTTCATGTCGCGGGTTTGATGATGCGTCGGGCGTGGCCCCGTCGTGCTGTTGCGGGAAGAGCTTCTTGCCTTGGCGCGCGTCGATGACCCTGACGTGCGTGGCCGCGATCGGGCGGTACAGCCCCGGCTCTTGGAGCAGGTGCACGGATTTTATGTCCACGTGGATCACCTGCTGGGCGCCCAGCTCCGTGCCGATATGGTCGATGGGGGTGCGCGCGTAGCCGCCGCCGAGGCGCGAGGCCAGCTCGTAGAGCTTGTGCGTGGACACCGCGTGCTCGTCGGAAAGCTTCTTTTGCTTGGCCAGGTCGGTGGTGATGGTGTGAGCGATCAGGTTGAGCAACGCGGGGTTGCCAAGCGAAGCCGAGGAATCATCAACGAGTACGAGCGTGGGGCGGTCTTCCAGGCGGTAACGCGCCTTGATCTTCTCCGGGAAAAAAGCGTTGGCAATAACACCGAATATCTCACAGCCGGTGGCGGCTGCCATGAGCAAGACCAACAGGCAGACGCCAGCCGCACGCCGGAGTTCGCCGTTTGTGCGGCGGTGCGGTTCGCTGCGGGGGGCTTCGGTGTTTTCAATAGACCGCGCGGTCACGGTTTCACCACCTGGTGCTCTCGGAATTGATTGACCAGTTGCAGCGAGAAGCTACGCAGCAAGCCCAGGCGGATGGTCTGGTCGTCTTGCTCTAGCAGCTTGACTTCGGCGCCTTGGGGGTACTGGGCGCGGAGGGTGGTGGCGAACACAAAGTCGTTGGGTGCGTCCGCGTTGGCCTCGGCGACCCCGAGGTTGGCCACCATCACGCCGCGGCGGACGTAGGTGTTGCCCGGCTCGTGCGTCGCGTATTGGACCAGGTCCAGGTAGATCATGCGTTGGACGCCCAGCCGTGCCATGAGGTCTTGGTAGGGCATGGTGCTCCAGAAGTGGTTTTCTTGCTGGAACCGCGACGCCTGCTGCGGGTTGAGCACACGCACACCGGGGATGTTCCCCACAAGTTGGGCGCTGACCTCACGGCAGACCGCCTCGGCCACACCGGGGTACTCGAACAGCGTGTACTCATCCGCCGCCACGAGGACCGCCACCGACTGGTTGTCCAGGCCGTTGTACGCGGGCATCACCGTGACTTTTTTCGCTGAGTCGCCGCCGATTACGTGGGCGGCGAACCCGATCATCTCACACCCCGTGGCCGTTGCCACGACCACGCACAACGCCAGCCACGCCCCTCGCGGCGCTCGCCACGCCTTGGCGTCGCCTGAATCGGCCCTGTGTGTTTTTGTCGTTGTGGTCATACGCTGCCTAAGACCAGCCACACCTTGTAGCCCCACGAGGCTAGCACGATTCCAGCGAATATCCAAAACACCGCGGGCCGCCACAACAACCGCGCCACGGGGCCTAGTGACACGCCCACCGTAACGGCGTAAACCGTCATCAGCCACAGCGACGCGGTGGCTAGCGCCAGCATGAACCCCGCCGGCTGGGTGTGCAGCGAGCTGAGCAGGCGGCCGTGCACCGCGAGCGTGAACGCCGTGGTCATGCCGCACGTCGCACACGGCAGGCCGGTGGTGGCCAGCAGCCCGCAAAGCGGCAGGCCCAGTTGCTTGTGTGTCCCCACGCCCGTCGGGTTGGGCGTCAGCGCCATGGCGGTGATCAGCAGACCCGATGTCACCGCCAGAACCCCCGCGTGCGCCAGGCGCGGCCACCACCGCGCCAGTGGCGAGCGATGAGCCGGCTCGGCTGAAAGGGGCGGGGCACAGGCGGTGGGGTGTGTGCTCATATCCGACTCTAAGCGTATGTGGTAATCAAGGCCGCATCAATGCTTGGGCGTCTAGGCGCCGTTTTAGGGCGCCGGTACAATGCCCACCAGTCGCCGTGTGCTGCCGATGGCGCCGGCCAACCGGGAAATGCCGGGGAATACTTGTTTTTTCTCATGCGTGTGGCGGCGTTGACACCGATAGGTGTTTAGGATGAGCAGCGACAACAGTCACAAAACCCAAATCACGGTGGCGTTGATCGGGGTGCTCGGTGCTCTGGGCGCCGGCTTGCTAGCCAACTGGGACAAAATATTCCCCGCGGCAAAAGAACCAGCGGCCACCGTATCCACAAGCAACACCAATCCTCCGTCACACGCCCAGCCCGCGGTCACGCCCACTCTGACTCAGGACGGCCCCACGCACTCACCGGCCGTGCGGAACGCACAACCACAACATTTTAATGGGACATATATCGGCATCACCACGGAGGGGATGATACAGACGGAGTTTCAAATGACGTTCCACCGTCGCGGCAACTCCGTCTCAGGCACCTATATCCAAGCCGGCATGCAAGGGACCATACAAGGGACCGTCGAAGGCGAAACCCTGTACTACCAGTGGAACCTCGGCGGGTACGCTGGCAGGGGCCAGTGCACGATACTAGGCAACAAGACCGCCGGCACGTGGGGCTACGGCATGTCCATGAACAACGGCGGGACCATGGTCGCCTATCTGCAATAAAGGCCTGCGCCGGCCGTTCCAGACGCCGTGCCGAGCAACGCCGGGCAGCCGGTCCGAACCGCCCACCGGCCTCAAGTCACCCCAATCGGCTAAAATAAAAGACCAATCATGGCTTACAGCTTGTTACAAGACCCACCCGAAGCCCCGCCGACGTCCAAACGCCCGTCCAAGTCCAGGCGAGCGGCGATCCGGACAATTTCACTATTGCCGACGATGTTCACCCTCGGCAACCTGCTGTGCGGATTCGGCGCGGTGTTCTTTGCCAGCCGATCCATAGGCCAGCCACTGCCTCTGGACTGGACACCCCTGATGTTCGCCGCCGCGATGATCTTCGCGGGGATGGCGTTCGACGGCCTGGACGGGCGGATCGCACGCATGACCCGCAACACCAGCGACCTCGGCCAACAACTGGACTCCATGGCCGATATGGTCACGTTTGGTGTGGCGCCGGCGTTCTTGGCGGTGCAACTGATTGGGGTGGAGACGCCGTTCATCTCCGAAGCGAACGACCGCATGTTCGACCGGCTCGTGGTGGTGGTGGCGTGTATCTACGTCGCATGCACAGCCATGCGCCTTGCCAGGTTCAACGTGGACCTGTTGCCGCCCGACCAGCAGGACGACACCGACCACAGCGGCTTCGAGGGGCTGCCCTCGCCGGGCGCCGCCGGCACCGTTGCCAGCCTGGCCCTGTTACACCAGCACTTCCTGGTCGACGGCAGTTCCATGGACCTGTCCATCCGCGTCGCGGCGATCGGCATGGTGGCCATCATGCTGCTGTCGGCGTTGGCGATGGTCAGCCGCTTGTCATACACCCACTTGCTGAACCGCTACCTGAGCGGGCGCGTGGGCTTCGGCACAGCGATCAAGGTCGTCGTGCTCGCACTGCTGATGCTGATACACCTCCAGGGCGCGTTGGCAGCCGGGTTTGTGCTGTACGCGCTGTCGGCGCCCGCGGTTCGATTGTGGCGTTGGGTCTGGCCGACGCACGCTGCCCAGGCGGAATGACACCGGCTATTCCTCGTCGAATTTACGGTCAACCAGATCACTAAGCTTCTTCAGGGCATCGCTTGCGTCGTGCCCCTTGGCGCGGATCACCAGCTCGGTGCCTTGCGTGGCGGCGAGCATCATCATCTGCATGATGCTCTTGCCGTCGACCTCTTGTTCGCCTTTGCCCACTCGGATGTCGCTGGCCATGGCGTTGGCCAAGTCAACGAACGACATGGCCGGCCTGGCGTGCATGCCCAGGCGGTTCTTGATGGTCACACGCGCCTGCCGCCAGCCGTCGCCCGTGTCGGCGCTTTGTGTTTCCATGCCGTCTTGGTGTTGGCTACCCGTCATCCGCTAATTACCGCCGTCCAGTGCCGCGAACCTGTTGTTTCAACGCCCGTTTGTCGCCCACAGCCGGGAACCACCCGGCGTTCAAAACCAACCTGACACAATGTGCTTTCCCCCTTGCGACGCCTAGATTTCTATCCGTCAGTTTAGCACGTTTTGTAAGCGGTAAGTCGGATGGCCGTGTTCACCACGCGCAATGCCGATGCTTTAAATGGGCTCACAGAATGTTTGTCTTTGGCGCGGCGGTCGGCTTGAGAGACTGGGCGAAACCTTTACCCGGGAATTTGTTGGTTATCCGCTTCTTGGAGCAGGTCCATAACTTCTTCAACAGCAGTCGCTTGCTTTAAAAACTTTCTGAATTGATCTTTCTGGAGGTTGGTGAAGATATTCTCCATCGCCTGGAGGTGCTCGTCGGGCTTGCCTTCCGGGCTCATCAGCAGAACCACGCTGTAAACCGGCTGCTTGTCCAGGGCGTTGAAGTCCAACCCGTGCTGGCTTAGGCCGATCGTCGCGGACATCTTCGTAATCTTCGCGTGCTTGACGTGCGGCACCGCCACACCCTTGCCGAAGCCGGTCGAGCCCTTCTTCTCACGGTCGATGATCAGGTTCACCAGCTCGTCGCGCAGGCCCTTGGGCGCGGCACCGGCAGCGATCAACGCATCAACCAACTCACGCATCACGTCGTCACGGTCGCTGGCTTTGAGAGAGGCAACGACGGCTTCCTTGACCACAAAATCACACAGCTTCATACCCACGCCTTATCTAGAACCCTGCCTGATTCTGTTAACCATGATGTTACGCCTTACAGCGGGCGTCATTCTACAACAATTGAACGACGGTGGAACGCACCACCGGGGCGGGCTTCTTCCCGCGCAAGCCCCGGATTTGAAACAACAAAAGCATACCTCACAGACCCAGCTTGCGTCGGGGCGCCGATCAAGACTACTTGTGCTTGTGGCTACGCAGCCTCGCCTTGTATTCCGCCAAGCGGCGCTCGAGCTTGTCCACCGCTTCATCGATACACGCGTACAGGTCGTCCCCGCTGGTCTTGCAGATAAACGGGTCGGTCTTTTCCGCGTGGACGATGATCTCCATCTCGTGGTGGTGGTCCGTCTTGTGGGCGATCACTTCGATCGAAGTGATCCTGTCAAAATAACGGGGCAGCTTCGAGACCTTTTCCGTGGCATAGGTCCGGATCGGGTCGGTGATGTCCATGTGTCGACCGGTGACTACGATTTCCATTCATGCGCCTCCATCAACGCTTGTGTTGTGCTTGTTCAACATCGTCTATCCAACCTAACGGGAATTAAACACTGCTAACCTTGGGCTGCTCTCGGTTTGGGACGATCACCCCTCCGCTAACGGTGAACCGCAAAGCTTCGTCGATCGAGATATTCAGGTCAATCGTATCTTTTTTCGGAACCGTTATCACGTACCCCGTAAACGGGGTCGGGGAGCTGGGGATAAACACCGTCAGGCACGGGTCGTGCGCTTGCTTGGCGATCGTGTTTAGCGTGTCGCCGGTGACCAGCCCGATCGACCAGAGCCCCATCCTGGGGTACTCCACAGCCACCACCCGGTTGAACTTGAGTTTCCCTTCACCGCCCCCGCCCAGCAGCGTGTCGGTCACTTGCTTAACGGAGGGGTACACCTGCCGGATCAGCGGGATCCGCTGCATCAAAACCCCGCCCCAGCGCATGAGGCTGTTCCCCAGGAAACTACCCACCAGCCCGCCGACCAGATAGATCAGCACCACTGCGATCACCAGCCCGATCAGGTCCATCGGGAAGGGGTATTTTTTCCACCACTGAGTTAGGATCTGCCTGCGTGTGTTTAGCCGCAACCATTCCCGCCCACCCCCGGCGTCGTTCCACTGGGCCATGCGCTCGGGGCTGTCCTTGACCGACTGCTCTTGCTCGTAAACCTGCTGCTCCAAGACCGTAGGCCAAGGCGTCGTCCGAAGCACCAACTCCCGCACCCCCGCGTTGATGGGGTTGGCGATCTTGTCCTTCAAGAACCCGTACGCGGCGATGATGATCCAGATCGTCAGGATCGACGGCAGCAGGATGGTCAGCCCACGCACAAAGAACTGCCTGAAATTGGATCGGATGTGTGGCTTTGGCAGCAAGCGGTCGGGACTCCTAAACCACCGTTCTACCGCCTCGTGAGTCGGCAGGGGAGGCGTGGCTTCAAAAAATGAGTGACGCCGTCGTGTTGCCCCGTGAGTGGTGAATAAACCCAAGCTTAGAAAAAATAGGGATTACCGTCAATCACCCCTACGACCGAGTCGCCAGCCGCTACGCCGTGAACAGGTGTTCAAGGATCACGTCACAGACCGCTTGGCAGGGGATTTCGTCCGGGCGATCGCCCGTGTCGGTTTGGGTGATCAGCACCGGGGCTGTCAGGGGGTCTTGATCAACACGCCCGTGCGAGCCGCGGACCAGGCTTGTATCCAGCGGCACCACGTCCATCAACGTGCGAAAGCCCAATCGTTTACACGCCAGCTTCCAGGCGATTTTGAGCTTGGGCATCCGGATCGCTGGGTCGATGAACAGCTCCAGCGGGTCGTAGCCTGGCTTGCGGTGGATATCCACGGTGCGGGCAAAGTCGGGGGCGCGGCTGTCGTCTAGCCAGTAGTCGTAGCTGAACCACCGGCGTGCCTGGGCGACGAGCAGGAGGCCGCCTGCGCGTGGGTGGTCGAGGCTTAGGACAGCTTGGTCTTGGCGGGTGAGTGTTTGTTCAACGCCGGGGATGCCGCGGCAGAGTTGGGCGACGCGGTCAGTTTGGGCGGTGTCGTTGACATAGACATGGGCAACCTGGTGGTCCGCCACGGCGAAGGCGGCGCTGGCGCCGGGGTCGAGCAATTCCAAGCCTTGCTCTTGACGCACGCTCAGCAACCCAGCCTGACGCAGGTGGCGGTTGATGGGGATGGCCTCGTCGACGGGCTCGATACCGTATTCACTCACAAGCATCACGCGCACGCCCTGGCCGTGGTAGTAGTCAAGGAGCTGCGCCACGACGCGGTCGATTTCAGCGAGGGCGTTGGGAATGCCGCGGTGCTCCGGGCCTAGCTTTTGTAGGGCGTAGTCCAGGTGAGGCAGGTAGACCAAGTTGAGCGTGGGGCGGTGTTGCTGGTGGACGTGTATGGCTGCCTGGGCGATCCATTGGCTCGATGCGATCGAGGCGCCCGGGCCCCAGAACTGGAAGAGGGGGAACTGACCGAGGCTTGCTTGCAGGCCATCCCGCAAGTCGGGCGGGTGGGTGTAGACGTCGGGGATTTTTCGGCCGTCCGCTTTGTAGATCGGGCGAGGCGTCACCGAGTAGTCCACGCTCGAGGCCATGTTGAACCACCAGAACAGATTGGCGCATGTGACTGCCGGGTCGCGTTTCTTGGCGGTTTCCCAGACTTTCTCACCCGCCACCAGCCGGTTGCTCTGTTTCCAGAAGTGGACCTCATTCAACTCGCGGTGGTAGTAACCGTTGGCGACGACGCCGTGCCCGCCCGGTCCGCCTGGCGCGCGCCCGGTGAGCATCGACGCCTGTACGGAACACGTCACCGCCGGCAACACCGGGCGCACCCGACGCACCACACCATCATTTGCAAAAGCACTGATGCGCGGGCAGCGCCCGCCGATCAGCGACTGGTTCAAGCCGACAACGAGGATGACCGCGGTGGGGTGTGCCATGGTTGAATACGTTCATTTTTCCGGTGGGCGGCGCTAAGTGCCCGCGACGCGTCGCTGCGCCCATATCGTCATCATAAAGCATCCCATCGCCACTCCCGCAAGCACAGGCCGACCCAACAGCGATAGGAAGTACGCGTCGATCAAGCAATACCCAGCGAGCCAGGCGTGGACAGCCGGAACGGTACGGGGCGGTTGTTGGTAGATCAGCCTAGCCCCACGGATTAGCCAGGCTACAAGTACCGTGGCTGTCAGTAGCGCCAATAATAAATGGTAAGGGCATACAACCACAGCCGGTGCGAGCACCCATAGGGGCAACACCACTGCCAACCACCGGCCCGATGGGGCTTCAGCGGTGTGTTCGCCCCGTGCCAACAGCGTGACCGCTATCGCGTATCCCGTCAGCACACCCGCAAAAATCCACGCCACAGCGCCCGTTTCCCACAGCCGTGTCGGGGACACCACCGTTGCGGCGGTGAGGTATACCAACCCCCGGCACAGACCCATTAGCACTGCCGACCAAGCGAACCGCTTGTGTGTGAGGTTGTACCCGACAATGGCGGCTGCCAGCATCGCGACTGTCACCAACGGCCCAACCCCGCGCGTGCTCAGCAGCGCCATCGCGGCCAGGAAAGCAGTAACAGAAAACAGTGTCGCGCTGCGCAGGCTTACTTGGCCCGTCGGGATGGGGCGAGTGGGGCGTGTATGGGCGTCGGAGGCCGCGTCGACCGCGTCGTTCATGGCCATGCCAGCGGTGTAGAGAAGTGCGACCACGCAGATGGCAAGCGTGACCAACGCCCACGGCGGCGGTTGAGTCGGTTCGTTCGTTAACGCGATCGCGCTACCCGTTAACACATTTGTCACACACGTCGGCAGGTTCGAGAGCCGCGTCAGTTGAGCGTAGCCGGACAATGTTTGTCGCATCGCGTGGGCGGTCATGACGGTACTTTGGCAGGGGCGTGGCGGGTGACCCAGTCCAACTCTTGGGCAATGCCGTCGGCTAAATCAGAAGCCTGTAGCTCTCGTGGCAGCACGGTCCATGCGTAGGTTTCGACCTCGAAGTGCTTCACGGGCGCGTCCGGCCCGACGAGCGAAAGGAAGTCGGCGGTTTGTTGGTGTGTTGTGCTTAGCTCGCCGATGTGCTCAAGAAACAGGGGCACGTGGAAGTGGACGCGCCATTCACCAGCCGGCTGCCCACCGTTGCAAGCGGCCAACGCGGCGGGCAGGTCGTCAAAGAACGTCACGCGGGGATGGCAGCCGTCGCCTTGGGTTCGGGTCGTTGTTTGGTGCAGGTAGCGGTCTTCGGCAAAGCCAGCGAGTTGTTCGAGGGCGGCGGCCCGCCAGCTTGACGGTACCCGATCAAAATCAACCGCCACCGCAGACGATAGCTGCACCTTACCGATTTGGATGCCCGCTTGCTTGTATCGTTCCAGGGCGGCTGCTTGACCCTCGAACATGACGGCGGTGTGGCAGACATCGTAACACACGCGCAGGTATCGTCGGATGCGCCGGGCGTCACCGCCTCGGTCGAGGCGGTCCACGAACAAGCTCACCACGTCTTGGCTGGTTTGCAGCAAACACCCCGGCTCGGGTTCTAGGTCGAGGTGGATCAGCCGCCCGGTCCGCTGCTCATGGTCAGCCAAGTGGTTGACCACGCGCAGCAGGTTTTGAACTGCACGGTTCAGCGCCGGTTCATCGCTGGCGAAATCCTCTCGCCACCCGATCGGCAGCGTCGAGATGCTGCCTTCGGCGCCGGGTTCTAGGAGGGTGTCGAGGATGGTGATTAGGTCGAGGGTGTAGTTGAGGCGGTCGGGTGATCGCCAGTCGGGGTGGTAGACGCGGTGTTTGACGGTGGGTTGGTGGAAGTCGCCGTGTGGGAAGCCGTTGAGGGTGTAGGGCAGCAGGCCGTGGTCGGATAACCAGCGGGCGAAGTCGTGGGCGCGGTTGAGGGCGATGATGTCGCGTGCGGTTTGTGCGCTTAGCCAGAGTCCGACGCCCATGGGCGCGTCGGGGCTGACCTGTTCTTTGACGCTTAGGGCGTGTTGTTGGAGGCCGGCGAGGACTTGTTCATAGGTGGCGCCGCTATGCACGTTGGTGCAGTAGCCCAGCACGGTTCCATGGCCAAGCAGGTTGCGCATGACGGGTCAATCGGTAGCGGAGTCAAAGCGGAACTTGTCGCACTGGCCTAGGAACGTGGCGGGGTTGTGGAGCGTGACTTGGGTGACTGTGTCGCGGGTGTGGCCGCGGGTGAGCATTTCGAGGCGGGCGTGCGGGACGGACAGCGGGTCGCTAGGGCCCCAGTCACCGGCGGAGTTCATCACCAGCCGGTGGTGGCCGTAGGTTTCGAGTATGTCTACGGCGCGTTGGGGCGTGCACTTGCTGTCCGGGTACAGCGTCATGCCCGCCCAGAAGCCCGCGTCCAGGACGGCGGCGACGGTGTGCTCTTCCACGTGGTCGATCAGCACACGGGCCGGGTCGATGCGCGTGTTGCGCTTGATCGCGTCGATGATCAGGAGGGTGCCCTTGAGCTTGTCTTCAAGGTGAGGCGTGTGGACGAGGATGAGGCGGTTGTGCTGGTCGGCCAGGGCGATCTGCTGTTCGAGCACGGCCAGCTCGTTCTTGGTGTTCTTGTTTAAGCCGATCTCGCCGATGCCCAAGACGTTCGGCTCGTCGAGGAACTGCGGGATCAAAGCGATGACGTCTTTGGCCAGCGCCATGTCCTGCGCTTCTTTCGGGTTGATGCACAGCCAGCAGTAGTGGCGGATGCCGAAGGCGGCGGCGCGGCGGGGTTCGTAGTCGGTGAGTTGTCGGAAGTAGTCGTGGAAGCCCTGTGGTGAGGAGCGGTCGAAGCCGGCCCAGAAGGCGGGCTCGGTGACGGCGACGCACCCGGCCATGGCCATGCGGCGGTAGTCGTCGGTCGTGCGGGAGACCATGTGGATGTGCGGGTCGATGTAGTTCACGTGTTGGCGTTTGAGCTGGGGGTGTTGGGTGGTGTGTAGGCGCCGGTGGCGGGTGAGCCGGGTTGGTCTGTGGGGGCGGTGGTTGGGTCGCTGAGTGTTTCGAGCACGCGTCGGGCGCGGTTGGGCTGACCGTCGTTGAGCAGTGCGATGCAGCGGCGCAGGGCGGCGACGCGCGGGTCGTCATGGCGCGGTGCTTTATTTCCGGGCGCGCGGTCTAGCCGGTCGAAGAAGGCGGCGATGTCGATCAGCTTGGCGCGGTGCTCTTGGAAGTAGGCGTCCACCGCTTGGGTGTAGGTCATCGGGCTTGTGCGGGGGTATGGGCTCATATTTTGCTGGTGCCGTGTGGGATGCGCACAGCGAATTATAGAGGCCCAGGCGAGCGGCGGTGGGGGAGGGTTGCCCACCTGCTTGGGCACAATCGCTCAGTGTTGCAGCGAGGGCCGCATTGGTCGGGTTTTGTCGGATGTAAAAACCCCCTCGGTTTGGGCCGAGGGGGTCTGAGTGTTGCTGTCTAATTGTTCCGTGACCGATCAGCGAGTCGAGCGGCGACGGGTGGTCAGGCTCAAAGCGCCGAGGCTGATGATGCCCATCGCAGCCGTGATCGGCTCGGGTGTGCCCGGGGGCGGTGAGCCCGGCGGGAACGTTGGGTTTACGATCAACTCGTCGTTGCCGCAGCTTGGGTGCCATTGGATCGAGGTGATTTGGCTGACCTCAAGCGGCGACAGGCCGAAAAACGCCAGGTCGATCGAGCCTTCGATGATTGCGTGCTGTGTCCCGGTGTAGTAGCCCAGGACGCCTTCGTTGCGTGAGTAGAAGTAGTCAGCCATGCCCACGGGTCCGCCCAGGGTAAGGGCGTGGTCGATCTGGACCTCGGTCTGAGGCGCGATGGGGTCAAGAATCCATGCCGGGTTGAGCCATACGGACCCAGCCAACTCGCTGCCGCCGTGGTTCGTCACGCCGCCGGACTGGGTATACCCGTTGCTGTTCAGGCTGTAGGTGGTGCCCATGTCGCCTTCGGTGATGGCAGCGCCGGTGTCGGCGTTGTAGGCCCCGCCGCCGAACTCGATCCCGTAGACGTCCCCGCCCGCCAGGGTGATGCGCAGGTCGCCTGGGCTGTAGTGGGTCTCGCCGTTATCGGGGCGCTGCCCGGTGACGATCGCGAAGTGCAGTTGGTTGCCTTGGCGTGCGACGCCCATGAACTCGCCGTCATAATTCTGCCCGCCGCTGTTGGGCCCCAGGAACCCGCCGTTGCCGGCGTTGTCGTCCTGGTCCTCAATATGGAACCCGCCCAGGCCGGGGGCCGAGACGGTATTGAACACACTGCCGTTGTTGTCAGCGACGGTGATGCCCCAGTCGCTCAGGTCGCCGTCCACGGTCAACGCGTGCGTGTTTTGCGTAGCGAAGCCTTGGCTGACCGCGATGGCCGCCGCGAGCGACCCGGCTTTGATCAGCCGTCTGCGAACCTTGTTTAATGATTGAACCACAGCGATTCTCCTCTCCAGGTGTGTTGTGAGAAATGACTTCGTCATCCGCCCGCCCTCCGTGTGGATGGCTGCGGCTACAGAAGCCTTCTCGATCTCTCTGTTTTCCCTCAAAGAAATAGATACACCGAATATTCCCTTGTGCGAAGTGTTCTGAAGAAATTTTTTTGATGGGCAAAATTTTTTCCGGCAGTGAGGCCTGGCGAAGCTGGCTGGTTTTGGCGGTTTGGGTAAAGAAGCCGGGGCTACACGAGGCCGATACGCTGCCGCGCGAGGCGCTTTGCTCAAGCCAAGCCGGCGGTGGGAATGAAGAACGGCAAGGCCAAAAAACCTTGCAAATAATGCATCTCCCCCAGCTTCACAGATCCCCGCTCAAAGAACGAAAAACAGGCTATAAATCACTGTTTTTTATTAAATTTTCTCTTGCTTGCGGGCGTCCCGCCGGGTAATGTAATAAGGTTAGGACACTTCCCAAAGGTCATTCTTGTAGGCCAAGGGAGCGGTGAGAGAGAACTAGGACGAGAGAACAATTTTATTTCTGGAGGAATCGCTATGTTTTCATGGTTACGGAAGAGAGTGCTTGGAGGGTTGGCTGTGGCCGGTGTGGCGGTGGCGTTTTCCGCGTCGCCCGCTGAGGCTGTATTGATGCAGTGGAACCTGGATTCTCACCCGGACGGCGCGGAGCGTCAGCCGACATACATGCTGCGTCTGGACGGGCTGCTCTCGAACGACTCAAACCATGTTTGGACGTTCCGCCCGGCCGACACGAATAGCATGATGGCGACGTATGACACGGACACGAACATCTTCACGATCATGGGCACCCTTTACGGCGGCCTCGACATTGGCAGCGCTTGGGACGCCTCCACCACCGGCGAGTGGGACGTTATGTTCACCTACGACGGCAGTCAGTCGGGTCTGGTCTCCGACGTCAGCGGCCCCGGCGCGTCGGACTTCGGCGTAACGGCCGGTCCGGTTGCGAGCACCGCCCATCACACCGGCACGATGACCGCCGCCGCCGGCCACCAACTGGGCAACGTTGTTGTCGACCTGCAAGACGAAGACGGGGGCATGGGCTTCTCGTTCAAGTTCAACAACACCGACGACCACCGCCTGGGCAGCCACGTCGGTTACGGCGGCCCCGATGATTTTGTGGGTTGGGGTTGGCTCAACCACGACGGTGGAAACGGGCTGATCGCCGCCGACTCAAACGGCCGGTACCCGCACATTTACTCCAGCGACTGGCTTTTCGTGGGCACCCTTAAAGGCCCTCCCGGGCAGACCCACCCCACGCCCGAGCCGCTGACCGCGGCGCTGAGCGTGCTGGGCGCCGGTGCCTTGGCCGCCTCGGTCCGCCGCCGTCGCATGGCGTAAGACTGGGCGACTGTTAAAAGTTGATTTACCAAACCCCTCGGCCCGGCCGAGGGGTTTTTCTTTTGACGGGTGGGGGCCCCGCGCCGTGTTGCTATGATGGTGCTGACCTGCCGCTACTCACGGCAGGTGTTCGCGGGCGTGGCGGAACTGGCAGACGCGCCAGATTTAGGTTCTGGTGGGGTAACACCCGTGTAGGTTCGAGTCCTATCGCCCGCATGAAGCAAGGCCGCACCCCCGCCAGCCGGTTTGGCACGCGGTAAGACGCCGTACGGCCGCCTAGGTGCGGGCGCCAGAGCCGGGGGCGGCGCTATGGCTACGCTTATGCCACGCCCTGAGATGGTCGAAGAATTAGTTGACTTCGCACACGGGGTGTGGAATACTTAGAGTAATGACAGCACAATTTCCCTTTTTTCGATTTACCCGTTTTAACCCGTTAGCGCCGGGGATGCTGTAGGACCTTGTGGCCCGATAAGATCCAAACCCCGACGCTACTCACGTCGGGGTTTTTTTGATTGTGGGGAACGCGGAAGGAGCTATCAATCATGATCGTGGTGATGAAGTCAGAAGCAACGAAAGAGCAAATTGATCACGTGGTGGCCCTGGTGCGTGAGATGGGCCTGAATGACCACGTAATCGTCGGCACCGACCTGACGGTCGTCGCGGTGATCGGCGACGACCGCAAGAAAGATAAGGGCGCACTCGAGCAGGTGCCCGGCGTTGACCGCGTGGTGCCGATCCTCCACCCGTACAAGATCGCGGCGCGTGAGATGAAAAAAGAACGCACGCTCGTCAAGCTCAGCGACTCGTGCGTGTTCGGGAGCAAACACGTGCCGGTGATCGCCGGGCCTTGCAGCGTGGAAAACGAAGAACAGATCATGGCCTCGGCGCGCGGCGTAAAAGCGGCTGGCTGCCAGGGGCTGCGGGGCGGGGCGTTCAAGCCACGCACAAACCCCTACTCATTCCAGGGCCTGGGCGAAGAAGGGCTGAAACTACTAGCCGCGGCCAGGGCAGAGACCGGGCTGGCCATCGTGACCGAGGTGCTCACGCCGACCGAGGTGGACTTGGTCTCCAGCTACGCCGACTGCCTCCAGATCGGCGCCAGGAACTGCCAGAACTTCAAGCTACTCGAGGCCGTCGGCAAACAGCCAAAGCCGGTGCTGTTCAAACGCGGGCTGTCGACCACCATCGACGAATACCTACAAGCCGCCGAGTACATCCTCGCGGAGGGCAACCCGAACGTGATCCTGTGCGAGCGGGGCATCCGCACATTCGAGGACCACACACGCAACACGCTGAGCCTTTCAGCCGTGCCGGAGTTGCACGAACGCACACACTTGCCGATCGTCGTTGACCCGTCGCACGGCACGGGCTACGCCAGACTCGTGGCCGACATGAGCCGCGCCGCGGTGGCGAGCGGGGCCGACGGCCTGATGATCGAGATGCACCCCGACCCCGAGCACGCCATGACCGACGGGGGGCAATCCATCACACCCGCGGCGCTAAAGGAACTGATGCCAAGCCTAGTGCGAGTCGCCCAGGCGATAGACCGGACAATGAATTGAGAGTGGGGGGGCAAGCTTCCACACGCCGACCTCGCCTCACGACCGCCGGACCGAAACAGCGCCGCAACACGCGCTAGTGGATAAACCGCATCCCCCCGAAGTTCGGGACCGGCAGCCACGACAAGAATTTACTTTTTGCCCGGTACGGCGCGGGGAAGTACACAAAAAAAGCCCTACCCATGACCAGTTGTCGCGGGACAATCCCGTACGGGGCGTTCGTGGCATCGAACATCCTCGCCCTGACCCAGGGGTTGACCTCATCCCAGTACCGGCTGTCGGCGCTCAAGGGGCTGTTGTCGCCGAAGCAAAAAAACTGCCCCTCTTCGAGCACCGTGGGTTGCCCGTTGTAGCCCCTGGGCGAGCGTCTGTTCTTGATGATCCCGCCTCGCGCGTCCCGGTAGCTGCCGTAGTACAGGTCACGGTCAATGCGCACGCGGTGCAGCGTGGCCGGGCTGCCGGCGACCCCGATCGTAATCCCGGGGAACGGCTGCGGAGATTTCCTGTTTAGTACAGCCTCAAACGGCAGATCGAAACGACAGGAGAGTATCTTCTCGCCATCGACCCAGAGGCTGGCCTCCTGATCGGCGTACCAAAGCTCAACAGCCGCCGACCTGCCGGGGCTGAAATCGGGCGACTGTGTGGTCGACGCCAACGGCCGGGCGTGGCGCGTGACCGGGTCGACCGCCGTGAGCGTGGCTTGGCCTTGCTCTAGACGCGCTACCAACAGTTGCGGGTCGCCCTCAGCGTCGTCCAGCCGTGCGGTGGTTTGGAGCATCAGCGTTAAGCCCGGCTGATCGGGCTGCACCGTCACTGAGATGCGAACGTCTTCGACAGGCTCATAGCGAAATGTGTTGCTGAAGTGGTTCTCGGCGTCCCCCCTGGGCCATATGGGCACCGCCAACTGCGGGTCTTTGAATTGGTTGTAGACATAAAGCCCCGGCCCACCACGCGTGTTGCTCGGGAAAGAAAAACTCAACTGACCCTGCTGGACGGAGGCCGTGTACCGGAAGCCATTGCGGCCTAGGTCTTGCCAATTGGACGGCTGGGGCTGGCCCGGCTGCCAGGGCTGAAACCAGGTGTTGCGTCGGTCGGCTGGCGGCTTGGCGGCGTCGAGGGGGTAGTGCAGGCTGTCATACAGCGGCTGCCAGACGGCACGCTGCACAGCCGGGCGGTCGGTCTTCCGAGCGATGCGCCAGGACTCCTGAGCCCCGTCGCGGGCAAGCGGCTGGGTGTAAATGTTCCCTTCGACGATCGCTAGCTGTTCGTTGGGCAGGCCCACCAGACGTTTGATGTAATTCGTGTCCGGGTCGTGGGGGGCTTTGAACACAATCACGTCCCACCGACGAGGCGGGGCAAGGTGGTAGATGTATTTCTGCACCAGGATGCGGTCCCCGTCGCTCACACGCGTGCCGTACGGCAGCACATTGCTGAAGTGGCACATCGGGCAGACCGCCTCAAGCGGGCGGATGGGGGGGCGCGTGACGTACGGCCTAACATATGTCCGGTTGCCGCCACGCGTGCGAACAATTTCGGTCAAGTCGCGGGAGTCCGGATCAACCGTGAAGCCGTAACCGCACTGCACGCAGGTCACACGCAGGTGTTGGCCAAGCAGCGTGGGCGCCATCGACCCGGTCGGGATCACGAACGCCTCCACCACGTACGCCCGGAAAACAAAGGCAAAAATGAACGCGATGATGATCGACTCGAACGTCTCTTTGATCGCCTCTTCGTGCGTCTGAGCCTGTGTTTGCCTGTCGCTTGACAATGCTTGAACCCTGTTAAAAGTGCAGCCCGATTCCAGCGTGGTCGATGAGATTGTGCCGATGCTTGGGTTGAGGTGGGTGTACCCAGCCCGTTCCAGGGGCATTGTAGCGGTTTACCCCGCTGCGGATACGCTTGCCATGCCCATGGCTGGCGGCTACAACCTAGCTAAACAACGGCTCGCCGGTAGAGGTGCATCGCCATGAACCCTCAGTTGATCGCAAGCATTGTCACGATCCTCGTTTCCGTTCAGTTGATCCTCGTCTCGTGCGCCTACCTGATCCAACTCGAACGCAAGATCGCCGCCTGGACCCAGGACCGGATTGGGCCCAACCGCGTGGGGCTTTCGTTTGGCGTCCTGCCGATCAAGCACCACTGCTGGGGGCTCGGCCAACCGCTGATCGACGGGCTGAAGCTATTCATCAAAGAAGACTACGACCCGCCCGGCGTGGACAAGGCGCTGTTCACGCTCGCGCCCATGATCGTCGTCGTACCCGCACTGCTGGGGTGGGCCATCGTCCCCTGGGGCGGGTACTTGCAGTGGGGCGATACAGCCGTGAACATCACCGCCGCGCCTATCAACATCGGCGTGATCTACGTCTTGGCCATCGGGTCTCTAGCGGTGTATGGCGTGGTGCTGGGGGCCTACGCGTCGAACAATAAATATTCGTTCTTAGGCGGGCTGCGTGCCACGGCCCAGATGCTCAGCTACGAAATCCCCATGGGGCTGTGCGTGCTGACCGTCATCTTGATGTACGGAAGCCCAAAGGCGGACGTGCTTGTCCAGTTCCAAGCCAACGGCGTGTGGAACGTCTTCTACCACCCGCTGCTGGCGGTCATCTTCTTCACCTGTATCTTGGCCGAGTGCAACCGCGCTCCGTTCGACCTGGCGGAGTGCGAGCAGGAACTCGTCGGCGGGTACCACACCGAGTACAGCTCAATGAAATGGGCGCTGTACTTCTTGGGCGAGTACATGCACATGATCACAGGCTGTGCATTCTTCGTCCTCCTGTTCCTGGGCGGGTGGGACCTGCCGTTCCTGCGTGAGCCGGTCGTCGGCGGGATCGGCTTGGTGCTATTGAAGTCGGGCGTTTACATCGCCAAGGTCGCGCTGATGCTGGTGGTGATGATCTGGGTCCGCTGGACGCTGCCGAGGTTCCGGTTCGATCAGTTAATGCGGCTGGCGTGGCGCGGGCTGATCCCTATCACCCTGGCGGTCATGCTCGCCACGGGCGTGCTGGTTTACCTGAAACAAGCCGGCTGGGCGGTGCTCGCGGTGAACGTTGCCGTGGCGATCGCCGCCGCGGTGATCGGCCCGATGCTCCCAAAGGGGCAGCCCAACCGACGCATCCCGCTGGCGGGCTCACGCTTCAACCCGCTGCCACAAGCCGAGCACCACGCGGCGTAACACCACCCCGCTGCCCCACCGGGCGGCGCGGGGACCGAGCCGTGAAGCCTCTAACACGTTATAAATCAGACCGTGTTTGCCCCGTGTGAGTGGGTATGACCAGCGGCGGTTATATCCAGATACCGGGGCAGCGGAATCGCCTTGTTGTTCCGGTTACAATCCAGGCAGCACCGACCGGGTAGCTCAATTGGTAGAGCATCGGCCTTTTAAGCCGCTGGTCGTGGGTTCGAGTCCCACCCCGGTCATTCTCGCTTCCGCTCCGAGTTGCAACGCATGACAGCCGCAGGCGCGTCATGCGTGCGGTTGTTTCCAACGTGTCTAAGCCGGCTTGGTTCATAGCCCGACCGTTCGGTGCTTTACACCGCTCCGCGTCGCGTACAGATGCCTAGAGCGATCAGACCCATCAAGACAAGTGCGCCCGGCTCAGGGACGGTGGCGGTGTTGGCTGCTAGAGCGCCGTTGCCCAGGCTCTGCACGGAATCAAACAGGTGGCTCTGCCAGATCAACAGGTCCAGACCGCTCACCGTGCCGTCTAGGTTGAAGTCGCCCTGGGACCATTCATCGCCGCTAAAAAGGTTCGCCTGCCACCTCAGCAGGTCCAACCCATTCACAATCCCGTCGAGGTTCGCGTCGCCGGGGATCGCCGCCACCAGTGTCAGCCCGACGTTGTCCTCATAGTCGTACACCGGCGCCAGCGTCATATTCCCGTGGACGGCCGCGCCGTTGATGTCATCAAACTTGCCGATGCGCGTACCCGCGGTGATCACCACAAATTCATCCATGTAATTGGGCACGTATCCGTTAAGCCGTGTGATATCCAGCGTGCCCCCGCCCAGTGTCACGCTCTGGGCGATGTCAATCCGGTCGTGCCCGTCGCCGGGTGTGGTGCCCCCTATCTCAATAAACAGCGTGCTGGTTTGCGGGTAAACCACGCTGCCGCTGAAGCCGATCGTCGCGGTGCTGTCGCCGGGGCGGTGGCCGACCATGAAGTTGGACTCGCCCGCCCCGAAGAACTGACCGCCGCCGCGGACCATGCCGTTAAAGCCCACCTGGCCGATCACCGTCACGGTCGTTCCGCCGGGCGTGTTGACCGGGCCCCCGATCGTGGTGTCGATCGCGATCAGTTCGTGGTTGTTCGTCAGCGACGCGGAACTAAAACCCCCCGCGACCACGAGCCGGCCGTCAGCCGCGACGGTCGCGTTCTGTGTCACGTTGATCGTCTGGTCGGGTGCGATGATCAGCGTCGAGCCGAAGGCGCCCGCACCGCCCACCACCAGGTTGCTCTGCGTCAGATTCAGCGTGCCCGCGTCGAAGTCGAGGTTCGCCACGCTCGCGGCGTCCATTTGGCCGACGGAGAATGTGCCCCCGTTGGTGCGCAAGGGGGTAACGAGCGAGGCGGTATTGGCCACGGCCAGTCCCTTGCCGGCCGTGAGCGTTGGGTTGGCGCCCAGCAGTTGGTTAAGCAGGGTCGCGTTGAGCGTCACCCCCGTGGGGGTGGTAAAGCGGACGGTGCCGCTATTGAAATTGAACTGCGGGCTCCCGGAAACAGTCGGGGAGTCGCTGACGTCGATTGAACTGACCTCAAGCGTGCCCCCGTTAAGGTTCACCGTGCCCTGGTCCCATACCCGTAGCTGTCCAGCCACCGACACGCGCCCCGTCGGGTTGATGTTAAGCACACCCGTGCCGGTACCGTTGTTGCTAGCCGCCGCGGTACCCGCGATGTACAGATTCGTCGCGACGTTCCAAGCCGCCTCCTTGTGCCCCGCGTCCGCGCCCGCCACTGCCCCGACATTCACCGTCCCGTTCCCGTTGGACCGGGAGATGAAGCTGCCGCGGGTGAAGTTGTTGGGGTCTGCCGCGTTGCTGATGCCCGAGTTGACCGTCCCGCCGTTGATAACGGTCAAAGACCCGGGGGTCCCGGCGAATGTAACGGAAAGTTCCTTGCCCACGTTGAGCGTCGAGCCGGCGCCGCCCACGGTGACATTGGCCTGGCCCGCCGTGTCACCGGTGCCGCTGCCGATCTCGAAGTTCGTGTCGATGTCCAACACACCCCCGCCCGTCACAAAAATATCCGAGCGGCCGTTGCTGCCGACCGGGACCATGCGGATACTCCCAAACCCAGGCGAGATCACGCCCGCGTCCCCCCGCCCGTCACGCAGCTTCAGCACAGACCCCGCGCCGTCAACCGTGACCTTCGACCGCGACCCGTCTAAAACAGAGGACTGGAGAAACGAGAACTGGGCGTACCCTCCGTCGAGCACGTTTAATTCGATCGGGTTGGCCGCATCGCCCGCCTGGTTAGCCACGGTAACCCAACCGTGGTTGACCCACATGGATTTTTCGCCCGTGACGATCGCCTTGGTCCCATTGGTCGCGTTGACCGAACCGATTAACACTGAGTTGGCCGAGTGGTTGCTCGAGCCGGTCCCGCTGATCAGCCGCCCGCCGTTTCGGATCGCCAGCGTTCCCCGTGCCGCCTCCCCAACCGTAACCACGCCCGTCACGGTGATGTTCGATACCCTGTCGTCGTCGGTGCCGAAAACACCGTCGCTGCCGTTGTTGATAAACCCGTCGATGATCGCGGTGCTGTCGGTCGCTCCAGCCGCTTCATCGGCCACGACCAATTCGGAAGTCGCAACCTGCCCCCCGGCTAGCACGTTGAGCGTTCCCTTGCCGAAGTTCCCGACGCGCACCCGCCCGTTGGTACTCAGCCGCGACCCGACCCCGGTCACCGTGACACGCGCGTCGGACCCAGCCGGATCGCCGATGCGCGCTTCGCCGTTCGCGTGCGCTTTAGCCCCGCTTTCGATCAGCAAATCGCTGCTGGTCGTCTGAAGGTCGATGTTCCCGGTTGTCACGACGGACGTGTTGTTTCTAAGCGTCATGTCGCCCCCATCGAGCAGAAGCCGGTTGGTGGCGGTCAGCCCGGAAGACGCCCCGGAAAACACCAGCACACCGTTGTCCGCCCGCGTGAAACCGGTGTAGCCGCTTGTCCCGGTCATGGTCATGGTCCCGGTGCCGCTCTTGATTAGCGGGCCGATGCCGGTGATGTCACCCGAGAACACCGTGCTTGTGTTGTTAAACCCGGGGTTGACCCCAACGGTGATATTGCCCTCCGACACAACGCTTCCCGCCCCGGCCAGCGAGCCAAACGACTCCCCGTCGCCCACCACCCGCAGCGTCGCGCCCGCTTCAACTGTCACCGCGTTGTTGCCGATCGTGTCGTTGATCCCGATCTCCAACGTCCCAGCGTTGATTTTGATATCACCCGTGAAGCTATTGAACGCCCGCAGCCGCTGGACGCCCGTGCCGATCTTCGTCAGCCCGCCGCTGCCGGTGATGCTGCCGTCGAAGTTCAGTGTCTCGTTGTTCGAACCGGTGGTGAGCGTCCCGTTACCAAGATGGACGAACGATCCCGCCACACCGCTCAGCCCGCCGATCTGCTCGTGGCTGTTGTTTAAGTCCAGCGTCGCGTCCGGCACGGACAGCGTCACCCGTGTCTGATCCGGCAGCGTGTTCCCGGCACCGAGTTTGATCGTGCCGCCGGTGACAGTGGTTAACCCGCCGGAGTAAGTGTGGTTTCCGGTAAGCGTCAGCGTCCCGTTGCCGGTTTTGCCTAAGTTGCCCGTGCCGCTGATAACCCCGGAAAAGAAGCTGTTCTGATTATTCTGCCCGGGCACGATATCCGCCCCGGCGGAGGTGATGACCCGCCCGGCCCCGGCCAGCCCGCCCAGAGCCTCTCCGTTGGACCCGACCAGGTCCAGCGTCGCCCCGGCAGCGATATTCACCACCGTCTCGCTGGAGAAATGGTCCAACCCGCCCGGCGACAGCGCCAAGACCCCTTGATTAATATTCGTCGGGCCGGTGTAAATATTGGTCTCGTGCAGCGTCAGCGTGCCGGGTCCGATCTTAGTCACACCGCCGGTGCCCGAGACCCTGCCCCGGAACGCACCCGCCCCGGTGGTGATTTGGCCGCCGTTAATCGTGATCGCGCCGCCGGTAAAGTTGAACGTCCCCCCTTTGGTATTGTCTAGCGACGTCGTCGTAAGCGACCCGACGATCACGTTGAGTGTGTCGTTCGAGCCGTGGATCACCACCCCGTCGTTGATCTCAGCAGACGTCCCTTGGAGGTTCAGTGTCCCACTCCCGTTGGACCCGATGACCAATGGATCGCCGTTGGCTACAAACGTCGAGGTGCCAAACGAGAGGTTGACCGTCCCGGATTTAAAGTTGAACGTCCCCGCGGCGCTGCGGTGCATCTCCGTCGCGTTGACCGTGCCGCCCTCGAGCGTGAAGGTCGCGGCGTTATTGATCCGCAGCGGGCTGACCCCGCCGCCAACGCTGATCGCCGAACCCGCACCACGCAGGATCAACTCCCCCTCATCGACGTTGGTTGTCCCGTTGGCCTCGTTGGCCCCGGTGAATACCCAGGTCCCCGCCCCGGATTTGGTCACGTTGATATTGCCACCGCTGACTTCTCGGATAATACCCGAGACGGTGTTGTCCCCGGTGTTGCTCCCGGTGAAGGTCACCGTTTTCGACCCGTTTAGTGAGTTGGTGATCCCGCCCGAGAGGACCAACGGGCCGGTCCCCGATGCGTCGATAACACCGTCCGCCGTATTGCTAGGCAGGTTGATCACCCGGTTGCTCGAGTGACCCGAACCGGTGTATTTAAGCGTCCCCGGCGCGTCGCCCCCAGCGGCGTTGATGCCCAGGTCGATCGTCGCGTTGGCTGCGGTGGTCGGCGCGCCCAACGCGCTGGCGCCGCCCCCCACGTCCGCGATCGAGTTAAACACCAGCGTCGCGCCGTTCACCACGGTCTTGCCCGTGTACGTGTTCAGACCCGTGAGCACGACCTCGCCCCGGTGTTGGTCGGCGTCGCCGGCGAACCCCGCGTTGACCGCCATCACCGCCGTGGGCCCGTCCGAGACCACGCCGTGTACCTGGATCATTTGCCCCAGCGAGATGTTGTTCGAGGTCAACTCAAGCGTCGTCGTCCCCGACGCCGCAGCCGTCGTGATGCCCCCGTTGACAATCACCCGCCCGGCGTTGCGCCCGCCCGCGGACGAATTGAACCGGAGCGTATTCGCCGATTGAAACACGATGTCCGCGTCAACCACCAGCGTGCTCAGCGGGCTGGTATTCACCAAGGCGCTGCCGGAGTTAAGGGAGAGACCCAGCGACCCCGCGCCCGTGTTCTCGAACGTGTACAACCCGTTCACCCCGTTGACCGCGATCTGGTTGACCAGCCGCGGCCCGTTCAGGTCGATCGTCACCGGGCCGGGAAGCGACGCGCCGGTCAGAAGAATGTTGTCCGTGGCGTTCGGGAAGCTTTCAGGGCTCCAGTTGGTATTGCCCCCTGCCGCGTTGATCCCGTTCCAGAGGTCGTTCCCCGCACCCCTGTCCCACTCGAAATCCACCGCCCTCGCGACGCCCCCCGTGGCTGCAACAATACACCCAGCGAGTACAACAACGCGCGCCGCCTCCCTTAGATAGCTACAAAACATCAATTCTCTCCAGTGGTAAGATGTGTTTAAAATCCCTCCACGCGCCAAGCCGATGGCTTTCCCACGGACCACCTGCCACGCAAACCAGACAGACCCGGAATTTCCCTACCGACCGATCACCGCGCGACACCGACACGTCATTCAAACGATCGCACGTCGGCGGCATCCATATTCCCATGCTACCAACTGAAAAAGAAAGCGCCTAGGCACACCCACCATTCCCCGACCTTTCCACCGCCCTTAAGTGTTCCATCGATAGTCGGCGTAACGCTTTGCCGCACACAGAGGCAAAGCATGCGCGAATAATACAGATACACGCGTCACAGCTCCGCGCGCGCTAACCCGGTCAACACCACGACCGCGTCAGCGCAAACACACAATCAAATGATTTGGATCGCGCTTCCGCAGCCCGCTACCGCCCGCGCCCACGCAACAAAGCCGCGCTAAGCGGTAGCAACACAGCCAAAACACCAGGCTCCGGCACCCCCGGCGAAGACAACGCCAACGGGGCATTGCCGCCCGGGCTAGGCACGGAATCAAACAGGTGGCTCTGCCAGATCAGCAGGTCCAACCCGTTGACCAAACCGTCCAAGTTGAAATCGCCCTGTTCCCATTCGTCGCCGCTGAACAGGTTGGCTTGCCACGTCAGCAGGTCCAACCCGTTCACCGTCCCGTCCAGGTTCGCGTCACCGGGCAGCGCCGCCACCAGCGTCACGCCGATAACGCCACGGTCGTACACCGGGGCCAGCGTCATATCCGTGTCAATCAGCGCCCCATTGATCCCGTCGAACTCACCGCTACGCGCGGCAGCGCTAACCACGACAAACTCGTCAAAGTAGTTGGGGGTGAACCCGTCCAGCAGCACAATATCCAACGCTCCGCCCAGCGACACGCCCGCCGTCACACTCACCTGGTCGTAATCGGTTCCGGCGGCGCCCCCGCCGCCCGCCAACTCAACAGCGAGTGTTGAACCGGCTTCGAAAATGAGATCGTCCAATCCCAGCGTGCCGGCCGACGCGCCCGGGGCGACCGTGCCGCCCGCGTTGACGGTGGTGGTGCCGGCGACGGAGCCCGTGCCGCTAAGCGTACCCCCGTTGTTGACGGTCACACCGCCCGTGCCCGTAGCCGAGCCCGTGCTGTTGTTGGCGAGCAGCGTCCCGCCGTCGATCGTGGTGGGGCCGGTGTAGGTGTTGGCCCCGTTGAGCGTGAACGACCCGGCGCCGATCTTCTTAAGACTGCCCGCCCCGCCCGCGCCCCCGGAAGCGTCTTCGATCAGCCCGTCGAAGCTGGAACTGCCGTTGTTCGTACCCACCGTCAACGCCGCCCCGCCGCCGGCCGGGTCGGAGATACTCACCGTCCCAACGATGCCGGTGTGGTTGTTGAGCTTGTCTGTTTCGAGCGTGGCCCCGTCAACGGTGATGGAGCTGGCTGAGGTCCAGAATAGGGTCTGATTAGCGACCTGCACCACCGCGCCGTCTTCAACCGTCAGCGCCCCCGTGCCGCCCAGCGATCCAGCGGATTGGCCGCCGAGGTTCAGGAAATTCGTGGACAACTGGGTTGTGCTGTTGGTCACCAGGGCGTCCCCGGTGGAGCCGGTATTGATGCCAAGAAGCACATTGTTCGCTGAAGCGTTCGCCCCGGTTTGCACCGTCAGGTCACCATCGCCTCCAAACCCGATGATCAGCCCCGTCGCTATATTTAACGAGGCGCCGTCCTCCACCACGACGCTACCCGTGCTAGCGGCTGGTTGCGCCGCGTCTAGCCTGTGTCCACCCAGAGATGTTCCGCTCCCGGTCACTGTCAGCGTGCTATTCGTAGCGACCCCAGTACTGCCCGTAGCCATCTGAACGCCCGCACCATTTCTAACGGTGATATCACCGGCGTCGGCCCGCAGCGCCCCACTCGAAAAATCAATCCGTGCACCGTCGATGACCACAGCCCCGCTCTGAGATCGCAGCGCCCCAAAGCTCGACGGCGTCGCGTCGGTCCCGCCGGTGAGCGTGAGCGTCCCCGTCCCGTTGTGGCGGAGGATCGAGTCGCTGGCCCCGGTAATCACGCCCGAATACGCCGTGCTAGCATCGTTAAGCCCCGTGGCCAGTGTCTGCGACCCCAGGCCCAGGTCTTCGCTACCCGCTAGCGCACCGAGGTTGGCGTTGACCGCGTTTGTGGTGATGTCCAGCCCGTTATCAACGTTGATGTTCACCGTCGAGTTTTGCAAGGCGTCGGCATGGGCGACGATGATCGACCCGGCGTTGATGTTCGTGTCCCCGGAGTACGTGTTGGCTGCGTCGAGCGTCAGGCCGCCCGCCCCGGTCTTGGTAACACCGAACGACCCGCCGGTTTCGCTGATCACGCCCGACTGTGTGGCGGCCCCGGTCGCGACGCTTAGCGTCACGTCGTTTTGCAGGTTGATATTGTTGGCGATGTCGACCCCATCCGCGTAATCAATCGTCGAGCCCAGCACGGTGATCGGCCCGGTGCCGGCTGCGCTGCTATGCCCCAGGGCCAGCGTGCCTCCGTCGATGGTGGTGCCGCCCGAGTAGGCGTTGGCGTTGGTGAGAGTAAGGGTGCCTGCGCCGATTTTTTTGAGGCTGCCCGCCCCGCCACTGGCGTTCTGAATCAACCCGTCGAATATTGATGTGCCGTTGTTCGTACCCACGGTCAACGCCGCATCGCCTGCCGGGTCGGAAATCTCCACCAGGCCGAACCCGCCAAGGGTATCAGTTGCGAGCGTGCCGCCGTCGACGGTGACACCCCCGATGTTGGCCAGCCCACCGTTGGCGTTGTAGGTGCCACCCGTGTTAACGGTGAGCGTGCCGTTGGGGCTGATGGTGGTTAGCCCGCTAGCGGTGAACACGCCCGAGTCCGTCACGTTGACATCCGCCGCCGTCGACGTGGCGCCGCCGACGATAGCGACAGCCCCACCGACCGTAAACGACGAGTCGGCGTTGGTGACGGTCACCGTCGCCGATCCGCCGTTCGGGGCGATGCTGACGTTATTGGTTGCATTGATCGAGCCGCCGTCCTCAACGTTAACGTTTGCGGTGGCGTTGAGCGACCTGCCAAGCTGAAGGCTACTGGCATTAAGGGTTGCGTCGTTGCGCACGGTGACGTTGGCCGTCGCGTTGCCGTTGCCCCACCAAGCCTCTGAAGCCATCGTCACCGAAGTGCCAAAGCCGTCCACGACCAGCGTGCCGTTAGACCCGTTGCCCACATCCAGCCAAGTGGTCGTCGACAGATCGGCCCCATCGAAGATGTTAAACGTCGTGTCCTCATCAATATTATAGTTGCCGGTGAACGCAATCTGCCCATCGCTCTGCGCGGTCAGTGCCCTTCCCGCCGTGAGGTTGAAGCTGCCTGCGCCATCCCGGTTGAGCGTGCCGCCGTTGAGGGTCACGTTGCCATTGGCGTTGAACGTGCCGCCGTTGATGTTGATCGTGCTGTTGGCCCTGGCCGTGGTGGTGCCGGTGCCCGTGTTGAAAACGCCGCTGTTCTGTACGTTCAAGGTGCCCGTGCCGGCGCCCATGGACAGGATCGATCCGCCGTTGAGCGTGACGGTCGAGCCGGACCCGTCAACGGTCAGGGTGCCGGTGCTCGATGTGCCGATGCCAAGCGTGCCGGTGAGGGACAAATCGGAGCCGCTATTAATCTCAAATGTCGTTGAGTCGTTGATCGAATAGCTGCTGGTGAAGCCCACGGCGGCGTTGTTGGTGGCGATCAGCTTCTTCTGTTGCAAGAGGTTGAAGGTGCCGCCGTCTACGTTGAGCGTGCCGCCATGGATGTTCAGGTCGTTGAAGACGAACATGTTGCCGCCGGAGTTGAGGTTGATCGTGCCGGTGGGGTTGACGATGTACGCGCCGGTGGTGCTGGTGCAGGAGCCGTCGAGCAGGCAGGTGCTGAATATCCCGTTGTTGGAAACGGTCAGCGTGGCTGTGCTGCCCGACGCGGCGCCGAGCGTGAAGCCCGAGTCGACCAGCAGCTCGATCGTCGACCCGCTGCCGTCTACGAGGATGCTGCCCGATTGGCCCGCAACGGTGTCGGGGGCCGCGATGATCGAGCCGGTTCTTATTTGTGCTCCGGTCTGCACATTCAGGCTGGCTTGTGAATTACTGGAATTACCAGACAGCCTGACGGCCCCGCCCAAAACATTGTCCGTGGAGTTATTACTAAAATTCAGCGTGGCAGAGCCGTTGCCAAAACGCCCTAGGCTTGTCTCACCGGTCACACTCAGCTTTGAACCGGTATTAAAAACGGTCACCGTTGAATCTTCATTGACAAACAAGACGCTAGCCGTGGCTTCGCTGCCTGAGGTGACAAACAATGACCCAACCGCTGTCAAAACCAGTTGGTCTGCAACGGTCAGATTCAGCGGCTCGCCGGGCAACCCTAAACTCAGCTCGCCGCCGAACGCAATGAACACGTCATCGTTTATGTGATGCGTCCGTGTCGCTCCAGACGACGTTCGGAAATTGACGGCCGCCTGCTGAACCTGAAGATTCAATGTGGTTGTATCGCCGGTAAAGCTGTCCCATTGGACGTTCCCTGTGTTGGTGCCCAGGAAAAAAGCCGTATCAAACGCGCCCGGCGGTAGGCCTGTGTCCCAGTTCGCGCCGATGTCCCAGAAGCTGTCCGGGGTAGAGAAGTTCCATTGAGCGTCCGCTGCCAACGCGGCGTTGGCCAGCAGGCACGAGGCCACTAACGCGCGGCACAGACTAGCGGGGCGCAAGGCACGCGCGCGTGTCGATTTGGTTTGCATCATGTTAATTTCCCCATCGCTCCAAGGGTGGCAGTGTCACGGCACGAATAAGTCATCACCACTTCACAAGGGCGTAGCAGTGTTGACCAGTCTAAGAGATGGATAAGCCAGTCTCCCTATCAGGTTCCTCTAGTTGAGAATAATTAAATTATAGTTGACGCCTGCGTTTACCGCAATAATTTTTTTAGCACATGACGCTGCTAAATCAATGAATTGACTCAAACAACAACCCCCGGCTCGTGTGAACCGGGGGCTGGTGGGTTGTTTAGGTTGTTGTTTTGTTTACGCCGACCTGCGTCGCGTCGTCATACCCAGCACGCCCAAGCCCATCAGGCTTAGTGCAGCCGTGAGCGGTTCGGGTATCACCGCGCCCGGAGCGGGTGAGCTGACCGCGGGCACGCCGCTGTCCGCCGCTTCGTCGGTCGGTTCATCGAAAGGCCCAACGACCACACCGTAGTTGACCAACCCGTCGTCGTTACCCAACAGCGACAGCGGCACCGTGGTCATGAGCGACATTGGGCTATAGACGATCGGCGCAACACCCACGAGATTAAAGTTATCATCCACCACATCAACAAACCCGGGTTGAAATGACTCGCTAAACAGATCAATAAAATACTCGAGCCCCAGCCCGCTGGACGGCGGTAGGCCGTTGATGGATTGATTTGACTGCACGCCCGTCGTGGCGTCCTGGTCCGTGTCGATATCGATATACCCGACCACACTATCAAGCAGGAATGCGGATGGCGCCGAGATCGGCGTCGCGAACATAATGGTGAACTTGATGTCGGTCGCCGTGAACACCGCGTCGATCGACGAGATGTCTAATTGAACGGGCCCGATCCCATAGGTGTCACCAACAGCGTCAACTGTTGGCACCGCCATCGCCGCCCCCGAACTAACCAGCAGACAGCCTACAAAAACAGATCTTAAAATTCTCACCCTTCTCTCCTTCCATCCAGAAATGAACCAAACCCTTTTCACCCTCCAGGCCGATAGACGGACGTAGTGGTCTATAAACCCCGCCCGCCTTACGGCTCGTGCCAACAGCGGCACAGGCTAGCCTAATATCTTAGGCCCACCCAAGCGATGTACAAATATTTTTATTTCATTTTTTAAATTTTTCTAATATAAATGTCGCCCGTATCGCCGCGGCGTTTGCCTAATTTGCCCAGCTTCACGCCCGCGCGGCGCAACCCGCATGCGAAACCGCCGTCGTCCGATTGGCGCGACAATTAGAAATAGCGTCGGATGCAATCAAAAGTAAAATTACGGCGACCCGCTCTGCCCGCCCCGTTCCAGCAAAGCGTCCACAGGCGCCGCCGGGTCTAGCCGCATCGCCGCTTGAGCCGCGGACACGGACTCTTCACGGCGTCCCATCTTGGCGTAGATCGCCGCCAGACGCACCTGGTGAATCGCACGGTCGGGCTCTAACGCAACCATCGCCTGCAAGTGTCGCAACGCACCCTCAAAGTCACCGCCCTGCAACGCGACCGTCGCCGCCAACTCACGATAACTCGCATTGTAAGGCTGCCGCTGAAGCGCACGCGTCATCGCATCCGCCGCCAGGCCCAACCGACCAGCGTCACGGTGAATACCCGCAAGCTCAACCGCCCACCGCCCGGTCTTGTCGTCCGCGCGGTCGAGTTGCTGCATCGCCCCGATAGCCTCCTCAACGCGCCCTTGACGCTTGGCGATACGCACCAACTGCTCGTCAGACCAAGGGTCGACCGGCCGAGACGCCGCGTACCGCAGCACCACCTGCTTCACCGCCTCTAGCTCAACAGCGTTCGCACCGCCGACACCCAGTTCATCATCGCGCCGCACCGCCCGCTCCACCGCACGCCCCGCGGCCATACGCAGCAAACCGGGGTGCGACGGGTACCGCTCAAGCCACTGGGCCAACACCTCATCGCTCGGCTTGTCTGATGGGCCAAACGCTTTTTTGATTTCATCATCACCGAGCTGAGGGCCAAGACCCCAGGACCGCATCTCCTTCGCCGCCCACGCCTTGAATCCCGCCATAAAAAAATCGGGCGCCTGCCCCGTGGCGGTGAGGATGGCCTGCGCCTCCGTCGCGCCCTCGCGGTAACGCTCCAGCATCGCCACAACCGCCCGGTGCCCGAACCGCTCCGTCACGTACTGCACCATCCAACTCGCCTGCGCATACGCCAGCGGCCGATCCAGCGGCGACTCAGGCCGGATAAACGCCCAACTGATCTGATCAAGCCCAAACAACCTGTTGAAAGACTTCGCCAACAGCCGACACTCGTCGTAGCCGCGGTCAACAGGCTCCTGCGAAACCGCGCACCCCTCCGTGAACCAGTGCGGGATGCGGTAGTCGGTCTGGTTGAGTGTCACCGTGTGCACAAACTCGTGCTGGATCACGCGAACCCAATCAAACGAGCCGTGCTGGTGGGCGCCACCGCGCGGGGGCGTCATCGCGATCACATCACCCGTGCACGCCGCGATGGTCCAGATGTCGGGCATGCCCGTAATCCGCACCGCGAACCGCTCCTCGTCGGGCATAATCTCGATAAGCGTCGGGTTGGGCGGCTCATACCCAAACACCGCGGTCAAGTGCCCGTAAATCCGCTCCAGCTCCTCGGGCATGTCACGGGCCAGCACCCCGTCCACCCCGGCTTGATACTTGATCACAAAGTGCTCCGTGCGGATTTGCTCGTACCCAACCAACTCCTCGGCCAGCTTGGCTTGGTTGTGAGCCTGGCGGTTGAACGAATCCAGGCGAGTCGCGTGGCGAAGCTCCACCAGCGCCGCTTGCTCCTTGCCCCACTGCATCAGCAGCGTGCCAAGCTCAACGCGGGGCTGGGCCCAGTTCGGGTCCAACTCGATCGCCCTGCGTAGCACCGCCTCACCCCATGCGTACTGCCGCGCGGCCGCCAGATACTCGCCAACCGTGTAGTAAGCCAGCGGGTGGCGCGGGGCCAGTTGCTCAAAGTGGCCCAGCGCCGCGTCGACCGCCGCGCGATCGAACAGCAGCGCCTCCGCCGCCGCCAGCAACGCCACAAGCTCACGCTGCCGCGGGTAACGGCTAAGCGCCGCTTCGATCACCGCCCTGGCTTGGCCCGCGTCTTTCTGCGTCAGCAGCAGCCTCGCTTCGAGCGCGTCGGCTAGCAGGTGTTGCTCGTTGATCTCGCGCAGCTTTTTCAAACACACGCCCGCACGGTCAAAATCGAACGCGCCCAGCAGCATCCGCCCAAGCAGGTACCACGCCTCACCGCACGACGGGTTCAAGGTCAACGCCTCAAACAACGCCTGGGCCGCTTGCGGGTTGTTGTCCTTATCGATCAGCAGCCGCGCCTCAGCGAGGTACGCCGGCCAGTACAGCGGGTCAGCCTCCACTCGCGCCTTGCCAAACAGCGACATCGCCAACCCGTAGTCCCGCGCCGGACGCCCCTCGAGCTGCGCCAGCATCGCAAGCGCCTCGCCCGCCGCGGTCAGCGACGCGGCGCCCGTCAGCTCCTGCGATTGAAGCCGTTCACGCCAAGGCTCCAACACGCCCACCGCCTCACGCACCGCGCCCAAGTCGCGGTACGCCCGCGCAGCCACCACCGCCGCTTGCAACGACGGATCATCAACGAGCCACTGCACCGCCTGCTCGGGTTCGCCTCGCCACAACGCGCCCTCCGCCCGAACCAACGCGGGCACACCCTCATCAAGCAGCACAGACTCGCCAAGCTCAAACCGCCCAAGCGCCACCATCGCCCGCTGGGCCACCGTCGGGTTCGCCACACGCGCCCACTGGCCGTGGAACACCGCCATCGCCTGACGCTCAGCATCACTCGTCACCGGGTCGTCCAGCAGCCTCGTCACCACAGGCGACAGCTCGATCTGATCAAGCTCCTTCGCCGCCGGCGCGCCGCTCGTCAAGCCCGCGCCAAGCAGCAACCCCGCGACCAACACCATCAATTTGAAACCGATACAACGCATATCAACTCTTCCGGGAAATCATCCCCACGCCCCGTCAATAGGACTAGCCAATCGGTTACGGGTACTCTAGGATCGACTGCTGTGCCCGAGCAACCCATGGAAGACTTATCGGCTCAGTTTCCCATCCTCCGTGAGATGGCGTTTTTCAACCACGCCGGCGTCGCACCCATCAGCGGCCCCGCCGCCGAGGCTCTGCGGCAATACACCCAACAAGCCGTCACAAAAGCTTATTGCGGCGCGCGGTGGTACCCCCGCGCCCAACAGGTCAAGCAGTCAGCCGCCCAGTTGATCGGCGCCGACACCCCAGACGAAATCGCCTTCGTCGCCAACACCTCCACAGGCATCAGCCTCGTCGCCAAAGGACTCGACTGGAAACCCGGCGACGAGGCCGTCATCACCAACGTCGAATACCCCGCCAACCGCTACCCCTGGGAAGACCTCAAACGCTTCGGCGTGCGCCTGGTCGAAGTCCCCCAACGCCCCGACGGGCGAATCAACGTCAACGACGCCGTCAACGCCGTCACACCCCGCACACGCGTCGTCGCCATATCGCACGTCCAATACGCCTCGGGCTTCAGGATAGACCTCCGCCCCATCAGCGAAGCGGTGCACAAAGCCGGGGGCTACCTCTGCGTCGACGCGATCCAGAGCGTGGGCGCGATGCCCGTGGATGTCAACGAGTTGGGGATCGACTTCTTAGCCGCCGACGGGCACAAGTGGCTGCTCTCGCCCGAAGGGTGCGGCATCTTCTACTGCCGCCAAGCCCTGCTCGAACGCCTGCACCCCAACATTGTCGGGTGGATGAACATGACGGACAGCTCCAACTACGGCGACTACCGCTTCGAGTTCGAGCCCACCGCCAAGCGGTTCGAGCCCGGCAGCTACAACATCCCAAGCATCCTGGCCCTGGGCGCGAGCATCCGCCTATTGCTCGATACCGGGCTGGATACCGTCTGGTCGCGCATCGAATCACTCACCGTCAGGCTCTGCCAGGGGCTAGCCAAAAAGGGCTACCGCCTGTTCACCCCGCGCGACCACGCCCACGAACGCAGCGGCATCGTCATCTTCTCGCCCCCGCCCTCGTCCATCCGCGCCACGCCCCCGCCGACACAGATCGTCGCCGACCTGGAGAAGCACAACACCGTCATCGTGGTGCGCGAGGGCCGCCTCCGCGCTAGCCCCCATTACTACAACACGCCACAACAGATCGACACACTCGTCAACGCGCTACCCTGATGTGTTGCCCATCGCAGCGGCTTCTTATACGGATTCGGGTTAATAAAAAGCCGCCCCTCACAAGCCGTCCGCCTCAGGCGGATCAGGGAGCGGTCTCTTTTTGTGCACGCACCGACCGCGAACTTTTCTAGAAGCTATCCCAAAACCCCTGATGAGGTTGAATTGTGTGCCACTGGCTGCTTGCCAGCCAGTGTAAATGGCGGAGGTTTGCAACGGACCGACCGTTGCCGGTGATCTGCCGTTTGGGGTTTTGGGATGGCTTCTAG
>JAJDCS010000030.1 GCA_029260715.1 Phycisphaeraceae bacterium | reverse complement strand
ACGTGGTACTCCTGGCCGGCGGTGATGGTGCCCGCTTCGGTGTACAGCCACTCCTCGCCGTTGCCCTGCTCCTGTAGCCGGACCTTCACACGACCGTCACCGTCAACAAACGCCGTCAGGTGACCGCCCTCTTCCTGACCCGACGCATCCTTCGAGAACAACGCCTGCCAGTGGTCCGTCACGTCAGCCACAAACGAGAACGACACCGTGCCCTCGGGCAACTCCAACTCGCTCGTGTGATTCACCTGGACGTAATCGTCGTTCTCACCGCTGAACTGCAAGTCGCCGCCAACATGTAAAACCGCGCCGGGGACCTGCGGCATTTCGTCGTAGGTGTCGTACAAGTGGGTTTGCCAGACCAGCAAGTCAGCCCCATTGACCTGGCCGTCTAGATTGAAGTCGCCTTGTTCGAATGTACTCCCGCTGAACAGGTTGGCCTGCCAAACCAGAAGGTCCGAGCCGTTCACGACGCCATCCATTGTGGCGTCGCCGGGTATTGCTACGCCGGGTGCCCTTGTTGCTTCATAAAACATCGGCCCATTAACAACAATCACCGACTCAGGCGCGGCTTCGGCAGCCGCAAGGGCGTCTTGGCTGTCAAGCAAAGAATCACCCGACAACAACACACGCGGCTCAAGCATTTCCAGACCCACCCAAGTCGCTGCGTTTTCGGCTCCCTCAGACCCGGCACGGCCTGATAACCGTTTGCGGGTCATTCTGTATTTGTTTTTTAGAGCGCGTAGATACCGCTTGCGACTTAGTTTGCTGGCCATGTGATTGTCCTTACTTAAAAAGGGATGAATTAAGTATTGAGGTAGGTAAAACCCCGCCTTAAGAGCCTAACAAGCCTTACCCTGCTTCCCCCCAAGTCTCCGTGATTATTTCTATTTCAGGATCGAATTCTTTTGCGGTGGGCGTAAACAGCTCAAAACACTGCACCGGGAAAATTGCATTCCCGATTATTCTTAGAGAAGTAGTATGAGCCAGAAATTACGTTTTGTCAAGGGAAATTTGCAATTTTCTAATACTCGGGATGCCGCAGCCCCGTGCTCCGAAGTGATTTCCGCTTCGCAGTAGAGCTTTCCGCGTCAAGTCATCGCACCCAGGAGAACTCGACGAAACGGAAAAAATTCAATCAACAGCAGATTGCCATGGTCCTTTAAGGAAGCAAAATCCGGGGTAAAAGTTTCGAGCCTGTGCCGACAGCGCCCGATGGAGAAAGACCGTCAAGTACGCCTTGGCTTCATTACCAGGCATCGTGGCAATTTGACCTGAATGAGGCCGATTCGAATACCCTTCATGGCACACCCGATGAGATGATGCCGGATAGATGCACGGAATACCCCGTCCCACCCCCTTGGCTCGCTTGACAAAGGCTTGTTCATAGACGCCCCCCTTCCGCTTCATGCGGATTCCCTTATCCGAATACAAAAACACAACTCCAAAATTTGTATCCGATCCGGATCAACACCAAGCGTACAGAACAGCGAACATCGCCCCCCCAGTACCCCCGGCAACGGCATAGCGAAACGGTTCAATAATGGCCCCGGTGGGACTCGAACCCACACGAGCATTGCTGCTCAGCGGATTTTAAGTCCGCTGCGTCTGCCAATTCCGCCACAGGGCCCAAGCGTTTGACACAAACATCTTACGCGAATTGTATCGCGGGGCTACAGCCCTCAACACGCTCGATTACCGCGACCTATCCACCCATTTCACGCCCCCCGCTACAATCAAAATACCGGCCCTTGTAAAGCTGGGTGTATACCCCCAAGCACATCAGCGACTCAATCCATTTCACCATACACGGGCTAGTTGTAATCATTTTACGGGTATGATTGCCGCGGATGAAATGATCGGCGGCGTCCATCATCATGACCGAGACAAACACCCAAAGACAAGAAATATTTACAACCCTCAAGCGGTTCTGGGGGTACGACAGCCTCCGCCCCCTGCAAGAGCAGGCGGTCCGCGCATCGCTGGAAAAGCAAGACTCACTGGTCGTGCTGCCCACGGGTGGCGGTAAGAGTTTGTGCTACCAGTTGCCAGCCGCGCTGCGGGACGGGACGGACGTGGTCGTCTCACCGCTGATCTCGCTGATGCAAGACCAAGTCGACGGGTTGTCGGCTTGCGGGTACCCGGCGGTAGCGTTGCACAGCGGCCTACCGTCGCACCAGATCGATCAAGCGGAAACCAAAGCCCGCAACGGTGAGACAAACCTAATCTACGCGGCGCCCGAACGGCTGTTGTCTGGCCGCACACTGAGCATGCTTGAAAACATCAACGTGCGGTCCGTCGTTATCGACGAGGCGCACTGCGTAAGCCACTGGGGCCACGACTTCCGACCCGAGTACCGCCGCCTGGCGCATCTCCGATCGCGTCTGCCCCACGCCAGTTGGCACGCCTACACCGCCACCGCCACGCAGCGCGTGCGAGAAGACATCGTCACCCAACTCGGCCTGCACAACCCGGCAATCCTCGTCGGCGATTGTGATCGGCCGAACCTCACCTACCGCGTGCAGCCCCGCACCAACGCCAAGGCGCAGCTGCTCGAAGCCGTGACGCGACACGCCAACCAAGCGGTGATCGTTTATTGCATCAGCAGAAAAAACACGGAGAGCACCGCCGATTGGCTCAGTAGCCGCGGCGTCAACGCGGCCCCCTACCACGCGGGCTTGGACGCCGACCGACGCCAACGCGTGCAGGACGCGTTCATGCAAGAGCGGCTGCACGTCGTGGTGGCGACGGTCGCCTTCGGCATGGGCGTGGACCGCAGCGACGTGCGGTGCGTCGTGCACATGGCTATGCCCAAATCCATCGAGCACTACCAGCAAGAAGCCGGCCGCGCCGGACGAGACGGCTTGGAGGCCGAGTGTGTGCTGCTCTACTCATCGTCGGACGCGTTCAAGTGGCGGCAGCTCATGACGCGGTCAGCCATGGAAGCCGGCGCCGACGCACCGCCCGAGCACCAAATGAAAATGCTCGACCACATCAACCGTTTCTGCTCGTCGATGCGCTGCCGCCATGCGGCGCTGGCCCGGTATTTCGACCAAGGCTACGAAAAAGAATCCTGCGGAGCGTGCGACGTGTGCCTGGACGAAAACGAGCTGGCCGCCGACGCCGTGGTGGTCGCACAGAAGATCCTCTCGTGCGTGGCGAGGCTGGGCAGCCGCTTCGGTGCGACGCACGTGGTGGACGTGCTCCGTGGGTCGAACAAAGAAAAAATCCACCGGCTCGGGCACGACGGGCTCAGCACGTACGGGCTACTCAAAGACACCCCGACCCCCGTGCTCAACAGCTTCATCGATCAACTGATCGACGCCGGCGCCCTGGCCAGAACGGACGACGACAGGCCCGTGGTGCAACTAACCGAGACGTCCAAGGCTTTCCTAAAAGGCCAACGCGGCGTAACGCTACGCAGGCCCAAGGTGGCGGCAGACAGCGGGGCAGACAAACGCGGTGACGCGGACTGGCAAGGCGTCGACCGGCCTCTCTTTGAGCGGCTCCGCGCGTTGCGGCGTGGGCTGGCCGCCGAACGGGGCGTGCCCGCTTACCTCATCTTCGGCGACCAAACGCTGCGAGAATTGGCCCGGATCAAACCCCGTGACCACGCCGAGATGCGCCTCGTCCGCGGCGTGGGCCAGCGAAAACTAGAAGCGTTTGGCGATATCTTTCTCGCCGATATCGCCGAGCACAACACCAGCCCAATCTGACCAACGCCGCCACACCCACGATGCAACCGCCCCACACACAACGCCCCCTTCCGCCAACGTTTGCATTTAGTAGCCGATGCCCGACAATATTTGTAAGCTACAGGCAAATCGATTCGTACGATCAAGCAATCGGAACCAGGATTTGTGTAAGCCGTTGCGTAACAAGGCCGAAGCACGACAACACCGACACGCGAGCAGCTCGACCGATCGGCAAGCCACCCTCAAAATGGATATCGTCGATCAAACAAACCGCACGCTGAAATTCCAGTCACTCGGCCTCGGCTTACAGCAACACGGACAGCACTTAGAAACGGACTGATCCAATGGATGAAAGAGCGGTTATCACCAAGTCATACCGGCGGCAGTTGCTGCTGTGGTCGTTGATGTTTCTTGGCGGGGCGGGGTGGTTCTTGTACGACGGGTACGTGACATACCCCTACAAGCGGATGGTCGCCCAGGAATACGCCCGCTTCAAAGAAGAAAGCCGCGTGGAACAGTGGGGCGAATACGCCCGCGCCAAGGGTTGGCCCGACGGCACACACGGCGACCCGGGCTACAACCACAGCGACTCTGACATCTTCACACAAAAGCTCATCGGGTACGGGCTGCTGCCGCTTGGCGTGCTGTTCTGCTATTCGTTAGCCAGCTCGTTCCGCAAATGGATAAAACTTGAAAACGACGGCATCGCCACAAGCTGGGGCCAGCGCATGCCGTTTGATTCGGTCAAACAACTCAACAAGAGCCGGTGGAAAACAAAGGGCATCGCCGTGGCGCATTACGACGACGGCTCGAAGACCAAGAAGCTGGTGCTCGACGACTTCAAGTACACCCGCAACCTGATCGGCGATATGTTGTTCGCGGTTGAATCGCACCTGGCCCCGGAGCAAATCGTGGGCGGCCCACCCGAACCTACAGAAAGCGCCACCCAAGAATCGCAGCCCCCTTCGACTGACAGCTAGAGCACGACACCGTAACGAGCCGTCCGCCTCAGGCGGATCTGGGAGCGGGCCTAATCAGTATCTATGATTGATGTGGTTCAGTTCGATGGCGATACAACCGTCAAGAAAAAGCCTCAACCGCGAGAAAATGAACACACCGAACCGAAACACCGCCTCACGCGTCAACAGCGATCGCGGTCACCGCTTGAGCTTCTTCTTGAGCACCGCGATTCGTCCCTCGACCTCGCTTAGCTGCTGCTCATACATCTTGCGGTCTTGCGGGTCCTTGACATTGTCTCGCTTTTGAGCGAACTGGCGGGCCTCGATCTCCAAAGCCTCGAGCTCTTCGTAGATCTTGGTTTCAGGGTTATACGCTTCGCTCATAACTAAGCCCCTTTCAGATAGCCAAACTTCATGCAGCCACGTTCCCAGCTGCCCGACGCGCTGTTGACCTATTTTTTTATAGCTGGGCTTTGGTCCGCTATCAAGAGGCTGGCATTCGGTCCGCGTACGACCGCCAAGCAGGCAAAATAAGCTCTTGGGCTAAGATATTCACGCAAGCCATCACCGGTATCGCCAGGATCAGCCCCAGCATCCCCGCCATGGCACCCCCGACCAACACAGCCAGCATGACCGTCAGCGGGTTCAGGTTCGTGGCCTGGCCCTGAACCAGCGGCTCGACCACCCAGCCGTCGACCACCTGGGCCACACCGTACACCACGGTTGGCCATATAATCACGTGCATCACCGAAAAACCCGCGTGCCCGGCGATCACCTCCAGCCCGCTCAGCCCCACCGCCATCAGCAAGCCCACGCTCGACCCGTAAGGCACCAGGTTCAACACCCCAGCCGTCACACCGATCAGCAGCCAGTAAGGCACACCCACCACGCCCCACCCGGCCGTCAGGAGCACCGCCATCACCACCACCTGGATCACCCGCCCACGCACGAAACCCGATATCGCCTTATCCATGCGCGAGACAATATGAGCCGTCCGCTCCCGGTGCGCACGCGGAACCTGCGACTGGCACCACGCAACCAAGCGGTTGAAGTGTGAGCTAAACGACACAAAGCAAAACGCGATAATCGCCGCAACCACGCCAAGGTAAGCCGCCCCACCCACCACGGTGCCGACATACCCAAGCCCCGCGCCCAACACCTGGCTGACCGCTTGCACGACGGTTTTGATATCCACATTAGCCGCGACTTCACTGACCGTCTCACGCGTCACCCCGCGCTGCCCGGGCTGCGTGGCCGGGTCCAACGCGTCCCTGGCCCGCTGCGTCAGGCTGCCCCAGTCGATGCCTAGCTTCTCGGCGGCTCGCGTCGCGTAGCGAGGCAGGTTTTCCGCCAACGCGCCCAACTGCTCTATAAAACCTGGCACCACGTACAGCGCTACCGCCGCCAACGACAACAAACCCACCCCCAACAGCGCCATGGCAGCCGCCCACCGAGGCACGCGCCACTTCCCGTTCGCCGCCGTCACCAGCGGGTTAACCACATACGCACCCACCAGGGCAATCAAGATCGGCACCGTCACCGCGCGCGCCAGGTGCAAGGCGTAAAGCAACAGCGCCACCACCGCGATCAAAACCAGATCACGCGCCCAGCGGTACTCCCATAAGTGTCGGTCCGTGCTCACGCTCACCGCCTTGTGACTCGTCACCCTCCCACCGGCGCAGGATAACACCGCCAGCGCCCGTGAGCCAACCGGCTACAAGCCACAAAGCTACACCCGCTAGATGTTTTCACTTAGCTGAAGCGCCGGCAAGAACGCCTCGTCGAAATCGAACACGCCCACGAAATCCTCAACCGAATCGTCCTCGGTCTTGTGCATCAAGCCCGCGTTGACCAGCGCGAACACCATCTGCCCGAAATCCTCGCAGCAATGGATATTCCACCGGTTCAAGACCGGCTTGGCCATCAGGCCGTACTGCTTGATCGCATAATCCCGCAGCCCCATGCACAACTGATGCCCGGTCACGTGGCGGCTGGGCGCGCCCTGCTCGTCGCCCGATTCGGCTTGCTCGCCGTGGATGCGACGCACCGTAAAATCCAAACCCCGCTGAATAAACAGAAAAGCGTCCAAAGGGTACCGGGTTGAACGCACTACCTTGAGAAACTCTTTCATCGTGACTCCAACACACCGCGGCGACTGACACACAGAGTATACGCGTAAATACTCTTCATATGATATGGCCCCGCCCGGTCTGAATAAAGACGCTCGAAAAAAACTCAAACAAACCTACGAGTTACGCCGACCGATCGTCAACACTAACCCACCCACTCACGCCCCGACAGCGTTGGCTACTTCCACGAATACGCCGCTTTGCCCTGCTGCTGCCCGAAGCCCAGCGCCCAATGGAACCGCACCAACACCGCCCCCAGCACCACCCCCACCCCAGCCGTATAGAGCAAGTCAAAAAAGCGGGCCACCAACTGGTCCGCCGCGTGCCACCCCGCCACCGGCTGCGCCGCCAGCCACGGCAAGCCCCGAGCCGTCAGGATCGCCAGCACCACCAAATGCACAAAAGCGCCGGCGATCAGCACCATCACACCGATCACCAACGGCGAATGACGGAACACCATCCCCCGAAGTTGCTGCGTCACGTACGCACCCGTCAGATACCCCAAACACGCCGGCCCGATCAACGCCACGTCCGTCGCCTGGCCCGCCGGGTACACCGGCTGGCTCAAGTCCGTCAGCAGCCCCAACGCCAACGCCGCGTACGCACCCGTCAACGACGGCGCCCACAGGCTCACGAACACCATCAACACCATCAACAAGCTTGGGCTGTGGCCGCCGACCGACCAGAGTGTCCCCAGTCCCTCCTGCAAGACCAGCAGTAGAAAAGCCAGAAAAGCAAACACCGGCCAACGCATCACGCCATCGTCGCCCACCCACCGCCGCACGTCAATCGACGACGCGCCCCCCAGCACCGCCCCCCCCCGCCGTCGCCGGCACGATCAGCGTCACCTGCCCCAGGTGCGCTAACGACCGCACCGGCTCGACGACCACCTTCCGCCGCAGCAGCGGGTCATCCGGGTGGTTGTCGATCCGCGTCACCTTCCCCACCACAAAGCCCACCGCCTCAACAGGCCAAGACTCGTCGCTCAGGTGCGCCAAATCGCCTACCAGCACCGGGTCTTCCGCGTTTGTGTCCGCCTCCAGCGTCAGCCCGTCTTTGCCCACGCGCAACTGGGCCATCACCTCGCGCGGCGCCGAGCCCACCACAGGCGGGATCATCGACGCGATCAGGTGCGTCTGCGGCGCCGTGATCAGCCGCACCGTCGCCGTCACAGGCCCAACATCCACCACCCGACCCACCAACTGATAACCACGCACCACCACCATCCCCACCGCCACCCCGTGCCGCGTCCCTCGATTAATCAATAGCGTCGGGTGCAGACGGTCGCCCGACCAAGACGTCACCGTCGCCGTGCGCAACTGAACGCCCGTCAGACGAAGCTGCTCCTTAACCTGGCTCAACTCCGCGATCAGTTGTGTCGCTTGGCGCAGCTTGAATTGCAACTCCACGATCTGCTGCTGGGCACGCTCGTACTCCTCACGATTGCCCAACTCCACCGCCAGCTCCGGCGGCCGGCGCAGCTTGTCCGCCAGCGGCTTGAGCACATGGTCCATCGGCGCCATCGCGGCGGCCAACAAGTGCCGAGGCTGACTCGATACCACCCTCGCCCAACGCGCGGGAAGCATGCTGCACACCAGCAGCACCACCACAAGCACTGGCATCACCCCCCGCGGATTAACAGCAGGCCTCTTCATCGATCCGCTAGTTTAACCCCGCGGTGGGTGGCGTCCTATCCAGCGAACCGCAGACAACCATGAATGGAGTGAGAGCACAAAGGAATACAAGCAAGCGCCGAAGCGGCGCATTTTATGAAACAAGAAATGTGAGGCGCCCATGGCCAATACAGCCAAAGCCATACACGACCACGCGCCCGGTCGAAACCTACAAACTCAGATGAAAAACTGATTGTGTCGCCGCGGTGTGACCGCTACGCGCTGAACGAGCTGCCGCAGCCGCAGCTGCTCGTGGCGTTAGGATTGCTGAACACGAACCCCCGGTGCAGCGGGCCTTCGTCTTTATAGTCGATGACCGTGCCGTTGAGGTATAGGTAGCTCTTCGGGTCGCAGACGACCTTAATACCGTGCTGGTCGGTTTGCTCGTCTTCCTCGCTGTGATCCTCGGTCAGGTTCAGCGAATAGCTAAACCCCGAGCAGCCCCCACCCTTCACGCCCACGCGCAACCGGGCTTTTTCAGTGTCCAGCTCCTCGTGCTCGATGATCCGCCGAATCTCGCCTGCGGCTGTGTCCGTGAGCTGAATACCCATCTACAAGTCTCCTAATGGCTTGGCGCCATAAATCAGCCGGCCGTGCGAACCAGCAATAGTTAACAAAACAGCACAATGCGTACCATTATAGTGCCTGTAAATATGATTGCCACTTAACCAGATACATACCACGATCCACTGTGGATACGCAACCCATACGCCGCCACACGGCTGCATTTAAGAACTATCGTCAGATCGTCAAAACAAACGGCTTGGTTGAGATCGCCCGATAAAAACGAGTACGTAATAACGACGCGTCGTTATTTAATGTACTTATATAAACAACTTACATGCTTTTATGTTGTGATGTTATCACCACTTATCATCAGTATCTTTCCGCACAATCCGCGCTCTGCTTGAAATCGTACCCATTTTACCCTAAAACTATGTTAGAACAGTTCAAGAAAATACACGATAATATCCATAGGACGTTGCCATGTTTGGCTTTACAAGAAAAACCGACTACGCGTTGGTGGCCCTGGGGGCAATGGCAAAAAGCAACGCTTGTAGCCACTCTCCGATGAGTGCCCGGCAGATCGCCAAACAGTATCACCTGCCCCAAGCAACGCTAATGCAGCTACTTAAAACGCTACACCGGGCCGGCCTGGTGAATTCAACCCGCGGCGCTAACGGCGGCTATTACCTCGCGGTGACGCCCAATAAAATCACCCTATCCACGGTGCTCGAAGCGATTGAGGGCCCGCTTGTGGTGCTGCCCTGCTGCGACGACGAAGCCAGCGCCGAGCCGTGCGTTGAATGCCAACTGATAGACACCTGCCCAATCAGCGACAACATGCAGCGGGTCAACGAAATGATCGCCGGTTTTTTACACACGATCCGCCTCAGCGACCTTCTAGAGCCTTCGCCCACCACATTGAGTGTGCCTTTCATCGGCAAAAACCGCGACGCGGAGGCCCTCTCGATCGCCACCAAAACAGAAATGAGCGAAAAATGAGCGCTACCGAATCCCAACAAGCCATCGAAGAATTAGCCAAACGCACCTACAAAGAGGGCTGGGCCACGGACATCGAGTCCGAGTCGCTCCCGCCCGGCCTTAATGAAGACACCGTCCGCGCGATCTCCGCCAAGAAGAACGAGCCGCAGTGGATGACAGACTGGCGCCTTAAAGCCTACCGCCACTGGCTGGGCATGAAGACGCCGACCTGGCCGTTCCTGCCGTACGGGTATGGCCCGATCGACTACCAGGCCATCAGCTACTACTCGGCCCCCAAGCAGGACAAGGACCGCCCCCAAAGCCTCGACGAGGTGGACCCGGAACTGCTACGCACCTACGAGCGATTGGGCATCCCGCTTCAGGAACAAAAACTGTTGGCGGGCGTGGCCGGCGTGGCGGTCGACGCGGTGTTCGACTCCGTATCAGTCGCTACCACCTTTAAAAAAGAGCTCGCTGAGAAAGGCGTCATCTTCTGCTCGTTCTCCGAGGCGGTGCGGGAGCACCCCGAACTGGTCCAGAAATACGTCGGCTCGGTCGTGCCCTACTCGGATAATTACTTCGCCACGCTCAACTCGGCGGTCTTCAGCGACGGGTCGTTCGTGTATGTGCCCAAGGGCGTGCGCTGCCCCATGGAGCTGAGCACCTACTTCCGCATCAACGCGATGAACACCGGCCAATTCGAGCGCACGCTGATCATCGCCGACGAGGGCGCTTATGTCAGCTACCTGGAAGGCTGCACCGCGCCGATGCGCGACGAAAATCAATTACACGCGGCTGTCGTCGAGTTGGTCGCTCTGAAAGACGCGCAGATCAAATACTCCACCATCCAGAACTGGTACCCCGGCGACGCCAACGGCAAAGGCGGGATCTACAACTTCGTGACCAAACGCGGCGCCTGCCGCGGCGACAACGCCCACATCAGCTGGACGCAGGTCGAGACCGGCTCAGCCATCACGTGGAAGTACCCGTCCGTCATCCTCCAGGGCGACCGCAGCGTCGGCGAGTTTTACTCCGTGGCACTGACCAACCAGATGCAGCAAGCCGACACCGGCACGAAGATGATCCACATCGGCAAAGACACCAAGAGCACAATCATTTCCAAGGGGATCAGCGCCGGGCGCGGGCAGAACGTCTACCGCGGGCAGGTGAAAGTGCTCAAAAACGCAGACAACGCGCGCAACTACACGCAGTGCGATTCGATGCTCCTCGGCGACAAGTGCGGAGCACACACGTTCCCCTACATCGACGTGAAGAACCCCACCGCAAACGTGGAACACGAAGCGTCAACGTCCAAAATCGGCGAAGACCAACTGTTCTACTGCCAGCAACGCGGGATTCCGATGGAAGACGCCGTGTCGCTCATCGTCAACGGCTTCTGCAAGCAGGTGCTCAAGGAGCTACCCATGGAGTTCGCCGTGGAAGCCAACAAGCTGCTAAGCATCAGCCTGGAAGGCAGCGTCGGGTAAAAAAAGTACCAAACGAGCCGTCCGCCTCAGGCGGATAAGGCAGCGGCAAACGAATTCACAAAAAATCTACCGCCACACACAAGCCAGGAACGAAAAACCATGCTCGAAATCAAGAACCTACACGCACGAATCGAAGACAACGAGATCCTCAAAGGCCTTGACCTGACGATCAACCCCGGCGAGGTGCACTCCATCATGGGCCCCAACGGCTCGGGCAAGTCCACGCTGGCCCAAGTGCTGGCCGGGCGCGAGGACTACGAAGTCACCGAAGGGTCCATCACCTACAACGGCAAAGACCTGCTGGACCTTAGCCCCGACGAACGCGCCGGCGAAGGCGTCTTCATGGCTTTCCAATACCCCGTCGAGATCCCGGGCGTGACCAACACGCAGTTTCTCCACGCGGCGATCAACGCCCAGCGCAAGTACCGAGGCCAAGACGAGATCGACGCCATCGAGTTCCTCAAGCTCGCCAAACAAAAACGCCAGATGATGAAAATCGACGACTCCCTGCTGTCCCGCTCGGTGAACGAAGGGTTCTCAGGCGGCGAAAAAAAGCGCCACGAGATCTACCAGATGGCCATGCTCGAACCCAAGCTGGCGATCCTAGACGAGACCGACTCCGGGCTGGACATCGACGCGCTGCGCATCGTCGCCGACGGTGTGAACAGCCTGCGCGGCTCCGACCGGTCGTTCGTCGTCATCACCCACTACCAGCGGCTGCTGAGCTACGTTGTGCCCGACTTCATCCATGTGCTGTACAAGGGCAAGATCGTCCGGTCCGGCGGCAAAGAGTTGGCGTTGGAGCTAGAAGAAAAAGGTTACGCCTGGATCGAGGAGCAGATCGAAGCCGCCGCGGTGTGACGCCCGTGCGACAGGCAATCCTCTTGAATTGACGCAACAAAATTACGCTTCGACATGTTCGACCGACAGGAGCGCCCCACGAAATGACCACCATGACCATACAGGACCACCAACAAGCCGGCCCGCTTGCAGAGTTGAACCCGGCGAGCCTGCCGCAATCTCCAGCGTGGCTACAGCCAATGCGCGAACAGGCGCTTGCCCGTTTTAACAAGCTCGGCCTGCCGACCACCCGAGATGAGGATTGGCGGTTTACGAACGTCGCGCCGATCCGTGATGCTTTGCTTGAACTGTCACCCAACGGCCAGGCCGTAACGCTTAGCCAGCGCGACGCGGACACCTGCGCCGTGCCAGGCGTAACCGGCTCCCGCTTGGTCTTTGTCAATGGACGGTTCAACGCATCGCTGTCGAGCATCAAACCGCTGCCCCAAGGCGTGCGCGTCCTGAGCCTGGCTGAAGCAATTGAAACCGAGCAGGCGCTACTCAAAACTCATTTGGGCAAGCTCGCCGACTTTGAAGACCAGCCGTTCACCGCGCTGAACGCCGCCCTGGCTGACGACGGCGTGGTGGTGTGCGTCCCACGCGGCAAACAAGTTGACGAGCCGATCTACCTGCTCAACATCACCACCGCCGACAAGCCGCTGTTGATCAACCCGCGCAACCTGATCGTGGTTGAAGAAAGCGCCGCCGTCACCGTGATTGAGGATTACGTGTCACTAAACGGCGAGGGTGTTTACCTCAACAACGCCGTTACCGAGGTCGTGGTCGGCGACAACGCCCACGCCACGCACTACATGCTCGACCGCGAGAGCACCGAGGCGTTCAACATCTCCTCGCTGTACTCCCGCCAGGGGCGTGACAGCCGGTTTGAGTCACATACCGCCCTGCTGGGTGGGTCGATCGTGCGAAACAATGTCACGTCGGTGCTTGACGGCGAAGGCGCCTGGTCGCAGCTCAACGGCTTGTACGTCATCCGCGGCGACCAGACGGCTGACAACCACATGCGCGTCGTTCACGCCAAGCCCCACGGCGACAGCAGGCAGTTCTACAAGGGGATCATGAACGACCGGGCCAAGGGCGTGTTCCGCGGGCGGATTGTGGTGGACCCCGACGCCCAGAAGACCGACGCCAAGCAGAGCAACCAGAACCTGCTCTTGTCTCCCGACGCCGGCGTTAACACCGACCCGCAGTTGGAGATCTTCGCCGACGACGTGAAATGCACCCACGGCGCGACGATCGGGCAGTTGAATGAAGAGCAGGTGTTTTACCTGCGGTCCCGAGGCGTACCGTACGACACCGCCAGGGCCATGATCATCTACGCCTTCGCCAGCGAGACCATCGACCGCATGGGCTGCGAGCCGATCCGGCGGCTACTCAAGGGCCAACTGCTCGACCGCCTGCCCGCCGGCGAGGTGCTAAAGAAAATCCTGTGATTACGTGCCGGCACGCGTGCCATGGGCCAGCCGGCTAAAATCATATAGAAGGCAAACCGCGATCAGGCGGGTATACGAAAGCACGCACAGACCCCAATCAAAACGATCCACACAAGAGGTACCGCCATGTCAAAAGAATACGCCCACCCCGAAATGCTGGTCTCCACCGACTGGGTCGACAAGAACCGCAGCCAAACCGACGCGATCCGCATTGTCGAATCCGATGAGGACGTGCTGCTATACGAAACCGGGCACGTCCCAGAAGCCGTCAAGATCGACTGGACCAACGACCTGAACGACCCCGTTATCCGCGACTACATCAACGCCGAGCGGTTCGAGCAGGTGTGCTCGCAGAACGGCATCGGCAATGACACCACCGTGGTCTTCTACGGCGACAAAAACAACTGGTGGGCCTGCTACGCGTTCTGGGTGTTCAAGCTGTTCGGCCACGAGAAGTGCCTGATCATGAACGGCGGGCGCGGCAAGTGGCAGGCTGAGGGCAGGCCCATGCCCTCCGACAAGCCGACCTACCCCGCCAAGCCTTACAAGGTAAAGAACCCCAACCCCGGCATCCGCGCGTTCCAAGACGAGGTGCTCGAGCACATCAAAACCAAAAAGCCGCTTGTCGACGTGCGAAGCCCCGGCGAGTTCAAGGGCGAGATCACCCACATGCCCGACTACCCCCAAGAGGGCGTGCTCCGCGGCGGACACATCCCAGGCGCCAGCAGCGTCCCGTGGGCACGCGCCGCAAACGAAGACGGAACATTCAAAAGCCGCGAAGACCTAGAAAAAATCTACCAACAAGAGCAAGGCCTCAAGCCCAACGACGACGTGATCGCTTACTGCCGCATCGGCGAGCGCTCCAGCCACACGTGGTTTGTGCTCAAGTATTTGCTGGGGTTCGAGAAGGTTCGCAACTACGACGGCTCGTGGACCGAGTGGGGCAACTCGGTGCGTGTACCGATCGAAAAAGGCGAGCCGGTCAAGGCGTAAACGAGCCTAGTTCGGGTGCCACTGGCAGCTTGCTGCCAGTGCGAAAGCTAAGTCAACTGCCGTAATACACTGGCGGGCCAGCCGCCAGTGGCACCCGAATGAGGGGTTTGACAATACTTTGCCCTGTATGTGGGCGCGCAAGCCATGACCAAGATGGACGAAATCGCGGAATTGTTCAAAAGTGTGGACGATGAGACACGCATGCACCTGCTGCTTGATTTCGCCAAGAAGCTGCCGGCGCTACCCGAAAAATTCCGGGCCGCGCGCGACGCCGGGCTCAACCGTGTGCCCGAGTGCATGACGCCGGTGTTCCTGTTCGTGGACCGCGAAAACGGCCACCCCCGCGTGTATGTGGATGTGGCTGAGGAAGCACCCACGGTCAAGGGGCTGCTGTCCATCGTCCTCACGGCCTGCAACGAGGGCGGCGTGACGAACGCGGACGCCATCCCTAACGACCTGCTCAACCGTCTGGGGCTAGACGGGCTGATCCGCATGAACCGCGTGGTCGGACTCAGCGCGATCATCGGCCGAATCAAGCGACAGATCACCGCCATCAACGCCGAAATCGAATCACCCGGGACATCGAAAAATTAAGAAGGCCCATGGAAAACACGACCCACCCAAACACACCGTCCGACCAAGAGAACCTCTCCCTGGAAGAAAAAATTGTTGTCGCGCTGCAACAGGTCTACGACCCCGAGGTCCCGGTGAACATCTATGACCTGGGCCTGATCTACGGCATCGACATCGACGCGGACAACAAGGTGAACGTGCGCATGACACTGACCAGTCCGGCTTGCCCCGTCGCTGAATCGCTGCCGGGCGAGGTGCGGGCAAGCGTCGGGCGTATCCCCGAAGTCAAAGATTGTGAGATTGACCTGGTTTGGGACCCGCCCTGGAGCCCCGACAAGATGAGCGAAGTAGCCAAGCTCAAGCTGGGGATGCTGTAGACCAGCATTCCGCGAATCGCTTTACGACGCTGACGAGCGGCGCGTCGCCCCATTCACAAACCCACGATCGAAACGTTTAAACGATGCCTCTGCCTTATACCATCGCCGTGCTCTGCTACTTGTTTGACGCCCAAGGCAAGCTGCTGCTGCTACACCGCGGCAAAGCGCCGAACTACGGCCTGTACTCGCCCATCGGCGGCAAGCTCGATCAATCGATCGGCGAGAGTCCTTGCGACTGCGCCATCCGCGAGACCCACGAAGAAACCGGCCTCGCCTTAGAACACAAAGACCTCCACCTAACGGGCATCGTCTCGGAAAGCAGCTACGCCAACGAAAACCACTGGCTGATGTTTCTTTATGAAGGGCTGCGTCCCGTAGAGCTAGCCGACCACCACCACTGCCCCGAAGGCCGACTTGAATGGCACCACCCCGACCAGGTGCCGCAGCTATCGATCCCCGAAACCGACCGCCAAGTGATCTGGCCGCTGTTCCAGCGTTACCGGGGCGGGTTTTTCAGTGTCCATATCGACTGCGGCAACGCCGAGCTCCGTTGGAAACTCCACCAACCGACCCGAGATGTGGAACTAGGGGAAATTACCTAGTCCTTCAGCCCCAAAAAATAATTCCCCCTGTGCCAACCAGATGGCACCACAAGCCGTGTCAACAATTTGCCGCAAAAAATCCACAACATAAGCGCCTGAAAAAACAACGCTTATGCGTAACATTGACTTAAGGCATCTAGATAAGAATAATTCTTGTCTTGATACTTTCACACGAACGTAAAATATGGTAAAAATACGGGTCGATCGTGGATAGTATCCTATTAATTTACAAAAAGATAGACTAAATCGTGTGGCATGTATTGGCTTTTTAACGTTTAACAAGATAATATATATTAATTCACCCGTATAAGTAGGTTCACCTATGGCTAAACTCAATCATCGGAAAAAGAAGAACAGCGCGGTCGATTACAACGCCGAGTCGCCGGCGCCGTGGGACGCGAACCCCAAGTCCTTTTTCACGCGCCTGTGCCGCGACCTGTCGATCGACGCCGCCGCCATCGGCCTGCTCAACACACAGCAACCCAAGCTTGATGAGGTCCTGGCTGTGCACGGCTGGACAACCCCGGAAGTCGAGGCTTGGTGCAAGTCGGGGTACAAGCAGGACCAGTTGTACAAAGCCGCCAAGCGGCAGGGCTCGGCGATCACCTCCAGTGATACCAACGCCGGAGCCGGCGCGTTGCCGAGATTCAAACACGTGATGGTGCAGATGGTGCCCGAGTCCATCTCATCGCGGAGGTGGTGGTGGATGACCATCGCCCGGCGCAAGGGCGTGTTTACACCTATCGAACAAGAAGCCGCCGGGCTGCTGCTTCGCCAGTGGCAGGCCCAGTTCAACCGACTCACCGAATCCCTCGCCGGCCGCGCCTTGATCGGGCAGGACGGTCGGCTGATCCACGCCGACCCCTGGACACAGGCGCTGCTGGTCCGAACCCCTCAAATACTCGACGACCTGCTCGAAGCGCTCAACCCCGTGGCCTCCCAGCGATGGGGCGGGGGCACCGACCAAACGACCCACGACTTTTTTATCAAACTCGCCGGCCGTACTTACTGGGTCTGCTTCCACCGCAACCAAGCCACCGAAGACCCCGCCAGCCAGGTCTGGTACATCGAGCTGCGTCCGCTGATCAATGAAGAGTTGCCAACCGTCGGCGAACTGGAAGACGAACGCATCGCGCAATCCCTGGCGTTCATCCATGAGAACTACCAGCAGTCGCCCAGCCTGTCGCAGATCGCCGGCGCGGTCAACGTCAGCCCGTTCCATTTCCACCGGCTGTTCATGAGGCACGTCGGCGTCAGCCCCAAGCAGTACCTCCAACGCAAGCAGATGCAGATGGCCAAGTGGCTGCTCCGCGCCAGCCGCCTGTCGATCGGCAATATCGCCTGGCGGGCCGGTTTCGCCAGCCACGGCCACTTCACCAGCACATTCCACCGCATGATCGGTATGAGCCCCAGCCAATACCGAGAGAAGAACTGACGGCCGCCGCGATTGACTGACGCGGGGCTGTGGATATCAACCCGGCCCCTGCCCGCACATGCCCTGATAAACAGCCTCCATGGCACTGGCAAACCCCGCGGTGTCGCACACAGCGGATTGTTGCAATCTTGACCGCATCTCCAGCCGCGTCTTGTTTAGCTGCTGGGGCGTCGCCGAAGACTTCGCCAACTCGACCGCCAGCTTCACATACCCGTCCAGGTCGTCAGCCACCCACTGCCCCAGCCCCGCGCCCCGCAACAAAGACGAACTCGTCCTAGCCACCCACCGGTCGCCCCAATACGTCAGCACCGGCACACCCTGCCACAACGACTCCATCGTCGTCGTCCCGCCGCTATAAGGAAACGTGTCCAGCGCGATGTCGATCCGATCGTAGGCTTGCAGATAGGCAAAGTGCTCCGCGCCCCCCTCCAAAACCACCCGGTCAGCCTTAACGCCGCACGCTTCAAACAACCGCAGCACATACGCCCGGTTGTGCTGACGACCCAACGCGCGATTCTTAATCATCAGGCTGCTATCAGGACACCCCTGCAAGATGCGCGACCACACTTCGATCACCTGGGTCGTGATCTTGTATTGCGGCGCCAGCGAGCCAAACGTCACCCCCTTCCCTGCCAAGCACGGCGGGGCCGCCACGTCCGGCACGGGGTAGCCCACCTCAAACGTCAGATAGCTCCCCGGCACACGCACAATCTTTTCGGTGTAGTAAGCCGCGTCAGGCTCCGGGATCACGTGCTCGTCACCGATCAGGTAGTCGAAGCTGTCCATGCCCGTCGTCGCGAAATGGTTGAACCACCCCGCGATAACCGGCGCCGGCCTAAACGCGAGCACCCCCAACCGCTCCACACGGCTGTAACCGTTCAAATCAATCAGCAGATCAAGCTTGTTCGCCCGGATCAACTCAGCGGCTTGCTCGTTGCTCAAGCCCGAAATGTCGTGGTACCCATCGCCTGGCTTCTGGCGTAAGCCGTACTGCACATCCGCCAGCGGGGCGTCAGAGAAAAGGTGAACCTCGAACCCGCTTCGGTCGTGGTGATTGATCAGACCCCACACCGGCTTCATCCAGTTGCGGTCTTGAAAGAACGAACACACATACCCCACGCGCAGCCGCTCACCGCCGCCGCGACGGGCACCGGCTTGCCGCTGCGAGCCGCCGTCCGTGCCCGCCCCCTCCGCGCAGGCAAATCGCTGGGCCCAAGCGCGCCGCGCTTCAACAATCGCCCAGTGGTCGGCTACAAGGCTACCGGGAATGATCGTGGCAATCGCCGCTTGCGACGACCCCTGCCCCAACAACGTCTCGGCTGTACCCAAGTGCGACATCGCCTGCTCGACCTGCCCCAGCTTGAACATCGCCTGCCCCAGGTTGTGGTGCGCCTCGCCGTGGTTGGCGTCCAACTCGATCGCCTGGCGGAAGCTCTCGACCGCAGCCGCGTAGTCCCCCAACGACGACTGGGCGCAGCCCTTGCCGTACCACGCCCCAGCGATCCGCCCGTCCAATTCCAAGGCACGGTCGTAGCTGGCGATCGCGCTGTCCAACTCGCCCAGGCTCTGAAGCGCGTCGCCCAACAGGTAATTCGGGTTGGCGTATTTCGGGTCGATCCCCGCCGCTAACGTAAAGCTGTCCACTGCGTCGCGCAGGCGGTCGGCCTTCATCAGCACCTTGCCCAAGTTGTGGTGCGCTTGAGCGGAGCCGGGGTCACGGTCAATCGCCGTCAGCAGGCTCGCCTCCGCCTCTTCAAGACGCCCCAAGTCCAGCAGAGCCAAACCCATCATGTTATGAAACACGCTCTGGCTCGAATCCTGCTCAATCGCTCTGCCCACCAGCGCCACCGCCTTGGCCGCGTCGCCGTCCTGATACGCCAACACACCAAGCAGGTGCAACGCGTCTACCTGGTCGGGTTGCGACTCCAAAATCTGGGTGTACAGCGAAGCGGCCTGCTCATAGCGGCCCGCCTGGTGGTGCTCAATGGCTTGGTCGATTAGCTGGCGATCCATACACGCATACCCTGCTGTTGCCCCTCGGGCATATTAGTCTGGCCTTGTCATCGGGTTAAAGCAAGCCGCCGCACGACCCACCCGACCCCGCGCCAGCCAGCCATTTTCACCAGGCACGCCACACCCCTACAATCAACCTCGCTATGGCACGCCGCACCTCGACCACCCGCGCATCAAAAACCAACGCATCCCCCAACGCCGACACGCGCATCTGCGTCCTGCACGGGCCCGAGCCGCTTGTCCAACGACTGCACCTCGAATCGCTGCAGACCGCCCTCGACACCGCCCACGGCGAAACGGACATTGTCCCGTTCGACGGCAAAACCGCCACATTAGCCGACGTCCTCGACGAGCTGCGCAGCCTAACCCTCCTGCAGACCCACAAAATCGTCCTGGTCGATCAAGCCGATCAATTCGTCACCGCCCACCGCGCCGCCCTGGAGCGGTACGCCCAAAGCCCAGCCGACCAAGCCACGCTCGTCCTACGCTCCACCCGCTGGAACCGCGGCAAGCTCGACGCCCTAATCGAAAAAGTCGGGTGTATCACCAAGTGCGACCAGCCCACCCCCGCCGCCGCTAAAACTTGGCTCGTCCAGCGCGCCCCAAAAGAGCACAACCGAAAACTAGACCCCCAAGCAGCGGAAATGCTCATCGACCGCCTGGGCTGCGACCTGCAAAAGCTCGACACCGAACTGGCCAAGCTGGCACTGCTGGTTGATCAAAACCAACCGATCACCCACACACACGTCGAGCAAACCGTCGGCCGAAGCAACGACGAGCAAGCATGGGTCGTCCAAGAAGCACTGCTCGCGTCACTGGCTCAACAGCAGCCTTCACCGTCATCCCCCACCCACCGTGAAAAGCCCGGCGCATCCGCCATCCGAAAAATACACGAACTGGTCGACCAATCCGGCCAACCGGACGTACTCGTGGCCTACTTCATCGCCGACCTTGTGCGCAAGCTGGCGCTCGCGTCACAGATGCAACGCCAGCGTGTCGGCTCCATGGAGATCGCCCAGCGGTTTAAGCTGTGGGGGCCGCGTCGCGACCTATTCATGCGAGTGCTCAATCGCCTCAACATCCAACAAGCAAGCACCATGCTCGACCGCGTGGTAGAATCCGACCGTCGCGCCAAATCAGGGCTGGGACAAGCCGTGCGGAATCTCGAATGTTTCTGCGCCGCTTTAGCCGAAGAAGTAACATAACCCCTCGGCCGAACCGAGACGCCTTGTCCGGTCGGCCCGTTCATGGATGAACCGGCCAGGGCCTGTCCAAGCCCCAGCCCGAATGTGCAGGGAGGCACTCATGCGGGACTCGTTTGCGTTCTGTCGGACCACACAACTACTCAACTCGATCGCCGCGACGGTTGTCGCGATTGCCGCATCGGCCTGCTCACAGCACCACCCCCGCGCGGTCTCGGGCCCAGCAAGCGCGCATGCAGCCTTAGACGCCGACGACTCACCCGACACCATCCGCCACACCACCGCCGACCACGCCACACAACTCGCAAGAGCCCTGGGGAAAAATTCATTCGCCGCCAAGTGGCATGGCGACGCCCCAGATAACGCCCCCTCTGAGCCGAGGGTAAAATGGATCTCACTGACCGACGCCCCCGCCGCGCCGCCCACCGACAAACCCAGCCCACCACAACCGGCTGCCAACCCAAAACCGACCCCCGTCGCAACCCAACCAGCCAAAGCCGACCCCCAGCCGCGCCCCCAATCCACCGCACCGGACCGCAAAGCCCTGCTCCAACAACTACACGACGCCATCCGATCCCAAAACATGCCCGAGATCGACAAAGCCGTCGCCCTAGCCGCACTAAGCCTCTCCAACCAGGGACGGCCCCTGAACCCTCAAGACCTCGCCGCCCTGCCACCCGAAAAGCAGCAAGCCGTACGCCAGTACCACAAGCTACTGCTCGCGTTGTCCAAGCAGATCGCCGAAAACGACGGCCCACTGAACCCCCAAGCCGTCACCGACCAAATCCAACAACTGCTGGGCGATCAGCCGATCCAGATCAAAAACGCCGCCCTGTGCCGCAGGGTTCAGGGCTACGGCGTGTACGAGCCTTTTGATAACCCCGTCTTCCTGGCCGGACGCGAGCAGCCCATGATCATCTACGCCGAACTCGACAACTACCGCCGCGTCGAGATCGACAGCGTGTACCAAGTAAAACTCGCCCAAGAAGTCGTGCTGTACAACGAAGCCGACGGGCTTGCGGTCTGGCACCAGCCGCGCGTGGAGATCATCGACGAGTCGCGCAACCGCCGCCGCGATTTCTTTGTGGTCCAGATGGTCCGCCTGCCCGCGAGGCTGGGCGTGGGCAAGTACATCCTCAAAGTCAGGCTCACCGACCAGCACAGCGGCAGCCTCGACGAAGCGACCATGCCCATCCAGATCGTCGCCGACGAGGCGTTGGTAACGAACCGTCCGCGATAAACCCGGCTTTCACCCCACCCATGGCTTGGTTACCATGCCACCTATGCGTCTGCTCGCCGACGAGACCAAAGTCGCGTCCCTGATCCAAGACCTCGCCAAGGCCATCGCCGGCGACGTGGGCAAAGCCCCGCCAAGCGAGCCCTGGGCCTTGGTCGGCATCCGTAGCCGCGGCGATATCATCGCCTCACGGCTGGCTAAGCTGCTGCCAACACAGGCTTTCGACGGCCGCGTGGGCTCGCTGGATATCACCCTCTACCGCGACGACCTATCCGAAATCGGCCCACAGCCCGTCGTCCGCACCACCGACATCCCCTTCGACATCGACGGGCTGAACATCGTCCTGGTCGACGATGTGCTCATGTCCGGACGGTCCGTGCGCGCGGCGCTACAATCCCTGATGGACTTGGGCCGACCCAAGCGCGTCTGGCTAAGCGTGCTGGTCGACCGGGGCGGGCGCGAGCTACCCATCGCACCGGAACACGTCGCTTTGGATATGTCCGACCAAAACCTCTCCCGCCAAGAGCTTGTCGAGGTGCGCCTCATGCCCGCCGACGACCGCGACGCCCTGCTCATCCACAAAGCCGACGAACCCGAAGGAGGCCGCCAGTGACCGCCCCCGCACCCGGAAGTGGCACCGGCCCCGCCACCGGAATACCCCCCGCACCCGGACATGTCGCGAATAAAGATCGTTCCACCGCCCCTTCCGGGACCGAGGGCGGGGGCGAATACCGCTGGCCGCACAAGCACCTGCTTAGCCTCGAAGAGCTTTCCGTCCAAGACATCCGCTTCCTGCTCGCCACCGCCAGAGGGTTTGAAGACGTCAGCACCCGCAGCGTGAAAAAAGTACCCGCCCTACGCGGCAAGGTGGTCGTCAATCTCTTCTTTGAAGACTCGACGCGCACGCGCGCCAGCTTCTCACTGGCCGCCAGCCGACTGTCAGCCGACATCCTCGACTTCGCCGCCGCCGGGTCGAGCATCTCCAAAGGCGAAACACTGGCCGACACCGCGCGCAACATCGAGGCCATGGGCGTCGACGCCATCGTCTGCCGCCACCACCTCAGCGGCGCCGCCCACCAACTCGCCGGGGCTGTCAAATGCTCAATCATCAACGCCGGTGACGGCCAACACGAGCACCCCACCCAAGGCTTGCTCGACATCTACACCATCTGCCGACGACTGGGCCGCGACACCTACGACCTGTCCGGCGTCACCGTCGCCATCGTCGGCGACATCGCCCACAGCCGCGTGGCCCGGTCGAACATGCACGGCCTACTCAAGCTCGGCGCCCACGTCATCCTCGTCGGCCCGACGACGCTCTTGCCCGCCAGCTTCGCCGACATGGGCTGCGAACTCTCAAACGACTTCGACAAAGCCCTGCCACGCGCCGACGTGATTAATATGCTGCGCATCCAGTTCGAGCGTATCCACAGCCAAGCGTTCCCCAGCGTCCGCGAATATGCCCACTTCTTCGGGCTCACCGCCGAGCGCATGAAACTGGCCAAGCCCGGCGTCACCGTCATGCACCCCGGCCCGGTCAACCGCGGGCTGGAGATCGAGTCCGCCGTCGCCGACGGCCCAAACAGCGCCATCCTCGCCCAAGTCGCCAACGGCTTGGCGGTGCGCATGGCTGTGCTATACCTCGTCACACACGCGCCGTCCTCAAACGACACAAAAGCCTAGAGTCACCGCCGCCATGCCAACCCCCGCCAACCCAAACCAAGGCTTGCTGGTGATCATCTCTGGGCCCTCGGGCGTGGGCAAAACCACCATCGCCCATGAGGTCGAGCGCCGCCTCGACGGCCTGTTCAGCGTGTCCATGACCACCCGCCCCAAAACACCCGCCGACACCGAAGGCAAAGACTACTACTTCGTCGACCGCGCCCGCTTCGAACACGCACGCGACCACAACCAACTGCTCGAATGGGCGGAGGTCTTCGACAACTACTACGGCACGCCCCGCCAACCCGTGGAGCAGGCCCTAGCCGACGGCAAGCTCATCATCCTAGAGATCGACGTCGAAGGCGCCACCCAGATTAAGCAACACATGCCCTACGCCTACGGCGTCTTCATGCTCCCCCCCAGCGAAGACGAACTCCTACAACGCCTGCGCGACCGCAAGCGCGACGACGAAGCCGTCATCCAGCGCCGCTTCGCCAAAGCCAAGCGAGAGATCGACCGCGCCAAGTCCAGCGGAGCCTACAACGACTTCGTCGTCAACGACGACCTCGACAAAGCCATCACCCAAACCATCGAACTCATCCAAAAACGCAGGGGGCAGCCCCCCAGTAGGGCAGGTCATTGACCTGCCTCCCGCCTCCCCCCCGGACTTGATTCTCCCGGCGATCTAGCGATAATGGTAGGTCTTTAACCCAACCCCTCACGGGAACTCAAGCAGGCAGACATGGCTCACTCACTCAGTGCAAAGAAGCGGGTACGGCAGAACGTCAAACAACGCGCGGTCAACCGCTGGCGGAAAAACCGCTACCGCGTCGCTATTAAGCAGTACCAGGAGACGATCCTCCACGGCACCGTAGAGGACGCCAAGACCCAGCTAAGCGGGATCTACAAGATCCTCGACCAAGTCGCCGACACCAGCGCCATCCACAAAAACACCGCCGCCCGCTACAAGTCTCGCCTTTCAGCCAAGTTAAACGCAAAGATGGCCGCCCCCGCAGCCTCTTAGCGACACAACAATTTCATAATAAGAGCCCAAACGACCCGTCCGCCTCAGGCGGATCAGGGAGCGGTCTCTTTTTCTTTCTTCTTGATGTAACATCCCCCTCATGCGTCCCCCCATCATCGCCGTCATCGGTTCCGCCGACTGCCCCAAAACCTCCAAGCCCTACCGCCACGCCCAGGCCGTCGGCAGACTCATCGCCAAACACGGCTACCCCCTCGTCACCGGCGGGTTCAGCGGTGTCATGGAAGCCGCCTCCAAAGGCGCCCACCAAGCAGGCGGCACCGTCATCGGCATCATCAAAGGCTCATCGACCGAGCAAGCCAACCCCTACGTCACCATCCCCATCGCCACCGGCATGGGCGACGCACGCAACGCCGTTATCGCCAACACGGCTGACGGCTTCGTGGCGGTGGGTGGCGAGTTCGGCACCCTCTCCGAAATCGCCTACGTGCTCAAGCGCAACAAGCCCATCATCAGCCTCGGTTCGTGGGATGTGGATGGGCGTGTGCCGGAGGCAGACACGCCCGAAGAGGCGGTCGCTCAGATCATCAAGAAGTGCAAGGCGAGGTGTAGGAAGCGATAGTGGTCTTTATTTGGGTGTGTCACCCGTTGTTAGAGGTCAACACGGCCGACTCGCTGCGCTCGCTGGCCGTGGCACTCGGCTTGCCAGTGGCACCTGACGAACATCTTGATGTGATTGTTAGGCACTAAAATTTCTCCGTAAATAGTGAAAGTATGTGCGCTCTGTGGTAGTTGGAGAAAACAGGCTGCTAGTAAGCATTGTGTAAACAACTTTACATACGTCCGATAGATCAGATGAGTTAAAACTGTACCAATCTGTGTCTGTTGGATTATTTATAACTTGCAAATGTACCTTATTTCTCAAACTTCGTAGCGTCTCAAGCTTTTCATAAATAACCGGACGTGACCCGAGTATTTTATTTGACTTAGCACACTTGATCATTGCGTCAAATGTCATATGCTTCAACTGTTTGCTAGCAAGCTTTTCATATAGCACTGAGTCGATGCGAACATATTTGCCATCCAATTTCTTCTGATTCCCCTTAAATACAGATTTTTCCTTCCACTCTGTTGTTGAATGCACATCATTGATAATAAGCAGGAAATGCAACAATGATTCAACGATACCAGAACCGACCAACACCATTGTTTTTATACTTTGAGTATATAAAACGGAGCTAAGCTTTATGTCCTGGAGTACTCTATCTTGAAACTCCATATATTGAAGGTTATAAGCTAGATTCTTTCTTAATGCTTTTGAATGGTCATATCCCTGCCCGTGATACACCACTTTCTCAATGAGCGTTTCAAGTCTGCTTATTGATACGGGGTACCAAGTGACACCATTTTCATCTGTCTTTATTAACTCTGACATTTCACCCTATAGTGCCTAACGTCTGGAGCTGGACGGGTGGCACTGCTGCTTGCCAGTCAGTGTGGTGAACTTTCGAGAATCGCACTGGCGGATGAGCCGCCAGTGGCTCGCTTCTGCGAAGGCCCCCTCACGGCAGCTCCGTCACCCCCATCAAATACCGATCACACTCGCGCGCCGCGCCGCGCCCCTCGTTGATGGCCCAGACGATCAGTGATTGCCCGCGCCGGCAGTCGCCCGCAGCGAAGACGCCCTCGATGGACGTGGTGTATTGCCCGTGTTCGGCTTTGAAGTTTGAGCGTGGGTCCGTCTCCAGCCCAAGGCTGTTCACCAGCGTGTCCTCCGGCCCAAGAAAGCCCATCGCCAACAGCACAAGCTGCGCCGGGTAGACCTTCTCCGTGCCGGGGATTTCCTTGGGCGCGAAGCGGCCGTTGTCGTCCTTCACCCACTCGATCAAAACCGTGTGCAACGCCTTGACGTGGCCACTTGAGTCGCCCTCGAATGATTTGGTCATGATGCAGTACTGGCGCGGGTCGTCGCCGAACACCGCCGCCGCCTCGGCTTGGCCGTAATCAAGCATGTACACCTTGGGCCACTGCGGCCAGGGGTTGTTTTCTGCACGCTGGCCGGGCGGCTTGGGCAAAATCTCGAACTGGACCAGGCCCTTGCACCCGTGACGCATCGACGTGCCAACGCAGTCCGTGCCCGTGTCGCCACCGCCGATGACGATCACGTCCTTGCCCTTGGCGTCGATGTATTTCCCGTCGGCGTGCTGGGAGTCCAGCAGGCTCTTGGTGTTGGCGTGCAAAAACTCCATCGCGAAGTGCACACCGCCCAACTCCCGCCCCGGGATGGGCAAATCGCGCGGCTTCGTCGCACCGCAGCACAGCACCACCGCGTCGAACTCCTTGAGTAACTTCCCAGGCGGGTAGTCCTTGCCCACCTCGGTGTTGGTAAGGAACGTCACACCCTCAGCAGCCAACAGGTCAACCCGCCGCTGCACGACCGCTTCCTTCTCCAGCTTCATGTTGGGGATGCCGTACATCAGCAACCCCCCCACCCGGTCGGACCGCTCAAACACAGTCACCAGGTGTCCAGCCTTATTAAGCTGCGCCGCACACGCCAGCCCCGCGGGGCCTGAGCCCACCACCGCCACTTTCTTGCCCGTGCGCGTCTGGGGAATGTTGGGCGTGACCCACCCTTCCTCGAAAGCGTGGTCGATGATCGTGCACTCGATGTTCTTGATCGTCACCGGCGGCTCATTAATGCCCAGCACGCACGACCCTTCACACGGCGCCGGGCACACGCGCCCGGTAAACTCCGGAAAATTATTCGTCTTGTGCAGCCGATCCAGGGCCTCACGCCAGTGGCCGTGGTAGACCAAGTCGTTCCACTCCGGGATCAAATTATTAATCGGGCACCCCGCAGCCATGCCGGCGATTAACTCGCCCGTGTGGCAGAACGGCACGCCGCAGTCCATGCACCGCGCCCCTTGCGACCGGATGTCCTGCTCGCTCAGGTCCTGGTGGAACTCGCCCCAGTCCTTGATCCGCTCCAGCGGCGCGCGGTAGGCGGGCGTCTGCCGTGTGAACTCCATGAAGCCGGTTGGCTTACCCATCGTGATGCACTCCAACGCGTAGGTCCGGCCCTGGCCGGACTGCACTGTATTATTTAATCACGGTGTCCGACCAAGGCCGGACCTACATCAATTGCTCAGCCGCCCGTGGCCGATTCTTCGGGCACAACCACACCGCCTGGCAAATCAACCGTGTCGCCGTCGGTCGATGCCGAAGCCATGTGCCGCTCTTCTTCAAGCTCAGCCAACGCCCGCTTGTAATCGCTAGGCATGATCTTGTGGAACAGCGACACGTTCCGCTCCCACTTGGCCAGCAGCGCCTGTGCCACGGTCGAGCCGGTGTAGCGGTGGTGGTTCTCGACGGTCTGGCGTAGCCAAGCGATCTCTTCGTCCACGGTCAGGCGTTCGAGCTCGACCATGCCCAGGTTGCACATGGGCAGGAACTGGTCCTTGGGGTCATACACATAGGCGATCCCGCCGGACATGCCCGCGGCGAAGTTCCGCCCGGTCGGCCCCAGCACGATCGCGCGTCCGTTGGTCATATACTCGCAGCAGTGGTCGCCCACGCCTTCGACAACAGCCGTGGCGCCCGAGTTGCGCACGCAGAACCGCTCACCCGCCACGCCGCGAAAATACGCCTCGCCTTCGCTGGCGCCGTACAACGCGACATTGCCGATGATGATGTTATCTTCAGCGACGAAGCCCGCGTCCAGCGCGGTTTTGGGTGGGTAGACGATCAGCCGCCCACCACTGAGGCCCTTGCCCGCGTAGTCGTTGGCGTCGCCCTCTAGTTCGAGCGTGATGCCCTTGGCAAGCCACGCGCCGATGCTCTGACCGGCTGAGCCGGTGAGCTTCACGTGGATCGTGTCGGCTGGCAGCCCGTCTTCGCCGTACCGCTTCGAGACCTCGTGGCTGAGCATGGTGCCCACGGTGCGGTTGGTGTTCTTGATCGGCGATTCGATCTTCACCGCGGTGCGGCTGTCTAACGCGGGCTTGGCCTGGCGGATCAGTTCGTGGTCCAGTGCGCCTTCCAACGCGTGGTCCTGCTTCACTGTGCAATACACCTGCACCCCCGCGTGCGGCTTCCGAGCCGGCGCGAGGATCGAAGACAGGTCCAGCCCCTGGGCTTTCCAGTGGTTGATCGCCTCACCCACTTCAAGCATGTCCGCACGCCCGATCATCTCGTTGAACGTGCGGAAGCCAAGCTGGGCCATGTGCTCGCGCACCTGCTCGGCTAGCAGGAAAAAGAAATTGATCACGTGCTCGGGCTTGCCGTTGAATTTCTTGCGCAGCTCCTTGTCCTGCGTGGCGATGCCCACCGGGCAGGTGTTCAGGTGGCAGGCGCGCATCATGATGCAGCCGACCGTGATCAGCGGTGCCGTGGAGAAGCCGAACTCCTCAGCCCCCAGCATCGCGCCGATCACCACGTCGCGCCCCGTCTTGAGTTGGCCGTCCGTCTGCACCACCACGCGCGAACGCAGATCGTTGAGCACCAGCGTCTGGTGCGTCTCGGCCAAGCCAAGCTCCCACGGCGCCCCCGCGTGCTTGATGCTCGTCAGCGGCGACGCGCCCGTGCCGCCGTCGTGCCCGGCGATCAGGATATGATCCGCGTGCGCCTTGGCCACACCCGCCGCCACCGTGCCCACGCCCGTCTCTGCCACAAGCTTCACACTCACACGCGCCCCGGGGTTGGCGTTCTTCAAGTCGTGGATCAACTGCGCCAAATCCTCGATCGAATAAATATCGTGGTGCGGGGGCGGGCTGATCAGCGTCACGCCCGGCGTCGAGTGGCGAAGCCAACCGATGTACCGATCAACCTTGTGCCCCGGGAGCTGCCCACCCTCGCCGGGCTTGGCGCCTTGGGCCATCTTGATCTGCAACTCGTCGGCGTTCGTCAGGTAGTTGCTCGTCACGCCGAACCGCCCCGACGCGACCTGCTTAATCGCCGAGCGACGCATTGTGCCATCGGGGTCGGGCTTGAACCGCCGCGGGTCTTCGCCGCCCTCGCCCGTGTTGCTCTTGCCGCCGAGCTTGTTCATGGCGATCGCAAGCGTCTCGTGCGCCTCGGTCGAAATGGACCCCAGGCTCATCGCGCCGGTGCAGAACCGCTTGACGATCTCCTTGGCCGGCTCGACCTCATCAAGCGGCACCGAGCTTGCGCCTTCTTTAAACTTGAACAGCCCACGCAGCGTGCACCGCTGCTGTGAGTCGTTGTCGATCAATTCGGTGAACTGCTTGAACGCGTCGCGGCTGTTGGTCTTGGCGGCGTCTTGCAGGAACGCGATCGTGCGCGGGTTGTACATGTGCCGCTCGCCGTCGCGACGCCACTGGTACTGCCCGCCGCTGGGCAGCACCGGCAGTTTGGCTGTCTCCTTGCGGAGCGGGAAGCCAATCTCGTGCCGCCGCACCGCCTCGTTGGCCAGCGCGTCGAACCCCACGCCCTCCACGCGCGAGTGCGTCGAAGCGAAGCAACGGTCAACCACGTCGCAATTCAGCCCGACGGCTTCGAAAATCTGAGCGCCCTTGTAGCTCTGAAGCGTCGAGATACCCATCTTGCTCATGACCTTGAGCATGCCCTTGCCCGCGGCTTTGATGTAGTTCTTCACCAGCTTGTCGTCGTCGTATTTCTCCGCGCTGAGCGTGCCGTCACGCGTCAGGTTCCACAAAGACTCGAACGCCAGGTACGGGTTGACCGCGTCGGCGCCGTAGCCGATCAGCAGGCAGTGGTGGTGGACCTCCCTAGCCTCGCCCGACTCGACGACAATGCCCAACCGTGTGCGCGTGCCCTCACGCACCAAGTGGTGGTGTGCCGCCCCACAAGCCAACAACGACGGAATTGCCACTCGATCAACGCTGACCGCGCGGTCGGACAAAACAACCAAGCTATAGCCCTCGTCGATCGCCTGCGAAGCTTCACGGCAGACCCGCTCCAACGCGTTGATGATCGCCGCGCTTGGCCCGCCCTCCGCGTGGCGGTTGAAAGTGATGTCGATCACACGGCTCTTCCACCCGCGGTGGTCCATCCCCTTCAATTGGGTCAATTGCTCGTTGGTCAAGATCGGCTGAAGCAACCGAAGCCGGTGGCAGTGCTCGGGCGTGGCCTCGAGCAGGTTCCGCTCCGGGCCCACGCAGCACTCAAGCGTCATCACCAACTCCTCGCGGATCGGGTCGATCGGCGGGTTGGTCACCTGCGCGAACGTCTGCTTGAAATAGTCGTACAGCATGCGGGGCTGATCGCTCAGACACGCCAACGCCGCGTCGTTGCCCATCGACCCCGTCGCTTCGTATGCGTCGGTGCCCATCGGGACCAAGAGCTTGTGGATCTCCTCGTGCGTGTAGCCCAAACATTGCATGCGCACCAACAGGTTGTCCGCGTCCAAAGCGGGCACATGCTCCGACGCCGGCGTCGGCAGGTCCTCCAAATTAATCAACTGCTCCCGAAGCCACTGCCCGTACGGGTGCTCCTTGGCCAGCTTGGCCTTCAACTCGTTGCCGTCGATGATCCTGCCCTGGTCGAAGTCCACCAGGAACATGCGCCCCGGCTGTAGCCTGCCCTTGATCGCCACATTTTCCGGGGCGATCGGCAGCACGCCCACCTCGCTGGCCATGACAACCAAGTCGTCCTTGGTCACGTAGTACCGGCTGGGTCGCAGCCCGTTGCGGTCCAAGACCGCCCCGATGTAGTGCCCGTCGGTAAACGCCACCGACGCCGGGCCGTCCCAAGGCTCCATCATGCACGAGTGGTACTCGTAAAACGCGCGGCGCTGCGGGTCCATCGACTCGTGGCTCTGCCAGGCCTCGGGGATCATCATCATCACCGAGTGCGGCAGGCTCCGGCCCGTGTGGAACAGCATCTCCAAACAATTATCGAACGTGCCAGAGTCGGACGTGTCCGGCTCGCACACGGGGAAGATCTTGTGGATCTCTTTTTCGAACAGCTTGCTCTTGAACAGCGACTCGCGCGCGTGCATCCAATTAATATTGCCACGCAGCGTGTTGATCTCGCCGTTGTGGCACATAAACCGCATCGGCTGGGCGCGGTCCCACGACGGGAACGTGTTCGTGCTGAACCGCGAGTGCACCATGGCCAGGTGGCTGGCGTAGTCCTCGTCACGCAGGTCGTCGTAGTACTGCGCCACCTGCCCCGATGTGAGCTGACCCTTGTAGATCATCACCTTCGTAGACAAACTGCAGACGTAGAAAAAATGCGCCTGGTCCAACGCGCTGTTGCGCAGCTCGAACGTGGCCAGCTTGCGGATGATGTACAACTGCCGCTCGAGCGCCTCGGCGTCTTCGCCATCCCGGGCGCCGATGAACAGCATGCGCATGACCGGCTCTGTCGCCTTGGCGGTGTTGCCGATCATCGAGTTGTCACGCGGCACGTCGCGCCAGCCCAGGAACACCTGCCCCTGCTTCTTGATGATCCGCTCGACGGTCTTCTCGCAGTAGCCCCGCTCCTGTGGGTCTTGCGGCAAGAAAACGATCCCCGCGCCGTACCGGCTGGGCGGGGGCAGGTCGATCCCGGCGTCGCTCTTGGCGACCTTGGCTAAAAGCCTGTGCGGCAGCGTGGTCAGCAGCCCCGCGCCGTCGCCCGTGTTCGCTTCGCAACCACACGCGCCGCGGTGGTCCATGCGCTCGAGCATGGTCAGCGCGTTCTGCACGATCTCGTGGCTGGCGTGGCCCTTGATGTGCGCGACAAAGCCAACGCCGCATGAGTCTTTCTCAAGCGCTGGGTCGTACAGCCCTTGCTTCACGGGCCGACCGTGCTCGAATGCCGCTAGGTCGTTCGGGTGTGTATCCATATGCTGTGCCTATCCTCTGCTTCCGACCAGTTGCCGGTTCGGCTCGACCTCGGTTTGATCCACGCCGTCGTCGCCTTCGGGGCCCGCGTGCTTCAGCAGGTAATCGATAAACGCCTGCACCGCCGGGCCGAACCCCTGCCCGCTCTTGCCGCGGTAGATCACCCCCATCGGGCGCACCAGCCGCGGCCCCAACTCCACCGCCGCCAGCGTACCCGCCGCCAACTCCCGCGAAACCGTGCGCTTCGGCAGGATCGCGATTTGGTCCGTCACCGCCACAGCACTCTTGATTGTGTCGATGTTATCAAACATATTGACCACCTCCGGCTGAACGCCGTGGTCCCGCAGATACCGCCTGATGTGTCTGGCCACCGGCAGGGTGTGCTCGAACGCCACCATCGACCATGCCTGAAGGTGAGAAGCCTGGACCCTGCCCAGGCTCGCCACCGGGTGCCGCGGGGAGCAGACCACCGCCATGGGCTCGTCACGAAGCGGGATGGTCTGCACCTGCTGCAACCGCTCGGGGTATGAAAGGATCCCCAAGTCGCACCGCCTCTCACAGACCGCCTCGTAAACCTCATCGGGGTGCTTGTACTCGATCACCACCCTCACGCCCGGGTGCAGCGATTCAAACGACTCTTTCACATGGTTAAGCAGGTCAATCCCAGCCGAGTAGATCGCGTCCACACGGACCACGCCCTCCGCCTGCGTCTTGTACCGCGAGACCCGCTGCTCCAGCCGGTCGTACCGCTCCAACAGCTCCTGGCAGCCACGCAAAAACTCTGCCCCCGCCTCCGTCAGCGTCAACGGCCGCACCGAACGGTCGATCAGCTTCACACCCAGCTTCTTCTCCAACTGCCCCACACGCTGGCTAGCCGCTGACTGCGTGATCCCGTGCTGGGCCGCCGCCAGGCTGAAGCTGCGGTGATTCGCCACGTCGCAAAATATTCTTAATCCCTGCATAGCGTAGCATATTAGCATTAATGTGGTTTATGTCAATGATTCGCATCATTAGTATAAATAATGAACATTTTTTCCACAACATTGATTATCTTTTTGTTTTTAAATAACTTACACGCCTACATGCTATTTCCAAATAATACATGGCGACAACAACACAACGTGTGAAAAACTCAAAAACCAAGACTTCGCGCCCGATCAAATTCATGTCCCACGCCGGCCCAAGCTCGCTTCACTTATTGAGAACCTGAATAAAAAACCGGCGCCTCTGTGAGAGGCGCCGGTCAAAAAGGGTCTCTAAATATGCCCCTCCGGGGCTTACTCAATCACCGAACCGCATCGGCCCACTTACACCAAGTCGGTGCTATCGAGCGTCAGGTCGTTGGTGATCGCCAACTTGTCCAGCTTGGTGCCGTCTTCACGCACCTTGATCTTCAGCGTGTGGTTGCCGGCACTGAGGTTGAACAAGACATCCTCTTGGCCCGAGCCGTCCGTCACCGCCTGCCACTCCCAGTTACCGTTACCGGTCGTGGTCAGGTGCCATTCGATCCAATCGCCGTCGTCGATCTGAATCCAGAACGAGTTGCTGTCACCGCTTGCGGCACTGACCAGACCGAAGATCCGGTAGTCACCGGCCTGGCTGACGGAGAAATCGTAGCTCACATAATTGCCCGACGGCGGCTGGCTGTAGAACGCATCGCCGTAGTCGTCGGTGGCCAGGTACTCATTGCCGTTTGAATCCACCCTGACTTCCCACCAGCCCTTGATCTTTGTGTAGTCCATGGCATCGATCATGAGCGTGGTCGTGGTCGGCGCCGCTTGTGCCGAGCTGGCATCAAGCTGCATCACCTTGAACTTGTCGAGCTTGGTGCCGTCCTCACGCAGCTTGATCTTCAGCATGTGGTTTCCAGCTGAAAGATTGAAAGCCACTTCGGTTTGATCCCAGCCGTGGGTCACGCGCTGCCAATCCCAGTCGCTGGTCACGTCCATGTGCCACTGGACCCAGTCGCCGTCGTCCACCTTCAGCCAGATGGAGTTGTCGGCATCACTGGCTGCCTTGAGCAAGGCCTCGATCTTGTACGTGCCGTCCTTGGACACCTCGAACTGGTACTTCACCGACTTGCCGCTCGGCGGGTTGTTGTAGTAATTACCCGCACCGTTGTAGGTCATCAGGTACTCGCCACCAGACGCGCTGGAGCTGCTCTTGACCTTCCACGGCGAATCCTTCCACTCGTAGTCCTCGGCCTCGAACATGGTCATGGCCGGGGGCGTCGATGTGTCCTCAACAAGGTAATAAGACGGGTCGTCGTCCATGACCATCACACCGTCGTCAACGGACTCACCGGTCACCTTGCCGATGTTCTTGAACTGACCGGCTTGATCCGCGGTGATCATGGATGTGTAGACCCACTTCTCGCCAACGTCCAGCAAGCCGTCCATGTCGTCGTCGCCGACATTGAAGCCGCCGTCTTCAACCGCGTTGGGGTTGAAGTCGTCGCTGGTGTCGCCCGGTGTGGCGTTGTCATCGGTCAGAACGACGTTGGTCAGTTCCACATCACCGGGGTTGGTCACGAAGTAGGTGAACATGAACTTGTCACCGATCTGCCCCGTTGGGCCGGTCGGGGTGTCCGCGTCCTCACCGAAGCCCATCACACCGCCGCCACCTGTGGCTGGCGTGCTCAGGTCGGCACCCAATTCGTTCTGAATCGCAAAGCCGTTCTTCGTGGCCTCGATCAGGTCCGCATCGCCAGAGGCATAGGCCGCTTGCGTCAGGGAGATGATGTCGGCTTGCGAGAACGCGTAATCCACGTTCGGGTTCGCCGCGTTCAACAACGCCGCCGTTGCGTGACGACCCAGTGCGTGCAGGCCGCCACCGCCACGACCCAGGGCCTCTAGCAGTGTTGGGCTATCAGCATCGCTGACACCGAACACCGAGTTGTAGCTGTCTAGCGGGTCGAAGCCCGTGTCAGGCCAACCGGCCAGTGGAGCCGGGCCGAACTCAGAGTGTGTCTTCCAGAAGCCCGGTGTCAGGCCTTCGCCGCCACCCTGGGTATCGACAACCTTCACAAACTTCTCGACGTCGATTTCAGGGTTCGAATCCTCAGGGTTGCAGTAATGGCTCAGGTCTGAATCCGATACGCCGCCTGCGATTACGACCGCCATGTTCTCATAGCAGCCGCCGTCCTCGGTCCGCTGGACCTTCAGCTTCTCGATCTTGAACTTATCATCGGGCGTGTCGTCTGCCGTCGACGCCGCGATCACAATCACGTTGCCCGCCACCTCGCCGGCGTTGATGTCCGCCGTGCGCGAGCTTGAGCTGGTGGTGTCGTTCACTTCCGTGAACCCTAGGCTGGTCAAGAACGCGTCGCTGAGAACCTGGTGGTTGTTGAACGCGTCGGCGACTGTGCCGATCCAGACCGTCAGGTCGCTGTCGTTCACCACGTAGCCCAGGAACGCCGAGTCGATCACAACCGTCTCAGAGAACTCGAACAGCACGTAGTTGTCACGGCCGACATTGTCCACCGTGTGGCTGTTGCCGCCGCCGTCGCCTTCGCCGCTATCCGTGACGCCCAGGCCGCCACCGTAGGCGCCAAGGTAAGCCGCGGACCATGTGCCGCCCGAATCGCGGCTAAACGCGCTGGCGTTGACCGAAACACCGTCGGACGAGAACGTCCGAATGTTGCCGTTCGGGCCGTCCAGGGAACTGTTGCCGGACATATTAATCGAGATCGTCGGGCCAACAGGGGCGCCACCGCCGCTAAGGTCTTCGGCGACCGCGCTGGCTTCGTAGATCCACATCTCGCCGGGCGACAGGATCCCGTCGCCGCCAACGTCACTGCTGGCGTCGAAAATCGGGGTAAAGTCGTCGCTGGTATCGCCGGGCGTGCCGTTGTCGTCGACAACCTCAACCTCGGCGAAGCTAAACGCCACACTTCCGGTGTTAGTCACCTTGTACGTCCAGGTCACCAGGTCGCCAGGGGCGATCTCGGGGGCATCGGCCTCCGTATCGGCGTCCACACCGTTCGTGAACTTCTCGAGGTCGATGCCAGGCTCACCGTCTGGGTTGCAGTAATGGCTCAGGTCTGAATCAGACACGCCGTCTGCCGTCACGACTGCCATGTTCTCGTAGCAGCCGCCGTCTTCCACCCGCTGGACCGTGACTTCTTCAATCTTGAACTCGTCTTCGGGTGTGGTGTCCGTCGTCTGTGCCGCGATGATGAGCACGTTGCCCGATACCTCACCGGCGTTAATGTCCGCTGTGCGCGAGCTTGAACTGGTGGTGGTGTTCACTTCCGTAAACCCTAGGCTAGTCAGGAACGCGTCGCTGAGGATCTGGTGGTTGTTGAACACGTCGGCGACTGTGCCGATCCAGACAGTGATGTCGCTGTCATCCACGACGTAGCCCAGGAAAGCCTCATCAACCACAACGGTCTCGGAGAACTCGAACAGCACGTAGTTGTCGCGGCCGATGTTGTCCACCGTGTGGCTGTTGCCACTGCCGTTACCCTCGCTGCTGTCCGTCACACCCAAGCCGCCGCCGTAGGAGCCGAGGTAGGCCGCTGACCATGCGCCGCTGGCCTTGTCGCGGCTGAACGCGCTGGCGTTGACGTCAATCCCACCGGACGAGAACGTGCGGATGTTGCCGTTCGTGCCGTCCAGAGCGCTGTTGCCGGAGAAATCAAACGTGGCTGCCGGGCCCACCGTGCCGCCGGACAGGTCCTGGGCGATCGCGCTGGCCTCATAAATCCACATCTCACCGGGCGACAGGATGCCGTCGCTGCCGACGTCACTGGAAGCGTCTAACACGATGTCACCGGAAGTCGTGCTGAAGTCATCGCTCATATCACCCGGCGTGCCGTTATCGTCAACGATCTCAACTTCGGCGAACGAAAAATCAACGTCGCCGGTGTTGGTCACTTTATAGGTCCAGGTCACCAAGTCGCCAGGAGCGATCAGCGGGGCGTCGGCTTCCGTATCGGCGTCCACGCCGTTGGTGAACTTCTCAAGGTCGATACCGGGGTCTTCATCTGGGTTGCAGTAGTGACTCGGGTCGTCGTCCTCGGGATTGTCGTTAACGGACAGGACCGCCATGTTCTCGTAGCAGCCACGGTCGGCTTCCCTGTAGACCAGTTCAGTTACCGCTCCGCTGCTGACAAAGTTAATCTCAATCGCTGTCACGTCATCCAGGCCCACAACGATCTCTTGGAAGCTGTTGTCGCCAAGCGTCGGGATCGGGATGGAAACCGAGCCGCCGGCTTGGATGAAGTTGATGATCGATCCGCCGGCCTCACTGTTTTCGATGTCCAACACGCTCAGGGAATCGACCGTCACGGGCGAATCGAAGGTGAAGGTGATCGTACCGCCTGCGGCGTCGTCATCGGGATCGCCTGAATCCAGGTCCTCGGAGATGATCAGGACGTTGCCCAACGCGGCGTTATTGTTCGGGCCGTAGCCTGGAGTCGCCAAGTCCGGATCGCCGCCCGTTGGGTTGGCGCTATCAAAGATCATCGCCGCGTTGCCGACGGTGCTGTCGCCGTCCGCGGAGATCGTCACACCCGGGAACTGGTTGCTGACAATCGTGCCGGCGGGCAGCCCCTCAAAATCGATCACGATCGGCAAGCTAAGGACATTAAGGTCTTGAGCGACCGCGGAGGCTTCGTAGATCCACACCTCACCGGGCGACAGAATCAGGTCGCTACCGATGTCGCTAGCCGGGTTGAACACGATCGTGGTCCCATCAGAATTGGTGAGGCCGCCCGTGCCGAAATCGTCGCTGTTGTCGCCAGGCGTGCCGTTGTCGTCAACGATCGAGATCTCATCGAAAGTAAACGACCCGTCACCAATGACGCCCGTGTTGGTCACGAAGTAGGTCCACGTCACCAGATCGCCAGGGGCAATCAGCGGTGCGCCGGCTTCGTCGTCCGCGTCAAAGCCGTTGGTGTGCTTCTCAAGGTCGATGCTGCGGTCCACCCATGTCTTGACCGCTTCGTCGCTGTTGAATACGCCGGTGCCGATGACGGTCTCTGAGCCGTCGGTGGACTCGGTCAAATCGACCCCGTCGATCGTCGTGGACGCCGTCGCCACACCGATCGTCGTGCCCGTCGTGAACGAGGTGAACGTCACGCTGAACTGCCCGTTCGCGTCTGTCACGCCGTTCAGTGCGCCAACCGGCACGCTCACCGCGCCGCCCTGGTCGTTCAACGCAATATCGATCGTCGCGCCTTGGAACGCGTCGTAATTGCCCATCACGCCGTCGAGGTCAGTGCCCGTGCCGTCGTCCACGAAG
>JAJDCS010000029.1 GCA_029260715.1 Phycisphaeraceae bacterium | reverse complement strand
TACGAGCCCGGAGCCCAGCGCCCCGATCAGGTGCCTGAGCGTCGATGTGGAGGAGTACTTCCAGATCGAGGCGGCCCACGACACGGTCGGGCCCAAGCGTTGGGGCGACTGGCCCTCCCGCGTGCAACGCAACATGGACCTGCTGTTGGAGTTGTTTGGACGCACCGGCTGCCGGGCAACGTTTTTCTTTTTAGGCAGCATCGCCGAGCAACACCCGGGCCTGGCACGACGGTGCGCGGAGCTTGGTCACGAGGTCGCGTCGCACGGATCGATGCACGACCGGCTGCACCGGCTCACACCCAAGTCCATGCTGCGCGACGTCACCGATTGCATGAAACGCCTGGAAGACCAGACCGGCAAACCTGTCCTGGGTTACCGCGCACCGACGTGGTCCGTCACACGGCAAACCGACTGGGCGGTGGATGTGCTCGCCGAGGCGGGTTTCATCTATGACGCTTCTGTGTTTCCCGTGCGGCATCCGAGCTACGGCGTGCCGGACGCGCCGGATCGGCCTTACTACGTCGAGGGATGTACCGGCGGCGCACGGTTGCTGGAGCTGCCGCCGCTGACCTGGCATGTTGCGGGCAAGAAGCTGGCGGTCGCGGGGGGCGGATACTTTCGGCTGTTACCTTTGGGTTTGATGAAGCGCGGGCTGTGGCAGGCGGCGCTGGAGAAACGCCCCGCTATCCTCTACTTCCACCCCTGGGAGTTTGACCCCGATATGCCCCGGATGCCGTTGGGCGCTGCGGGCCGGCTGCGTACGTATACGGGTTTAAGGTCCGCGGCGAACCGGCTGGAGAAGGTGATCCGGGCGTTTGCCCCCGGAGATAACCCCCGAGATAACCCCGGGGATGCCCCGGGAGGAGAGTCATGTCAATCCGATGTGACGAACTCGGCATGGCGGCCGATCGCTGAGTATCTGCCGGCGTTGAAACGGATCGCGGACGGGCAGGGTGTCTTTACGCTGCGGCTGCAAGCGGCGGCGTGACCGAGCCCCAGTCGCGACGTGCACCGCCGAGCAATTCGATCATCGGTCCCAACGCCTGCGGCCAGTTGTAACGGCGCTCCACGCACCGACGCGCCGACGCGGCGACCTGCTGGCGGTAGTGGTCGTCCCTGATCAACGCCCGCACGTAACGCGAAAACAGCTTCGGCGAATCGGCGACCAGCAAATGCCGGCCCGGCATCGCACGGATACCCAGCGCCGCCTGCGGTGAACAGACCACCGCGCGCCGGCACGCCATCGCTTCGAGCACTTTGTTCTGCACGCCACGGGCGATCTGAAGCGGGGCAATGACCGCGGCCGCCTCTTGCATATGGACGCGAACGTCGGGCACCGACCCGACGACCTCCACACCCGCCTGCTCCGCTAGTTGCTCCACACGCGGTATGGGGTGACGCCCAATAATCAAGAGCCTTGCATCGGGGATGTGCTCCTTCAATTCGCCAAGCACGTTTTCAACAAACCAGCAAACCCCATCAACATTCGGCTTGTAATTGAGCACGCCCACGAAAACGATGGTCTTGGAGTCCGAATCGGGCAGTGTTGAGAAATAATCCAGGTCGACCCCGTTGCCCACGACGGTCAGGCCGGGGTGCTCGGCGATGTGTTTGCGGTAGGCCTGGGCCTCGGCTTCGCTGACGACCGCCAAGGCGTCGAAGTGATCAAACCGGCCGGCTTCGATGCTGCATAGGCGCTTGGCTTCGGCGCGGTACAGCCAACTCAGCGGCGGCCAACTCTTGCTGGCGTAGCTACGCCACTTGAGGCTATCAACGTCAACGAGGTCCAGCACGTGTCTGATGCTTGGGCCGGTGTTCCCCGCTTGTTTATCGCTATGGCCGTTTGAGTCATGGTCACCGGGCTGGGGCGCCAACAGGCGGGCATACTTGATCATCCCGGTGCAAAACGTCAGGATCACGTCGAACGGCGCCTCCTCGTGCCACTGAACGATCGTGTCAGCCAAACCCTGCCGGTAGTAGTAGTAAGGCGTAAGCGACTGCCCGGACAGCGCCGCCACAATGGATTTGTACTTCGAAGCCCAAGTCGATATCGGCTGTATGGCTACACGTTTGGCGATCGTGCTTAGCAGTTGGTGGTGCTGGAGCCACACCGGCTCATCGCTGGTGCAGGCGATCGCTACTTCGAAGTGCCGGGCGATCTCCTTGAGCATGTGATAGCTGCGGATCCGATCGCCCCGATCCGGGGGGTAAGGCAGGCGGTGCGTGAGCATCAGCACGCGTGGTGGGCGTCCTAGCCCGTCGACAGCCGCTGGTGTTGTTTCAGGTGCAACCGTCGCCATGGTTATGCATCCGTCTCGCCACGCCTAATCGGCTGGGCTAAACCGCCCCATAAACCGAACAGGCCCTAGACGGACATTCTAGACGGATTTTTGATTTTGGTCCGAGGCCGCGGCCTAAGCGTAGGTGGAGCCATAGCTGTAGCGCGACATGTAGCCGGGCAGCATGGCGACGTTCATGTGCGTGAGGATGATCCCAGCCACGTTGCAGTTGGTGACCTTCAGCAGGCGCTTGGCGCGGTCGACCATCTCGGTGGGCGTCTTGTGCAGCCTGACGACGAGCAGGGTCTGATCGGCCATAGCGGCAAGGATCGCCGCGTCGGTCACCGAAATCACCGGGGGCGTGTCAATAAAAATGTGGTCGTAGTGGTCCCGCAGGCGTTCGAGGATCTGAGCCATGCGGGGGCTCGACAGAAGCTCGGTACAGTGGGTCGGGTCGCGACCGCCGGCGGGCATGAACTGTAGATTGTCGTACACCGTGTGGTGAATCGCTTGATCTATCTCGGTGATATCGCCCCGCAATAGCTGCAACAGCCCCGGCGTACAATCGCGGCTGAAAAGGTTCTGGAACGACGGGCGGCGGAGGTCGCCTTCGACGATCAGCGTCCGCTTGTTGCGCAGCTCACTAAAAGCCACGCCAAGGTTCGCCACCGTAACACTCTTGCCCTCTTGTGGCGCCGAGCTGGTGAGCACATGCACCTGCAGGGTCCGGTTCCGGGCCCGGGCCAGGATCTGTGTTCTGATGGCCCGGTACTGTTCGGTGACCACGCTGCCACGATCGTGGTGGACGATGACATCAGCCGAGTAACCGTTGAGGCTTTCTCTGTCGGCCTTGGGCACAAGTGGGATTTCAGGCGGCGTGGAAGTTTTTTGCTTGTCTGAATCGGCTTTGGCGACAGCCTTTGTGACAGGCTGGGTATCTTTGCGGGCTTGATCACTTTCGGAAAAGTCTAAAGGCTGATCGTCCTTTTGCTCCGAGGCGAGGCTGCGGGCGGCGACTTGATCCAGGGGCAGGCCGGGCTTCTCATCCCGCGCGGACGGAGCCTGTACATCGTCGGGCAAGGCGCCCTCGGCTGGGGATTCCTTATCGACGCCATCCGTGGGCGGCTGAGATTTGCCCTCTTGACGCTCCTTTTCGGAGCGGTTCATGGCGTCATAAACGTCGCCCATCTTCAATCTCCTGGCCTAGGCCTGCACCGTCTGAGAATATATCGGTCGTTGGGCCATCAAAATTGGGCAGCATCTGCGAAATCGCCCTGCGGATCACCGCCGAGTCGATCAGGTGGCTTTCGGAAGAATACCCTACTAATAAAGCGTTGTCACATACCAAGTTAGTAACGCGAGGGACCCCTTTGGAATACTCATAAATCAATTCTAACGCTTCGCGTGAAAAATCCACATTGGGCCTGTCTTTGCTCGCACGCACCAACCGAAACGCGATGTACCGGGTCATGCTGTCAAAGTCCATGGGCATCAGGTGGGTGTACATCACGATCCGCTGTATCAAGGGCGCCAGCCGTGGGTGGCGCAGCGTGTCACGAAGCTCCGGCTGCCCTAAAATCAATAATTGCAATAATTTGTCCGTCTCGCTTTCGAGATTGGTCAGCAAACGGATTTCTTCAAATTCGTCGATGTTCAGGCACTGGCCTTCATCGATGATCACCACAACCGTCCTCCCAACGGAATGCTGGTGCTCAATAAAACGGCGAATAGACGTCAACAACGTCGCTTTGTCAACCACGCCCGGCAACTCGATCTTAAACTCTATGGCGATGAGTTTGAGCAACTGGTGAGACGACACGCGCGTGTTATTGATCAACGCAATGCGTGCGTCACCGCCCAAGCGGCGGATCAACGTGCGGATCAGGGTGGTCTTGCCCGAGCCGATCTCGCCGGTAATCAGCGCGAACCCTCTGCGGTTGCGCACGGTGTACTCAAGCTTCGCGAGGGCTTCTTTGTGCTGCTCGGTTTCAAAAAAGAAACGCGGATTGGGTGTGTTCTGGAAAGGCGACACCGCGAGGTTATAGAAATTCTCGTACATATGTTCACGCGGCGGTGGGCGCTCCCGTGGTCAACGGGCCCGAACTCGAACCTGGTTGCCGTGACCGCAATCGGCCTACCGAACCTCCCCCAGAATTGTACCTTCACATCGAAGGCGGGGCGGGCAAACTCGGCCACCCCCGGTTGCCTACGCGGCCTAGAACCTGCCCATCAGTGTTTGATTTAAAAATTGGGCCGGCTTCCGGATGATCTTTTCGTAGCGGCTGGGCTGGCTGAGACTCAGGTGGGCTAGCGTGATGCTCGACAGCAAGATGAGCATCATCACCGTCGCGATGGTCGGGTACAACCCCCACCCGAGAACCTTCCTGCGGAACATCTCACGCGGGGTGATGATCTCGTTCACCGCGCCCATAACGGGCAGCTTCAATTCGTCGACCGCCTGCTCGGCGTTCTGGAATGAGCGGTTCAATAACTCGGACAACACGACCAGCAACAACCCCGTGCCCAGCCCCATCACAGCCGCGATCATCAAGATACCCACGAGTGTCGGCTTGGCCGGGCGCGCCAAGTCGGGCGCCCGTTCGAGCATCCTCATGCGTACGCCCCGCTGCCCGATCTCGGCGGTTAACGCGGTGATCGTGCTACGCAGGTTTTCGTCCCAGAACTGAAGCTGCTGCTTGGATTCCAACAGCTCCCTTTCGATCTGCACATAATCGTTGCGGATCACGAAGAAGTTTCGTTTAAAAATCTCCTTCTGCTCCATCTCTTTGCTCTTCTCTTCGATCTGCCGTTCCAGGGCCACAATGATGCCCGAGAGTGTTTCGATCTCCCGCTGGGCACCCAGCCGGTTTGTGTTCGGCTCCGTCTGCTTGCCGATCACGACACTGTCATCAAGGCCTTTTTTCTCCTCGTTGAGCGTCACCAGGCGGCTCTTGATCCGGATCACCGCGGGGTGCTCCTCCGTGCGGTTCATCTGGTAGAGGTGGGCTTCGAGCTGGTTCTCAAGATCCGATATTTTTTCGTTGAGCGCGACCAGTTCCGGGTTCTGGCCGGTCTGAGACTTCTCGATAAACTCGGGCTGTTCGTCGACCCACTCCTGAAGCTTGGCGCGTTTTGAGGTGGCGAGGTCTTTCTGAGTGGACGCCTGTGTGAGCTCTCCGCGTAGTCTTACCAGCTCGGTTTCCACGCTGGTGGGGTCGTCGGGCGACAGGCCTGGGTGCTCCAACTCGAACCGCAGCTTCTTGCTGTCCAACTCGGTGATCTTCGCTCGGTAGCGGGACACCTCGCGTTCAAAGAAGGACTTGGCGTTGAGCAGCATCTCGTCGAGTTGCTTCCTGGTGTTCCGGATGTAGTTTTCCACCAGCTTGTTGACGACCTTGGGCGCCAGCTCACGGTCGGGGTCGTTGTACGACACCACGATCTGGTCCAGGTGGTCCGACCTGATGCGCAGGCGGATCTCGATCCTGTCGGTAAGCTTGTTGATCAAGTCGAATTTGGCGATCTGCCCTTCCTGCGTCAGCTCGCCGTCGGCGGTGTGGGGCAGGTCGCGCATCAGGTGCATGTCTTCGATCAATTGCTCGATCGAGGGCCTGCCCTTGATATCTTGGGTAAGCCCTTGGCGGATCGGCCGCAGGTTCCGGTCGATCGTGCTGCTGCCCATCTGCTCCAAAGCCGCGTCGTTGATGCGTTCAAACATGGCCGTGGCGCGGTACTCACGCGGGATCCAGTGGCTCGCAATCACCACGACGATCATCACGACGATGGAAGGGAAGAACAGCTTCTTCTTGTGGCGATATACAATCGCCAGCCATTCACGAAGGTTGGTTGGTTGTCGCCAGGCCATATCTTGAGTTCTCGCTCACCACCCGAGCCGTATCCTCTTACGCTAGAGCGTCCGCCTTCCTCGCATCAGGGCGTTGGGACCGAGGTCACAGAAGCCGGTGTGCCCGCGGCTTGCAACAGTGGTTGTACCGGCGCCAGCAGGTTTTGAACCGCCACGCCCACAGCCGCGAAAGGATTGATCGGCATAAACACAATGTCGCCCTCCTCTAACACGGCATTATACTGCAGGTCCCCTTTTTCGTACATGTCTTTTATGTTAACGGTCATGCGGCGGATCAAGTCGCCTTGCTCGTTGGGGCGCAACACCGTGAGGTATTCGGGCCAAGCGGTCCTGGCGATGCCGGCGCCGAGCACCGCGTCGAGCACGGTGTCGTTACCCGTGTAGGGCCGGGGGCCGGGGCTGGTCTCGCCAGCCATGTAGTACTTCTTTGAATTGAAGCCCGTAACCTGAACCTGGACGGAGATATCCTGGTAGTAGCGCAGGATCTTCTCTTCGATCTCGGCAGCCAGTTGGGTAGGGGTCTTGCCGGCGGCGAACACGTCCCCAAGCAAGTGAAGCGTGATGTACCCATCAGGCCTGAGGCGGCCACCCTGGCGGTCGATCTCGGGGGCACCGGGCGCGACGATTGAGATCGAATCAGGCGGTTCGATCACGTACGGCTTACCACCGACGATCGGCTTAGGGATCTTGATAAAAGCGGCGTAGTCGGTGTACTGAGGGGGGGCGCAACCCAAGCCGCTCAGCCACAGGACACCTATAACCGACAGAAAGCCGGCGGCTTTCAGATTTGGCAGTAGTCGTTCAACACGCATCAATAGGTCGCTCCATATGAAGGATTGTGCAGCCCTGCATGAACCCACATGAACCCATAGGGTAATTCGGTTGGGCATACCTCTATCTGAAGTCGGCTAAATATATTGGAATTCTACATCGCTGGGCAGCGGAAGCCACCCCGTGCAGATCAAAAGAGTGCGTGGGCTAGGCCCGCCGGGTCAATTATCGGGCCCCTGTGTCGTTGAACTTGGCAAAAGTCGCCAGCAGCAGCTTCAGCTCCATGCCCAACCCCATGTTCTCGATGTACTCCAGATCCAGTTGCAGCTTGCGGCGGACCGATTCGGTGTCCACGTCGTAGCCGTTCTTGATCTGGGCCAAGCCGGTCAGGCCGGGCTTCACCGCAAGGCGCCTCTCGAAATCGGGCATCTCCCTGCTGAGTTCCTCGAACAGTTCAGGCCGCTCCGGGCGAGGGCCGACCAGGCTCATTTCACCTCTGAGAATATTGAACAACTGGGGCAATTCATCGACGTGGCTCTTACGCATCCACCGGCACACAGGGATCACGCGGGGGTCGTCCTTGCCGGCCCGCTGCACACAGCCGTGGGCTTCGGCGTCCACATACATCGTGCGGAGTTTGTAGATTGTGAAAAGCCGGCCGTTGAGGCCTACCCGTACCTGGCGGTACAGCACCGGCCCAGCCGGGTCGGAAATCTTGATCAACGCGGCACACAGCAGCATCACCGGCAAAAACAACACAAAGGCCGCCGTCGCACCGACCATATCCAGCAGTTCCTTAAAAATCTTGAACTGCCTGCGAGCTAGCTCTAAAAATAAACTACCACCGCCCGCTCCAACCATTACCATGGTCATTGGTTCTGGCATATGCTTTAATCCCCCTCGTAAGCGTTCACCGCTTCAAATTGAATGGACTCTCAACTCTACCTCTAGGCCCGTCTCTCATCAGCCGGTGAGGAAAGCACTGATTCCCCCACAGCGTGCTATTTGAAATGACCGGCCTGCTCCAATCCTTCTCTAAGTAGCATCTTTCTCGCTACCCGCCGGCGGTCCACCAACCGCCTAACGTCGACTACTTGCCTTCAATTTACCTCATTTTACGGGTCTGTCAACCCATAATCCAAGCCTCAAATTTTTTAAGGCATTGCCTATATTACCAGTTACGTACAGCCAAACCGCGTATGTTAATTTAGGAAAAGTATTTGGGTAAACCCAGAAAACCACAGACCTGAGGAGGGTCCGGCTCGGGGTCTAACCGTCAAATGCGGAAAAATGCTGGTTTTGCAGCGGGGCGACCACGTCCAGGATGTCCCGCAAGACCAAGGCCGGGGAGCCGACCGAGTTGATCTCCACAACGGAACCCGCCGGGTAGTGCTCGAGCACGGGTTGGGTCTGCTGTTCATATACAGACCAGCGGTGGCGGATGACCTTTTCGTCGGCGTCGTCAAACCTGTTTTCTTTGAGCGCGCGCCGCCTCAGACGCTCGAACATCGCTTCCTGGTTGTCACACATCAAGTGGATCACTTTCATCACTTGGATGTGGGCATCCATGATCTTCGCCTGTTCGAGCGTGCGGGGGATGCCGTCGAGAATCAGGATGTCGGCTTGGGGCTTGAAATCCTGCAAGATGGTGTGGGCGCGTATGGATTCAGCCCACATCTTGACGGTCACGTCGTCGGGCACCAATTCCCCGCGAGAGCTGTAGTCGTAAAAGATCTTGCCCAACTCGCTGTTGATATCGATCTGCCTGAACACGTCGCCGCAGGCGAAATGGAAGAACCCCGGGATGGTCCCCAAGACCCTGCCTTGAGTGCCCTTCCCCGCTCCGGGAGCACCAAATAACAAGACGGTTTTATACAGGTCTGCCATAAGCGTCAGCCACCCTCCCCGTATCGGCCCTTCGCGATAGGGCCGTCATCCTTCGCGGCATTCTCCCTTGGGGCTTTAGCTGTTCCGCTCTTCGAGCACTTCCGGGTCTATCCTCGCCAACGCAGCCAACCCGGCCTTGTCTACCACCGGTGCCGTCGTATTCACGCTGCTGCGCACCCAGTCGAGGCTGCCCGAATACCACTCATAGGCGTAGCCAATAATGATGATCCCAAGAAAGGGGATGCCCCACACCAACGCGGGCTCTGAGTATTGCCGGTAGATCACCGCCCAAGGGTAGATCAGCGCGACCTCAACATCGAAGATCAGATAGAACAGCGCGACGATATAGAACCGCAGGTCGAACTGGACCCAACTGGTCCCGATCGTCGGCTCTCCGCACTCATAAATCGCTTGCTTTTCAGTGTTCGGCAGTGACGGCCTGACGACCTTGCCAACGAGCAAGTTGATCAAAACAAAACCAAGCCCAAAACCCAGGAAGATCAAAACAGAAAGCAGTTGTTCCAAGACACAAACTCCGTAAGGTCTCTAGAAATCGGAGTATATCATAGCCATTCCACCCTGTCCCACAAATCAGGATGGCCGATGCGAGTCGGTTTCAACACGCGCTACCGAGCGCCAATCGTATGATTTGGCAATAGAGACAAAGCAGGCAAATGAAGCATTTATCGCGGAATTAAATGCTCTTTGTTACGTGCTTTATCTCTATAAAACTTAAAGCTTGGTTGGTACTCCAACCGAAAAAGTCATTAACAGGGGTGGGTCCGAGGACCCATTGGTGAAACAAGAACCACGCCTGCCGTCAAAGGATAGGCTAACAGGCTGTGCTGCGAAAAACCGGAACCCCGACACAAACGGGCCCGGTCAAAACCCAATACTCAATCCGGGGCGTAAGGAGATGGTTTCGGCAGAGGGATTGGGCTTTTTTTGTATAGACGAAGACGGCTACGTTGTTTGGGCTAGCAGTTCATGCGGGCAAATACTGCATCAGCTAACCGTTTGTAATAAGCAGGCCCACTGGCCTAAGGTATTGCCCGTATGGAACACTCGGTTGTGGCAACTCGTGGCAACGGACAAGAATCAGGAGCAGTTGTGCAGGCCCGTCGACCCGGATTACGACCTTGGTATCGCCGGCATGGTGATGTGGTCGCGTCAAGCTCCGGAGAAGCTTAACGTCTGCTTGATGCCGCTAGAAAAAATGGGAATTGAGATCGACTCGTCGTGGAAACACCTGTTGTTAGAAATTGCCGGCGTGCCCAAATCAACTGGCCCGTGATAAAACGGCGGGCGACATCTTGTGTTAATCACTTCATTCGCAGAAAGGGGGGGCAATGAAACTAAGCAAGACCTCCGCGCAAGCTGCCCTCGCCACCGTCTACCTGGCCACCAAGCAGGACCAAGGGTTTATCCAAGCCCGCCAAGTGGCTGAACACCTCCGCATCCCCACCGACAGCGCTCTTAAGATCCTCCAGGCCTTGGTGCAGCACGGGCTGATCGAGAGCCGCCTTGGCCGCTCCGGTGGTTACCGGCTCACCGCATCGCCCAAACTGGTCACGCTGCTACAAATCATCGAAGCGATCGACGGTCCGGTAACCGCCGCTCTGCCCGCTGTGAACGCCCAGGGGCATCTCGATCACAACCTGAAGATGCTGCAAAATGCTTGTGACCACGTGGCTAAGCAAATCCGCCAACAACTTCAGAAAACAACCGTCGCGGACCTGCTCCAAGACGAACCCCTCTATGTTTCGCCTGCCTCGTATTCTCGTATTAAAGCCACTTGACTGCTTCTCCGATCCTGCCGATGAGATAAAGCAAGGCTTAGGCCCCTAATTCGCTAACGTTTGGCACACAGTCACGTTATCGAACCAGCGGGTCGGCCTCGGTATTGGCGTGAACCACGTGTTCGGCAAGGGGCCGGCAAACGACTCGCCCCGACCGCCATACCCACCCGCTCTTGGGGGTGAGCAGCTTTGTGCATCGATACGACGATGCGTAGTGCATCGAGGGTTTGAGAAAAGGAGTACAGACATGTCTACGGCCACCGCGAAAACCCCGACGACAGCAACACCAGGAATTGACCCAGGAGATGAACAGTCGACCGGCACGCGCCAGGGCGACGGCGAGCTGCTGCAACTGGTCACATTTGTCGTGGGCACCGAAGAGTTCGCCATCCCGATCCTCAGCGTCAGAGAAATCAACCGCATGATGCAGATCACACGCGTGCCCCAGAGCCCCGAATTCATCGAGGGCGTGATCAACCTGCGTGGCAAGATTATCCCGGTGATGGACCTGCGTAAGCGCTTCGGCGATCAGGCACTCGAAGACACCAGCGACTCGCGGATCATCGTGGTGGAGGTGTCCAACCGTGTGATCGGCTTCACCGTTGACCGCGTCAACGAGGTCCTGCGGGTCGACGCCGGCATCGTGGAGCCGCCGCCCTCGCTGGTCACGGGCGTTGACAGCGAATACGTCCAAGGCGTCGGCAAACTCGAAGACAGATTGCTGATCCTCCTGGACCTGGAACGCTTGTTTAGCGACGAAGACTTAGACCAGTTGGAGCAAACCGCAAACGCCGCGTCCGCTTGAATCGGGAAGTCCGAGGGGTCAGCCGGGGAGGAAGGCTAGATGGCAACAGCCAGCATCACCATGTCCGAGGCCCAGTTCAACACGCTGCGCAAGATCGTGTACGAGCGCAGCGGTATCCACTTCCAGGACTCCAAAAAATACGTCTTAGAGAGCCGTCTTTCGCGGCGGCTTGAAGAGATGAACTTCGAGAATTTCGACCAGTACCTGATGTTCCTCACAGCCGGGCCGTACCAGACGGACGAATTTCAGGAGATGTTCAACCGGATCACGATCAACGAGACGAGCTTCTTCCGCAACGAGCCGCAGCTCGAAGTCTTCGAAAAGGAGATCCTGCCCGAAGTACTCGAAGCGCGCAAGGACACCAAGAGGCTGCGCATCTGGTCCAGCGCGTCCTCGACAGGCGAAGAGCCTTACACCCTGGCGATCCAGATCCACCGCACCCTGGGCGTGCGGCTGCCCGACTGGCACGTGGAGATCCTCGGGACCGACATCAGCGAGAAAGTGCTGATGACCGCTCAGTCGGGCGTCTACCCCTCGTACAGCATCCGCACCCTGAACCCGCTGATCTTGAAGCGGTATTTTACCGAAGAAAAAGGCACCTACGCCCTCGACCCCACGATCAAAAGCATGGTCCGGTTTGAGTTGTTGAACCTCAAAGACGCAATCTCAGCCAGACGGTTCGGCACCTGGGACGTGATCTTTTGCCGGAACGTGATGATCTACTTCGACGACCAGATGAAGACACACTGCACCAAGCTGTTCTACGACCAGTTGGCCAAAGACGGGGCGCTGTTCATCGGCCACAGCGAGACGCTTCGGAACATCGATGTACCGTTCGAGCCGATCCCGGTCCCACACGCTTTCGCCTACAAGAAAGCGGACGGAACCGGGAAAGGAGAAGCTTAAATGGGCGCTCAAGACATGGACCCGAGCCTGCTTCAGGACTTCCTGACCGAATCGAGCGAGCTGATCGAGAAGCTCGACGTCGACTTGGTCACCCTGGAGAGTGTGGCTGAAGGCGATGAGCAGAAGGAGCTTCTCAACAGCATCTTCCGCGCGTTGCACACGATCAAAGGCGCGGCCAGCTTCCTGGGCCTGACCACGCTGATCACCTTCGCCCACGCCGCGGAAGACGCGCTCAACCGCATGCGAAAGGGCGAGATCGAAGTCACCTCCGAAGTCATGGACGTGCTTCTGCGCAGCGTGGACGTGCTACGGAGCATGCTTGAAGAGATCAACGCGTCCGAAGAGATCACGCCCGCGCCCGACGACCTGCTGGGCCAACTGCACGCGCTGGTGGGCAATGACGCCCCCGCAAAGCCCGACACTGAAAAACAAACCCAGGCTCAGCCTGAAGTGAAACTCGAAGAAGGGCAGACCAAGCTCGAACTGCCGCCACAGAAAGTCGACCTGTTGGACTTCATGGTCAGCGACTTAGAGGAGGTTGTGGGCCAACTGACCCAATGCATCGAGCAGGCCCGGGTAACGGCCACCCGCCAAGACGCCGCACAACACCTGGCTGAGTTGGCGGAGAACACGTACAAGACCGGCTACTTCTTCGAGCTCGACGACATGAGCAAGGTGGCCAAAGCCCTCGAAGCCGTCGCCGACCACCTCGCGGATGTACCCGATGACGTACTGGGCGAAGTCCTCGTCCGGGTCGCCGCGGCGCAGACGCTGATCAAGCAGCAGACCGAAGCGCTATGCAAATCGATCGCGCTGAGCTGGCCGTTGGACACCTTCCTCCAAAGACTAGAGCAGGTGACGACCGGCAACCCGCTGGACAAAGACGTCACCGGCAAGCACAACAACGACGCGGCGCAGGTTCTGGTGTTAGACGGCGTGCTTAAGGCGCCGGTAGCAAGCAGCACCGAGGGGTCGAATGAATCCACAACGCCCGCCGACCAGGCACGCGCCGCAGCCAAGAAAGGCGGCGACGCCCCGACCGCGCGCGGCTCGGTCGGTGAGCAGACCATCCGCGTGGAAGTCCACCGGCTTGAGTCGCTGCTGAACCTGGTGGGACGGCTGGTGCTCAACAAAAACCGAGTGCTGGGGATGACCCGCAAGGTGCGCGAGCACGACCTGCCATACGAAGTTGAAGAGCAATTCGCCGCCGCGGCCAGCGACTTGGACCAGCTCACCGGCGAGCTCCAACTTGGCGTGATGCGCACGCGCATGCAGCCGCTGGCCAAGCTGTTCGACCGCTACCCACGAGTTATCCGCGACATCGCGCGCATGACCGACAAGAAGATCGACCTGGAGATCGCCGGCAAAGAGACCGAGGTCGACAAATCGGTGCTGGAGGTGCTGGCCGACCCGCTGGTACACATCCTGCGCAACAGCGCCGACCACGGCGTTGAAACACCGGACATCCGCACCGCCGCGGGCAAGCCCGAGACGGGCACCATCCGCCTCACCGCGGAGCACCAGGGCAGCCACGTGCGTGTTGAGATCGCCGACAACGGCAAGGGTCTGCACCGAGAGATGCTCGGAAAAAAGGCCGTCGAACGCGGCCTGGTGACCCCCGAACAACTGGCTATGCTCAGCGATGAAGAGGTCTTCCGGTTCATCTTCGCCCCCGGGTTCTCCACCGCGGAGAAGGTCAGCGACTTGTCGGGACGCGGTGTGGGCATGGACGTGGTGCGGACCAACATCGCCAAGATCAACGGCGCGATCAATATTAGCTCCGCCAAAGGTAAGGGCACGACGATCGAAATCCTTATCCCGCTGACGGTCGCGATCATGCCCGCGATGATGGTAGGCGTGGGGCGGCACTTGTACGCGATACCGCTCACGAGCATCACCGAGATTGTTAGGCCAGAACAGAACATGGTCTATACCGTCAGCGGTCAGCCGGTGATGAGGCTGCGCGACACGGTGCTGCCGCTGCTGAACATGAGGCGGATTCTTCAGGAATCCGGGGACGAGCCCAAGAATAAATTCGCGGTCATGATCGCCGTGGGCCAGCAGCGAGCCGGCCTGGTGGTCGACCGCCTGATCGGCCAGCAAGAAGTAGTCATCAAACCCTTGGACGACCGTTACACCCAGGGCGGCCCATTCAGCGGCGCCACGATCCGGGAAGACGGCGACGTTAGCTTAATACTCGATGTAATCCAGCTCATACGGCAGGCACAAACACCCGAGCGTGCCGCCGCCTGAGCCAGTGCCTAACCAGGAGGTTCGTTGTGGATAGTAGCTACATCATTCCGTTTGTGAATTCGGTTGAGTCCGTCTTCGAGACCATGCTCCAACTGCCCGTGAAGGTCGGCGAGCCGGTGATGAAACGCTCGGGCGACCCGGCCTATGACGTGTCGGGCATCATCGGCATGTCCGGCGACGTCGAGGGCAGCGTGGTCCTGAGCTTCCCGACCACCACGGCTGAGCGTGTGGTCAGCCTGTTTACAGGCATGGAACTGGCCCATACCCACGAGGACTTCCCCGACGCCATCGGCGAGTTGATCAACATGATCACCGGCGGCGCCAAGGCCAAGTTCACCGGCAAAGACGTAAATATTAGCTGCCCATCGGTGGTCGTCGGTAGCGACCACGTGGTGTTCGGACGCAAAGACGTGGTCTGCATACTGATCCCTTGCGAGTCCGATTGTGGTGATTTCTGCGTTGAGATTTCGATCCGTAAACAATCGGGCGGCGCGGCTGACGCACAGGCATCCACCGACGCGGCCACAGGCCAGGCGTCCTAACGACACGTTAAGGTAAGGAGCTGTTAACAATGAAAGTTCTCTTAGTCGACGATTCAAAGACCATGCGGAACATCCAGAAAGGGATCCTCACCCAGTTGGGGTACACCGATATCGAGGAGGCGTGCGACGGGCTCGACGCGCTGAGCAAGGTCGGCGCCTTCCAGCCGGACCTGCTGCTGGTGGACTGGAACATGCCCAACATGGACGGGCTGACCTTCGTCAAGCAATTCCGCGCCAAGGGCTCCAAGGCCCCGATTATCATGGTCACCACCGAGGCCGAAAAGTCGCGCGTGGTCGAGGCCATCAAGGCGGGCGTCAACAACTACGTCGTCAAGCCCTTTACGCCCGACAGCCTCAGCCAGCGAATCAAGGAAACCTTGGACCGCACAGCCGCTGCGTAACACGGCTGTTTTTTGAGGGAAAGGGGCTATCGTTTGGCCACTTGCGCAGGGGAGAGCCATGTCGACGACGGTCGATCAAGACACAATCCGGGTCATCATCCCCAAGGATCATATGACCGCGGAATTGCTCATCCCCGCGGACTTCCCGCGTGACACACTCACCGAGCAGACCTGCCTGAACCTGCTCCAGCAGTCGGGCGTGGAAATCACCGAGCAAGTCACCGAAGCGGTCAAGCAGATGCTCGCAACCCCGCCAGAGACGGGGCAAGAGCAGCAGCAAGTCCTCGCCACCGCCACCCCCGCCCAGCACGGCGACCACGGCTACGTCCAGTGGCTCGTCAGCGAGCCCGATCAAACGAAAGAGCCCCAAACGGGCCAAGACGGTCAAAAAGAAAAACAAAAGGAAGATGCCGATAACGGAGAAGAGGTCTCACACTACGACCGCAGCGCCTACATCGTCGTCAAGCCCGGTGATGTGGTCGGGCGCGTCATCGAGCCCACCGCCGGGGCGGACGGACGCGACGTGCTGGGCAAAACCATCGCCGCCATACCCGGTAGGCCGATCTTTATCAAAAACGACGAGACCATCCTCCGCGATGGCGCCGACCAGCTCATCGCCCAGGCAGACGGCGTGCTGAACCGCACGCCCGATTCCGTCGCCGTCTGCCAGCTTATCGAGGTGCCCGACTATGTCGACTTCTCCACGGGGAATATCGACTTCACCGGCAGCGTGGTCGTGCGCAAAGGCGTGCGGGATTGCTTTGTGGTCAAAGCCACCGGGAGCGTCGAGGTGCGGGGACTGATCGAAGCGGCCACCATCGAGTGCGGCGGCAGCCTCACCGCGCAAGGCGGCATGGCCGGACGGGAGCGGGGATTCGCGAAAGTCGGCGGGAACTTGACCGCCAAATACCTCGACAACATCCAAGCCGAGGTCCGGGGCGACATGGAGATCTGGCGAGAGGTCATCAACTGTGACCTGTTGATTCACGGCGAGATCAAGTCGCCACAGGGCACCGTCATCGGCGGCAAGACCGTCATCACCGGCCCCGCCGAGGTCGCCGCCTTGGGCAGCGGCGCGTTTGTCGCCACCGAGATCATCCTAGGCACCGTCCCCCACCTCGAACCCATCGCCCAACAACTCGAACGCTTGATCGAACAACTTGCTACCAAGCGAGAGAAGATCGAGTACGAGCAAAAGCTCATGGGCAAGAAAAAACCCAGCATGATGACCAACACCGACAAAGAACGGCAGACCGAGTTGATGTTCGAGCACCAGACCGCGTCGACCAAGCACAACGAAGGCCAGGCGGCGCACGCAGCTGTCATCGAGCGGATACAACAACTGCGCACCGTGAATTTAAAAATCAACAACAAGCTCTTCACCGGCGTGACGATCACGGTGGGCAAGCAGTCCTTTGTGATGAACAAAGACCTGAAGGGCCCGGTCAGAATTCTTGTAGAGAACAGAGAAGTTGTTTATTGCCGAGACGGCGCCCTGCCCACCCCGCTGACCACGGTGGCGGAGCTCAAGGCGGCGCCTGCTAAATAAACGGGCGGCATGACAATGCCAGGAGTATAGACCCTATGAAAGTTCTGGTTGTTGATGATTCGGCGTTCATGCGGCGGGCCGTGACGCAGATGCTCGATGACGACCCTCAGATTGAGATCGTTGGCACGGGCAAAAACGGCAAAGAAGGGCTGGAGTTAGCCAAAAAGCTTCAGCCCGACGTGATCACGATGGATATCGAGATGCCGGAGATGGACGGCCTGACCGCGCTGCGCCGGATCATGCGAGAGTGCCCGACACAGGTGCTCATGTTCAGCTCGCTGACCACGGAAGGCTCGCACGCGGCGCTGCAAGCGTTGAAGCTCGGCGCCGCCGACGTCATGGCCAAAGACGCCTCACAGATCTCGCTGACGATCAACCGCATCAAGGACGACCTGGTGACGCGTGTCAAAGCGCTGGGCCATGCCAAGAAACTGCGGGCGGGCAAGCCGGCCGCACCACAAGACAGCCCCGATCCGCCCCCGAAGTTCCGGCCGGGGCAGTTCGACGTCGTCTGCATCGGTTCCAGCACAGGCGGACCGCCCGTGCTGGAAACCATCCTCACCGCGCTGCCCGCCACCATGAAAACACCAATCGTCGTGGCTCAACACATGCCCGCGGTGTTTACCAAGTCCATGAGCGAGCGGTTGGCGTCGGATTGCAACATGGAAGTTGTCCACGCTGAGAACCACACCCCGCTCGAATCGGGCAAGATCTACATCGCGCCGGGCGGTCAGCACATCCACCTCAACAAGCTCGGCTTGGCGAAATGGGAACTGTTAGTCAACGGCGAACCCACCGGCGCGCTCTACAAGCCCAGCGTGGACGCGCTGTTTTACTCAGCCGCTAAGCACACCGGTTCACGCACACTGGCGGTTGTGCTGACGGGTATCGGCAACGACGGCCTGGAAGGCGCCCGCGCGTTGCATGCGCGTAACGGCACCATCTTGGCGCAGAACCAAGAAACCTGCGTGGTTTATGGCATGCCCAAGGCCGTGACCGAAAACGCCCTGATCGCCGCCAGCCTCGCGCCACAACAGATCGCCAAGTCGCTGCTGACGCTTGCCGGCGCCTCCGCGGAACCGACCGCACTGGCGGGCTAGAGGGGGTCCGCCTTGGCCGCGGGTTTGAGGTGCTCCAGCGCCGGGTCGGCCATGCCCAATTGCTCAAACGCATCACGGCGAAGCGCGCACGCGTCGCACCGGCCACACGCCAGGTCCTGCGCATCGGGGTCGTAGCAGCTATGCGTCGCCGCGATGTCCACTCCCAACCGCAGCGCTTCCTGGATAATCTGGGTCTTGGTCAGGTCGATCAGCGGGGCGTGGATTTTAATCTGCCTGCCCTGCACGGCTGCCTTGGTGGCCAGATTGGCCATGACTTCAAACGCTTGGAGGTAATCAGGGCGGCAGTCGGGGTACCCCGAGTAATCCACCGCGTTGGCGCCGATGAAAATATCCCCGGCGCCCACGGCCTCGGCGATGGCTAAAGCGTAGGACAAAAAAATGGTGTTCCGGGCGGGCACATACGTGACGGGGATGTGCTTGTTGTGCTCGTGTGCTTCGCTGGGTTGGGTGAGGTCTTGGCGGTCCTTGGGCACTTCGATGTCGCTTGTGAGCGCCGACCCGCCGATCGACCGCAGGTCGATCTTCACACAGCGGTGTGAGGCGACACCGAGACACTCGGCAATGCGTTGGGCGGCTTGGAGTTCGACACGGTGGCGCTGGCCGTAATCAAAAGTGACGGCGTGGATGGCGTAGCCTCGCTCGCGGGCCGCGGCCACGGTGGTGGCGCTGTCGAGCCCGCCAGAGAGCAGCGCCACCGCGGGGCCTAGGGTTTTGCGTTGAGGGTCCATGTGTGTGAAAAATAGTGACGGCTATCAAATCTTCGTACTGACACAGTTTTTATCGCGGGGCACTTACCTTTATCGCTATTGCTTCACGCGGCCAATCATCCGTTTAATTGCGGAGTTAGCGTGAACATATTCCAGTTGCATTTCAGGGTGCTCATGGGCAAAAACACGGAATATTTCATCGGCAAAAGCCTGCCCGATTTCCTCAACCCCTCGGAAGTCAAACAAGACAACGCTAAACCGATCAACTCTTGTGAGCATTCTTTTTGCTTGTGATCTAGAGATCAATTTGTCGTCGCCGTACTGTGCCATGCGCACAGGGACAACCGTGCGGTTAAAAACAAAATCATCGCCGGCACTGAACCTATCAAATACTTTCTTGGTTGTCCGGGCCGTGTGGTTGTCTAATTTCATTACCACGGTTGTCCCATCCGTGTTGCCTTGAGATTGTAGTATCCAGTCATCGTCCTCGTGAAAATCGTGGGAGAAGAATGTGTTGCCGGAGAGAATCGCGAATTCATCAAACATCCGCGACGAAAAAAAGATCCCATCGCCGGTGTGACGCTTTGGATCGGTGGTTAGCTTTCCTTTTGCAAGCTCAAGCACGGCGTGTCTCTCATCGATCAGACCCAACGCATTTTGGATTTTCTTAAAGATGCCTACGCCGTTGTCCCGGAGTATCAGTTCTGTCGTTGTGGCGGTTCTGGTGAGTTCGATCTTCGCTAGCTTTGCCTGCGAATGATCGACTACGTTGTTATACATTTCGGTAAATGCGTGTCGCCAAATATTCAGTGCGTTATCTGGCAAGTTTTCTAAGCGAGAAAGAATTTTTCGATTCCAAACGACGTCTTCTTCGAGATTTTTCTCAACAGCGAACCTGGTCTGCCAAGTCATCAACGGGCACAGCGAGTAGCTGCGATTCCGAGTATTTCCATGACTTTGTAAAACTTTTTCGTCTACCAACCGCGACAGATGGTTATGGATGGCCTGCCTGGTAACGCCGAATTTCTTGGCGGCAACCTTTGCGATGTCATCTGGATGAACCCCGACGTTGTTTACAATAAATTTACGGATCCGCTCGCCACGCTCTCGGACAGTCGTCATAACGAAACCCCTTGCCCACCACATTGTAAAGGGTGAAGGCCATTATTGTAAAGGATGATCGGCATATTGTAAAGGGTGACTTTAGATCCCCAGTGTTAATATCGGGCACCTCGCTCGTGATCAAAATACGTTATTAATTGAAATAAAAGAAATTAAACAGAAACCCGCTAGGTCGGCTCGGCTTTCTGCTTCTTGGCCGTCACCACGACCGTCCTAGCCATCAGATCGCCTAGCCGCTGCCCGTGGGGCGTGACCATCGGCACGATCAGCGTCAGCAAGACGATCAGGTCCAACGCTTTGGTGAAGTTGCGGGCCAGCACCTGCCAGATATGCGGCGGCTTGCCATCGAGCGTGGTCACGCGCATGGCGGTGACGGCCTTGCCGATGGTCTTGCCCGTAAAAAGCTCGGTGAGCGTGGTGTGCAGCACGAACACGCCAATCACGGTCACGCTCGGGAGCATCGTGTGCCAGTCGCCGCTGCGTCCCGGCCAGGCGTTGTACAACTCACGGGGATCGATCCGGAACATCACCACCGCCGCCAGCACAGCCGGGAGCATGTCTATCACCGAGGCAATCACGCGCCACCCCAAGTCGGCGATCGCGACGCCGTGTGGGAGCTTGAGTTGGTTGCGGCTAGGCTCCTGGACCCAAAAGATGAACATCACCAGCATCGTGACAACGACGCCGGCAACCCAGATCAAGAAATCGGCTGCGTGCGTAAGCGAGCGAGGCGAAAATTCGGGCAGCACGCTAGAGGGTGTGACCCTCGCTTGAAGGTCCATGCGCGACCAGACCAGCCGGTCCTGCGCGTCTGTCGCGAGCAAGGCGATGGTTTGGCTATAGGGCACCAGCGCCCAAGGCCTAGCGGGCGGGGCATCGACGGCCAGCGTGCCCAGCGGGGCGATGGCCCCCGGCCGAAACACCCACAGATCCACCGAGATCCGATTCGCTTGCCCGCTTGCGAGACCCATCACCAGTTGATTGTCCACGACCAGGAGAACGGGCATGCGTGTATCGAGATGGTTCGTATCGGCAAGGGCTTGATCGACAGGTGTCGCAAGCTGATCCGCCGGGGCCTTGTAGTGCTGACGCTGCCACCCGTCGTCCTTATATTCATACACCCACACGACCCAACTGTTGTGGTCGGGGGTTAGCGCGACGAGCATGGGGTAGCGATCGGTCGGGTGGCGCACGATCAGCCAGCACCGCGTGTCTTGAGGCCAGTCCGCAGGCAGGTCCATTTTCACCCATTGATCGCCCTGGAGTTGGAGCAGCCGGTCCTCGCGGATGGGCCTGCGGGGCGACGCGCCTGAGGGCGACGATGCACCTTGAGCTTCAACACCGTCCGCCACCGGTCCAGGAGCCACGGGGTCTGCTTTAACCCCCGCACCCGATTCTGAACCGGCTGGGGGCGGGGCGATCGCGTCGATCTGCAGGACGGTGGCGGCGTCTTCGACGCGCACCAGCGCCCACGGGCCGTAGCGGCTCGCGGTGAACGATCGGAGGAACACCCCGCGCGGCAGCGCCCGCTCAAATCGCAGCGGCTCGTCTTGCCATTGATCGGTCATAAGGTCCGGCGCGAACCCGGTGGCCCGGATCGATTGCACCGCCATGTTGGGTTGTGATTTTGTGCCGTCGTAAACCAGCCAAAGCCGGTCATCGGCGCTGGCCATGCCGCCCGGCACCACACGCCCCCGGACCCAGGCCAGGTGGTGCAGCGTGGGCAGGTCGTCGCGCGTACGGCGGTGAAGAACCTTAAACCCTTGCCGCTGGGGGTCGGGGCGCAGCAGCCACAGGTTATCGTCGTCGCCGGCGGCTGGCAGCGTGGCGGCGGCTAGCGTGGGGCTGTGACTCGCATGCGCCGCTCCGATCAGCAGCAGTATGACACACAAGCACCGGCGGGGTGGCCGGCTAGCGGGCAAATTCGGGACTGAGCGTCGGTTACTAACAGCCTTCACGATCGACACGATAGTGCATCGCTATTGCCTGGCCAAACAGGTATCGCCGCGGCACCGCCCCGGTTGCAGACGTGGTTGTGTGGCGGCTCGCTACCACCCAATCGAGTTTTGCCAATGGTTATCACGGGTTAGGATGGCGGCATGCTACACATGAGAATCATCGCAAGCGCCTTGATGGTCGCGGCTTTGGCGGCGGTGCTGTATCTCGATGGGCAACTGGATCAAGCCGACTTGACCGACACCGCCTTCGAGCGGTTTCTAGGGCGTCAGACGCTACCCCCCGGGCTTCTGCTGCTTGGGGTGTTCTTGGTGCTGATCGTGTTGGCGGGGCGCGAGTGGGGCAGGGTTCTCCGCGCCAAGCAGGTCCGCACGGACGGTTTGGCCATGACAACCGGCGCGTGCGGGGTCGCGACGCTGATCTACCTGCTACCGGAAGCCTCACCAACCAGGCTGGCCATGGCGATCGTGGTGTCTTGGTTGGCGGTGATCCTGTGGGTGGCGATGATCCGGCTAAGCTGGGGCGGGCGCATACAGGGCGCTGTTATTGCCAGCGCTTGCACGCTGTTGGGGGCGTTTTATCTCTGTGTCGGCCCCGCGTTCTACTTGCTGATTCGCCAGTCGCACAGCGTGTGGATCGTGGCGGGGGTTATCGCCGTCACAAAAAGCTGTGACATCGGGGCATACTTCACCGGCAGGGCGATCGGCAGGCACAAGCTGATTGTTTGGCTAAGCCCCGGCAAGACTTGGGAGGGGCTGCTGGGGGGTGTCTTCTGCTCGGGGGCGGTGTGTGTGGCTTTGGTAGCGTTTTGTCAAAACGGCTATGCCGTGGGCTGGTGGGCGGACAACGCCGGCGTTGGCCCGCTGTTGAGCTACCCATTGGGGTACGCGGCAATGTCAGGGATCGTGTTAGGTCTAACAGGCCAGCTTGGCGACCTGACCGTGAGCCTGTTTAAAAGGGACGCGGGCCTGAAAGACGCGGGGCAAGCGGTGCCGGGCTTCGGCGGTGTGCTCGACGTGATCGATTCGCCGATCCTCGCGGCGCCCGTGGGGTATTGGCTGTTGACCATACACGGCTTAATAAATTGACATAAAACAACTTACGCGCCGGGCAGCCTCAACGCCCCTTGGACGCTACCCTATCGACCGCTCATGTGGGGCTGTATATGATAACTTAGTGGGCCCTGCCTAAAGACCAGTGATTTGGTTGGGGGGGCGGTCATCTTGAAGCTATGACGCGGCGGCTAAGAAAAAGCGTCGCGGGTTAGTTGTTAACGATATTGAAACAAGCCCTAAGAGAACCGGACGGCATGCGAACCGCACCACTGTCTTTTGTGTAGTTCCCGCGTCGTTCAATTAGAATCGCAGATCGAGACAAACCGCATGAGCATGGGAACATTTGCAGCCGAGACACAGGAGCAGCCCGCTCCGCTACGCAACCGCCCACACATCCCCAAGCACAGCCACGCCGACCGGAACGGACACGCTGAAAAAACGCTCCACAAAGCGGTGGCGGCGCTGCTTGCCCAGCAGGCGCCCGAGGGGCACTGGTGCGGCGAGTTGGAGGGTGACTCGATCCTGCAGAGCGAGTACATCCTGCTCAAGTACATCATCGAGCATGAAGACGACCCCAGGCTACCCAAGATCGCCAACTACCTGCGTGGACAACAGTGTGCAGACACCGGGGCGTGGGTGCAGTACCCCGGCGCCAAGCCCGACCTGAACGCCACGGTCAAGGCCTACTTCGCGTTGAAGCTCTTGGGTGACGACATCGACGGGCCGCACATGGCCAAAGCCAGGGCCCTTGTCCTGTCGATGGGCGGCGCCGAGCGGTGCAACACGTACACAAAGTTTTACTTGGCCGCGCTTGGGCAGATGCACTACGACGCGGTGCCGACCATCCCCCCGGAGATGGTGCTCTTGCCAAAATGGTTTTACTTCCACCTCGACAAAGTGTCCGCCTGGTCGCGCACCATGATCATGCCCCTGGCGATCATCTCCAGCTACCGCCCGATCCGGCAGTTGCCCGAGCCCATGGGCATCATGGAGCTCTACACCAACCACGACTACCAGCACCGCCCGTTTGTGGAGTTCGACAAGCGGCTGGTGAGTTGGAAGAACATGTTCTTCGCGGTCGACAAGCTCTTGAAGGTCTGGCACAAGACCAAGCTCATGCCGCTGCGGCGTCCGGCGCTACGGCGGATCGAGCACTGGATCTTGAAACACACGCGCCACTCGGACGGCCTGGGGGCGATCTTCCCGCCGATGGTGTACATCATCATCGCGCTGCGCTGCCTGGGGTACGACAAGAGCGACAAGCACCTGATGCGCGCCGAACGCCAGCTTGATGAGTTGATGATCGAAGAGGGCGACACGATCCGCATACAGCCGTGCTTTAGCCCGATCTGGGACACGGGGCTGGCGGCCTACGCGCTGACGGACGCGGGATACGACACGGAACACAAAGACGTGGCCCGGGCGGTCGATTGGCTCGTGAGCAAGGAGTGCAAGATGGTGGGCGACTGGAAAGCCAACGTCGGGGGCAAAGTCGAGCCCAGCGGGTGGTACTTCGAGTTTAACAACGCTTACTACCCGGACGTGGACGACACCGCCATGGTGGCCATGGCGCTGAAGCAAGCAGGCGGCAGCCGAGCTGTCGAGTCGGCCAAGCGCGGCGTGACGTGGATGCTGGCGATGCAGAACGACGACGGTGGGTGGGCGGCGTTCGACCGGACGATCAACCGGCCGATCCTCGAGCACATCCCCTTCGCCGACCACAACGCCATACAAGACCCGTCCTGCCCCGACATCACCGGGCGTACGTTGGAATGCCTGGGGTACCACGGGTTCAAACCGACCGATCCAAACGTGATCAAAGCTGTCCAGTTCCTTAAATCCAAGCAAGAGGAAGAGGGCTGCTGGTTCGGCAGGTGGGGCGTGAACTACGTCTACGGCACGTGGCAGGTGGTCTGCGGCCTACAAGTGGTGGGCGTGGATATGACTGAACCGTGGGTGCGCAAAGCCGGGCGGTGGCTCAAGAGCGTGCAGAAAGAAGACGGCAGCTTCGGCGAATCGGCCGACACCTACGAAGACCCCGACCTGAAAGGCCAAGGCCCGTCAACGCCCAGCCAAACATCGTGGGGCGTCATGGGGCTCATGGCGATCTACGGGCCCGACGACCCCGACGTGAAGCGTGGGATACGCTGGCTGTGTGACACGCAACTCGAATCGGGCACCTGGGACGAGCATTGGTTCACAGGCACCGGCTTCCCACGCATGTTCTACCTGCGATACCACCTCTACCGGCTGTACTTCCCCGTGATGTGCGTCGGGCGGTACCTGCGCTTGGTAGACTAGGCGGGCTAAACGCTCCCCTCATGCGTCCGGCCAACCGTCTTGGCCGACCAGCGGCACGAACTTGCAACCGATGCTACGCGTTTCAACCCAGCGGTCGCTGGCTCGCTCAAAAAGATAGATGTGTTGGGTTTCGCTGTCGCCGATGGGTATCACAACCCGCCCGCGGTCGGCCAGTTGCTCTTGGTACGCCCGCGGCAGACGCGGCGCGCCGGCGGTGACAATAACCCTGTCGTAAGGCCCGCCTCGTGGCCAGCCCAGCGTGCCGTCGCCTTCGACGATCTTCACGCGGTCCGACCAGCCCTGCTCGTCGATCGCCCGGCTGGCTTGTTGGGCCAACTCCTCGCTTCGCTCGATGCTCACCACTTGAGCGCCCATATGCGCCAGCACCGCGGTTTGGTACCCGCTGCCCGTGCCGACTTCCAGCACGCGTAGCCCAGGCGTAACGCGCAGCAACTCGGTCATCATGGCCACCATATAGGGCTGGCTGATCGTTTGGCCCTGCGACGTGGGCAGCGCACGGTCGCTGTACGCATCACGGGGGTCCACATGCGACACGAAAAGATGCCGGGGCACCCGGCCCATGGCTGATAGCACCCCTTGATCGCGGATACCCCGGCGGCGAAGCTGCTGGTCGACCATGTTCCGCGACAGAGAGTGGTACGTCGATTGAAGCATGACTCGCTTTGAACCGTGCGCATCGGGCCGACCACCGCACCGCCGCTATCAACGGCGGCACACGCCGCAGCTTTGGCCGTCTTTGGCGCAGTGCTTGCAACTGCTGCAAGTTTTGCACGCTTTACACGTGGACGAACCGGTGCACTTGGCCAACGTAACCGGCCGGGGCGCGTCCGGCACCGCGCCGGCGAGCGGCCCGGCAGACACCGCGAAGACGATCAACAACGCCGCCGCTAACAACCTCTGCCACACCATGACGCTTGCTCCATATCCCCCGGCTTTGTCTCTCAGTCACAGCCAACGCCGCACCGCCGACTTGTATCCTAGGTACGCTTGCCCAAATTTTTTTGCTAGGTACCGCTCTTCACGCGCGATCACCCCGCGTGACATGACCACGAGCGTTACGGGCAACACCGCCACCAGCCACAGGCTGTTCACCCACGCGGCGATGCCCAGGTGTGCCACCGTGAACGACAGGTAGATCGGGTTACGCGTGAACCGGTAGGGGCCAGCCGTGACGACGCACGCCGACGGGCGGTTCGTGGGAACCTGCGTGCCCGCTGCGAGCATCTGACGCACCGCGGAGACGAACACCACCACCGCGAACAAGACCAGCACAGGCCCGATCACCGCGCCCCACGCACCGGGCACAACGCTTGTCGGCCACAAGTAGTGCAGACCCAAGCCGACGGCGATTGAGGCCGCGTAAATCACAGGCGGGTGCGCGATCACGCCGGCGTGGTCCGGGGGTTCGCCTTGTTGGGGTTGCGTGGCCGGTGAAGCGCTCATGGCTGCTACATCATAGCGATGCGGCTAACCCGTAGGCTTAAGCGTGAGTGCGGCGGTTAAAGCTTATCCGGACCCGCTCGGCAACCCGCTCAAACCCTACAGCCGTCAGCACCCGCACACACCGAACACCTTGACACGGCGTGATAGCCCGCGGTGGGCGATAACGATCCGGCGGTTTGTGCGGGCCCTGCTTGGCAAAAAGACTGAAATCGCCGCTACTGCGGTTCATGGGTGCCAACGCCAACGACGATATTCCATGACAGCATGCCCTGGTATGGGGCTGCGCGGTGGGCGCGGCGGTCCGTGACTCACGGGTTTTGTGACAGCCACGCACAACGAACGAGGCTTTCTTTTATGGACCTGGACACGATACTCAAAACGGCGGTCGAGTTGAACGCGTCGGACATCCACCTGATCGCGGGCCACCCCCCCCTGGTACGGCTGCACACCGTGATGACACCGATGGACTACCCCGTCATCACGCCCGAGAGCGCCAAGCGCATGCTCCAGCACATGACGAAGAACGAGCAGCTGCTCGCCCGGTTCGAGAAGATCAAAGACGCCGACTTCTCGTACGAGATCCCCGGCGTGGGCCGCTTCCGTGTCAACGCGCACATGCAGCGCCAGACCGTGGCGATCGCCCTGCGTGCCATCAAGGAAGACATCCCACCGATGGCGGACCTGAACCTGCCGGAGGTGATCACAAAACTGACCTACCTGCCACGCGGGCTGATCCTCGTCACCGGCGACACCGGTTCGGGTAAGTCCACGTCGCTGGCGGCGATGATCCAGTCGATGAACGAGCGATACCACAAGCACATCATCACACTGGAAGACCCCATCGAATACCGCATGATTTCGAGCAAGTCCATCATCGAGCAGCGTGAGCTGGGCGACGACGTGCCCAGCTTCGCCAGCGGGCTAAGGCACATCCTGCGTCAGGACCCCGACATCATCCTCGTCGGTGAGATGCGCGACCTCGAAACTACCGCCGCCGCCATCACCGCCGCTGAGACCGGCCACTTGGTCTTCTCCACGCTGCACACGGTCAACGCCTCGCAGACCGTCGAGCGTATTATCGACATGTACCCCGCCGACCAGCAGAACCAGATCCGGTCGATGTTGGCCAACACGCTACAAGCGGTGATCAGCCAGACGCTGTTCAAGCGCAGCGACAAGAAGGGCATGGTGCCCGCCGTGGAGATCATGCTCTGCACGCCCGCCGTGCGCAACCTCATCCGCGAAAACAGAACCTTTGAAATACCAAACGTGATCGAGACCAACCGCGCGATGGGCATGAACAGCCTCGACAACGCCATCGCAGAGATCTACTTCAACGGGATGATCAGCAAGGAAGACGCCATCGCCCACGCCGCGTACCCGGACAAGCTCGAGCGGATGTTGGCTGCTTAATCGGAGTTGAGTAACGGTAGAGAACTGAAGGATGCCTGACTACCAGTACCAAACCAGGACACCGGCCGGCCAGATGATGGCCGGGGTGCTGTCGGCTGAGAATGCCGTGGCCGCGGCGCAGATGCTGCGCTCGCAGGGCAACCAGATCGTCCAACTCACGCCCGCCACCCGCAGCACGAAATCGCTGGTCGATCGGCTTAAGGCCCTGAACCAAACCTCCGGGCCATCCTCACGCGACATCCTGCACTTTACCAGCCAGTTGGCGGTGATGATCCGCGCGGGCATCTCGTTGCGCGCCGCGATTGAGGGCATCGCCGATCAGACCGAAAACCCCAAGTTCAAGAAGCTGCTGATGGAGATCAAGTCCGACGTCGAGTCGGGCAAGCAGTTCAGCGACGCCTTGGCCAAACACCCCAAGCTCTTCAGCCCGCTGTATATCAACATGGTGCGCGCCTCGGAGATGTCAGGCAGCTTCTCAAAAATGCTCGACCGGATCGCCACGTACCTGGCCCAGGAGATCGAGACCCGCGCCATGGTCATCGGCGCGATGATCTACCCGGGCGTGATCGCGACCATGTCGATCGGCGTGACCATCTTCTTGCTGACGTTCGTGCTGCCGAAATTCGCAGGCGTGTTCGCCGGCAAGGAAGCGGCCATGCCCTGGCCCACGAAATTCCTCATGGCGCTTAGCAACTTCATGGTCGATTGGTGGTGGGTCGTCGTGCTGGGCTTGATCGGCTTGGGCGTGATGTTCACCCTGTTCATCCGTACCGACATAGGCTCGAAGTGGTTCGACAAGACCAAGTTGAACTTCCCGATCTTCAAGAAGATGTTCCGCGCGCTGTACATCAGCCGGTCGCTGCAGACCATGGGCGAGCTGATCAACGCCGGCGTGCCCATGCTCGACACGCTGGTCATCACAGGCGACATCAGCGGCAACTGGTTCTTCAGGCGGCTGTGGCGCGGCGTGTACACGTCGGTGAAAGAGGGCAAGAAGATCACCCAGCCGATGCAGAAGACGGCGCTACTGCCCAAATCCGTGGTGCAGATGATCGGCGCCGGCGAGGAGTCGGGCAAGCTTGGCGAGGTGCTCGACGAGGTCAGTGTCTTCTACTCCAAGCAGCTACGCGAAGCGATCAAGACCGTCACGTCGATGATCGAGCCGATCATGATCATCATCATGGGTAGCCTCGTGGGCTTTATCGCCATGGCGATCATCCTGCCTATCTTCAAGCTCTCGACGCTTGTGGGGTAGTGGAAGGGGGGTGCGGACGGGGGTTGAGAGATGAATACGAAACAGACGGCCAAGCGCCGTGCGACGGCCTCTGGAGGGGCCGCACGACGCGGGCCGATCGCAGAGACAAAACCGGTTTGCAGCGTCCTGATGAGGTCCAGAGTCACAGCGGGGCGGGCGGGAGAAAGAACCGGTTTGTCAGGCAACCCAGCGGAGGCCGGGAGTAACGCAGCGATGCGAGACAGCAGACCACACCGCGCAGCAGGCTTCACGCTTATCGAGGCGGCGCTGACCACGATCATCGTCGGCGTGGGCGTGTTGGCCATGCTTACCGCGCAGCAGGCTTATCACCAGAAAAACGACTGGGCACAACGCACCGACACAGCCATGCTCTTAGCCAACGAGCTGCGTGAGCTGACACTGAACATGCCCCTGAGCGACCCGTTCACCGGCACAGCCAACCTCGGCCCCGAAGCCGACGAAGACGTCAACGACGTGACCACCTTCGACGACTTGGACGACTTCGCCGGCCCGGTCGACGTCACCGGCTTCGGCCCGGGCATCACCTTCAACCCGCCCATCAACGCGCTCCGCCAGCCGATCGCGAACATGAACGGCTGGAGCCAGACGATCGATGTGGTCAACGTCTTGCAGAGCAACATCGGCATGATCCAGACGGGCGTCGGGCAGCCGCTGGGCACGACCAATTCGGTGCGAATCACGGTCATGGTCAACTACCAACCACCCAACGCCGCGGCGCCCAGCGAGGTGACGCGGTTAACCTGGGTCCAGTAAGCGCAGCGGCGCGGGGGCGACGTCAGCCAAGTGATGAAAAGCAAAAACACAGTCTGTGAGGCGTCAGGAGAACGGGACATGACTCGAAAGAATACTCGACACAACACCCACAGGCAGCGCGGCGTGGCCGCGATCCTGTCCATGATGTTCCTGGTGATCCTCGGGTCACTGGCGGGGGCGATGGCGATCGTGTCACAGGGCAACCTCAGGACCGCGGACACACACCTGCGCATCAACCGCTCACTGGCCGCCGCCGAGACGGGTATGCGATTCGTCATGCAAAGGGTCAACCAAGTCACACAAAACGTGACCACAGCCGACGGCCTGATCGACGAAACCAACGCGCCCGCGCTGTGGAACCAAGTGCAGAATGGCATGTTGCTTTCATTCCAGTTAGAAGCTCACAATGAAGATGAGCCGGCGACAAATGGAAATGTCCTAACGGTAGGCCCGATCCGTCTCGGCGATGTAGATGATGGGCAGCCGACCTTCACCGCTACGTTCACACCCCACCCGATCGTGGGTGAGGATTACAACTCCGCTTACTACAACCGACCCCCGTACAGCACCATGAACCCGCCTGTCTCCGCTGCCGATCCGCTCAATGCCACATGGGTGCGTGTGCGCGTCCAGGCCGACGACGGGTTCGGCAACGTCAACGGCAACGTCAACGTCAACGTTAACGGCGGCGGCAACGGCCTGGTCCGCCGCTCCATACAGATGGACTTCCGCATCGAGAAGAAGATCAAATTCGCGGTGCTGTCCAAGAGCCGCATCATGATCGGGCGGAACGTCATGGTCGAAGGGCCCATCGGCAGCCGGTTCATGGAAACCAACCTTGTCAACGGGCACCCCGTCCAGGTGGTCAGCGACTTCCGCAACATCGACTCCGCGCTGGACACCGCGCTGGATCAGCACCTCGCTAACCTCATCACCAATGACCAGAACGGCGACAACAGGCTAAACCTGTCCAACCCCGCCGAAGTCTCCGGGCTGACCAACCCGGCGCTGCTGGATACCAACAACGACGGGTACGTTGACGACTACGACTTTTTCCTCGAGCACTTCGACTCCAACGCCAACGGCCAGATCAGCGCCACCGAACTCGACACCGTGAACAACATCAACACCGCCCAGCTCATGGAGATGATCGACACCTTCGGCGACCCGTCTCGCCCCGGCTACAACGACGGCGTGATCGACCACTACGACCGATACACCAAAATCCGCGGCTCGGTCATGGTCAAGGCCGACGTGCAAGACTGGGAAACCGGCGCGGCGGGCGGGCCTTACCAGGAGTATCTCCAGGGGCCGATTCAGCCAAAGAAAGACGACGTGCCGCTTACGTTCAACACCCCCGACGACGTCCTGAGGGACTTCGGACCCCAAGACTTCGACGTCAGCAGTTTCCGCACAATGGCCAACGGCGACCTGGCCGGCCAGGCGACCACGCAGTTCGCCGCCAACGACCCCAGCGACCCCACCACCCCCAACATGGACCTGTCCGGCTCACTCCGCGAGGAGGTCCCGTACCGCTCCCCCCACCCGTACGATTATTACGACCGACCGGTCTTCGAGAACATGACCTTTACCAACGTCACCATCCCGAAAGGCACCAACGCCTTATTCAAAAACTGCACGTTCATCGGCGCGACCTTCGTCGAATCCGAGGCCGACAACGACGACCCCGATTTCAACTACAGCGGTATGACCGAGTCCAACGGCTCAGAAAAGTACCCCAACCTTGTTGTGGACGTTAACGGGCAGACCGTCCCCAACACCAAGGACGTGGCTAACAACCTCAGGTTCGACGGCTGCACCTTTGAAGGCTCCGTCGTCAGCGACGCGCCAACCGAGTACACACACGTCCGCAACAAAATATCCTTCACCGGCACCACCCGGTTCGAAATCGACAACTCTCAGAACCTAAGCGACGACCAAAAAAGACTGTTCAAACGAAGCACCATCCTCGCACCCCACTACTCGGTTGACATGGGCTCGTACGACGACGCCTCCAGCTCCACCGAAACGGTCGAGCTATCGGGCACGATCGTCGCCGGCGTGGTGGACATGCGTGGCCAAGTCAAGATCAACGGAACACTCCTGACCACGTTCGAGCCCCAGAGCAACACCGGACCCGTCATCGGCGACACCAGCCCGCAGTTCAATACCACGCTGGGCTACTTCGGTTCTGCTGAGGGCGACATGGAAGCGGAGCTACCCGGCAACGGCGTGGGCGTCATCCAAATTCGCTACGACCCATCACTGGCGCTGCCCGACGGCATCAACAGCCCCATCAGCCTCACACCCAACATCGGCACCTACTTCGAAGGGGGCGGCCAATGAAAACCCGCGACAGTGTTACAACCCCGACGCCCACGCGCAACCGCGCCCGCCTACGACGTCAGGCCGGTCTGAGCATCGTCGAGCTGATGATCGCCTTAGCTATCTCAGCGGCACTGCTCACCGCCACGGTTGTCGCGACGAACGTCAGCTTCATGGCTTACTCCAACGCGGCCGAGCAGGCCACCACGCAAGCCGCCACGCGCATGGTGGTCAACAGGCTGCTGACGCTCATACGGACCAGCACCGCCCACGGGCCATTGCAGCCGAACGGAGCCGCCGTACCCCCCGTCACGCTTAACGGCAACACCCTCAGCAGCAACTTCATCTCGTTGTTGGCCACCAACGGCGATATCCTGACCATCACTTACGACGCGCCCAACCAGCAACTCACGCTCACCACCCAGCCCGCAGGTGGCGGGGCGGTACAGACTCAGCCGTTTATGGGCAGCGTCAACGCCGCACAGTTCTCCCTTGAACGCAGGATGAACGACGACGGGCTTTTCGTGTTAGACCGCGGCACGCTCGACATCACCGTCACCCCAGACGCCGCCACCGCCACCACCCTGGAGCTAAACAGCGCCTCCCCCGGCACCCCGATACGCATCATCGCCTCAACAAGGCCTCGAAAAATCGACTAGCCAAGCAGGCCACCCAGGGGCGTCAATCCCCCCACCCGCTTACTCACTGGCACAACGTATGGATGCGGGGCCTCTTGTCCCTTCTAACGCAAGCGCTCAGGCCAGCGGTAAACCCGACCCTCCTATTGACGAAAGCCGTTGTGGCCAACCTGGCGGCCGTTGGTTGACAACCGGCCAAGCCGTCCTACACTGCCGAATTGGCTAAAAAAGGGATCAAGACCCCACAGCCGTGGGGGCGTAGCTCAATTGGTTAGAGCACCGGACTGTCGATCCGGAGGTTGCGGGTTCGAGCCCCGTCGCCCTCGTTTCCTTTTCTTGAAGCGGAATCAAGTCCAACGGCATAAGAATTCTTCTTATTGCACCGCTATATCACTGTCACCGTGGATACGGACGTTCTACCTACACCGTAAATCCTCCAGGATCATTCAACAGACAATCTTTGTCTTGGAACGAGTCTTGAGCATTTCAGTATCCCTCTCTCCCTCTTACTATTAATAGAATAGAGTTATTTATAGTCGTATCAGTAGTAGTGGTGGCGGTATGTGTAAAAGCCGGTCGTAATGAGACATAAGCAGGGAATACAAAGGTGTTTGATGGTGTACGCGAAATTGTTGGCAAGTTGTCTAGTTGGGGGTCTTTAGGCTTGGTTAACTGTCGACGGAGAATCAGCCTGCGAGGGAATGGGGCCTTCTATGGCAAAGGTGCGTACGGGCTGTGACATGAACCATCAGTAGATCATCTCTAGATGCTAACTAATCCACAGTTTTTTCACAGAGATATCGACAGGCGGGTAAATGTCGGCTTATTGAACGATAAGTGTTTCTAGAGCCTCAACTTGCTTGGCCATATCCGTGTCTTTGGCGATGCGGTCGTCGATGGTCTTGATCGAGTGCATGACAGTGGTGTGGTCCCGGCCGCCGAAGTAGCCGCCGATCTCTTCGAGGCTAAAGCGGGTGCGTCTTCGTGCCAGCCACATGCAGACCTGCCTCGGCCCGGCGATGGACTTGTGGCGGCGTTTGGACTGCAGGTCGCTGAGCTTGACGTTGTAGAACGAAGTGACCGCCCCGATGATGTCTTGGAGCGTGACCTGCGGGCTGCCCTGCTTGGCGGCGGGCTCACCCAGGGCTTCGCGAGCCAGCATCAGATCAATCGGACGGCTCTGCAGCGAGGCGTGGCCCTGGATGGTGGTGATCGCGCCCTCCAACTCACGAGCGTTGGACTCAATACGCTTGGCGATGAACTGGACGACTTCGTCGGGGATCTGCAGGCCGCGCAGGCTGGCCTTGGCGTAGACGATGGCCATGCGGGTCTCGTAATCAGGCTTGCTGACGTGCGTGACCATGCCCCACTGGAAGCGGCTAACAAGACGCTCCTCTAGCTGGGGGATCTCCGCTGGCGGTGAGTCGCTCGAAAGCACAATCTGCCCGTTGGCTTGGTACAGGGCGTTGAACGTGTGGAAGAACTCTTCCTGCGTGCGCTCGCGGTTGGCCAGGAAGTGGATGTCGTCGATGACCAGCACGTCCACATGGCGGTAGCGGTGGCGGAACTGGCTCATCTGCCCACGCTGGACGCAATCAATGAACTGGTTGATGAACGCGTCGCAGGACAGGTAGCAGATCCGCATCCTGGGGTTGTTCTGGAGGATGGTCTGGCAGATGGCCTGGAGCAGGTGCGTCTTGCCCAGGCCCACGCCGCCGTGGATGAACAAGGGGTTGTAAGCGGTGCCCGGCTGGTTGGCCACAGCCACGGACGCCGCGTACGCCAGGTGGTTGCCCGGGCCCGTGACGAAGTTGTCGAAACGGTAGTCGGGGCTGAGCACGACCTGGTCGAGGCTGGGGTCGTGTTCGGTGGCGACGGCCTGGGCGGTGGCGGTGTATGCGAGGGTTTCGTGCTCGTCGGATCGGCCTGCCTCGAAGAAGGGCTGGTTGGTGCCGCTGGGCGACTGGTCCGCAGGGGGCGGCGCGTCTTTTTCTTCATCGCCGACGAACCGCACCGCCACCAGCGCACCGGTGGACGCCTGGGCCGCTTCGGTGAACTGCTCGAGGCACTTGCGCTGGAGGTAGTTCCGCTGCACGCTGTTGCTGGTGTGGATCTTCAGCAAGCCCGAGTCGAGGCACAGCGGCGTGAGCTGCTCAAACCACTGCCTGCAGATCGAGGCGTGGCGCCGACGCAGGTAGTCCATCATGTCAGACCAAAGTGCTGAATCCAGTTCGGCCATGGGTGATCTAGCTTTGTGATCCGGAAACGGGCGTTCGCAATATCATACCCGACGCCGCATGATGCATAGCGCGTCTTGTTAAAGTGCGTGCCTGCTGGGTTGTGATTACAGCCTCGCAATGATCAAAGCTAAATCGTCGGGGTCGTAGTGTCAACTAAAAATTCCACACGCTGGCGTCGCTGTGCCCACGCCGGGTCTGTAAGTTCATACGGGCGATTACGCTACACCCGCTCCGGGCTACACGATGCCCCCGCGTAGCGACTCGACCACGGGCAGGTTGCCCACCAGCGGGGCTAGGTATTGCTTGAACCCGTCGGTGATGTTGTTGTCGTCCACAATGTATTTGCGGTCGAGTGTCCGGGTCTTGCCGGCCACGGTGGACAACTCGATGAGTTGATACTCAACGTTGTATGGCGAGTCACTGACGCGTTGGATGGCGATCGACCCGTCGAGGTTGCCGGACAACGCCGCGTCGGCGGCTTTGCGCCCGGCCATCCTGGCTTCCTGGGCGTCGACGGGGGAGATGGAGCCGATAAAGCAGCGTTGCATATAGCCGAACGTGTCGGCCCGCACGCGGGTGTCGGCGCCCATGTGGTCGCGGATCGCCTGGCACAGGTAGTCGCCCAGCGCCCCGGTGCCCGACAGCGCGATGTTGTTGTGGGCGTCCGTTTCCACGCTGCCGCGTGCCGTCTCAGCCAGCTCGGCGGCGATCGGCTTGTGGTGGCCCTCACGGTGGATGCCCTCGCTCACGGCGATCAGGCACCGCCCCAGCTTGGCGTAGATACGCTCGACGTCGAGTTTGAACTTATCAACGTTGAACGCGACCTCGGGGACGTAGATCAGGTGCGGGCCGTCGCTTTCGTCGTTGTGCCTGGCCAAGACGCTGGCGGCGGTCAGGAAGCCGGCGTGGCGGCCCATGACCACGTTGATCTTGATGCCCGGCAGGGCGCGGTTGTCCAGGTCGTCGCTCATAAACGCCTGGGCGACGAAGTTCGCAGCCGAGGGATACCCGGGCGTGTGGTCGTTGTGCATCAGATCATTGTCGATGGTTTTAGGCACGTGGAAGCACCGCAGCTCGTATCCTGATTTCTGGCCTAATTCGTTAACGATACGGCAGGTGTCGGAGCTGTCGTTGCCACCGATGTAGAAGAAGTATCGCACGTCGTGCTTGGCGAAGTGGTCAAAGATTTTCTGGCAGTACTCCGCGTTGGGCTTGTCGCGGGTCGAACCCAGCGATGCGCTTGGCGTCTGGGCGATGCGCTCGAGGCGCTGCTGGGGGATGTCCTGCAACTCGATGAACTGGTCGTCGATGATGCCGCGCACGCCGTGGAGGCAGCCGAGAATCTTACCGATCTGCGGGTGCGTGCGTAGCTGCTCGATAACGCCCACGAGTGATTGGTTGATCACCGCCGTGGGGCCGCCCGACTGGCCGATGACCGCGTTGCCGCTGATAATTTGTTGATTCATAGACTGCCTTTGTTGCTCAAAAGGGGGATTATATCCGCACCGGTGAGAGGAACCTGAGACGGTCATTCTAGGCAAAAGCCCGCCGCCATCAATCCGGGCGCCAAGCGTGCCGGGTGGGGCAGTCTGGCTGCTTAATTGGAGGTTTCGTTAAGCACCTGCTGGGCGAGTTGTTTCTGGTCCGGGTCGCTTAAGCGCGGCAGCGCAGCAGACAGCAGCTCCCGGGCGCGTTGGCGGCGGTTGAGGTACCGGCCGTACACCAGGCCCAGGATCAACTGAATCTGCTCACGCTGGGCGTAACCCGTGTAAGTATTGAGGAACAGCTCATACGCGCTGGCTGCCTGCTCGTAACGGCGCTGGGACATCAGGTGGTTGGCCAAATCCAGTTGCTGCTGCTGGTTCATCGCCTGGCCCGAGTCGATACCCGTCAGTTGGGTGTACAGGTCGGCTGCTTGGTCGAGGTTGTGCGCGTCGATGGCTTGGTTGATCTGCGACCGGATTTCCAGCACACGCTGCTGCAGCGGGCTTAGCGGTTCGAGTTTGGCTGCTTGGCTCGGCTCGGTGGGCTGGCTGCGGTCCCACGGCTGGTAGCCTTCACGCGTCATCGCCGCGAACTGCGCCCGTCGCCGGCGGTGGCGGATCATCGACAGCAGGTCGTAAGGCTCGTGCGGCAAAAGCTTGGTCCACAGAAAAACAGCCGCGATCACGATCCCAAACGCATAGCCCGACAGGTGCGCCAAGTACGCCACACCGCCGTACCTGCCAAGGAACATAAAAGCGTCTTGGGCAATCTGAAACAAAATCAGCACCATCCCAGACACCTCGAACGCGCCGATAAAGATAAAAAAGTACGCGATCGTGATATTCGTCATGGGGAACAGCACCAGGAACGCCCCGCTAACACCCGCCACCGCGCCGCTGGCGCCCAAGATCGGGTTGGGCTCGACCAGCGCCTGCCCCAGGCCCGCCACCACGCCGCTGGACAAGTAAAAGCACAAGTAGCCGAACTTACCCAGCCGGTCCTCCACGCTGTTGCCGAACACGTACAAGAACAGCATGTTCCCCAGCAGGTGCATCAGGTCGGCGTGGAGGAATTGGTAGGTGATGAACTGAGACAACCGCGGCAGCGTCGGCGTAAGCCAATACGGCGCCAGCGAGTGCTTGGACGCGTCGTTCATCGTCGCCAGAAACACGACCACATTCGTCGCGATCAGGCTGTAGTTCACCCACGGGGTGCGACGGAGGCTTCGGTCGGTACGGATCGGGATGAACATAGGCCTACATGGTATCGGGTATCGGCTGGAAAAGGCTCGATATGAGCGGCAAACCGGTCACGGGCTGGGGATGTAGGCCGCTACGCACCCGGGCGCTTCGGTCACCGCCACACGAGCCAGGCACACGCCTTGAGGCAAACACCCGCTCAAACTATCTCCGATCCACCACGCCACGCGCTCGGCTGTCGGGCTGACGCGCCCATCTGCGAACGGGCCGACCTGGTTGAGGTCGCTTCGGTCGGCTTGGGCGATGATTTGATCGACTAAATTCTCAAGCTCGTGGAAGTCCATGACGGTTTCTATATCGTCGAGCCGGTCGGCTGCGACGGTCACGCTCACCTGCCAGTCGTGCCCGTGTGACGGCTCCCACGACCCGTCGCCGAGGCGGATCGCGTGCGTGGCGGAAAACGACCTTGTAATCGCGGCTTCGTACATGGCTCACTTAGCTTTATCAATATCAATGCGGTAATCCAACATCACGTCGTGGTCCAGCTTTTTGGCCTGCAGCAGCGTCAAGCCGTACCCATCGCCCGCTTCTTGTGAAACCAAGCCTTGCAACGGCGCAACGGCCTCGTGGTCGCCAAGCAGGCGAGGCGCCACGAACACCAGCGCCTGATCGACCAGCCGCTGCTCAAACATACTACTAACCAGCTTCGACCCGCCTTCGACCAAGACGTTGGTCGCGTTGTGGACTGTGGCTAAGTGCGTTAGCAGCGGCTGAAGGCTCAGCCGACCGGGGTCGGTTTGGGTCGGGGGCAGAGCGATCGCCTCAACGCCCTGGGATATCAGATCAGCCAGCTTGCCCGGTTGGCTGGCGTGCAATTGATCACTCACCGCGACTGTCACCGGCGCGGCGCGTGGGTCGGCGCCCAGCGAGCGGAGCAGCTTGGCGTTGGGCGGTATTCGCAGATCTGGATCGACGACCACGAGCCTGGCCATGCGACGCACGGGCACGCCCCGCGCGGTCAGCAGCGGGTCGTCAGCCAGCACCGTGCCCACACCAACCACGACCGCATCGACGCGCCCGCGTAGCTGGTGCACAACCCGTCGGCTGCGGTCGTTGCTGATCCATTGGCTGTGGCCCGTGCGCGCGGCGATGTAGCCGTCGAGCGTCTGGGCCCACTTGGCGATCACCCAGGGCAGACCCGTGGCGGCGCGCTTGATGTAAGGCTCGTTGAGCAGCCGGGCTGCTTGCTCGCACAGGCCCAGGTGGACGGGGATGTCGGCTTGGCGAAGCTTGTCGGCACCGCCCCCAGCCACGTCGCGGTTCGGGTCGGCCATCGCGATGAACACACGCGCCACGCCCGCTTCGACGATCGCGTCGGCGCAAGGCGGCGTCTTGCCGTGGTGGTTGCACGGCTCGAGCGTGACGTACAGGTCGCAGCCACGCGGGTCAACGCCGCGGTCGCGGCACTGTTGCAGCGCGTTCGCCTCCGCGTGCGCATCGCCGAAACGACGGTGCCACCCCTGGGCCACCACCCGCCCGTCGCGCACCAACACAGCCCCGACCATCGGGTTCGGCTCGACCCGCCCCAGCCCGCGACGGGCTAGGCTCAACGCCAGCCGCATATAATGTTCACCGTTGGGTGGCTGCATGGCTTTTTTAACGCCCGGCTTCTAACACACGCCGCGCCCCGCACGGCGTCTACAACAAGGTGAATCATAGACCGGTTTACAAAAGGGGACACATGAAACCCAAGGCCAAAAAAATATTGATCGGCGTCGCCGTCGCAGCCGCGGTGGGCTTCGTGGCTGTGATCATCGGCATCGACTGGATCGCGCGAAACGCCATCGAGATCGGCGCCACACAGGCCCTGGGCGTCGACACTCACCTCGACGACGCGGACATCGGCCTATTCACCGGCCGGTTCGGCATGGCCGGGCTGCGAGTCGCCAACCCGCCACAGTTCGACAACGAGCACTTCCTCAAGCTCGGCAAGGGCGGCGTGTCGCTCTCATTGGGCTCGCTCCTCAAAGACACCGTCGTGCTCCAAAAGCTGGAACTATCCGGCATCGAGCTGAACCTTGAGAGCAAAGACGGCAAGGGCAACTACAACGTCATCCTCGACAACATGGGCGGTAAAAATGCCGGTGACAGCGGCGATGGTCAGAGCGACGAAAAAGACGCTCCCAAAGACCAGCAACCCGGCAAGAAGTTCATGATTGAAGAGGTGGTGATCACGGACGTGACGGTCCACGCCACGGTCTTCACACTGGGCAAGAAGCCCGTCGTGACCACGCTGAAGATCCCGGAGGTGCGATTGGATCGCGTCGGTTCGGATTCGGACAAGGGCGTGCTCATGTCCAAGCTGGTCGGGATACTCATGAAAGCTTTCCTGGAAGCCACGATCAAAGCCGGCGCCGACGCGATCCCCGGCACGATCATCAAGGGACTAGGCCAAGGCCTCACCGCCGTGGGCCAAGCCGGAGAGCAAGCCATCAAGAAAACCGGCGAAGCCGTTGAAAAGGCCGGTAAGGACATCGAGAAGGGCTTGAATAACGTCTTCGAAGGCATCGGCAAGGCACTGGAGCCGAAGAAGAAAAAGGAAGAATAGCGCTACGCTAGTAGTGGCTGCCTTCGCTTTACCCCTCCGCCTTCATCTTCTCCGCCTTGGCGCGTACGTCGTCGAGGGTGCCCACGTACATGAACGCTGACTCGGGTAGGTCGTCCGCTTCGCCCGCGGCGATGCGCTGGAACGACTCGATGGTGTCGGACAGGGGCGTGTAGATGCCGGGGAAGCCGGTGAACTGTTCGGCGACGAAGAACGGCTGACTGAGGAACCGCTCCATCTTGCGGGCGCGGGCGACGATGAGCTTGTCTTCCTCGGACAGCTCGTCCACGCCCAGGATGGCGATGATGTCCTGCAAGCTCTTGTACCGCTGCAGGGTGGACTGCACCTGCCGGGCGACCTGGTAGTGCTCCTGGCCCAGCACGCCGGGCTCGAGGATGCGGCTGGTCGAGGCTAGGGGGTCCACAGCCGGGTAAATGCCCTTCTCGGAAATACCACGGCTAAGCACGACGAAGGCGTCGAGGTGGCTAAACGTCGTCGCGGGGGCCGGGTCGGTCAGGTCGTCAGCGGGGACGTAGATCGCCTGCACGCTGGTGACGGCGCCTTTGTCCGTGGACGTGATCCGTTCTTGCAGCTCGCCCATCTCGGTCGACAGCGTGGGCTGATAACCCACGGCTGACGGCATGCGCCCAAGCAACGCGCTCACCTCCGAACCAGCCTGCGTGAACCGGAAAATGTTGTCCACGAACAGCAGCGTTTCCTTGCCGGACTTGTCGCGGAAGTCTTCGCACATGGTCAGCCCAGCCAGCGCCACGCGCAAACGCGCGCCCGGGGGCTCGTTCATCTGCCCGAACACCATCGCCACGCGGCTGAGCACGGACTGCGAATTGCCCTGGGCGTCGGTGTACTGGGCCTCTTGCATTTCCAGCCAGAGGTCGTTGCCCTCGCGTGTGCGCTCGCCCACGCCGGCGAACACGGAATACCCCCCGTGCTCACGCGCGATGCGCGCGATCATTTCCTGAATAATGACGGTCTTGCCCACGCCCGCCCCGCCGAACAGGCCGATCTTGCCGCCACGAACGAACGGGCACAGCAGGTCGACCACCTTGATCCCCGTTTCGAGGATCTCGGTCTTGGGGTTCAGGTCCATAAACGCCGGCGGGTCTTGGTGGATGGAGCGGAACTCTTTGGCGTTGACGGGCCCGCGCTTGTCCACCGGCTCGCCCAGCAGGTTGAACACCCTGCCAAGCACGGCCTCACCCACGGGCACTTGCACGGGCGCGCCCGTGTCGATCACGGGCATGCCGCGGCTCACGCCGTCTGTCGTGCCCAGGGCCACCGCCCGGACCTGCCCGCCGCCTAGGTGCTGCTGCACCTCGCCCACGAGGTTGATCTTTAGCCCGTTGTGCTCGCCGGTGATGCGAAGCGCGTTGTAGATGTCGGGTAGGCTGTCTTCGCTGAAGCGAGCGTCGAAAGTTGAGCCGATGACCTGGGATACCGTGCCTTGGTTGGACATGGGGGTGCCGCCTTTGCCTTTCTGGTTACGCTGCTTACGGTGGGAGGCGATCTTACTTTTAGATGCCGACCACCCCCTCCGCGTCACGCTTTTTCGTGTCGGCAGGGGCCGATTTTAACAGGGTGACAAGGATAGTGGCCCGCTGTGGGATTGCCAAATCAGAGGCGTAACGGCGTCGTGAGCGGCGCGAGCGGCTAGTTAAGCCCTTGTCACGCCGCCACACACTCGTCCGCTTCTTGCGGCACCGGGGGTGGTGAGGCCGCCGCCTGCGCCGTGACCCGCTTCATGCGCAGCCCGTGGCCGCCTTGCCCGTAGTACTTGGGCAGGAAGCGGTGGCCGATGAAGCCTAATTTGCGGTAGAGGTTGATGGCTGTGTGGTTGTCGCTGCGCACCTCCAAAAACACGCGGCTGATGCCCAATTGCGACAGGCTCAGCAGGGCGTGCTCGGCAAGGCCTCGGCCCAACTGCTTGCCGCGGTGGTCGGGGTGCACGGCGACGGCGTAGAGCCGGCCGGACTGGCTGTGGCGGTGTTGGCGGATCAGACCCACCGCCCAGCCCACGACTTGGCCGTCCAGCACCGCAGCCGTGACCGTCGCGCGGGGGTTGAGGATCAGGTTCTTGATCTGCCTGCGGTTGAATGTCTCTTCAAGCGATTTGAAGCACGCCCGCTCCAGACCCAGAATCGTCGCGACATCGCCAAGCTCTGCACGACGCAGTTCAGGCTGTTTATCGGCTTGCGTGGTTAATACGCCGATGGCTTGGGGCTGCGCTTGAGTGGCGTCTTGGTTGGTCAGCGGCGTCGACAACACCGGGCCCGGCGCCGGCTGAACCTGCGGCAGGTCCAGCGGGGAATACCCAGAGACCACGGGCACGGGCTGGCGCGTCAGCACATACTTGTTCAAAATCCGCACCGGGCGGTAGCTCTGCTTGGTGAATCGCAAGCTCGGTATGCCCCAGTCGTCACCGGCGTTGATCAGCGGGAAGTCCTGCCAGTACAAGCGGCAGAACTCGCTGTAGATGTACTGGGCTGAGCCGGGGTAATCCGGGTGCGTCTTCTCGACCATGATCGACGCTTGGTGGGGACTCAACGCCTCGCCGAACGTGAAGCCGATCACCTTGTCGCCGTCGAGCAGCACCATGCCGCGCAGGCCCAGTTGCTTGTAATGACTCAGGGCGGTGTGCGAGGCGATCAGGTCGTGGTGGCGGAGGATGTCCGAGCCGACCTGGGCGGTGTTGACCTCGCCTTCGTGGCTTTGGTCTCGCACGCGGCACCACAGGTCAAGAAGCTCGTGGCAGGCGGGCACGTGCGAATCGTCCAGCGGCGCGGTGCGGTGGTTGGGGCAGCTATTCATGAACTTCGACCGCGCGTGGCGCTTGCTCTTGAGCGGCCCGCCGGCCAGGTCGATCATCCGGGCCGTGTCGTAGAGGTAGTCGCCGCTCATGGGCGTCGCGCTGAGGCTCAGGCCTGGGGCGGCGCTGAACCGTTCGAGCAGCTCGTCTGAGACGTACTCGATACGCGAACGCGACCGGTCGGCGATCCGATCGTTGTACCGGTCCATGACCTCAAAGCACCTGCCCACGCAGTCGCGCAGGTCGCTCTCGGTGGCGCCGGGCTGGGGGATCGGCGGGGTGAGCATGGTCAAGTCGCCCGTGCCGTTGGCGAACACGCACACGTGCCGGTCGATCCGCGACCAGTAGAGCTTGAGGCATGAGCCCCAGATGTAATTGGCTGCAAAGCTGTAGTCGGATATCGGCTGTGCCAGGTGGGCGTACACGCCGTCGAACACAGGCTTGTCGGTCAGTTCAATGTGGGCAAGACCGACACGCTGCCCGTCGGGATCGTCCATACAGGGTTGTGTCCCAGGAGGGAAACCGTCACCCCGCCACAAGCGGGGCTGCATGCAAACGCGATGATCATACCTCTGATTTTGTAAAAATCTATAGGTGTGCAAAAAGATTTTTCATTAGTTATTGGGACGTGGCCCCGGGCCAATTAGGCCGGCTCTGCCGGTTTGGCTGCGATTGATATACTAAAACCCGCGTTAGCCTGACCCAGAAGGGCGTAAAAAGGCGCAAGGAGGCGTCGCCGTTGATAGACCCCGCAGACAAGACCAGCCCCGACAGCGACTCCCAGACGCTCACAAAATCAGCGTCTGAGGTTGCGCCGCCCCCGCGTACGCCCGTGCACGTCCAAGCCGCCCCGTCCGAAGCTGTTGGCCCCCGCCCGACGGCTCCCCAACCGCCGCCTGCACACAGACCGCGCCAGCCTGACACGCGGTACATCGCTTTTGTGAACCAGAAAGGCGGGGTCGGCAAGACGACCACAACGGTCAACCTCGGCGCAGCCCTGGCGCGGGCGGGGCAGCGTGTGCTGCTAATCGATATGGACCCCCAGGCCCACCTGACGCTGCACCTAGGGATCGAGGCCGGACCAAACCACAAAACAGTTTACGACCTGCTGACCGACCCCGGCGTTTCAGCGTTGGACATCGCCCAGCAGGCGGGGCAGAACCTCGTCGTGTTGCCCGCGGAAGTGAACCTGGCGGGGATCGACTCGGAGCTGGCGCCGTTGGCGGCGGCCGGCCGGGCACAGCGCGTGTTGGCGGAAAAATGCGCGCCCTTGCTGGCAGACGCGGACAGCAAGCCCGCGTTTGATTACGTCCTGATCGACTGCCCACCAAGCCTGGGGCTGTTGACCATCAACGCGCTGGCCATGGCTAACGAGGTGATCGTGCCCATGCAGGCACACTTCCTGGCGTTGCAGGGCCTCAGCAAGCTGCTCGAAACCGTCACGCTGATCAAGCAGGCGGTCAACCCAGGCTTAACCGTCACGGGCATCGTCCTGTGCATGCACGATGCGCAGACGATCCTGGCCGGTGAGATCCTGTCAGACTTACAGGCGTTCTTTGAGGGCGCTCGTGCCCAGGACGTGCCGTGGAGCCACGCCCAGGTCCTCCAGCCACCGATACGACGCAACATCAAGCTCGCCGAGTGTCCCAGCTTCGGCAAGACCATCTTCGATTACGCGCCCCAGTGCCCCGGCGCGGGCGACTACCTCGATTTAGCTAAAGCCTTGATCCACCAACGCCAACACGCGGGATGAGCGGGCAGGGAAATCCTAAAGAACCGTACCGCCCGCCGGTGCGTATGAGGCAAGGCTTACGGCGATCAGCCGTGAGGCGGCCTACACGCGTTGGTTTTTTAGATAACCTCTTGTGTAGCTTGAGCGGGACGGTAAAATACATGGCTGTCCCTCAGCGCGCATGCCGTAAAACATGCGCTTGGAACAATCTTGCTGGTAAATAGACACGGGAGCGGAGAGCGCTGTGTTACCGGCGGTCGGCGGACGATCGGCCACGACCGTTATTGACGTATGCCCACGTGGCAAAAACGTGACGGGGCTAACGAACTAGAGCGCCCCTAAGCCGGCCTTACGCCACGTCAATAACCCACAATCAGCCTTACACGTTTGGGAGAAAAAATGATACCCGTACTTGTTTTGCGTCCATCGTTCGTGTCAGTGTTATTGGTAGCGGTGTGGCTAAGCACGGCAACGCCCGCCGCCGCCGAATTTCTACAGACACACAAACTCAACGGCGACGACGTGCAGGCGTTCGATCAGTTCGGCAACGCGGTGGGCATCAGCGGCCAAACAGCCGTGGTCGGCGCTGCCCTGCACGACGGCGCGAAAGAAGACTCCGACTTCGGCGCGGTGTACGTATTCGACGTGGCGACCGGCCAGCAGCTGCACAAGCTGACCGCGACAGACCCAACCGACGGCGATGGGTTCGGCCAAGCCGTCGCGGTCAGCGGCAAACGCTTGGTCGTCGGCGTGCCCCAGGAAGACGGCACGGGCAGGGACTCGGGCGCGGTGTATGTGTACGACACGGTCACGGGTCAGCGGGTGGGCACGCTGATCGCCGACGACGCCAGGGCGTTCGCACGGTTCGGCTTCTCCGTGGGTATCAGCGGCAACACCGCCATCGTCAGCGCACGTGCCGACCAAGCGCCCGGTGTGCTGTCGGGCGCAGCCTACCTGTTCGACGTCACCACCGGCCGGCAGTTGCACAAGCTCACCAACGGCAGCGCCACGCCCAAAGACGACCTGTTCGGGTTCGCGGCGGCGGTCGGCGGAAACGCGGCGATTGTCGGGGCGCACTTCGACGACGACCTGGGCTCAAACGCCGGCGCTGCTTACGTGTACGAGACAGCCACGGGGCGGTTGATGCACAAGCTGACATCTGACGACGGCGGGGCGAACGACTTCTTCGGCGCGGCGGTGGCCGTGGACGGCGGATTGGCTGTGGTGGGTGCGTACCTCGACGACGACGGCGGCCAAGACGCGGGGGCTGTGTATGTGTTCGACGTGGCCACCGGCCAACAACTGTTCAAGCTCACCGCCGGCGATGCCAACGCCGCCGACCGGTTCGGATGGTCGGTGGGGATCAACGGCAACATCGCGATCGTCGGCGCCATCGGCGACGACGAGAGGGGCGACTTTTCCGGGGCGGCGTACTTCTTCGACCTGACCACAGGCCAACAACTCGCCAAGCTAAAAGCACGCGACGCAGCCAACGGCGACGCCTTCGGCAACGCCGTCGCCATCACCGGCGGCACCGCGATCATCGGCGCGCTGACCGACGGCAATGGCTTGGAGATCGGGTCCGCGTATCTGTTCGACGTGCCCGAGCCGGGGACGGCGGGCTTGCTGGCGGTGGGGGGGTTGTTTGCGATGCAGACTAGGCGTCGGCGCTGATCGCTTACACCAATTTCACATTACTGAAGCGTTTTCCAAGAACCGCCGGGCTACTTTCCACACGTCTCCCGCGCCCATCGTCACCAGCAAATCGCCGGGCTGGGCGATGACCTCTAGCTGCTCAACGATCGCCTCGAACGGGTAGACGTGTAACGCTTGGGTGCCGCGTTGGCGGAGTCGGTCGACAAGGTCGGCGGCGCTGACGGCGTGACGCTCCACCTCGCTGTCGCGAACAAAATAAATATGCGGGACGATGACGATGTCGGCCTGGCTGAAGCTGGCGGCGAACTGCTCCATCAGAAACCGCGTGCGGCTGTGCTGGTGAGGCTGGAACACGCAGATCAAACGCTTGGGCTTGTAGTGGCGACGCAGGGCACGCAGCGTGGTGTCGATCTCGGTGGGGTGGTGGCCGTAGTCGTCGAGAACGGTAACGCCCCGGCCGTCTTGACCCGCGCCGTTGAGCGGACGCACACCGAGGCACTGCATGCGCCGGTCCAAGCCTTGGAACGCGGCCAACGCTTGAGCAACGCCACCCCATGCCGCGCCCAAACGGTGGGCGGTGACGGCGGCGGCGGCGGCGTTGTAGGCCATATGCTCACCGGGTATGGCAGCCTGCCACACGGCCACGGGCTTGCCGTGGTAGTGCAGGCGTACCGTTTCACGGCCTTGGTTTTGCCCGGTAGTGTCGGAAGGCTCGACTTCAATGCGCCAGTCCGCTTGCGGGGCGAAGCCGATCGTCTCAACCGGGCAGTCCAGCCCCGCGGTGATCGCCAAACGGTGGGCCATCTCGTGGTTGATCAACAGCGACCCGTGCTTGGGCAACAGCTTGGCGAATACGCCAAACGCCTCGACCACCGCGTCGATCGAGCCATAAATATCCAGGTGGTCTTCCTCGACATTGAGAATGACCGCGTGCGTGGGGTGAAGGTGATGAAACGACCGGTCGAACTCACAGGCCTCGGCGATCAGCGGCGCGTTGGCTGCGCCCGTGCGCGACCCGCCGCCGATTTGTTTGCACGTGGCGCCGATGATAAACGACGTGTCTAGGCCGCAGGCGATCAGCGTGTGCGCGAGCATCGACGCGGTGGTGGACTTGCCGTGGGTGCCGGCGATGGCGACGCCGGTGCGACCAGCCATAAGCCTGCCGAGCATCTGGGCGTACTTGATCACCGGCACGCCGCGCCGGTTCGCTTCGACCATCTCCGGGTGCTGCGGGTTGATAGCTGCCGAAGCGATCACTAGGTCGCACGGGTCGGGCACGCTTTGGGCGGATTGCTCAAGTGTCACTGCGATGCCCGCTTGGTCGAGCGCGTCGGTGATGGGGGTGGCGGCGATGTCGCTGCCGGAGCAGGCTGCGCCGGCTTGCATCGCTAATTTGGCCAAGCCCGACATGCCGCAGCCGCCGATGCCCACGAAGTGCAACCGTTTGCCTTGAAGCGACGCGGGTGATGGTTCGGCGGTGATGACCACGGGCTGCCGCGCTGGTTTCGCTGTGGGGGGGGCGGTCATAGTACGGCGTCCTGCCTAACGGATCATAAAATCGTTCGCTACGAGCCGCGGCCGTAAGGGAGCGGGCCGGATGGTGCTGTCGAGTATTGCGGAGTCTGGCTGGCGGTGAGTGCGCATTTTCTTATACCCGCTGATCCAAAGTGTCTTTCAAATCGTTTATTGCGAGGCGACTATCTTTATGGGCCGGGCGCCACCGCCAGGCGTACCGCTCCCTTACGGTCGCGGCTCGTAGCGGACGCATATCCAATCGTACCACCGCCATGCCCGCTTTCATACAGGGTGTGTGCCGTGGGGCGTGAATACGGCTACCATAGGCGGTTATGAGTGAGCCTTTAGGCAGCTTCTGCCTGGTCCTGCACGGGCATTTGCCGTATGTGCTGCGTCACGGGACGTGGCCCCACGGCGAGGACTGGCTCTACGAAGCGGCGGCCGAGACGTACCTGCCTCTATTGGCCATGATCGAGGAGTGTGTGTTCCTCAACGGCAACCCCCGCCTGACCGTCGGCCTAACCCCCGTGCTATTGGAACAACTGGCACACGACGTCTTCAAAGACGGATTCGACCGCTACCTCGACGACCGCATCGACCGCGCACAAGCCGACCGCACCGAGTTTGATCAGGTCGGCAACGGGCACATGGCCCACCTGGCACAGCGGTGGGAGGGTTGGTACGAAAAACTGCGCGAGCAGTTCCACGCCAAGAACCGCGACATACCCGCCGCCTACGCCCAACTCGCACAAAGCGGTCACATCGAAATCCTTACCTCGTGCGCGACGCACGGCTACCTGCCGCTGTTGCTGGAGGACGCCAGCATCCGCGCGCAGATCCGCGCGGGCATCGCCAGCACGCGGCGAATCCTAGGCATCCGGCCCACGGGGATATGGCTGCCCGAGTGCGCTTACCGCCCGTCGGGGCACTGGGCTCCACCCATCGTCTGGGGCGGCGCGCGCAACCGCCCCGGTATCGAGCACCTGATCGCAGACGAAGGACTGACGCACTTCTTTGTCGAGAGCCACCTGATCCAAAACTGCCGCAGCGAGCAGGTCTTCAACGACGGGCAGTGGTGGAAAGTCAACTGGGACGAAGCCAAGCAATACCCCAGCCGTGGCTGGCGAAGCCTGCTCGAACCGCACGGGGTCAACAGCGACGGCAGCGGGTTGGCCCGCGCCACCGCCTTCGCACGCGACGCCGATGTCTGCCAGAAGGTCTGGTCCGGCACGATCGGCTACCCCGCAGCCGGCGAGTACCTCGAGTTCCACAAAAAATGGAGCCCGCGTCGCGGCCTGAGGTACTGGAAGATTACCAGCCCCAAGGCAGGCCTGGGCGACAAACACCTGTACTACCCCGACGACGTGCCCGCGAAGATTCACCAGCACGTCACGCATTTCTGCAACCACATCAAGCACCGGCTGCGTGAGCACCGCCAGCAGACGGCGCGATACGGCGTCATCACCGCCTGCTTCGACGCCGAGTTATTCGGGCACTGGTGGTTCGAGGGCCCAACGTTCCTGCGAGACGTGTTGCTGACGCTCAACGCCGACCCGGAGGTCGAGCTGTCCACCCCCCAGCGGTTCATGGATAACCACTTCGTGGACAAGGTCGCCGCGCTGCCCGAGGGGTCTTGGGGCGAGGAGGGCGACCACCGCGTCTGGACCAACGAGCAGGTCAACTGGATGTGGGAGATCGAGTACCGCTGCGAGAGCATCTTCGGCAAGCTGACGTACAACCTGCCTTGGCGACAAGACAAGCAGGTCCACCAGTTGCTGGAAAAGGCGGGGCGGGAGCTGCTGCTGATGCAGGCCAGCGACTGGGCGTTTGTCATCCGTCGCGGCCAGGCGGTGGATTACGGCATCAAGCGGTTCATGCAGCACGTGTCGCGGTTCGAGAACCTGGCCGACCTGGCCGAGAAGGTGGCTGCCAACTCACGGTACCTGGGCCAACTCAACGAAGTTGAGCGGTTCGAGATCCAAGACGCCGATATCCACGACGTGATCTTCCCCACGGTGGACCTGAGCTGGTGGGACACCTAAGATAATACCGGAGCGTCCGGAATCGGCTTATTTATAATTTTTTTAAATAGGCCTTGATCAAAAGAGCCGAAAAGAGTAAAACAGGGGTGTTGCCTGGCTGGACTTGGTCGGGAAAAGCACATTCGCTTCTGTCATCTAACAAGATCCGATTATCACCGCGGCGGCCGCCCTGAGGCGGGCCGGGTTTCTAAAGATCGCTGAATAGCGAGGGTAAGAAAAGCTAACGCCAGTTTTGTCAATGCGAAGCCGCCACCGATGTCGTAGCGATGTTGGTGGATCAAGCGGGGCAACCCGGGCGCGTGTCGCAAGGCTTTCTAAAATCCCGGGGGCGCACTTTTCAAAAGCCGTAGCCGGCCTGATGGCTTGGAGGGTTTTAGAAAAAAAAGCGGCCGATACGGGGGAACCAGTGACGGATAACAGCGGCGCCGAGCCGCTGGACTTCATCTGCCGTTGCCCTATCGCCAAGCCCGAGTGGTTTCCGGGTCTGATATGAGGTTGTAAGGCTGCGGCTGACATCTAAAGCCGTACGGCGGGCAATTACACCGTTCGTGAGTCCGCGTGGAACCGGGCGATCCATAGGGGTCGCATGGGGCCAAGCAGCACGACGCAGGATTTTTTAATAATGCATTCACACGTCGGGATTCTAGAGTTCTCGAACAAATCGCCCGGGCGGCTGCGCATCATGGACCAGACGCTGGTGTCATTGCCCGTTGACCCCGTCGTGCCGCCCGAACTCATTCAACGCTACCACCTGCGGCCGGGCTTGGAACTGGAAGTTGAACTTGGTAAGCCCAAAGGCAACGGGCACAACCACCAGCGGGCGCCCCAAAGAGGCAAGTACAAAAAAAATAAAAATAAAAAGAACAAGGTCAGCGACATCGCCCCCAACGCGCCTTGGGTGCGGGGCGTGGTCAAGATCGAAGGATCGGACCCAGGCGAATACAAAGACAGCCGAAAGTTTGAAGACCTCACCACGATCGACCCCGCGCCACGCCTGACGCTGGAATACCCCGGCTGCCCGCCGTCGTGCAGGCTGATCGACCTGTTCTGCCCCATCGGGTACGGGCAGCGCGGCATGATCGTGTCGCCGCCCAAGGCGGGCAAGACCACGCTGCTACACAACATCGCTCTGGGCCTGCACCACAACCACCCCGACATCGAAGTCACAGCCCTGCTGATCGACGAACGCCCAGAAGAAGTCACCGACTTCCGCCGAAACACCCCTTGCAAGGTGCTGGCCAGCTCCAACGACCACACACCCGACCGTCACGTCAAGCTGGCGATCCTGGCCATCGAGCGTGCCAAGCGCATGGCCGAGTCCGGCAAAGACGTGGTGATCCTCCTCGACTCGCTGACCCGCATCGGCCGTGCGTTCAACACCGCGCCGGGCCAGGCGTCGTCGGGGCGCACGCTCTCGGGCGGGCTCGACGCCAGCGCGATGGCCATACCCAAACAACTCTTCGGCGCCGCACGCAAGTTCGAAGAGGGCGGCTCGCTGACCATCATCGCCACCGCCCTTGTCGACACCGGAAGCCGCGGCGATCAGGTGATCTTCGAAGAGTTCAAGGGCACCGGCAATATGGAACTCATCCTCGACCGCAAGGTCGCCGAACACCGCGTGTTCCCCGCGATCAACCTGGCCGCATCGGGAACACGCAAAGAAGAACGGCTGCTGACCCCACATGAGATGCAAACCATGTCGGCGCTGCGCCGCAGGCTGTTGACCATGCCGCCCGTGACGCAAGCCGAGCAGCTACTCAAAGCCCTCGAACGCTTCTCCAGCAACGCGGAGCTGGTGGGATCGCCTTAACCCGTTTCCAATGAATTCTTTTATTGTGCGGGTGTCAGGTCGGGCGGTGCGCCGACCGGTTTAGGATTCTCTATGACCGGGATGCGCCACCGCGCCGGCAGGTTGTCTTGGGGCTCATCGGGATACGCCAAGCGGATCGCCGCGGCGACCAGCCCCATGAACAGCGGCGACGGGGCCAGCGGCCGACTGGTGAACTCCGGGTGGAACTGCGTGCCCACAAAATAAGGATGCTGCTTGGTGGGCAGTTCCAAGACTTGCATGATCGGCTGGTCCGGGTGTCGCCCTGAGAAGACCAAGCCGTGCTGCTCGAGACGCTCGATGTACCGGGGGTCCACCTCGTACCGATGGCGGAACCGCTGACGCACCTGCGGCGCCCCTTCAAACAGAAACGCCGCCAGTGTGCCGGGCGTGATCTTCACGTCCTTGCCGCCTAGCCTCATGTTCCCGCCAAGGCCCTCGATCTTTTTCTGCTCGGGCAGCAGATCAATCACGGGGTGGGGCGTGTCCGGGTTGAACTCGCTGCTGCCGGCGTCGCTAAGCCCGCAGACGTGGCGGGCGTAATCCACCACAGCCATCTGAAAACCCAAGCAGATGCCCAAATACGGCAGGCCGTGCTCGCGGCAGTGGCGCACCGCCGCGATCTTGCCCTCAGTGCCCCGGTGCCCGAAACCGCCCGGCACGATCACCGCGTGTAGGCCTTGCATCAACGCGCCAACGTGTTTCTGCGACGGATCGAGCTCGGTCGTGTCGATCCACTGGGTATCGATCTCAGCCGACAGATGCGCCGCCGCGTGCTCCAAAGCCTTTTCAATCGACGCATACGCGTCACGCAACATCGCGTACTTGCCCGTGATACCCAGGCGGACCTTGTAACGACGCGGACCCGTCAGCTTCGTCACGAACTGCCGCCACTTCTCACGCTGGCGGTCTTCGTTGGCTTGGTCCACGCGGCTGTGTAACTCAAGCAAACTCAATATCTCGCGGTCCAGACCGGCTTCACGCATCGCGTCGGGGATCGTGTAGATCGACTTGCGGTCGTGCATCGAAAACACACGCTGCACCGGCACATTGCTGAACATCGCGATCTTCTGGATCGCCGACTCCGTCACCGGGTTGCGCGCCCGGCAAGCGATGATGTGCGGGTGGACCCCCGTCTCCATCAGCTTCTTCAAGCCAAGCTGCGCAGCTTTCGACTTCTGCTCGCCCAATGCGCGAGGCTCGATCACATACGTCAGCGCCACAAAGCACACGCTGTTCGGCCCCTCTTCATAAGCCAACTCACGCAACGCCTCAATGTAAAACGCGTTTTCGTAATCGCCCACCGTCCCGCCGACCTCGACGAACACCACGTCCGCGTTCTGCTTCATGGCCAACTGGCGAAGCTGGTACTTCACCTCGCCCGTGACGTGCGGGATCATCTGCACGTCCCTGCCCAGGTACCCGCCGTGGCGCTCCTTATCCAGCACCTTGCGGAACACCTGTCCGCTGGTGGTGAAGCTGTCGCGGGTCAGTGCCTGGTCGAGCATGCGCTCGTACGTGCCCAGGTCCATGTCCGTCTCGAGGCCGTCGTCGAGCACAAACACCTCGCCGTGCCGGTACGGATTGAGCGTGCCCGAGTCGATGTTCAGATACCCCTCCATCTTGATCGGCGCCACACTCAGCCGCTTGTCCTTGAGCAGCTTGGCGATGGAGCTGGAGAAGATGCCCTTGCCAAGCCCGCTCATGACCGTGCCCAGGACCACGACATACTTATGGTGGCCCTTCCGGTAGCCCGGCGGGGTGGGGTTGAAAAACTCGGTTTCTTGGCTGCTGTGCCCGGTTTCAGAGAGCAGGCTGGGGGGGGCATGACCTTCGGGACGCTGATCGGTCGCAGGGTCTTTAGGCGTGGTGGGCATGTCTTACCGTATCGCGCCGACCGCGCCATTTCAAGCCTCGCCACTGTTTGGATAGACCCCCCACGACGAGCCGCGACCGTGAGGGAGCGGTCCGCGTATGCAATGTTGCACCCAAAGCCACACCGTTTTCAAAAGCAAAAAGTGTCGGCTTGCGAGCCAGCCGGGCCACAGCTACGTTAACGCTTCGCCTCGGCGACAGTAGCGGCGGGTGCCACGGCCAGCGAGCGAAGCGAGTCGGCCGTGCCGAACGCAGACATCACCATCGAAACACGCTAGGAACCCCGCCGGGCACCCTCACCCGGAACACGCCCACATGACCACCCTCAAAGACACCATCACCGCAAGCACCGCCGCCATCCAGTCACTACAAGCCCTGGAGCCCCAACTCGACCAAGCCGTCAAGCTCATCGTCGATTGCTTAAAGAACAACCACAAAGTCCTCGCCTGCGGCAACGGCGGAAGCGCCGCAGACGCAGCCCACCTTGTCACCGAGTTCGTCGTGCGATACATCGAAGACCGCCGCCCCTACGCAGCCGTCGCCCTGACAGAGTCGGGCTCCACACTCACCGCAGCCGGCAACGACTACGGCTTCGACCACACCTTCGCCCGCCAGGTCCAAGCCCTAGGCCAAAAAGGCGATGTGCTTATCGCTTTCTCAACCAGCGGAAAATCCCCAAACGTCCTACGCGCCCTAGAACAAGCCCGCACCTCCAACCTATCGAGCATCGCCTTCCTAGGCCGAGACGGCGGCCCCGCCAAAGGCATCGCCACGGTCGATCTGATCGTGCCAAGCCAAACCACCGCGCGTATCCAAGAAGCACACGGCGTGCTGATCCACGTATTGTGTGAGATGGTCGAGCGGGATTTGGGATAACTGGGTGCAGCACCTTGACCGCATAGCGGCAAAGTGTGGCACCCGGCGTTGCCTAATCGGTATGACCGTCTAAAAGATTTAACATCCTTAATAGCCAATTGTAAATAGAATGCTCCAGCTTGTTGTGTATTCTATTTTTCCACTGAATCAATGACCAACCGAAGATGTTTCCGAAAATACCCCAGATGGTTGTTATCAATACCGAAAAGAAACCCAACCACCATATCAACCGATTGCCACCAACACTATCTGGCAATTGATGGGCTGGCCAATAACTGCCCACTACGATCACAGTAACCATCATTGCAAAGAGTATCCGAGTCATCCATTTTGCTGCAGAACGGGAGACCCAGAAAATACGTGCTTGTATGTTTTGGTTTCGATTAATTAATTCATCCCGTTCTCTTCGCGTTTGTTCATGTGATTGTTGTTCGGCATCCAAAATGTCAGCCTGCTCTTTGACAAGATCCGCTTTGACGCGTTGTAGTATCGTGGACACTGTTGATCCGTCGAAGGCCGCTTCACTGCCGAGTGTTAGGTCCATTAATTCGTCATTCGCGCGGAGTGAGACTCGGAGCAATTCATGATCTTGAGCTGTAATATTGCCTTGTTCCTTAAGTCGATCAATTTCATCGAGATACTTGTTCCAAAGCTCCGTTCTAGGTTCCATTGCTGCATAGCACATGGCCAGCACTTCTCGCTCTGGGAGTTCTGGAGCGCCAAGAGGTGCTTTTAACCAGGCTACGTTAGCGAGGCTGAAATCGGTAATAACACTTGAAACCTCACGCATCTCCTCCCACGATTGACCGAACTGATAAGCCGCCCGAGCGAGGGCGGTGTTCGAAGTAACTAACACGGCAACGCTGTCCTCTAGTCGGCACGGCGACATCCCCTTCCGAAGAGCGTAAATGTTACGGATAGAATTAATATCGCAAGCGGCTGCTCGTTCGGTCGAATATTTCACTGTTTTAGATAACGTACTTTGCAGATCAGCTTCGTTGATCTGAGACTGTCGGTCGTGTGGAGGGTTTCGATGCCGTACGAGACCTAGTCGCCCGAAGTGGTCATTAAGCTTCAGCCGAATAAGCCTAAGATCACTTTTCTTTTTATGTAACCAACGCATTTCTTTGATGATCGTTGCATTATAACTGTCAGGCTTTTCTATATTATTCTCCGCCCACTCTATAACGCGATAGACTTCTTGTGCGGTATGTTCAAAAACAGCCGTTTTTGCTTCCAGGTTGTTAAGAAGCCGTAGTAGTGAATCTGTTGCTTGCTTCTGGTGTTCGCCGTGCAACCCTAACAGCCCTAACACCAGTGGTGTATCAAAATAAAAAGTAACATGTTTGAATTTGCGTTGCACTGATTCGAGATCAGGGCAAATCAGCGCGTTTGCCAGCATATGGCACTTTACTACAACTATGATGGCGTCGAATAATTGGGTGTTAGAATCGTGAGCATCTTTAACGAATCGGCTAACCAAATAAAGATTCTTGGAGTCATTAGGAGGGAGTTCGAGTAGTGTAGTGCCGCGAGCATAAGCATTGAGGCACTCAATCGAAAATTCACCGATAAAACTAAGTAATGCTCTTGTCGCATCTTCCTCAGACCAGGTAGTACTGGATTCCAACGCATATTTGATCAGAGCGTCGCAAACCTTCTGAATATGCCGACTTGCCTCATTGCGCCTTGCGTCCATGTCGTTGTTAGGAAGGTCACCACAGACATGAAAGACACTATGTTTCCTTTGTAATAAATTGTGTTTTGCGAGACGGCGAAGAATAATCTGCACGACTCGATCTGGGATTACGAGACCGAAATCATCCTTTAGATTGTGTCCAACCGCTTGTTCCGTGACAGGGTCAATATTATGCGTCCGAATAGTATGTACGACGAATGGTACAAGGTAGTCAAGATAATCACCGTTAGATTGATCGAGATTGACCTTAAGCATTGCGAGGCTGGTAAGGGTGCTGCTTTGGAGTTGGGACATTTGACTGCTTCGTGTGGGTTCAATCTCTAGTCGAGATTTCCCAGTTCGACTTTGGCCAACGAACACCGCTGGCCACCGGCTCGGATGATACCATCGCCGGGTGCCAAGGGTCCGCCTTAGCCGGGGAGGCCAGGCATTTTATCGGGTATTTGTATTGCCTTTCCTGCGATTGGTTGGCGCAGTTTTGGTTGCGCCAGCTTGCCTCAAGCTTGGCCGGGTTGCCTTATTTCGCCATCGTCGGGCGGATAGCCGGGTGCCTGGGGCTGAGCGAAGCGTGCCCCAGAGTCAGTCATCGTGTCCGGGCAGGCCCGGACCTACAAAATCTATTTGCCCGCAAGACTCTCTTTGTAAGCCGCCACAAACGCTTCATACTGTTGGGGCGTGTCAATGCCGTGGTGGCGGGTGTGGGTCTTGACCACGGCGATGGGGTAGCCGTGCTCCAAGGCGCGGAGCTGTTCGAGTTGCTCTGCTTGTTCGAGCGGTGTGGGCGGGAGCGTGACGTACTTAAGCAAAAAGGCACGGCGGTAGGCGTACAACCCCGGATGCTTAAGCAACCCCTTGTGCGCATCGCGTGCTTCCGGGGGCGGGGGCGCGTCGCGGTGGTAGGGGATCGCCGAGCGGGAGAAATAAAGCGCCCGGGCTCGGCCGTCCACGTGTCCCACCACGAGCTTGACGATGTTGGGGTCGGCGGGGTCTTCATCGGGCGCGAAGGGGCTTGCGAGGGTGGCCATGGGCGCGCCGCCATCCGCCGGCTCGGCTAGCAAGCCGTCGATTAGTTCGTCGATCACGCGCGGCTCGATCTGCGGCTCGTCGCCTTGGACGTTCACCACAACGCCTGCCGGGCCGAGTTCGTCTTCGGGTATTCCTGCGACCACCTCGGCGATGCGGCTGGTGCCGTTGGGGTGGTCGGTGCGTGTCATGACCGCGTCAGACCCGAAGCGGCGCACCGCGTCGAAAATCCGTTGGTCGTCTGTGGCCACGACAATCCGCCCCACGCGCTTGGCCTGGCGCACTTGCTCGACCACGTGTTGGATCAGCGGCTTACCGGTCTTGTCAGCCAGCGGCTTGCCGGGGAACCTGCTCGACTCGTACCGGGCGGGGATCACAGCGATAACGGGCGGCGTGCTCATGGTTCAACGACACCACAGCGGGGGCTTGGTGTTAGTAAAGACGGTGGTCACCGCCCACCCTACGATGCTCGTCGCGGCAATCGGCGTGCTTCTCACCCGACCTCTTTCGTCAAGCTGTCCGCGAGTTTTCGGACCTCGTCAAGCTGCTTGCGGATGTCGCGGTAGTTGATGTCGGTCTGGAGCACCTGCGAGGCGATTTTCTGGGCTTCCCTGGCCTGCTCCACGGATTGGTTTTTCTGGGCGAGCTGCTTGAGCGACAGCATCAGGTGGTAGCGCATGTCCAAAGCCAACGAGTCGTCCGTGCGGTCGTAAGCCTCGACGCCCTGGCGGAGCGTGTCCACCGCTTCGTCGAACCACCCTCGGGCCATGTAGCACCTGCCCAGGTATTCCATCGACGCCACGCGGTGTTTGGGCGCCACCTTGGCTTGCTGGAACGCGCTGATGGCCTCGTCGTATTGCTTCAGCGCGAACAGGCGTCTGCCTAGCTCGAAGCGCAGGGCCATGTCCGTCGGGTGGTTCTTCACACGGTCGGCGTATTCGTCATGCTCAAACTTGAGCTTCTGCTGCGACAGTTGCTGGAACTTGGCGCGGAGCTGTGCGTCGTCTGGCTTGCTCTTCAATTGGGCTTGGAGCACTCTTAGCCGGCGGTTGAGCTGCTTGATACGGACGTCGCCGATGTGTGTCTTGTACGCGTACTGGCCGGTCTGGTCGAATGCTTTTTTGAGCAGGGCGACGGCTTCGTTCTCGGCTTCGTCTGTTTCCTTGGCGATCAGGGCGGTCACCAGCTTGCCCAGCAGGTTGAGGTCTTCGGGTTGTTTGTCGTACGCGGTTCTGTGGAGGTCGATCTGCTCGTCCACCGCGGTGCGGGTTTTGGTGATCGCGTCTTGCTGCTCGAGTTGCCTCTGTTTCCGCGGGTCGCGCACCAGCTTGCGGAAGCCGCCCTCTTGGCCTGTGGCGTCTTCGAACCCGCCTTCTTGCATGGTGCGTTCGGCTTCGAGGTTCTTCATGTCCTGTTGGAGCTTGGTGTTTTCCGGCTCCATGTGCAGCGCCATGCGGCACGCCTCGACAGCCTTGTCGAAAGTCTTGATCGCGGCGAATAGGTCTTTCACTTTGATGTAGACCTGCTTGCTGGGGGCCTTGGCGGTTTGGTTGGCTTCCAGGGCGATGCAGCCGACCCAGTACGCGAACTCCGCTAGGTGCAGGTCGGGCTCTTGGGTGTCTGCTTCAACCGCCCTGGCCATCAACTCGACCAGCAGCGATACATTCAGCGGGTCTTTGGCTGAGAGCATCTCGGCGTGCAGCAGCCGCTCGATCGTGTCTTTCCCGCCTTTCTTGAGCTTGTCGGTCAGCTTGGCTGGCTTACCGCCCGCTAGCTTCCGCTTCAGCGCGACCTCGCGCATCGCTTCGTGCATCGGCAGGTTGCCCGGGTCTTGACGGAACCCGTCGATGTAACACTCGATCGCGTATTCGTAGTTGCGGGTGTTCGCGGCGAGCTTGGCGTGCTCAAAAAATCGCTGCGCCCTTTGCCGGTCACGCCGGGCAGGGGGCGTGGGCTTTGCGTCATTGCTCTTTCCGAATAGGGCCAATCGATTGCCTACTAAAGGGACTATCGGGGCGATCAGTTCGTTCGCCGGAAGCCTTGCTTTCGCGTATCCGATCGTTATTTGTTATCTAATCAGGGATTGTGTTTGTCAAGTGGCGGGGGTGGGTTGTTTGCGTACAGTGGGTGTCTGGGTTGTCGTCACAGATGATGCGGCTTATTGTCTGGCCTGGTGCGAACGGCGGTATCTGCAACACATTAAAGAGCAAGGGTTACAGGATGGTCAAGATAGCGATTCAAGGGGCAGCGGGGCGCATGGGCCAGAGGTTGGTCGCTTTGTGCGTGGAGCAGGAGGGGCTTGAGTTGGTGGGGGCGTTGGAGCATATCGATCACCTGCAACTGGGCCAAGACACGGGCGTCGTCGCGGGGATCGGCCCGACGGGCGTGGCGCTGGCCGCGGAGTTGGACCGCCAGGCGGACGTGCTGATCGATTTCACTATTCCGGCGGCCATGCGCGCGGTCTTGGAAACGTGCGTCAAGACAAAGACCGCGATGGTCATCGGCACCACCGGGCTAAGCGATCAGGACCACCGCGCGATCGACGACGCAGCCAAAACAGTCGCCATCTTGCAGGCGCCGAACATGAGCCTGGGCGTAAACCTGATGATCGCGCTGGCCGGTCAAGTGGCTAAGCAGCTTGGCGACGACTACGACATCGAGATCACCGAGGCGCACCACCGCTTTAAGAAAGACGCGCCGTCGGGCACAGCCGTGGGCATCGCCAAAGCGATCTGCCAAGCCACGGGCAAGGACATGACCAAGGACGTGACCCACGGCCGCCACGGCGACGACGTGACGCGCAAGCGCGGGCAGATCGGCATGCACGCACTACGCATGGGCGACGTGGTGGGCGAGCACACGGTCAGCTACGCGGCGCTGGGCGAGCGGCTGGAGCTGCGCCACGTAGCCACGACGCGCGACGTATTCGTGCGCGGGGCGCTCAAAGCAGCGAAGTGGCTAGCGGGCAAAGAAGCGGGGCGGTACGGCATGGCGGATGTACTGGGGCTGAGTTAGCGGATAGAACGATTTTTTGAAACGATGATCAAGCTGCGGATATTAAACAAAGCCCACGGATTGAATCCGTGGGCTTGTTTTATTGGTTCTTTGGAGATACCTGTTTGTGGCGTCCTCGGTGTTTACCTGCGCCAGAAGCGCCAGGCCTGCTTTTCCTTTTCGACCTGATCGAGAAGATAGTCCCACTGGAAGGCCGGCCCGGGGTCGACCTTGCTTGTTTTGATGTGGTAGTGAGCGATCAGGCCCTGGAAGTCGGCGAACTGTTCGTCGGTGAGCAGGCCGGGGATGAGGTTGCCCTCGTCGTCACGCGGGTAGTCGTTGGCCATCTTGGGGAAGATCCGCGTCAGCGCGGCGGTGAGTTTGATCAGGGCCTGGTACTGCTGGGGCGTGAGATCGTACTGCCGGAGCTCGCGTTCGTTGATCGTCCCAACAACCGGGTCGGGGCGGATCGGCCCGACGACATCGTCGAGGTTTCGGACCCCGCCGTCGCCGCGCGATTCCGGGAGTGTCAGGCGTGTGCTGCCGTCGGGCTGGGGCTGATACCACTGGTCAAGGACCTTACTGTTATCCAGCGGGTAGGCGCCCATGTTGGCGATCTCGATCCCGACGGATCGATCGTTGGCTTTGCCCGCGTGCCAGGCGCGCTCCTTGAGGTCCAGGGTCTGGTAGATCGTGCCGTCGATGTCGAGCATGAAGTGGACGCTGAGCGTGCGGTGGTCGTGCAGGACGCTGAAGCATCGCCGGCTGGTGCCGCAGACGTCGTAGTGGATGACGAACTGATCGACGGTGTCCTGAAGCAGGTCCAGGGGCCAGCCGCCTGACTTGATCTGTTCGAGCTGCTCGGGTGAGAAGTGCTTGCCCTTGTATCGCAGGTTGTAGCGGTTGGGCGAGTCGACCTCGTCCTTGGTGACCTCCCAGAGCGACTGGTCGTAGGGGACGAAGCGCTTCTCGATGCGGTAGGCGTCGTAGCCGCCTTCGTCCATCCACAGGACGACGGGGGTGCCGGTGTGGAAGAGCTGACCGGCGACGACGATCTCATCGCCGGTGCGTTTGGCGTGTGAGCCGGACATGGGCTTGACGATCCCGCAGCCGGTGATCAACAGGACAGCCGCCAAGGCCGAGGCAAAAAGAGCGTGCTTACGCGCAGAGCAGGGGCTGCAAAAAAGGGGTCGGATGTTCATCGTGGTCTCCTAAATCAGATGAGACCCGATTATTGCGAAATAACAGGCGGGAAGCAAGCCGACCGGTTGATTTCCCTGGACCTGGGCCTGAATGTACAAAAACACCCCGGCCACAAGGACCGGGGTGGTAAGGAAATCAGACTGTCAGTCAGCATCGCCTCTTAGCGGCGCTGTCGGCTCAACATGGCCAAACCACCGAGGCCCATCAGGCCCAGGGAAGCCGGCTCGGGCACGGCGTCAAACAGGTAACCCGCGGCACGCATCGAGACGAAGCTGTTGCCGGTGGCTTCCTGCTTGAGGGTGTAGGTCGTGCTGGCGTCAAGCGTGGCGGTACCGAGATAGATCCACTCGTTGCCGCCGAAGCCGTCACCGTCGTCGTCCTGGACGGTGTTCTGACTGAGCTGAACGGTGAACACCGTGCCGACACCGTCATCGACAGTGAAGTTGACCAGCCCGTTGTTGGCGGTGTTGACGTTGTTGGTCGCGGGCCAGGTGGCGTAGATGTTGTAATCGCCCGTGGCACCGGCCAGCGGACCACCGATATCACCTTCGCTGTTGAGCGAGACACCCGTTAGGTTGGCGTTGTCGCCATCCAGGCCCGGGTTGTAGGTGACCTGGTAGGTATCGGGGCCTAGGCTCGCGTCGCCGCCAAAGAGGCTATCCGCACCGGCAAGGCCCGCCACACCCGTAGCCTTGATGCTGGTGCTGGCCGTGGTGGTGTCACCGCCGAAGCTGAAGTTCGCGTGCGGCGTCCACGGTCCATCGTCAAGGCCATCGGTGTCGATGTCGATGAGAAACGAAGCCTGTGCGGACGCGGCAAAGCAAAACGCGGCGGTGAAACCCAGACCTAAAATCGTTTTCTTCATTACCACTCCTCCTAAAAATAGTGAGATGAAACTGTACTCGTACTAAATGAATGTAAAACGACCTACCACTTAGCAGGAATCACCGGTAGATTTTGAAAGGTGTTCTCTCCCCTTCCTACCGAAGCCTGCGCCTCACACAATTATATAACCCATCTCTCGTCCGGTTTCAAGAACCAATAGCCCGATTGGGCAAAATAACATGCAAATACCGGGGACCTTATTTGGTTTTGACCATAAAAAGCTGCCCTTTCAACCCCTCCCGGGGACGGATTAAGATGTAGGCGTTTAACATGAAAAGATGGTGGAGATCAGGATTTACAGGGTATTTTCATCGCCTGTTCTATAATTCGAGTGACGTACCCAACAAAGGGTGCTACCTTAATGGGGGTGGCGCAGGCCACTGCCGTCAAAGACAAAAAAGTAAGGCTGGGATATCCGACTCGCCGCCCGGGCCGTGCCTGGGTGGGTGGAGAACAACCATGAGTCACTGGGGACGATTTCTCTTACACCTGCGGCAGGTTGAGTCGGCCGGGGTGCCCAACCATGGTCTCTTACGCGCCACAGCGTTTGCCGCGGTGGTGGCGCTTAGTCTTTTGGCGGCGGTCGATGCCCGCGCCGCGTTCGACCAGTTGGAAACCATCAACGTCGTCGGCTTCGGCCACATCCCCACCGAGACAGACTACGTCCCAAACGTCGTGTTCTCCGAAAACGGCGGCGCCAGCTTCGAAGCGCTCAAGGCCCAGGCCGTCGCCGCAAGGACTTTCGCCTACTACAAGATGCGCACCGGCGGTTCGATCCGCAACGGCACCAGTGATCAGGTCTACCACAGCAACCGCGGATGGGCCCGGCAGATCCACTTCGACGCCACCGACGCCACAGAGGGCGAGATCCTGACGATCAAGAACTTCTCAAACATCGACATCCTGATCGCCTCGTTCTACGTCGCCGGCGCGATCCCCTCGGGCCCAAGCGCCGTCGCCAAGCCCACCGACTCCGACCCGACCAACACCGAGAAGTGGGTCACGTACACTTTCGAGCAGGGGTTGATTGGCGGATTCAATACCGGCACACCGCTTGGCTTCCAGGGCACGCCGACCAACCCCAATTGGCCCAACCGCGGCGCTAAGAGTCAAAACGGCGCTAACTTCCTTGGCCAGCAAGGCGTCAGCTACGTCGACATCCTCAAGTTCTACTACGGCGCGGACATCCAGCTCGAAACCGTCGCACCCACGTTCGACCAGCCGCCGCTGCAACACGTCAAGGCCCTGACCGACTTCGAGCTGAACGACGGGTATTTCGGCAACGACGAGCACTTTTCAAGCCTTAACCTGAACCTTGGGGCGGCCACACTGGCCCAAAGCACCGCGGCCGAGGCGCACAGCGGGGCGCGGGGCCAGCAGATCGCCATCGATCTGGACGAATCGGCCGGCGGCGACTTCCTCTTTAACCACGTCGCCGGCGCCGAGTTCGCCACCGGCCTGTTCACCGGCCAGCGACAGGCCAACCTCGCCGTGCAGTCTTTGGGATCGATCGGGTTCTGGCTCAAGACCCAGTCGCCGGACCTGACCGTCGCCGTCAAACTTGACGACGAAGACAACGGCACCGAGCAGGGGCTAAGCCAAAGCGTGATCGCCGACGGGCAGTGGCATCAGTACGCATGGTCGCTTCAAAACTCGGCGCTCTGGTCGGCGGCGGAAGGCGGCGATGGCATACTCGGCGACACCATCAGCCTCGACTCGATCGTGTTCGCCGGCGGGCAGGACAGCCTGATCTTCCTCGACGACATCTTCTATGCGCCCCCGACCAGCGGGCCGATCGTCGGCGATCTCAACAGCGACGGGTTCGTCGGGATTCAGGACATCAATATCATCCTCAGCCATTGGAACCAGACCGTGCCCAAGGGCGACTGGACCCAGGGCGATGTCGAAGGTGTCGGCGACGGGTTTGTGGGGATTTCCGACCTGAACGTCGTGCTGACGAACTGGAACCAGGGCGCCCCACCGGGCGATGTACTGGCCCTGGTCCCCGAACCGGGGACGCTTGCAGCCCTCTCGCTGGCACTTGGCTTGAACCAGACCCGTCACCGAAGACAGCGCCGTATATGAACCGCCCTCATAGCCACACCTTGGCCCACTGGCTATATACTACGCGCTGCCGGACGGGTGGTATCGCCTCTCACATTCCCTCAAAAACAGGTGCAGCACATGACCAGCCAGACACGACACGTAACCTTGGCCGTCACGATCATCGCCTTGGCGCTCACCGCATTGCTGGGCTGCTCGGGGACAAGCCGCGTCGGGAAAAAAGTGAGTCAGCCGCCTGACGTCCCGGCCGTGCCGCGCGAGTTCCGTGGCGTGTGGGTGGCGACGGTGGCGAACATCGACTGGCCCAGCGAGCCGGGACTGCCTGTGCAGCAACAGCAGGACGAGTTGATCGCCATCCTCGACAAGTGCGTGCAGATGAACTTCAACGCGGTGGTATTGCAGGTGCGCCCGGCGGCGGATGCGCTGTACGCAAGCGACCTCGAGCCGTGGTCGTCTTACCTCACCGGGGAGATGGGCGAAGCGCCCAGGCCGTACTACGACCCGCTGGCGTTCGCGGTGGGTGAGGCGCACCGGCGAGGGCTGGAGTTGCACGCCTGGTTCAACCCCTACCGAGCGCTGCACCCAAGTTACAAGGGCGAGGTCAGCGACAACCACATCAGCAAGACCCACCCGAAGGTCGTGTACGCCTACGGCCCGTACCTCTGGATGGACCCAAGCGAGCCGGCCGTACAGCGGCACTCCCTGAACGTGATCCTGGATGTGGTTAGACGATACGACATCGACGGCATACACCTGGACGACTACTTCTACCCTTACAAGGTCAAGGACGACGACGGCAACGAAATCGAGTTCCCCGACGACCGCAGTTGGTCGGCGTATCAGGAAGCCGGCGGCAAACTGGGCCGAAGCGACTGGCGCCGCAAGAGCGTGGACGACTTTATTCAGCGGCTGTATGAGTCCGTGAAGGATGAGAAGCCGCACGTGCAGGTGGGCATCTCGCCGTTTGGGATCTGGAAGCCCGGCCACCCCGCGCAGATCAAGGGGTTCAACCAGTACGAGGGGTTGTTCGCCGACGCACGTAAATGGCTGGTCAAGGGCTGGGTCGACTACTTCACCCCCCAACTCTACTGGGAGATCGCCAAGCCGGACCAGAGCTTCACCGCGCTGCTTGGCTGGTGGGCGCAGCAGAACAAGAAGCACCGGCACCTCTGGCCGGGCATCGCGCCGTACCGCACGGGCAAGCAGTTCGACGAGAACGAGATCAAGTACCAGATCCAGTGGACGCGGATCATGACGCCCAAGAGCCCGGGCACGGTGCACTTCTCGATGCAGTCGTACATGGATGCGGATTCGGAACTGGCCAAACAGATCCGCGAGACGGTGTACGCTAAGGCTGCGCTGCCCCCGGCGACGCCCTGGCTGGGCTCGGTAGCGCCCGCCGCGCTCACCGCAGAGTTGGTTGAGATCGCCGACGGTTCGGTGCGCGTGAAGGCGGAGCCCGACATGTTTGCCGGCGTGCGCTGGTGGGTGGTTCAGGTCCAGCAAGCGGACACGTGGGTCTACGCCATCGTCCCCGCCACGGACCGTGCGGTGACGGTTACGCTCCCCGACGCCGAGGCAGAGGTCGACCGCGTGATCGTGTCTGCGGTGAGCCGTACCGGCGTGCAGGGCGTCGGCCGATCGCTTGACCTGCCCAAACCGCCTATGCCTGAGGTCCCGGAGCAGCCCGAGCAAGCAGCCCCCACGGACCCGCCCGCCACAGACACGCCCGATGCTGCGGACGCGCCCGAAGACGAACCGACCGCTGAAACGCAGAAGGACCCGGTTTCGAAGTAACCGAACCCGCCATTAGATCAATTCGTTCTGGAAGAACTCGATCAACTCGCCGTCCGGGCCTTTGCAAAAGCCGATGCGGATGGGCACGGTCTGCGCCTGGGCATCAGCCCCTTGAGCCTGGATGTCGATGTCCTGCGGCTCCATCGTGACTTCACAACCCGCCTCCCGGGCACGCTCGATCGCGGCGTCGCAGTCATCGGTCCGCAAGGCAAAGTGCAGGATCGGCCCGTCCCCGGACGCCGGCTTGGCCTGGGGGGCCTCGAAGACCTCCAGGTAGTTGCCGTCCCCGGCATCGAGCATGACCGCCCGTTTGGGAGCCTCCTGCCAGGTAATCTTGGTGGTGAACCCCAGCACCCGGGTGTAGAAATCCACCGTCCCGTCGAAATCCCGTGCGTGGATCGCCACATGGTGGAACCCGCCGCCGCCTAGGACCTTGTTCTTGCCTGCCATCGCAGTCTCCTTGCCGTGGGTACCGTCCCACGCGCCTGCCCCGGGCCGGGTTGTCCAGCCCCTCGGTGGACGGTATTCTACGGTGTTCTGTTAGAGCGTACCCTCCCACCCTACCCGGTTTACTCCATAAAGGTGACACCGCGATGAGCGATGCCCAGAGCACGGCCATGATGGAAGCAGATGAGATCCGCGACACCACGACCAGCCAGAAGTTCTTCCAGAAGGGCTTCGAGGCGGAGCAACAGGGCGAAACCATCGAGGCGATCGAGGCCTACGAGGCCGCCTACGCCGCCGACCCGGACGACCCGCGCGTCTGCTTCCGCCTGGCGTACAACCTGGACCTGGTCGGGGAAGAGGACGAGGCCCTGCACCTCTACGAGGAGGCCGGCCGGGACAAGACCCCGTCGCTCAACGCCCTGATCAACCTCGCCGTCCTGTACGAAGACCGAGGCCTGTACGCCCAGGCCGAACGATGCCTGCGACAGGTCCTGTCCACCGATCCCAACCACCCTCGCGCCAGCCTGTTCATCAAAGACGTCCTGGCGAGCAAGGCCATGCTCGTCGATGACGAGCAGGAGAAGCGCCTCGAGAAGCACGCGGCGATGCTCGACACCCCGGTCACCGACTTCGAGCTCTCCGTCCGCACGCGAAACGCCCTGCGTAAGATGAACATCCGAACGCTCGGCGACCTGCTCCGTGTCACCGAGGCCGAGCTGCGCAGCTTCAAGAACTTCGGCGACGCCAGCCTCGACGAGATCAAGGCCATGCTTTCTCAGAAGAGCCTCAAGCTCGGGCAAACCGCCGAGCAGCAGAAGGAGGCCGTCAAGCAGCAGGTCTACGACCAGCTCACCGACGCCGGGGGCGATTCGGAGATCCTCAGCAAATCCGTCAACGAGATGGCCCTGTCCGTCCGGGCACGCAAGGCGCTGGCGCTGCTGAACGTCACCGCCATCGGCGACCTGGTCCTCAAGACCGAGGCCGAATTGATGGGCGTCAAAAACTTCGGCATGACAAGCCTCACCGAGATCAAGCAGTGCCTGGAAGACATGGGCCTGGGCCTGCGTCAACTCGAAGGCGAGTAGCACCCAGAACGCTCTAAACCGCCTATTCCCCCCAGCGCCGTCCCATCCGGGACGGCGTTTTTTTCTACCGCCCTTCGCGTCCGCCTCGCTTGCCTCCAGGCCGGTTTCGCGTCACACTATAGGGCTCTATTTCACGCAACACGGAGTTTGCCGACATGTCCGACAAGGCCCCCTGGATCACCTACCGCCCCGAGCTCAAGGTCCTCGACTGCACCGTCCGCGACGGCGGGCTGATGAACGATCACAAGTTCGATGACACCTTCGTCAAGGCCGTCTACCAGACCTGCATCGACGCCGGGATCGACTACATGGAGATCGGCTACAAGAACTCGCCCAAGCAGTTCTCGCGCGACCAGTTCGGGCCCTGGAAGTTCTGCGACGAAGAAGACATGCGCCGCGTCGTCGGCGACCACGATGCCGAAGCTACCGGCCTGAAGCTCACCGCCATGGCCGACGCCGGCAAGAGCGACTGGAAGACCCAGATCATCCCAGCCGACCAGAGCGTCCTGAGCATGATCCGCGTCGCCTGCTACGTCCACCAGATCCCCGAAGCCATCGACATGATCCAGCACGCCCACGAGATGGGCTACGAGACCTGCTGCAACATCATGGCCATCTCAAGCGTACAGGAGCCCGAGATCGACCAGGCACTCGAGGAACTCGTGCCCAGCCCCGCCCAGGTCGTCGTCATCGTCGACAGCTTCGGCTCGCTCTACCGCGAGCAGATCGACTACCTCTACCGCAAATACGAAAAGGCCCTGGAAGGCACCGGCAAAGAGATCGGCATCCACGCCCACAACAACTTGCAACTCGCCTTCGCCAACACGATCGAAGCCATCATCCTCGGCTGTAACCGCGCCGACTCCACACTCGACGGCTTCGGCCGAGGCGCAGGCAACTGCCCCACCGAGCTACTCATCGGCTTCCTGAAAAACCCCAAGTTCAAGCTCAAGCCCATCATCGACATGCTCCAACAGCACGTCCTGCCCCTGAAAAAGAACGTCGATTGGGGCCCCAACGTCGCCTACAACCTCACCGGCAAATACAACCGCCACCCCAGGTCCGCCATGCAATGGCTCGCCGGCAAAACCCCCGAAGACTACACCGCGTTCTATGATCAGTTTGTGAGTGATATCTGAATAAATATGTTGGCAATAGTGACCATTCTCCTACTCTGTTTCGAAGGGATAACATGGTCATCAGTGA
>JAJDCS010000028.1 GCA_029260715.1 Phycisphaeraceae bacterium | reverse complement strand
ATCATACTCGCGGGCATCTTCGGAGGATTGGCCCTCGGCCTAGCTCTCGCCCTGGCGCGCCAGATCATCGACCCTAAGCTAAGATATCCTGGCGAAGCGGAGTCGTCTCTCGGAGTCCGTGTTCTAGGCGTCGTCCCCGAGCAATCTAGTTGGCGACGTACCGGCAAGAAGCTGCAAGACACCATGGTGAGGCGAACATGATTCAACCGTCCAATGCGTCCAAGGCAAGACTCCCCGTCGAGCAGGACTTGCCCTCGATCCGGCCCGTCTTGCACTCGCTGCTGGCGCAGTTCACGCAAGCAGCGGAGACGAAGAAGAACCACTGCGTCATGTTCGTGAGTCCCGAGAGCGGAGACGGCACGACGACCATCGCGACCAGCGCCGCTCTGATGCTCGTTCGACACTTCCGGCAGCAGGTTGCGCTGGTTGAAGCGAACCTCTACTCGCCGGCGATGGCCGCCTACTTGGACATTCCGCCCGGCCCCGGCCTGCTAGAAGTTTCCGAAGGAGCGGTCGAAGCGAACGATGCCGTGCGCAATTCGAAGCTGCACGGGCTGTACGTGCTGACAGCGGGCGGAGGTCGCGCGCCCCACGAGGGAGAACTTGCGAGCGCGGAGATGCGCGACTTGATCGCCAAGGTATCCCGAGAACACCGTTTCACGATCATCGACGCCCCGCCGCTCTTGGAGTACCCCGAGACCTGCCTGCTGCTCGAACATGTCGACGAGGTGCTGTTGGTTGTCCGAGCGGGCTCGACTTACACCAAACGCGCCAAGGCCGCGATCCGAATCGTGGAGGATGCAGGCGTCCAGGTTGGCGGAGTGTTCTTGAATCGTTACAAGTCGAACATGCCCTTTGGCATCGGTCGTCGCCAGTTCGACTGAGTTGCTTCGCAGCTAGGAGTCTGCGTCACGGGTGGCAATTCGCGAGCCGGTTCTGCGAATTCCGCAGGTTAGGCGCCGATGACCCTCGCGTCGCCTGTGCGCTACCAAGCCTCGTCGGCTTGAGGCAACGGCCTGCCTGCGGACTTCGCTGGATGGGATCGCGAATCGCCTTCCGTGACGCAGGCTCCTAGCCCAGGTCGACTCCTCCACTACAACCAGTCGACGTGCTGCGGCCCGGACTCAGGCTTATCCTTGCGCACGAAGGTGTGCGCACCAAAGGCGTCGCGCTGCGCCTGCGTTAGGTTCTGCGGCAGGTCAGCGGTTCGGTAGGAGTCGAAGTAGGCCAGGCTTGCCGAGAGCGCCGGGGTCGGAATCCCGGACAGTGCGGAATAGGCGACGACTTCGCGCAAGGCTGCCACGTGCTTTGCGAGCAGGTCGGAGAACGCGGGTGCGACCATCAGGTTGGCCAGCTTTTCGCCATTGGCGTAGACCTGCATGATCTCGTCCAAGAAGCGTGCGCGGATGATGCAGCCGCCCTTCCAGATGCGTGCGATCTCGGCCAGGTTCACGTTCCAGCCGTACTCGTTCGAGGCGGTCTCGATCAGATCGAGTCCCTGAGCGTAGGCGCAGATCTTGGCGGTGATCTCGATCAAGAACGACTCGAGTACGCCAGCGTTCCAGCTGTTGAAGATGCCCGCGAGTTCCTTGTTGCCGACCTGGAAGCCACGGTGCAATAAGTCGTACGACTCCGCGATCAGCTGCATGTCTGCATACTCGATGCCGTTGTGCACCATCTTCACGTAATGCCCCGCTCCGTCGGTGCCGATGTAGGTCGTGCACGGCACGCCGCCCTTGACGGGCTTGCCCGGCGCGGCGCCCTCAATCGGCTTGCCTGTCTTGGAGTCCACCTTCGCGGCGATCGCCGTCCAGATGGGCTTGAGCTGCTTCCACGCCTCTTTAGACCCGCTTGGCATCAGCGACGGGCCGAACCGCGCGCCCTCTTCGCCGCCCGATACGCCCGACCCGAAGAAGCAAAGCCCCTTGGCGGCCAGCTCCTTCTCGCGGCGGATCGTGTCCGTCCACAACGAATTCCCCCCGTCGACCACAATGTCGCCCTTGCTAAGCAGCGGGATGAGTTTCTTGAGCATCTCATCAACGGGGTTGCCCGCCGGGATCAACAGCACAATCTTGCGCGGGCGTTTGATGTTCGCCACCAGCTTGCGCAGCGTGTCGCACCCGACCAAACCCCCGCGTGTGTCGGGGTTCTCCTTGACGAACCGCTTGGTCATCGCGGCGCTGATATCGAACGCAGCCACCTGGAACCCGTGGTCAGCCATATTCAGGGCGAGGTTGCGACCCATCACGCCCAAGCCGACCATGCCCGCGTCCGCGGTGCCCTTCACGCTTGTCTTTGCCATGCTGATTGCTCCCTGGAAACTGGAAAATAGTCTCGTAGCTTTTTTATCGGGTGATGGCGGCTCTAAGATGAAATGGGATTATCGGCCCGGGCGAAGCGGTGAGATGAGGATGAAAATGCCGGGCTCAGAAGCGTCCCCAGGCGTGCCCCGTCCACCATGCATGAAAAACGCCAACCCGTCGCTAACCCAGGTGCATCATCTGCGAATACTGCCCCAGCCGCTTGTCGATGTCTTGGCGTTGGATCTGCTTGAGCCGGTCGAGGCTAAACGCCTCGACGTTGAAGCTGGCGACCATGGTGCCGTAGGCCATCGCCCGCCGCAGGCCAGCGATCGAACTGTCCCCCGTCGTGGCAATGTAGCCCATCATGCCCCCGGCGAACGTGTCCCCGGCGCCCGTCGGGTCGATCACATCACGCGCGGGGTAGGCAGGCAGCACGGCGTGGCCGTCGCCGTGGCGGAGCAACGCCCCGTGCTCGCCTTTCTTAACCACCACAAACTTCGGGCCAAGCTTCAAAACCGCGTCTGCAGCACGCACCGCGTTTGTCTCTTCCGTGAGCATGATCGCCTCGGCGTCGTTGAGTACCAACCCGTCGATCTGCTTGAGCAGTTTCAAGAGCGTCTCGCGTTCGGTCTCGATCCACAGGTCCATGGTGTCCGCCACAGCCAGGGTGCGTTTAGGGAAGCTGGCTAACAACTCAAGCTGACCCGCCGGGTGGGTGTTGGCCAAAAAAACGTACTGGCTGTCGCGGTACTGATCCGGCACAGGCGGCAGGTGCTCTGCCAACACGTTCAGGTCCACCTCCAGCGTCTCGCGGTTGTTCATGTTCTCGTGGTACTTGCCCTTCCACCGAAAAGTTTTGCTACCCGCCCGCCGCTCCAACCCGGCCAGGTCGAGCTTGAAGTGCTTGAACGTATCAATGTGCCGGTCGGGGAAGTCGTCGCCCACCGCCGCGACAAGGCGCACAGGTCCGAAAAAGCTCGCCGCCGCGGCAAAGTAAATACAAGACCCGCCCAGCACGTCCGTGGCGCTGCCGGTGGGGGCGTGGATGGTGTCAATGCCGATGCTGCCGGTGACGATCAGGGGCATGGAGGGGCTCCAGTGCTACAAGTTTAAAGCGGGCATGTTATAGATTGAATCCTTGAAGGGGTAGTATACACGCTAGCGGTAGCGCATCAGATGCGGCGGCAAGGCCCAAGTCGTCCGCGTAAAGCCGCTGTTGACAACGATGATAAAAATTTACTATAAACACACTTTACGCAATTCAACCGATTCAATCGAGCCGCTGTTTAGTAAATGAGCATTGAAGCACTTTCAAGAACATAGAAAAGGAGACGCGATGGTTAAGGAAAAGATGCATTTTCTGGCGTGGGTAGTGGTGCTAGCCGCGGGGTCGTTTTTCTCGGTGGGGTGTGCGTCTAGCAACAGCATCAACGCCCCCGAACTGACCCTGCTCGAAGGCAAAGACGTGCATTTTGATATGTACGACACCGTGACATTTGTCACGTTTGAGTTGGCCCCTACAAACAAAAAGCCAATCAACTACGCCGTGGCTGAGAACTTTACAAAAAATATCGCCACGCGTGTCGAGCACGACTTCGGTCCGATCTTCTCGGAAGTCCGCTACGGCGAGCCGCTGGGGCAGTCGAATGAGTTGGTCGTATCGGGGACCATCACCGAATACAACCCGGGCGACAGGTTCATGCGGGGCATGCTCATCGGCCTGGGCGCCGCCGGCTTTAAAGGGAACCTAACCGCGGTGGACGGCCGGAACCGCAACCTTCTCCTGAAGGCCAAGATCGACAAGGTTTGGGCTTGGGGCGGCCTGCTGGGCATGAGCAAGGGCATTGAGGAGATGGTCGAAGAGTCAGCCGCGTCTGCAGCCAAGACGATCGTGGTGAAGAAAGGCTGGAAAAAGTAGCCGGGTAGGCCCGGCATTTTTGCCGGGCGTCGAAGCGGAGGCGTTGATCGGATGCCAGGCAAGGTGCCTGGCATCCTACCGACAAAACCATTGGCTATTTCTTCACCCCTGTATCTTCCCCATCTTACACAGCACCCGCCACGCCGCCGCGTCGATCGGCATGACCGACAAGCGGGATTGCCGCACCAAAGCTAGGTGTGACAGGCGTGGGTCGGTCTTAATCTGCGCCAGCGTGACAGGCTCTTTGAGGGGGTGTAGCGCCTTGAGGCTCACCATGCCGAACCGCCCCGTCTTGTCGCTGGGGTCGGGGCGGTACGTCTTGACCACTTCCAGCACGCCGACGATCCGCTTCTCGTTGACCGAGTGGTACATGAAAACCTTGTCGCCGACCTTCATGGCTTTCATGTGGTTAGCGGCTTGGTGGTTCCGCACGCCGTCCCAGTCGGTGACTTTGGTTTTGACATGGTCCTCCCACGACCACGCGCCAGGCTCGGATTTCACCAGCCAATAGGCCATGGGGTCAGTGCCCTTGTGTTTGGGGTTGTTGGGGTTGCGTGGCTGCCAGTTCCATGCAGCGGTCGATGCGAGCGAGCGTCGCGGCTTGGCCTAGGATCGCCAGCGTGTCGTAGATCGGCGGGCTCACGGTCGACCCGCTCACCGCCACGCGCAGCGGCTGGGCCACCTTGCCCAGGCCCAGGCTTTTGTCTTCGGCGTATTGCTTGACCACGATTTCGAGTTGCGCCGCCGACCAAGGCTGGCAGTCCGCCAGCAGCGGGCGCAGGTCCTGCAACACGCCGAACCCCTCGCCGTTGTCTTTCTGAAGGTTCTTCTTCACCGCGTCGGGTTGGTAGTCGAACGCGTCGTCAGCCACGATGAAGAACCGCCCGTTCACAAACGGCTCTTGAAGCGTCCGGCAGCGGGGGCGGTAGCTCTCAGCGAACACCGTGAAGTTCTGCTTGCCCAGTTTTTCCAGGTACGCGCGGTGGTGGAATTCGGCGTCGTGCGCAGCCAAATGCTTAAGGAAGACTTCCGGCGGGAGCTTGGCGATGGACTCAGTGTTAAAGGCCAGCAGCTTGGCGCGGTCGAATCGGGCATTGGCTTTGCCGATGCGTCCCAAGTCAAACTGCTCAACAAGAAAATCCAGGTCGAACCGCTCAACATTATTACCCGGCGACCAACCCAGCAAAGCGATGTAGTTCAGCGCGGTCTCGGGCAGGTAGCCGCTCTGCTTGAAGTCGTGCACGTCGATTTCGGGTAGCTCCACGCCTAGGGCGTCGGCCAGCAGCGCGGCGATGGTCGTGTCGTCCGTTTTTTTGTTGACAAACGCCTCGATCTCGTTGGCGCCCAGCGAGCCCGCCTTGCGTGCGAGTTGGGCCGTGTCGTTGCCGTGTTCTTTGAGGTAAGCCTTGGCGCCTTGTCTCGCGGCTTTGGCTTTGTCGCGCTTGGACATCTTCGAACCGTCGGGGTTGAAGATAAGCGGCATGTGCGCGTACCGGGGCGTGTCAAAGCCCAGCGCCTCTTGCAGGGCCACGTGCTTGGGTGTGTTCATCAGGTGCTCTTGGGCACGGAGCACATGGGTCACGTTCATCGCCGCGTCGTCAACCACATTGGCCAGGTGAAACGTGGGGTACCCGTCCGATTTGACGATGATGAAGTCTTCCAGCTCCGCTGCTTTGACGGTGACGTTGCCAAGCACGCTGTCGCGCACGGTGATATCCGTATCGGGCATGCGGAACCGGACGACGCAGGGGCGGCCTTCGCGCTCGTAGCGGGTGATGGTGTCAGGCGTGAGGCTGATCGCCTGGGTCCGGTCGTATTTGTACGGGCGGCGTAACTGCCGAGCCTCTTCGCGGTCCACCGCCAACTCTTCAGGCGTCTTGAAACACTTATACGCGCGCCCGTCTTGCATGAGCTTGACCGCTTGTTGGCGGTATTGCTCAAGACGCTGACTCTGGAAGTAAGGCCCGTAGTGGCCGGTCTGAGCGGTGTAGGGGTTGGCTGTGCCGGCGTCGGGGCCCTCATCCCAGTCCAAGCCAAGCCACTTCAGATCCTCGATGATCCCCCGCGTGCTCTCGGGTGTCGAGCGCGCGCGGTCGGTGTCTTCAATGCGCAGGATAAACGTCCCCCCGTGCTTGCGCGCGAACGCCCAGTTGAATAAGGCCGTGCGCGCCCCGCCGATGTGCAGGAAGCCGGTGGGGCTGGGGGCGAAACGGGTAACGACGTTACGATTCGTCATAAGTGAGGATTGTAATGCAATCTTGAATTCGGATTGTAGTTAGGCGGTAATCCGACCCACGCTCCAGCGAGGCGGTGACGCGAGGCGGTGATACATCGCCAAAGCGTATGGTTGACAGGCGATTGATGTTAATATAATGTTAGGCATGCCTGAGTCGTTCGAATACCAGGACGGCCTAACACAAGGGGCGGTGCGGGGAAGGGGCGCGGGGCTCAACCCCGGCAACCGGTTCGAGGCTGTCCGCCTGCACGTGTTGGGTGAGCACCTCGACCAAGTCGCCATCGAAATCGGCGGCACAGCCGGGCAGGTCGCCACGCAAGTCTTCCGCGACCACACGCGCAAGGCCATCAATCGGGTCGATAGCCCCGACATCGGCTTCAACTGGTCGATCAACCCGTACCGCGGGTGTGAGCACGGGTGTATCTACTGCTACGCTCGTCCGTTTCACGAGATGCTTGGCTTATCCAGCGGGCTGGATTTTGAGACCAAAATCATCGCCAAGCTCGACGCGCCCAAGCTGCTGCGAAAGGAGTTAGCCAGCCCGCGATGGAAGGGCGAGACAATCGCCATGTCGGGCGTCACGGACTGCTACCAGCCGCTCGAAGCGAGGCTGCGGATTACGAGGGGCTGCCTGGAAGTGCTCGCCGAGTGCCGCCAGCCGGTGGGGATCGTGACCAAGAACCGGCTGATTCTGCGCGACCTGGACCTGCTGACAGAGTTAGCCCGGCACAACGCCGTGCGTGTAGCCGTCAGCCTCACCTCGCTCGACCCGCACCTGGCCGCGAAAATGGAGCCTCGCGCCAGCAGCCCCGCCGACCGCCTGCACACCATTAAAGAGCTAAATCAGGCCGGCGTGCCCGTGGTCGTCATGGTCGCGCCGATCATCCCTGCGATTAACGACCGCGAGATTCCAAATATCTTGGAGGCCGCTGCCCAGGCCGGCGCCATCGGGGCGCATTACGTGCTGCTTCGATTGCCCTACCAGATCAAGACTCTTTTTAAAGATTGGCTGGTCAAGCACTTCCCCAACCGCGCCAAGCACGTTGAAACCCTCATCCGCGACACGCGCGGCGGCGAGTTATACGATGCTACATACGGCGTGCGAATGCGAGGCACCGGCACATTCGCCGCTCACATCGCCGAGATGTTCAAAATCTACGCCCGTCGGCACGGCCTAGACGGCCGAAAGAACAAGCTGGGGCCGGTGTCTTCGGCGGGTTTTAGGCCCCCGATTCTCGGCGCCAGCGGACAGATGGCATTGTTTTCGGACGGTTAGAGGGCTTCGAAGGGGGGTCGCGATTGTTTTTGGCGGTTTGGAACCAGGGTTGGTCGATAATACAACCATCCGATGCCGATAAATCTGGGTGCCTGTCGATGATTTTGATAATTGCAATTAAGTTTTGTAATCAGCGGTGTTTGCACAGCCAAAGCCGAACAAGCCGACGACGCGGCATGTAGTGATAGGTAATAAGCGCTATAATCCTTCACGGGGCGAATGCCCCAGCCGTGATATGAATGAGTAAAGCAGAAGCAACAGACTAAACCTAATAAAGATTAGGGGCCTAAATGTTTGAAAGATTTACCGATCGCGCCCGGAAGGTGATGGCCCTGGCCAATCAAGAGGCTCAGCGGTTCAACCACGAGTACATCGGCACGGAGCACATCCTGCTTGGCCTCGTCAAAGAGGGCTCGGGCGTGGGTGCCAACGTGCTCAAGAACCTCGACGTGGACCTGCGCAAGGTCCGGCTGGAAGTCGAGAAGCTGGTCAAGTCCGGCCCGGACATGGTCACCATGGGCAAGCTGCCCCAGACGCCGCGCGCCAAGAAGGTAATCGAATACGCCATCGAGGAAGCCCGCAGCCTCAACCACAACTACGTCGGCACTGAGCACCTGTTGCTGGGCTTGCTGCGTGAACACGAGGGCGTGGCTGCGCAGGTGTTGATGAACCTTGGGCTGAAACTCGAAGAGGTGCGTGAGGAAGTGCTGAACCTGCTGGGCGCCGGGGTGGACCCCGAAGAAGCCACCGCCAAAGCCGGCGGCGGCGGCGATTCACCCAAAGCGGGCAAGAGCAAGACCCCGGCGCTGGACAGCTTCGGGCGAGACCTCACCGAGCTAGCCGCAGAAGGGGCGCTCGACCCCGTCATCGGCCGGGCCAACGAGATCGAACGGCTGATCCAGATCCTCTGCCGCCGCACCAAGAACAACCCAGTGCTGTTGGGCGACGCGGGCGTGGGCAAGACGGCGATCGTCGAGGGCATGGCCCAAAAAATCATCAACCGAGACGTCCCCGAGCTGCTCGCCGACCGTCGCATCGTTGTGCTGGACTTAGCCATGATGGTCGCGGGCACCAAATACCGCGGCCAGTTTGAGGAACGCATCAAGGCTGTCATGAACGAGGTCCGCCGCGCCAAGAACGTGCTGCTTTTCATCGACGAACTGCACACGCTGGTCGGCGCCGGCGGCGCCGAAGGCGCGATCGACGCGTCGAACGTGCTCAAGCCCGCCCTGTCGCGCGGCGAGATCCAGTGCATCGGCGCCACCACGCTCGACGAGTACCGCAAATACATCGAGAAAGACGGCGCCCTGGAGCGGCGGTTCCAGACCATCCTGGTCGAGCCGCCCAACAAGGAAGAGGCCGTGCAGATCCTCCAAGGCCTGCGCGACCGCTACGAAGCCCACCACCGCGTGCGCATCACCGACGAGGCGATCCGCCAGGCCGTGGAACTGAGCACGCGGTACATCACCGCCCGCGTCCAGCCCGACAAGTCGATCGACGTCATCGACGAAGCCGGCGCGCGCATCCGCCTCAAGAGCATGAGCAAACCGCCGGACCTGGCCGACATCGAAGAGCAGATCGAACGCCTGTCCATCGAGAAGGACGAGGCTGTCAAAGCCGCCGACTACGAACGCGCCGCCGAGCTGCGCGACCAGGCCGAGGGCCTGCGCCGCAAGAAGGAAGATATCCAGAAAAACTGGCGTGCCAAGGTCCAGGAAGTGGACGGCGTGGTTGACGAAGAGGTCGTCGCCGAGGTCGTCAGCAAGATGACCGGTGTGCCCGTGACGCGATTGGAGAAGGTCGAGTCCGAACGCCTGCTCAAGCTCGAAGACGAGTTGCACAAGACGGTCATCAGCCAAGACGAAGCGGTCAAAGCGGTGTCCAAGGCCATCCGCCGCGCCCGGTCGGGCCTCAAAGACCCCAAGCGGCCGATGGGCTCGTTCATCTTTGTCGGGCCCTCAGGCGTGGGCAAGACGCTGCTGTCCAAGTCGCTGGCCGAGTTCATGTTCGGCGATGAAGACGCCCTGGTGCGCGTCGACATGTCCGAGTACATGGAGAAGCACAACGTCAGCCGGTTGATCGGCGCCCCCCCCGGGTACGTCGGCTACGAAGAGGGCGGGCAACTGACCGAGAGGATCCGCCGTCGCCCGTACACCGTGGTCCTGCTCGACGAGATCGAGAAGGCACACCCCGACGTGTTCAACATGCTGCTTCAGATCATGGAGGAAGGCCAGCTCACCGACTCGTTCGGTCGGCGTGTGGACTTCCGCAACGTGGTCATCATCATGACCAGCAACATCGGCGCGGACCTGATCAAGAACAAGGCCGGGTTCGGCTTCACCAAGCAATCGGAGGACGCCGACTACGAGAAGATCAAGCAGACGCTTAACAGCGAGATCGAGCGCTACTTCCGCCCCGAGTTCATCAATCGTCTAGACGACGTGATCGTCTTCCGCCCGCTGACACGCGACGACCTGATCCAGATCGTGGAGTACGAACTGAAGAAGGTCTGCAAGCGGCTCGAAGAGCGCGACTTCTTCATGAAGATCGACGATAAGGCAAAAGACTTTTTGATCGAGAAGGGCTACAACCCCGACTTCGGTGCCCGCCCGCTGCGTCGCGCGATTGAGCAATACGTGGAAGACCCGCTCAGCGAGTCGATCCTGCGCGGCGAATTCCGCGGCGGACAGACCATCTCCGTCACACGCGAGGAAGAAAAGGACCACCTGGCCTTCAACGTGGGTGAAACCGAGACGCCCGCCGAAGACTTGGCCGAAACAAGCGTCGAGAGCACGTGAAAACTGCCGTGTCCGCGCCAAGCGGTACACACCCTACAACCGGAATACGCACAACGCCCTATTTTAAACAAATAGGGCGTTTTTTTCGGATCTAAGGCGCATCCCACCCATTATTCCTGCCTAATGTCACGCCTGCCCGACCCATACGGGTATCTATATTTTTTAATTAAACAAGAGTTAAAGAAGCTCAGCAATTGGCCGATTGAAGTGTCTCGCAACATTACCCACGTCGATTAGAGAGGGGCGTATCCCGCCATGCATGTAGCCTGCCCGCGGAAGTAAACAGCCGCATGGTCTGACATTCCGTGTTGATATTTCACCCGATCCGGCTTGGCCTACGCAGGCCGTTTCAATAGCAACGAGCACACCGCATGAGACAAATATTCTTGGATCAACAAGGGACGGGGCAGGCGATAAGCCTATCGGGTTTCCCCACGCTGCCGACCGTGGCGTTGGAGGTCATCGGCCTGGTTCAGCGTGAGAACGTGGGGATCACCGCCATCGCCGACGTGATTAGCCACGACCCGGCCCTGACCAGCCGCATTTTAAAGACGGTGAATTCGGGTTACTACGGCCCTTGCCGCGAGGTCGGCACCATCAGCAGCGCTGTGGCTATTTTGGGCTTGGACACCGTGAAGTCACTTGCGTTGGGGTTTTCTTTAGCCGAGCACCTGCCCGGGCTCACCCACGAGAGCCTGGACCTGCTCGCGTTTTGGAAGCGCAGCATCTATTCGGCGATGTCGGCCCGCTCGCTGGCGCGGCGGCTGCAACTGGCTCACAGCGAAGAGGCGTTCCTAAGCGCCCTGCTGCTGGACCTGGGCATGGTGGCCATGGCGCAGTCCTTCGGCGCGGTTTACCCGTCGCTCGTCGAAGAGGCAGGCCACGACCACGCCAAGCTGATCGAGCTTGAACGCGCCCACTGCCACTACGACCACGTCCAACTGGGCGTGTCGCTTGCCGATCAGTGGAACTTGCCGCCCGTGCTGGTCGAACCGATCCGCTACCACACCCAACCCGACGACGGCTCGGACAAGTGGCTGCCGCAGGTGCGCTGTGTCGCTCTTGGCAGCGACGCGGCCACGGTGTTTCTCGATCAGTTTTCAAAGCGGTCGCTGGGGGCTTACCGCGCCCGGCTCAAGCAGTGGTTCGGCCTCTCCGAGCCGCAAGCCGACGCGCTGCTCGCCGAGACCTACAAAGAGACGATGCAGGCCGCGTGGCTTTTCAACATGCCCAGCGGCGGGATCGAAAGCCCCGAGGAGATGCTCGCCCGCGCCCGCGACGCCATGCTGAAAATCAGCCTCGACCAGCAGCAGAAGGCCAGCCAGCTCAAGCAGCAGAACCTGCGCCTGGCCAAGCAGCTCTTCACCGACCCCGTCACCGGCGCGGGCAACCGCAGGCTGTTTGATGAATACTTCCAGGAACAGCTCGAACGCGCCGGGCGAGGGATGGGGTACCCGAGTTTGCTGTTCATGGACCTGGACAACTTCAAGGGCCTCAACGACGGCCACGGCCACCAAGCGGGCGACCGCGTGCTCGCTGCGGTCAGCGACGCCATTAAGTCCGTCCTGCCCGCGTCGGCGCTCGTCGCGCGCTACGGCGGTGACGAGTTCGCCGTGGTGCTGTTAAATCACGACCTGCCCGACGCCATGCGCGTGGCCCAGCGCGTGCGCCAGCGCGTCGGGTCGACCCCCATCGAGTGCGGTTTGGGGTTGGTTGTGCATACGAGTGTAAGTGTCGGCGTAGCGTCGTGGGTGACACACCGGTTTGCTTCTAAGGGCGACTTTATCCACGCCGCCGACCAGGCGCTCTACGCCTCCAAAGCCATGGGGCGCAACCGTGTGTGTGGGTTTACACGGCAAGACACCGTGACACAGGAGCAAGACCCGGTGGTGTAGCCGCCGTCATGCCGTCGGCAGCGTCAGAAAAACCTCCCACGACCGCGTCAAAAAATCACGCAGCCGCGCCGGCTTGATGCGCTTGCCCCCCGTGTAGACGATCACCCAAGGCCCGTGGCCTTCGACAACGTACTTGGCGTCAAGCTGCTCAAAGTAGCGGATGGCTTCGTCGGAAAAAAGCCCACGGATCGCCTGCTCGTCTTGGCCCCGCAGGAGGTACTTCTTGGAGAACAGCGGGTAGTCCGGGAAGTCGATGTCCTGGTAGCCGAACAGTTGGCCGATCTTGTGGAAGAAGTGCTCGCGTCGCAGCGTGAACGCCGGCAGCGCAGCCGAGGGCACCTCGAACGCCGCCACGGTCTGGTGCGTTGTCCGCCTGTTTTTCCCTGACCCCGTCGTGTAACGGTAGTCGAAGATCGCTACTTTTACGTCTTCGAGCGCGCCCCGCAGGCAGCTTTGAAACTTGCCGCCGCGACCTTTCTGAAAAAGGTCGAGCTGGGCCAGGCCGTTGTCACCGCCCGCCGTCGCGCCGTCGTGGTCGTAGGTAAAGCCCCACTCCATGGCCAACAACTCAAGCTGCTGGCGACGCCGGCGGCGGTAGTAAGCGGCGAGGCCCAAGCCGATCACCGCGGCCAACCCGATGCCGATAACAATGAGCCATTGGTGCTGCATCTTGCTACTGGGGTCGGCCGATACCGCCGGCGGGTTTACAGCAACAGTTCCGCGATCTGCACCGCGTTGAGCGCCGCGCCTTTGCGTAGCTGATCGCCGCAGACAAAGATGTCCAGCCCGTGGTCGGTCATGGACCCGTTGAGGCTGATATCGCGGCGGACCCGCCCGACGAAGACGTCGTCTTTGCCGGTGGCGTCCAGCGGCGTGGGGAAGCGGTTTTGTTGGCGCTCGTCAATGATCGACACGCCCGGTGCGTTGCGCAGGATCTCCCTTGCCGCGTCTGCGCTCAGCGGCTTCTCGAACCGGAGGTTGATGCTCTCCGCGTGGGCGCGCATTACTGGGACGCGCACGCACGTGGCGGTGATCGCCGTCTTGCTCGACGCGTCCTGGCCCCAGATCTTGTGCGTCTCGCGGACCATCTTCATCTCTTCGGTGTTGTACCCCTCGGGGCCGATGTCCGAGTTGTGGCTAAATAGGTTGAACGCGTACTGCTGGGTGAAGATGTCGCAGGTCGGCTTCTGTCCGGCCAAGACCTCGCGCGTTTGTTGCTCGAGTTCGGCCATCGCCGCGGCGCCGGCGCCGCTGGCGGCTTGGTAAGTGCTCACCACCATGCGCTGGACCACCGCCTCACGGTGCAGCGGTGTGACGGGCACGAGCATGATGATCGTCGAGCAATTCGGGTTGGCGATAATCCCGCCCTTGCCCAGTTCGATCCCACCGGCCGCCTCGGGGTTCACCTCCGGCACAACCAGCGGCACGCCGTCCGTCATCCGAAACGCGGAACTATTATCCACTACGGTCGCCCCGGCGTCGCTGGCGATCGGCGCGAAACGCTTGCTGATCGACCCGCCGGCGCTGAACAACGCCAAATCAACGTCCTTGAAGCTGTCTTCGGTCAGCTCTTCGATGGTGTATTCTTTGCCTTTGAACGTGACCGTCTTGCCTTTGCTGCGGGCGCTGGCCAGCAGCGTTAGCTTCCCGATGGGGAAGTTCCGCTGCTCAAGTACGGCTAAAAATTCTTGGCCCACGGCGCCGGTAACGCCCACTACGGCCACGCTTGGCGAGTTAAGAGTCGATTGATTCACGGTTAAGGCCTCATTACACAGCTCGGTGCGGGTGACAAAAGTCTAGCATTATACCCGTGTCGGCAGCAGATGGCGACGTGGTTTGGCCGAAGTGTTATAGGGGTTAAGCTTGTGCTCCGCCGAAGCAAGCGGGTCGGTGTGATCGGCTGCTGCGGTTATCTGCCAGGGCTACAATCAATTGCATGCTTAGGTGTAAGTCAGTCAGTGTGTTGTGTTGGGCGGCGGTGGTGGCTTTTAACGCCGCCGTGCTGGCGCAGCTTCAGATGCCGCCGGTGTCGGTCTACCTCGAAGACTCGCCTGCCGCTCAAGACTTGGTGGAGCAGGCCCAGCGGCTGCGCGCGCAGGGCCGCGTGGCCGAGGCCGTCGCCGTGTACCAGCAGGTGCTCGACCACTACCCGCGTAAGCTGATGGCCAAAGAGGACACGCTGCACACCGACGCCGCGCGGTGGGTCCGACACGCGATCGCCGCCGATGAGCAATTGCTAGACGCCTACCGCCGTTTACAAGCCGCCGCCGCCCAGAGGGCCTTGCACGAAGCCATGGAATCCCAACGCCCCGATGAAGCGTTGGGGCGCGTGACGGAGCGGTACAGCCTCTGCCGGGCGGGTCTGGACAGCGGGCTGTGGCTGGCGGCGATCTACTTAGAGAGCGCCAATGCCTTAGAGGCCGGCGCCGTGCTCGACGAGTTGGCGGATCACCCCGACTTGCAAGCGAATCTGGGGCGGTGGCACTTACTCCAAGCCGCGACCGGGCTGTATGCCGGCCAACCGGATCGCTATGAGACACACACCCAAGCGCTAAGCAGGCTGGGTGAGCGGGACGCCTTGGCACAGATAGAAAGCTGGGCCGCCCAGCTACACCCACCCCAACCGGTCACGCAGATCGACAGCCTCGGCCCGCAGCCTACCGTGCAGACCCCTCAGCCGCTGGGCGTGCCGCTGTGGACGCTCCAGCGCACGGAGGCATTGGAGGAAGACTTGGCCCAAGCCATGAAAGGGCGGGTCCATTTGCAGGGTCAGATCCGCATCCGCGGGCAGGTTGCCCAGGCCTGGCGCAACGGCAACAACGCCACCCCGATGCCGCACTCGGTGGTGCCCACCGCCTACGCCGACCGGCTTTTTGTCGCCGATATCGATTCGGTCATATCCATCGACCGCAGCTCGGGCCGCCAGCACTGGGCGTACCGCTTGGAGTCCCCTGCCGATCCGAACCAGTCCGCCGAGTTGCTCCGTGGGGCGTTCGTCTACTCCGGCGGGCTCTTGGATTACCGGTCGGTTTATGTTGAGCAAGACCGGCTGACGGCGGTGGTGGGTGTCCTGAACGTGTACAACCGGCGCAGCGTGCAGGGCGATGACAACCGCACGCGTCTGGTGAGCCTGGACCCTTCGGATGGTCGGCTGCGGTGGCACGCCAGCCCCGAAGACCTCGACCCGTCACTCGAAGGCGGCGATTTTCGCTGTGGGCCGGTGGGCGGGAACGGGCAGGTGTACGTGATTGTGACAAAAGGCCAGCGATCCGGGTTCCGCGACACATACATGCTCGCCGTTGATACCGCCACGGGCCGGTTGGTTTGGCGGCGGCACCTGTTCAGCGTCACCATGGGGCGGGGCATCGGTCAGCACCTGATCCAGACGACCATGCACGGCAGCCGGATTTTTGTCAGCGACAGCGTCGGCAACGCCGCGTGTCTCCAAGCGCGCAACGGGTCGATCCGGTGGCTGACCGTGTTGGGCGGGGGCGATGATGATGACGGTCGGGCTGTATCCAGGCAGGTGCTGTCGCAGACTCAGTGGCTCAGTGTTTGGCCGGTGGTCACGCACGCCGGGGTGATCATCGCCCGCGCGGGCCAATCCGCCTCGGTGTTGCTGGACCCGGACACGGGGCGTGTGTTGCGGCCGTTGGAGGGCCCGCTCTGGGCGGACGGGGGCTACGCCGTGTCAACGCACGGTGGGGGGGTGTTGCTGGTCGGCGCTTCCGTGTCGCTGTTGGATGGCGTAACCCTCAAGCCCCGCTGGACGAAAAAACTTGGTGGGTCGTTACACCAGCGTCCAGCCGGGTTGGCCGCGGTGATGGAGGGACGCGTGTTGATCCCCACCGAGAAAGACTTGGTCATGTTTGACCTGTCCGACGGCAAGACCCTGGGCCGCTACCCGATCACAGAACCCGGCAATGTGTTGGCGTTGCCCGATCAGGTGGTGATCGCCGGGCCGTCGTCGCTGCGCGGTTACTTGGTGTGGGAGCGCGCTTACGCGCAACTCACCGAGCAGATCCTCGATCAGCCCAACGACCCCGCCCCTGGGCTGGCGTTAGCGCATGTGGCGATGGCGGTGCACAAATCCGACGCGGTCATGGAGGGCATCGACCAGGCGATCGCCGCGATGACCCGCTACGCGTCGCAGCCGCAACCCGAAGAAGGCGGCGCCAGTGCCGAGGCGGTTCAGCGGCAGGTCTTTGAACACTTGCTGGACCTGTCCACCGCCCAACAGACCGCCAACGCCGCGATCCGGAAATTGATCTTCAACCGCCTGGCCATGGTCACGGCCGGGCCCCAGGACGAGGTGGCGTATCACCTGGCGATCGGGTCTTTTTTTGAGGCGCAAGCCCAACCCGCCAACGCCGTGGACCACTACCAAACCGTGCTGAGCGACTCAACGCTCTCGGCGCAGATGCACTACCAGGATTCGGTGCGTCGCCAGGCCGGGATCGAGGCCAAGGCCCGCCTGACCAAATTGGTCGATGAATTCGGCCCACAGGTCTACGCGCGTTACGAAGCCGAAGCCGCCCAGCAACTGCTGGAACTGACCGGCACCGATCAGCCGGACGTGTCGGCGTTGATCGAGTTGGCGCGGAAGTATTGGCTTTCTCGCACGGCGCCGATGGCCATGTTGGCCGCGGGCGAGGCGCTGGCCAAACAGGGCAACCGCCAAGCGGCGATCGGGCAATTGCGCCGGGCCTACCGCCACGCGCATGAGGTCGGGCTTGTGCAGCGGATCGTCGGGCTGATGGTCAAGCTTTACGAAGCGTCGGGCAGGCCCCGGCTGGCGGTTCAGTGGCTGAGGCGGGTGAGACGCGACTACCCCGGGCTCAACCCGATGCTCAACGGCAGGCCGGTGCCCGTGAGCCAGTGGCTGGCGCAGCTCGAAGGGCGGTCCGCCACGGACGACCACCTGCCCCGGCTGAATTGGCCGCTGGGCGACCTTGTGGCTGTGCCGGGCCGGCTGCTCACGCCCACCGCGCAGGACAGCGGCTCGTGGGCGCGCGACGTGTTTCTGACCGCGACGGGCGGTGTGCTGCGGCTATACGACGGCGACACCCTTAAAGAGCGGTGGTCACAACGCGTCCAACCGGGGGGTATTGAGTTGCTGTCGCTGACCGACAAGCAGGTGTTGTTGTGGCTGGCGGAGACACGCGCGCTGCTGGCGATCGATACCCGGACCGGCCAATTTATCTGGCACAGCACGGACATCGCCGACCAATTGCAACAACTCGCCCAGGAGGCGCAGCCCCCCGCAGCCAAGCAGGCCCCGCAAGACGAAAACCCACAACGACAAAAGATCATAGAGATTGAACGCCGTGGCTTGCTCGAAGCCGGCCTAATCAACGACGACCGACCGACCACCCCGCGTGCCTACCGGTGGGGCGTCAACGAGCTTGTGGTGGCCGTGACACACAGCAACGGCGTTGTGGTGATCGACAGGCAAACCGGCAAGGTGCTCTGGCAAGCGCACACCGGGTTGGACTGGGTCAGCCACATGGTGGTCGACGACGAGGCCGTCGCGTTCGCGGGTGGGCAGAACGCGTCGGGCAGGGTCGTTGTGCTTGACTGCGTCACGGGCGAGTCTTTGGCGTCGATCCAGGCGGAGAATAAGCAAATCGAGTGGCTCGGGCTCAGCGACGAGGGGCTGTTGATTTACGCGGTGCCGGGTCAGGTGGTGGCGAGGGATCTGCGCACCGGCCAGGACGAGTGGGGCGTGATCGAGCAGGGGCTTGGCGCGCGGGGCGGCGGGTGGGTCCACGGAAGCCAGATGCTGATGAAGAAAGAGAGCCTCAACGGGACGCTTGTCGTGGTCAAGCCCGCCACGGGTCAGGTCCTGCACCGGCACGTCAATATGTTTCCCGCGTCCGACACGACAAAGCTGGGCGTGGTCCACGCCGAAGACCAGTGGCACTTGGTAACCCCCGGCAACGTTTCGGCGTTGGATGACGAGGGGCGGCTTCAGTGGCGCGACGCGATCTACACCGAAGACGACCAGGCCCGCGTGCTGCAACTGGTCGGCAAGCAGGTCGTGGCGGTCTTGACGGTCGAGGTGATGCGGCTGCAACGCGCCGGCATGGGGCAGTTCCATTACACGCTCTACCTCCTGGACCGAGCAAGCGGCGAGGTCCTATACGAGCACAAGCTCCAACCGCTGGACCAGCCGATCGATACCGGCAGGGCGACGCTGCTTGAAAATAGGGTGGTGCTGACGACCGGCGCCAAAACATGGGTCATTTCGGGGGGCGGAGGCGTGCATTAGCCTATGCCCCGGCAGCGCCGGGCGGCGCCACGCGACGCGCCTTGGGCTGGTGTGTATCATGCCCCGGAGTGACTTCCCGCTGTATTTGACGGATTCGTCCGCCTAAGAATAAGGCGAGACCCCAAGGCGGCGGGTAAGCCTGGACAATACACCGATTCACGCTCCTGGAGCCGATCATGAACATCAGCGGATTGGAACCCATCACCGACACGAACCCCCTGGCCGCCGAAGACCCACAGGTCTGGCAGTACATCCAAAACGAGTCGCAGCGCCAAGCAAACACGCTGGAACTGATCGCCAGTGAGAACCACGCCAGCGCCGCGGTCATCGCCGCCATGGGCACATGCCTGACCAACAAATACGCCGAGGGCTACCCCGGCGCGCGTTACTACGGCGGGTGCGAGTTTGTGGATCAGGTCGAAGACTTGGCCCGCGACCGCGCCAAGGCGATATTCGGCTGCGAGCACGTCAACGTCCAGCCACACTCGGGCGCCCAGGCCAACGCCGCGGTCTTCTTCGCGCTGATGGACCACGGCGACAAGTTCGCCAGCCTCGTCCTCGCCGACGGCGGGCACCTCAGCCACGGCATGAAGATCAACATCTCCGGCAAGTACTACCAGCCCGTGCACTACCCGTTGAATTATGACAGCGGGTCGCCCGACTTTGAGCGCATCGATTACGACGCCGTGCGCAGCGTCTGCATGGAGCACAAACCCAAGATGGTGCTGTGTGGGTACTCAGCCTACCCACGCGTGATCGATTTCAAGCGGTTCAGGGAGATCGCCGACGAGTGCGGGGCGATCCTGATGGCTGACATCGCGCACATCGCCGGGCTCATCGCCGGCGGGGCGCACCCCTCGCCGTTCCCGCACTGCCACGTCGTGACCACCACGACGCACAAGACGCTGCGAGGCCCGCGCGGCGGCATGATCATGACCAACGACGCCGACATCGCCAAGAAGATCAACCGCTCGGTGTTCCCCGGCACACAGGGCGGCCCGCTGATGCACGTCATCGCCGCCAAGGCCGTCTGCTTCGGCGAGGCGCTGCAGCCCGCCTTTAAGCAGTACGCCAAGCAGGTGGTCAAGAACGCCCAAGCTTTGGCAAGCAATCTAGAGCAGAAGGGCTACCGCCTGACCAGCGGCGGCACGGACAACCACCTGATGCTCGTCGACCTCCGCTCGCGTGACGCCGACCTCACCGGCGCCCAGGCAGAGGGGTGGCTCGAAGCGGCGGGCATCATCGTCAACAAGAACGGCATCCCCCAAGACCCGCGCCCGCCTCGCGTGACCAGCGGCCTGCGCCTGGGCACACCCGCGACAACCACGCGAGGCCTCAACGAAGGGCACATGGCCCAGATCGCCGATTGGATCGACCGCGCCATCGCAGGCCAAGGCGACGAGGCCGCGACCAAGCAAGTCAGAAACGAACTACAAGAGCTCTGCCGGCAATTCCCGTTGCCGCATTAGAGCGTGTTTGGAAACCCTGTCACGCCACGAGCCGCGACCGTCAGGGAGTGGTCCGGGTGGCGGAATCCTCCGATCGTGAGCACGCATCCCCTGCTTAAAAAAGAGTTTTCATGCACGCTCAGAGGCAAGAACGCGGGTGTTTACGCGTATCCAAGTGAGGAAGCTTCGTTGCTTCACAGCCTGCGGCGTGATTCGGTCCTATAATGTAACGGACCGAGATACGGCCTTTGGGCCTCATAAAACCGCCTAGCAGCGTGAAAACACGCGGGTCGTAACGGTTGTGCGGGGTGGGGAGGCCGAATCGGTGGTTAAAATAGTTATAATTTTAAGCCCGTGATACAATTGGGCCGAATTTGATCTGGGGTATCGGAAAACAGGCGTTTTACGCCGGCTCAGGAGCCAACACGGCAGGACCGATAAGGCAACCCAAGCGTCCGTCTCATACGCCCGTGCCGAAGGTCGGCATGGCGGGACCAACGGCCTGTCTACCGTGCGAGGCTCAAAGACCCGGCAAGTGAGTGTGTCTTTATTTCATTCCTTATCTGTTCAGGGAGAGTACCCATGCAACGCAGAAAAGCATTTACACTGATTGAGTTGCTGGTGGTGATCTCGATCATAGGCCTTCTGATCGGGATCCTGCTGCCGGCGCTCGGCGCGGCACGCGCCACGGCGAGACGGATGGAAGGCTCGACCAAAGTTCGCGGCATCCACCAAGCCATGGTCCTATACGCTCAGGGCAACGGTGGAAACTACCCGGGTAGGAACGAAACCGGTGCTACCTTAGCTGCGGCTGATATCGCGTATTCAGCGACCGATGGTAACGACGTGCAGAGCCGCTACGCGGTGATGCTCGAGGAGCGTCTTGTTCCGCCGGCGATCTTGATCAGCCCGTCGGATACCACCGGAAAAGTGCAGTATCAATTCGCCGCGCTTCCGGCGGTTACCCCGGTAGCGTTTAATGCTACAGGTAATTATTCCTTCTCACTGTTAAACATAGATATCACGACCACCCAACGACGCCCTGAATGGGCGGACTCGACCAACTCACAAGCGATTGTGGTATCCGACCGGCTTGTTGGTGCCACCATTGCTACCGTCGCGACGTATGACAGCATACACTCGCAAGACGGTTGGAGCGGCAGCCTGGGTTGGAATGACAACCATGTTACTTTCCGACAGGATCCCTTGCCTGATACGGTATATGGTACAGGCGCCCCTCAAACGGGCGATAATATGTTTATCGCTGCAGGTCTTATTGACGCTCACATGATCATCATCAACGACGGCGACGCTGCCGGTGACGAGATCTTAAACTAACCACCGCATTTACCGCGGGACTTTTTACTCAGACCACACCCGGCTGCCCACAAGGGCAGCCGGTTTTTTAATGCGGCCGTGGGGTCGCCACGGCGTTCATCGCCTCTGGAAGAAACCCTTGAACAGTTGGGCGCCACACAGCGGCCCGTCAGGGTGCTGTGTGTAATACGGGTCCGGATTAATGCATGCGTAACCAAAACGAGTCGTCCGCCTCAGGCGGATTAGGGCGCGGTCCTCATGGTTAGCTTAATACGCATGTATTCATCCTAAGCCGTATCACGCGTGTACGATCGGGCTTTCTGATGCCCGTACCGCTACTCCCCCAGCAACTGGCTGACCTCACGTTTGAGAATGTTCGTCATCTCAGGCGTGTACCCCACGTGGACGCGGGCGATCTTGCCCTTGTGGAGGATGGCTGTGTGGGGGATGCCGGTCACACCGTAGGCCTGCGCCACACCGCCGTCGGTGTCCATCAGCACCTGCATGTTGAACTTCTGCTGCCGCCAATACTCACGGACCTTGCCGGCGTCTTCACGCAGGTTCACCGTGTAGACCATGACGGACTTCTTCTCTTTCTTGGCCCAGTCGTTGAATTCTTGGAGCAGCGGCAGCCCCTTGCGGCAGGGGGGGCACCAGGTGGCCCAGAAGTCCAGCACGACCACGTCGGCCTTGACCCGGTCCAGGCTGAAGGGCTGGCTGTCGACCGTCTTAAGGTTGATAGGCGGGGCGGGTTGGCCTTCGGAAGGGTGACCCGAGCCGGCCGACACAGCCGTGATAGCCGCGGACAACACCGTAAAGATAAGCAGGGGTAGCAACAGCCGTTTGGTCAGCATCGGTGGGGCTCCGTTAAGAGGGTGTTGAGGCTTGTTCACTATATAGAAGTCGCTTGAGCCGTGGATCATTCCCAAAGCGGCTTTTTTTCTCATCGGCTCGCATGTTTCGGAAGATTATACACTTCCGCGCCCATATCACCGGTTTAAACCCGCTGTTTGCAGCAGAGGGGTTTGGCCACTACTATCCCTCTGCGACTAGTACACACAGAGGGGCCAGACTGGAGAACATAAACAATGTCAAAAAGAACGCTTATCTCGCCTCACGGCGGGACGCTCGTTAACCGCATCGCAAGCCCCGACAAGGCCAAGCAGCTCAAGTCGGAAGCCAAAGGTTTGCCTAAAATCACGCTAAGCGCCAAGCAGGCGTGTGACTTAGAGATGATCGCCATCGGCGCGTTCAGCCCGCTCGCGGGGTTCGTGGGCAAGGCCGACTTTGAGCGCGTCTGTAAGGAGATGCACCTGGCCGGCGGGGCGGCGTGGCCCATTCCCGTCACCCTGGCGGTCGACGACGCCGTGAAGGCGACCCTCAAAGAGGGCGGCAAGGCGGCGCTGGCCCACCACGACGGCACGCTCATGGCTGTGATCAACATCAACGAGATTTACCCGCACGACAAGAAGCTGGAAATCCCCAACGTCTTCCGCACCGAAGACGAGGCACACCCAGGCGCCAAAGCGGTTATGGACGAGGGCGATTGGCTCGTGGGCGGCCCGATTGATGTGATCACCGTCACACCCGAGAAAGAGCCCGGCGAGCAGTTCACCGAGCACCGCCTGCCACCCGCCAAGACGCGTCAGTCGTTCACCGACCGTGGCTGGAGGACCATCGCCGCGTTCCAGACGCGTAACCCCATCCACCGCGCCCACGAGTACCTGACCAAGTGTGCCACGGAGATCTGCGACGGGCTATTGATCCACCCGCTGGTGGGCGAGACCAAGCCCGGCGACATCCCCGCCGACGTGCGAATGAACTGCTACCAGACGATCATCAAGCACTACTACGTGGCAGACCGGACCATGCTATCGGTCATGCCCGCAGCCATGCGCTACGCCGGGCCGCGCGAGGCGGTGCTGCACGCGCTGGTCCGCCAGAACTACGGCGTGTCGCACTTCATCGTCGGCCGCGACCACGCGGGCGTGGGCAACTACTACGGCACCTACGACGCGCAGCTGATCTTTGATGAATTCGATGATGGCGAAATCCTCATCGAGCCGCTGAAGTTCGAGCACGCCGCCTACAGCAAGAAAGCCCAGGGCATGGTCAGCAGCAAGACGTTCCCCAAGATCGAGGGGGACCAAATATTCTTGTCCGGCACCAAGGTGCGAGACCTGCTCAAAGAAGGCCAGCGCCCGCCCCAGGAGTTCAGCCGCCCCGAGGTTGCGGATATATTGATCAAGTGGGCGCAGTCGGTCTGACGCCCGCCAGGTATCCGTAGACAAGACGCAACGCAGAGAGCCCTAACCCCATGCCCGCACCCACCGACCGCCGGTATATCCAGACGCACGAATGGCACAAGCCCGACGCCGGGCAAATCGTGATCGGCTTGTCGAAGTTCGCGGTCGATGAACTGACCGACATCACTTATATCGACTTGGTCAAGACGGAAGGCCCGATCAAGGCGGGCGAGGTGTTCGGCGAGATCGAATCCGTCAAAGCCACCAGCGAGATGTATTGCGGCGTTGACGGCGTGATCTCAAGCATCAACACCGAGGTCATCGAGAACCCCGCGATCATTAACCAAGACCCTTACGAGCGGGGTTGGCTGATCAAGGTCCGCCCCAGCGACCCGGCCCAACTCGAAATGCTCATGAGCGCCGCGGACTATGACCGTGAGATCGCCGCGTCGCGATAACCAGGCTCGTTATGCGTCGGCGTGGCACCACGGACTAACCTCTTTTGATCGCGGTGTTTGGCTGCCTATCATTCCTGGGTTAACATAGTAAATAGCATGTCCAAAGATAAGCCACCACGTTCCGCGTCAGGGGGCGCGTCAGGCCCCGCAAGTATCGGCACACCCTCAGGGTTAGCGCCCAGCGCCTCGGCGCAGCGTCCGGGGATGATCGTCGATCTGCACACCCACCTGTGGGAGTCGCTCGACCAGCTAGGCCCGGAAACCGCCCAGCAGGTCCGCGCCGCCGTGGCCACGCCGTGGCAGCGACCCGACGTATCGCCCGAGGCTTACGACGAAGCCATGACGCCCGTGCGATACGCCGTGATCTTGGGGCTGGAGGGCCGGCACATCAGCGCCTCCATTCCCGCCCAACAGGTCGCCAAATACGTCGCTCGTCAGCCCGACAAATACATGGGCTTCGCCGGGATCGACCCGATCGGAGAAGGGTATTTATCAGCGGTGAAGCAAGCCGTGGACCTTGGTTTGATCGGCGTCACCGTCAGCCCGCCGGCCGGGGGGTTCCACCCCAGCAACACCCGCGCGATGCGCCTCTACGAGCGGTGCGAAGAGATGGGCTTGCCCGTGTTGTTCCAACTCGGGGCACACATGGGCCCGCGCGCGGCGATGGAGTACACCCAGCCGTATCTTTTTGATGAGATGGCCAGGTCGTTCCCCGACCTGCGAGTGGTCTTGGCCGGGGCGTGCTCGCCGTGGGCCGAGCAGGCCATGGTGCTCATCGGCAAACACCCGCACTGCTACGCGGACCTGTCGGGCGTGGTCAGTCGGCCGTGGCAGCTATACAACGTGCTCGTGTTGGCTCACCAGCACGGCGTGACAAGCAAGCTGCTATTAGGCAGCGGCTTCCCGTTCAACACGCCCCAGCAGGCGGTTTTGAATATCTACTCGGTCAACAGCACGATCCACGGCACGCAGTTGCCCGCTGTGCCACGCGAACTGCTCCGCGGCATTGTGGAACGCGACACATTGGCGTGTTTAGGCTTGAAGCAACCGCAAAGTGAGCCAACGCATCACGCCGAGGCGCCAAATGGTGCCCCGGTCGACCCGCAGACCAACGGCAACGGGTCAAGCAAACCCAAGGTGGCCCACCACACCGCCACGGAAGGGCACGGCGAATGACCACGCACGGCTGGTGCTTACAAGCGGTGCGGTGCGGGCAACACTTTTTGAGGGCGGCTCGCCGCCATGACGCCTGCCTGCTGGCTTTCCTTTTGATGCTCGCGGGGTGTACGACGTATCACCAACACGGGTTGGTGGTGACCAGCCAGACGTGGCCCGATCGGCTGCTGCTGGGCGAGTTCCAGACCGCGCTTTACAGCATGAACGACACGAACACGCTCACACTCGTCTTGCTGGACGGCCCGACGGACGGGGCGAAGCAAGACGCGCGTCAGGTCGCGACGATCCGTGTCTTCTGGAAGCCGCGCGCCGGGCGAACCCCGATCGACCCGACCGCCACCAACGCCACGGTCCACTACGCCATCTTCAGCGGCCCCAGCGGCCGTGAGGTGGGCGTGTACAGCGGCGCGGGGTTTGTGTACCCGGTCGACAACCCCGGCGGGCCGATTTTTCGCGCTGATATTTGGGAAGTTACGCTACGGCTAACCGACCGCAGCGCCGGCTTCGAAGACTTGCTGGGCGAAGCGGCTTTGGAGGGGCACCTGACCGCGACCCGTGACGACGCGGCTGTGAATCAAGTCGTGCGTAACCTCCGTGCGCGGATCAGCCAGCGCATGGGCTACCCCCACTGGGCCGACGCGGGGCGTGCGCCGCGGGCGCGTCGCGGCGACGGCTCATGATCACAATGTAATCTGTAGGTCAGGTCATTGAACTGACACGGGACTTGAGTAGCCCTTACGCCGCCACGCGTCGCGCTGTTTCGAGTTGCTTCTTAGCCGCCCCCGCCACCGCCTCGGGCGTGAACCCAAACCGTGACTGCAACTCCTTGAGCGGGGCAGACGCACCGAACGTGTTCATGCCGATGATCGCGCCGGAGGCGCCGACGTATCGCTCCCACCCGAAGGTAGACGCTTGCTCGACCGCCACGCGCGCGGTGACGTGCGGGGGCAGCACGGTGTCTCGGTACTCTTGCGACTGTTTGTCGAACAATTCCCACGAGGGCATGCTGACCACGCGCGCCGCCACGCCTTCTGCTTTGAGCTGCTCGTAGGCTTGCACACACAGGCTCAGCTCGCTGCCGGTGCCGATCAAAATGACATCGGGTTTCTTGTTGGGCGCATCGGCAAGGACGTACGCGCCTTGGGCAACGCCCGAAGCCGGGGCGAATTGGTTGCGGTCAAGCGTGGGCAGGTTCTGTCGCGACAGCACCAGCACAGCCGGCTCGCGGCTTTGCTGCAGGATGACCTTCCACGCTTCGATGACTTCGTTGGCGTCGCCCGGGCGCAGCGTGACCACGCCGGGGATGGCCCGCAGCGACGCGATGTGCTCCACGGGTTGGTGCGTTGGGCCGTCTTCGCCCACACCGATTGAATCGTGCGTGAAGATAAACAGCGTGGGGATTTCCATCAGTGCCGCCAAGCGGATGGTCGGTCGGGCGTAGTCGCTGAAGATCAGGAACCCCGCGCCGAACGGGCGTATTTTGGATAGGGCTAGGCCGTTGAGGATCGAGCTCATCGCGTGTTCGCGTACGCCAAAGTGGAAGTTCCGTCCGCCTGGGGTGGCTGCGGAGAAATCACCGGCTTCTTCGAAGGTCAGGTTGGTCATGGTTGAGGGCGCCAGGTCCGCGGCCCCGCCCATGAGCCAGGGCACGTTTTTAGCCAACGCGTTGAGCACCTTGCCCGACGACACGCGCGAGGCCAACCCCTTGGGGTCCGCCTCGAACACAGGCAGGTCTTTGTCCCACCCGTCTGGCAACTGGCGGTGCATCATCTTGTAGACCTGGTCGGCCAACTCGGGGTGGGCCTGCTGATACGAGCCGAACCGGTCGATCCACTGATTGCGCATGCCACCGCCGCGCGTGCCGATGCCCTCGTTGAAGTGCTTGATCACCTCGTCGGGCACGTGGAATTTCTTGTCCTCGGGCCAGCCGTAGAAACGCTTGGTCAGCTTGATCTCCTCGTCGCCCAGGGGGGCGCCGTGAGCATCTGCGGTGTCTTGCTTGGTGGGCGCGCCGAACGCGATGTGGCTGTCGACGATGATCAGCGTGGGGCGGTTGGTCTCTTGGCGGAAGGTATTGAATGCGCGGTCGATCATGTCCAGGTCGTTGGCGTCGCCGACGCGCGTGACGTTCCAGCCCAGGGCGATGAAGCGCGTGGCCACGTCTTCGCTGAATGCCAGGTCCGTGCTGCCCTCGATGGTGATGCGGTTGTTGTCGTAGACCCAGCAGAGGTTGGAGAGCTTGAGGTGTCCGGCCAGGGAGGCTGCCTCGTTGGACACACCCTCCATCATGCACCCGTCGCCGCACAGGGCGTAGACGTTGTAGCCGAACATGTCGAATCCGACGCGGTTGAAGTGCTTGGCGCTCCACCGGCTGGCGATGGCCATGCCCACGCTCGTCGCCACGCCCTGCCCCAGCGGGCCGGTCGTCGTCTCGATGCCCGACGTCCAGCGGTACTCGGGGTGGCCGGGACACTTGCTGTCGAGCTGGCGGAAATTCTTGATGTCTTCGAGCGTGACCGACAGCTTGCCGAGCTTCTCGTATTTTTCGTTGACGGCTTTGACGCCCGTCAGGTGCAACATGGAATACAGCAGCATGGACGCGTGCCCGGCTGACAGGACGAACCGGTCGCGGTTTGGCCAAATAGGGTCGTTGGGATCGAACCGCAGGTGCTGGTTCCACAGCCGGTAGACGAGCGGCGCCATGGCCATGGCCGTGCCGGGGTGGCCGGAGTTGGCGGCCTGTACGGCGTCCATGCTCAGCGTGCGGATGGTGTTGATGGCGAGCTCTTCGATGCTGCTGTTTGGTGCCGTGGGGGTGGTCATGGGAGTTTCCTTCAGGCCGGTTGGCGGTTCGTGGTCACGCGTTGCTTGCGTCCGGTAACGCCCAGCGAACAAACAACGCCGTACTGTCGTTTCGGATGAATCGGAACGCCTATCAACGCGATTGCCATGCGGTGTATACGGATAGCGCGAATACAGGTGTCAGAATTGGTAGAGATTGACGGGAGGGTGCGATAACGCGGTGGGGGTGCGTGATTGGGATGCCCAGCGTCGCACCAACCATATGGGACACACGAGCCCGCAGAGATGCTTGGGAACCCCCCTGACCCAACACGCGATCCATGCTTGACGACGGGAACCTTTTTAGAGATGTCACACCGTCACCTGACGTGAGTGGTTTCAGAATTGAGTCATCAATCAATCGATATGGTTATTCCTCAAATTCTCTTGCTTTAGAAAGGGCAGACGCTATTAAGCCTGCTGGAACAGAAATAACCCCAACGCCTAATAGCAAAACACAGAACGTGAACATTTTTCCGCCTGTCGTAACGGGATACATATCGCCATAGCCAACTGTTGTAAAGGAAACAACAGCCCACCAAAGGCTATGAAAAATAGACGAAAATTTATCCGGCTGAACACTATGTTCGAAGTAGTAGATTCCAATGGCTGAGAGGTAAAGCAAAAGCATCGTCACGCAGGAAAATAAGATGATTTCTTCCCGGGCAATTAAAAAGGCACGATGAAATCGTCTCAATGCCATACTGTATCGGACGAGCTTGAAAATCCGAAAAAGGCGTAACAGCCGAAACGCTCTGATCGACCGAAGGTCTACCCCGGGTGCGATGTAGAACGGGATTATCGCAATCAAGTCCACGAGGCCGAAAAAGCTGAAAATATATGCCAATTTATGATCGGAGACATATACCCGAAGCAGATATTCAATGGTGAAGACTGAAATAGTTGCCAGTTCGGCGAGCGACAACCAATATCTTGTCGAATCCGATAAGCCAGGAAGTGTTTCAAAGGAAAAGGTGATAAGTGAAAAGACAATTAACGATTGGATAGCTAGGTCGAATACACGCCCCCATTTCGTATCACTGTCCTCAATGGTCCGTTTGAGTAGTGTTGTCGACTGTTTGTTCATGCTAAGTCGGGTAGGGCTGTGCTTCAGCACACCGTTTGCGAAACACCGGTTAGATCGTGGTGTGCTGAAGCACACCCTGCGCGATTAATTGTCGTTGATTGTGTTTTGCCCCACCGTGTCCTGCTCGTCATCCTCAAGACCTTCACTCTCCTCTTCTTTCCCTTCCGCTCTAGCCGCGCGCAGGTGTGCCCTGCGTTCGGCGCGTAAGCGGGTCTCTTCGTCTGGCCAGTCGTATTGCACTTTTCCGGTCTCTGGATCGCGCCAGCGGGGCGGCGCGTCTGAGTCGGGCGGGGTGTCTTCCGGGGTGTCCTCGGTGGGGCGGATCTCTAAGCGGATTTGGTTGTTGTCGTCTTGATGGAACGTGATCTTGGACTGGCGGACCAGTTCGAGCACGGCTAGGAATAGCCCGATCTTCTCGCTGCGCGACTCACGCCCGACGAACATCTTCTGCAGGCTCATCGCCCCTTCGCGGGTGAGGCGGTCGACGATGTCCTCGGCGTGCAGGGCGATGGGGGTGTCGTCGTAAACAATCTCGTGGAAAGCCGGCTGCTTGCCCACGGATTCGAGCACGCGCGTGTAGGCTTCGCAAAGGTCCATGACGCTGACGTCTTCGAGGTCGATCTCGATGGCTTGGGGTTCGTCGGCGTCGGGGTCCGCGTCGGGTTGGAGGAAGATCGAGCGCACCGGCTGATAGGGGTAGTGCTGCTCCCAGAGCCTGCGGCGGTCTTCGAGCGAGGCGGCGGCGTCTTTGAACCGCTTGTAGGCGAGCAGTTGCTGGACCAGTTCGTAGCGCGGGTCGAGCGGGTTTTCCGCTTCTTCGGGCTCGTCAGGGTCGATGGTGGGCTTGGGCAGGAGCGTGGCGCTTTTGATCTCCAGCAGGGTGGCAGCCATGACGAGGAACTCGCCGGCCATCTCCACGTCGATCTGCTGCATCAGCTTGATGTGCTGGATGTACTGTTCCGTTAGCTGGGCGATCGGTATATCATGCAGGTCGATCTCGTGACGACGCACCAGGTAGAGCAGCAGGTCCAGAGGCCCGCTGTATGAATCAAGCTCGACGCGGTAATCTTGCATAGGATATGGTGCTGCAACAAAGGGTGCGGTGGGTCAGCGTCGCGTGACGCGGACTCATGTAACTTATGTATAAGCTTACCCGTGTTTAGCCTATGAACCAAGCCAAAGGTCAAGCCGTGGGACGCGCCGGCGCCAAGCCGGGCCCGACAAAGTTGTCGGCGGGCGGTGCGCAGCAGGAGGGGGGGGAGGCCCAGTCCGACGCGGCGTACGCGCGCGAGGTGTTGCGTGTCGAGGCCGAGGCGATCGGGCGGATCGAGATTACCCCGGCGTTCGATCAGGCGATCGGGTTGATCCTGGAGGCGACGGCTTCCGCGGATGGGCAACGCCGCGAGGCGGGCGGCGGGACGGTCGTCGTCAGCGGCTTGGGCAAGAGCGGGCTAATTGGGCAGAAGATTTCCGCGACGCTGGCGTCGACCGGCACGCCCAGCCACTTTTTGCACCCGACCGAAGCCCTGCACGGCGACCTGGGGCGCGTGCGACGCGGGGACGTGGTGCTGATCCTCTCGTTCGGCGGCAGCACGGAAGAGGTGGTAACGCTGGCGACGATCCTCAAGCAGGACCGCGTGCCTGTGATCGCGATTGTGGGTCAAGACCAGAGCGACCTGGCGAGGCTAGCGACGGTGGTGCTGTGCGTGGGTGACGTAACAGAAGCCTGCCCGCTGAACCTGGCGCCGACGGCGAGCACGACGGCGATGCTGGCGTTGGGCGACGCGCTGGCTATGGCGGTGAGCAGGCGACGGAGCTTCAGCGTGGACGACTTCCGCAAGGTTCACCCTGGCGGTGTGCTGGGTCGCAAGCTTATGCCTGTGGTGGACGCGATGCGGTTCCGGGCCGATCAGAATCTACCGCTGGTGCCGGTTAGCGCCACGGTGGCGCAGGCGATCGGAGCGGAAGTGCCGTCGGCTGGCGCGCGGCGGGCGGGGGCGGTGCTGGTGGTGGACGCAAGCGGCAAGCTGGCGGGTATTTTTACGGATGGCGACCTGCGGCGGTTGCTGATCCGCGAAGGGTATGACGGGCTCAATCAGCCGATCAGCGGTGTGATGACGGCCAACCCGCGGCGGCTGACGGATGCGAACCTGGTGCGCGACGCGGTGCAGATGGTGCGTGAATACCGGATCGACGAGTTGCCCGTGGTGGACGCGCAGGGTCGGCCGCTGGGGCTGTTGGACGTGCAAGACCTGATCGCGTTGAAGGTGATCGAGGAGTAGGGCGATGTGGACTTCTTTATTAAAGCGGCCTTCTTTTTTAAATAGGAAGCCGTTTCAAAAAAATCCCCCTCCCTCTCAGGGAGGGGTTAGGGGAGGGTCGGGTTCGTGTTTTTTTCAGGCTCTCACCCCTCACCCAGCCTCTTCCCTCAAGGGGAGAGGGGTTTTAAACAGCTTTTAAGACTAAAACCCGACACCGATTCTCATTATGAGCGACCCGTCCGCTATCAAGCTGTTGATCTTCGACGTGGACGGCGTGCTGACGGACGGGGCGATCCATGTCGACGACCACGGGGTTGAGTCGAAGCGGTTCCACGTGCGTGACGGTTTCGCGATCAAAGCTGCGATGTCGCTTGGGCTAAAGGTGGGGGTGTTGACGGGGCGGTCGACGCGGGCTGTGACTATTCGCATGCTGGACTTGGGCGTGAAGCACTTCATCCAGGGGGCCGGCGACAAAGCGGTGGGGTTTGAGACGCTGTGCCAGCAGACGGGCGTGGCCCCGGAGGAAGCGGCGTATCTGGGGGACGACCTGATCGACCTGCCAGCCATGCTGCGGTGTGGGTATCCGATGGCGGTGGCGGACGCGGTGGCGGAGGTGCGCAGCGAGGCGAGGTATGTCACGGCGGTGCGGGGGGGGCGAGGGGCGGCGCGCGACGCGATCGAGCACATCCTCAAAGCGCAGGGCAGGTGGGACGAGGTGATCGAGCGGTACGCGATATAAGTGGATTGGCGGGCGGTGGCGGCGGCGCAATCGGGCTCCTAGCCCCTTGCATGGACCGGGATTGAATAGCAGCCAGCAGCCGCTATGATAAGGGGCTGTATTTTGAATGGATCGATTTGAACCGAGGAGATCATCCGTGGCGGTGAAACTTAGACTCAAGCGTTTTGGCAGGCGGCACCGCCCGTTTTACAGGCTCAATGCTATCGATGGGCGCTCGCCGCGCGACGGCAAGTCCATCGAGGAGTTGGGTTTCTACGACCCGATCGAGCCCGCGGCTGACAAAGCGGTGCAGTTTAATCAGGAGCGGGTGAAGTATTGGTTGAGCGTGGGTGCTCAGCCTTCGACTACGGTGCGGTCCCTGCTCAAGAAGGCCGGGATCGACCCCACGCCTGGCAAAGCGGTTAGCTAGACCTTTCAACACAACGCGTCGGGGCCTATCATCGTAGTAAAGTGGGGCGGTCCGAAGCCCGCGTGAAACGATGAGGTGGGCCTGTGCGCTTTGATATCCTAACGCTATTCCCTGAGATGTTTGAGGGTGTGCTGGGCTCGAGCATCCTCAAGCGGGCGGGGCAATCCCTTGAAGACCCCAAAGACGAGCAATCGCCGCGCCCGCCCGCGGTGAGCTACCACCTGACGAATATCCGCGACCACACCCAAGACAAGCACCAGAAGGTGGACCACCGCCCGTTCGGCGGTGGGCCCGGCATGGTGATGCAGTGTCAGCCGATCTGGGACGCGGTGCGCGCGGTCGAATCGCAAGACCCGCGTCCGGCGATGCGCGTGTTGATGACCCCGCAAGGCAGAACGCTGGATCAGGGCATTGTGCAAAAACTGTCGAAAGAGCGGAGGCTGCTGATCATCGCGGGGCACTACGAGGGCATCGACGAGCGCGTGATTGAAAAACTAAACCCGATACAGGAGATCAGCATTGGCGATTACGTCTTGACGGGCGGCGAGTTGCCGGCGATGGTGTTGATTGACGCGGTGGTGCGGTTGCTGCCGGGCGTGCTGGGCGATGACGAGTCAGCGTGTTGCGAGAGTTTTTCAGACGGAAGCGACGGGCTGCTAGACCACCCGCACTACACACGCCCGCAGATTTGGCAGGGCATGGAAGTACCGGGCGTGCTTGTGAGCGGTGATCACGCGCGTATCGAGGCGTGGCGACGTGAACAATCGCAGCGGCGCACTGTCGCGCGTCGGCCTGATTTGATTGCGCCTGACAGCGATGGTGTTGAAAATGAAAACACGCGCGGGTCGTGACGTGGGGTTGTGTTAATCATTTGTGTGAAGGTGACGTGTTCGACGCGCAATCAAAATATGAACTGTGCATGGTTTATATGAATGTTTGATTGCGTGAGCGATGGTCTGTCGCGTTTGTGATTTTGTATGTGTGAAAAAAAAGAGCCTCCGCCACAGGGCTCCGATCCTGCTGGCGGAGGCGCGCCACGGCTGACAATCGAAAGCATGTCATTTGCTTTAGAGCGTCAGGCTCCGGCTGGCTTCTATCAATCGTATCGGGTGTTTCGGACCGCTGTCAATTAGAGTTTTTGAAGACATGTGTATATCCGTAAGATCATTGATTTCAGGAGTTTAATTGGTTTTTCAGGGTGCGATAAATAGCGCGTTCGACGCAACTCTGCCTTGTAAGAGAGTTTGCATGAATTTTTCGTAAGGCAATGAAGCCAAGGTGTTTATGATCTGTCCGCGAAAATTAATGTTAGGAGCCACGTCATGACAAGCCCAATTGAGGTGGCGATGGGGGTGCTGGTGAGGGTTCAGGGCGGTGAGGTTGTTGTTTTGATCTCGCGTCGGCCTGATCGCTCGGTGTATGGCGGCTACTGGGAATTCCCAGGCGGCAAGGTTGAACCGGGCGAAACAACGCGGCGGTGCCTCGTGCGCGAGTTTGAAGAGGAACTGGGGGTGACGGTGCGCGTGGGCGAATCGCTCGACGCGATCGATTACCAATACGACCACGGGACGGTGCGGCTGAATCCGTTTTTGTGTTCGCTTGAGTCGGGTCGGCCAACGAATATCGGCGTGGCGGAGCACCGGTGGGTGCGGCCCAGTCAGCTAAGCGAATACCGATTCCCGCCCGCGAACGAAGGGTTGGTCCGAAGCCTGCCAACGGTGCTGCGAGGCCGGCAAGCCGCAGCGGGTTAGCCCGATCACACGGCGGCCAAGCGACGCCGGCGGTTACGCTCAGGCACGCTTGATGATGATGCCCGTGCGGTCGTCGGTGGGTGGCCTGCCATCTGTGAAATTCGCCACGGCGTGCCAGACCGCTTTTAAGATGTGATCAGCCGACTTCTGGCGGTGCGCTTTGACCACCTCGATCACACGGTCGACGCCGAACTGATTGCCCTGCCGGTCCACGGCTTCGTAGATACCGTCGGACAATACCGCGAAGATGTCGCCCTCCCGCATGGCCATCAACTTGCAGACATCCGCGTTGATTTCGGGCAAGACACCCAGCGGCGGTGCGTCGGCTGCGTGGTTTTCAAACGCGTCGCGTTTCGCGTCGTAACGGAGGATCGGCGCTTGCCCGGCGCTGAAGCTGGTGAGGGTGTGGTCGGCGGCGTTGATCAGGCCCAGCCACGCGGTCACGAACCGCCCGGCGTGCATGTCGGCATATATCTGTTCGTTCATGTGCGTGATGATTTTTACCAGCGGCTGGCCCATGCGCACGGCCATGCGCAGCATCGCACGCGCCTGGCTGCCCGACAGGGCCGGGCCCACGCCGTGGCCCGTGGCGTCAGCGATCATCAGCACAGCGAAGTCGGCCCGGTTTTCGGTCAGGTCCGCGGTGCCATCGGGTGCCTGCGTGTAGCCGATCACGTCGTAGCTGTCGCCGCCTGTCTCGTCGGCGGGCTGGGTGTGACCGGCGACGTCGAAGCCGTCGAGCGCCGGTAATCGTTGCGGGAATGTTTTCTGCTGGATTTGGCGGGCGACCTGCAGATCACGCTCTAGCTTTAATAGTGATTGCAGCGACGCTCGCATGCGTTCGTGCGCCTCTGCCAAGCGGCGAACCTCGGCGATCGGCGACAGAGTGGTGTGGCGTTTTTCGAGATCGAGGCGGCTGATCCGGTCGCTTTCTTCGACCATGTCTTGGATCGGGCGGCTGTACCGCCTGGCCAGGGCCGTGGCTTGGAGCACCGCGATGGTCAGCACGCACACCGTGATCAGGATGATCCACACCCTCAGTTGCGGCAGCGTGCCGAGGATGTCGGCGGTGGGCACGACGACCGCGATGATCAGCGTCCGGTCGGCTGACAGGGGGAACTCTTTGGCTGCGCCCCACCAAGGCTGGCCGGCGCTGGTGAACTCGAACGGCTCGACCTCCTGCTGGTCGGGGCCGTGCAGGTGTTTGCTAAACGCCTTGGCGGCATCGCGCATCAGCGGGATGTCCAACTCGTCGGGTCGCTTGAGTAGCGCCGCCTTACGCCCCGCTTCGCTCGTAAACGCTTCCATGCGTGGCAGCCCTACAAACCGGTCGTCTTCTGTAAGCACAGCCACCATGCCGCGTTGGCTGACGGTTAGGTTGGTGGTGAACTTTGAGACGTCCTCGAGCAGCACGTCGAAGCCGATGACGTGGTCCAGCCCATCACCCGCGTCGTACGTCACCGACGCGGTGATCCCCGGGGCGTTGGTGGTGAAAAAAGTGTACGGGCTTGTCCAGTGGACCGCACGCTCGAACCGCCTTTGGGAGTCGGGGGGTTCGGCGGCGATCTTGTCTCTGTGTTTGATCGCGCCTTGGTACCAGGGGCGGTTGCGGGGGTCATAGTCGAGGTCTTTCCAATACTCGTTGACCTCACCGGCTTGTTCTGTCCACTCGAACCATCGCGTGCGTCCGCCCCACTGATTAGGGTTGGCCAGCCGGACCCGCCACTTGTCGGCGGTGCGCAGGAGCATGAACTCCCGCCCGGTGCTGTCTGCGACGAGTAATGAGGAGACCTGCGGGAACTGGAGCATCATGGGCACGAAGAACCGCGCCAAGCGGTCGGTGTCGTCGTGGTTGAGCATACCGGCTTTGCCCCACGACTGAGCCACCTCCAGCCCGCGTGTGACCGGCCCTAAGAACCGCCTTAGCTCCAACTCGGACTGGTCGATCGTCCTGCTAATGAGCGACCCCGAAAGTGTGCGCACGGCGCGGCGGATGCCGAAGACCGTGGTGGCCAGGATGGCGCTGCTCAGCAGCACAATGACCAGCAGCAAGCTGCCGACCAGGCTGCGGTAGATTGAGACAGGTTTGGGCATTGGCCGTCTCGCTGGTTACAGCGGTTGTAGCATACCCGCGATGTGTTTGGCTGCTTGGTCGACGGCGACGAGTTCGGCTTGCTTGGCGTGGCGGGGTTTGACCTCGACCTGCCCGTTGGCAAGCGCCTTTTCGCCGATCGTGACGCGCAGGGGGATGCCGATCAGGTCGGCGTCTTTGAACTTCACGCCCGGGCGCTCGTCGCGGTCGTCGATGAGCGTGTCGAGTCCCGCTGCTTCGAGTTCACCCGCCAGGCGGTCGGCGGTGTCGCGCATGGCGCCTTCGTATTTGATCGGGGTGATCAAGACGCTGTAGGGCGCGATGGACGCGGGCCAGATGATGCCGTTCTCGTCGTTACCACCCTCGCGTTCGATCGCCGCGGCCAAGATGCGGTTTACGCCGATGCCGTAGCAGCCCATGATCGGGTACACGCGTTTGTTCGCCTCGTCGAGTACCGTCAGGTTCAGCGACTCGGCGTACTTGCAGCCGAGCTTGAAGACGTGGCCGATCTCGATCCCCTTGGTGGCTTGGAGCACGCCGCAGTCGGCTTTGGGCGATGGGTCGCCGTCGGTGGCGTTGCGGATGTCGGCGACGGTGACGTGCTGCTTGTAGCGGTCGTCCATCAGGTCTAGGACATCACGCTTCCAGTTGAAGTGCTTGACGTGGTAGCCCTCGTCGTCGCCGCCTGTGACCCAGAACTGTTCCTGGGCGGCGTCGGGGTCTATCGCCAGGCGCATCAGCCCCGGCGTGTCGAGCACGATGCGCGGGCTGACGTAGCCGAAGGTGATATCCTGCTCGCGCACAGCTGAGTCGTCCGCCAGTTCGAGCTTGATCAGCCCCGGCCACCACTTTTTGGCCAACTGCAAAACCTTGGCTTCATTTACCTCGTGGTCGCCGCGCACAACAGCCAGCACCCACTGCACGACGAGTTGATCTTTGATATCGCCGAGCTTTGTCTTCCAGTCGTGCTCGCGCATGATTTTTTCAGCGAGTTGGTTGGGCACGGCCAGGCCGGTAAACACGAGCGTCTTGAGCATGTTCTGCGGTTTGAGCTTGGTCTTGAGTTGCTTCTTGAAGAAGGCGACGACGTCGTCGATGCCGGGGCTGTCGGGCGTGTGTACTTTTTCGAGGTCGCCGGTGGACGGGCCGTCGAGGCTGTGGGGGCGGCCGCCGATCTCGCATTTCTCGACGTTCGCGGCGTAGTTGCCTTTATCGCTTTTGAGGATCACGTCTTCGCCGGTGGGCGAGGGCACCATGAACTCGTGCGAGGCCGACCCGCCGATGGGGCCACTCTCCGCCTCGACAATCTCGTAAGGCAGGCCGCACCGCTCGAAGATGCGGCGGTAGGCTTCGTATTGCTTTTGGTACGTCTCTTCGAGTCCGCCTGGGCCGTCCAGCGACAGGTGGAACGAGTACGCGTCTTTCATCTGGAACTCGCGCGACCGCAGCACGCCGAAGCGCGGGCGGAACTCGTCGCGGAATTTTGTCTGGATCTGGTAGAGCGTCACGGGCAGTTGGCGGTAGCTCTCGATGCAGGAGGCGACGAGGTGGGTGATCACCTCTTCGTGTGTGGGGCCCAGGGCCTGCTCGCGCCCGTGGCGGTCTTTGACCACAAACAGGTTTTCGCCGTACGCGGCGCGGCGGCCGGTCTGTTCCCACAGCTCGATCGGCTGAAGCGTGGGCAGCATGACCTCGATGGCGCCGACGCGGTCCATTTCTTGGCGCACGATGTCCATAGCTTTGCGGAGGCTTCGCAGGCCCAGCGGTAGGTAGTCGTATATACCGGCGCCCAGCTTGTGGATGTACCCGGCGCGTAGCATGAGCTGGTGGCTGGGCACCTCGGCTTCGGAGGGCACCTGCCGGGCCGTGGGGATTAGCGTTTGCGACCACTTGGTGGGCATGAAAAGTCTCCAGCCGAGCCGTGGCTCGGACGGCACATCTTACGAAAATATGGGAGCGGGGTGCGGCAGCTTGGGGGGATGGGTGGGTAATGATTTCCTACCTCCCATTAAGCTTAGGGGAAAGCCAGTCCAATGATCTGACCCGAACCACAGGTAAACGTTGTTACAATTAGAGATATTATGAACCTATGCACGGCATCGCTGACTGATTGGTTGACCGCGATAGGCACGATCTCGCTTGGAGCGATAGCTGTTTTTGGAAAGACAATCCGTGGATACTTTTATTATGCAAAATTAGATGTTTCCGTTGAAACCAAGCCACCGGACTGTGTGAAAGTACCGATGTGTACGCCAAGAGGTGACGTTTTGGCGGATTCCTATTACCTACGAGTTCTTGTAAAGAATGTGGGCAATTCCCCTGCTAAGAATGTAGAGGTATACGCGGCGGAGTTGCGTCGTAAATGTATAGACGGTACGTGGGAAATCGTTAAATCGTTTTCCCCAATGAATCTTAGATGGGCTAACGGCGAACACATTGCTTACTTGCCGAGGATCAATCCTGATATGAGTATGCACTGCAACGTCGCTCATATTACTGATCCCAAGCATCGCTCAAATGATAATATTAATGAAAACGTGCCATGGGTTAAGGATGACCAGACCGCATTGGCTTTCGACCTTACGTCTCTCGCAAATCATAAGCGATATATAGTTGCTCCCGGTGAATACAAACTTGATATTAAAATTGGGGCAAAAAACGTACGTGCCAAGTCGGAGGTTCTCACAATCAATCTCGATGGCAATTGGTATCCAGACGAGACAAAAATGTTTGAGGACGGAGTTGGCATCCGCAAGTAGGCCAGGCATTTTGCCTGGCATTTGAGACTCATGTCGCCCCGATTGCCCGGCATGGGTGCCGGGCCTACGCAAGGATGTTCACGTGTCTACGACCCCGCCGGCACCGCTTGTAGCTGGGAGTGTGCCAGCACGCGGTAGGTGTCGCAGCGGTCGAGTAGTTGGGCGTGGGTGCCGGTGTCGATGATTTGGCCTTGGTCCATGACGACGATGCGGTCGGCGTCGATGACGGTGCTTAGGCGGTGGGCGATGATGAACGTGGTGCGTCCGTGGCGAAAGTCGTTGAGGGCACGGTTGATCTTGGCTTCGGAGTCGGCGTCGATCTGGCTGGTGGCTTCGTCGAGGATGAGGATGGCCGGGTCGCGCAGGATCGCCCGCGCGATGCACAACCGCTGGCGCTGCCCGCCCGACAGGCCCTCGCCGCCTTCGCCGAGTACGGTTTGGTATTTTTTGGGCAGGCTTTGGATGAACTCGTGGGCGTAGGCGGCTTTGGCGGCGGCGACGATTTTTTCGATCGGCTCGTACAGCCGGCCGTAGGCGATGTTCTGGGCGATGGTGCCTTCGAAGAGTACGGTTTGCTGTGTAACAACGGCGATCTGCTGGCGCAGGCTACGCAGGCTTATGGCGGCGATGTCGGTGCCGTCGATCAGCACACGCCCGTCGCTGGGGTCGAGAAGCCGCGGCACTAGGCTCAGCAGGGTGGTTTTGCCCGAGCCGTTGGCGCCGACAATGGCGATCGTTTGGCCGTGTGTCACGCTTAGCTCGACTTCGCGCACGGCCGGGCGCTCTTGCCCGCCGTAGGTGAAGCTGACGCGGTCGAAGACCACGGCGCTACTGTGCCGGCCCAGCGGGGGGGCTTGCTGGTCGGCGGTTCGCCCGGTGGGCTCGGTGGGGATGGCTATGACGTCGAGGATGCGTGCGGCCGCGGCGTTGGCCTCTTGGAGCTGGTTGTTCAGGTCGGTGATGGGCTTGAGGCTGGCGGCGGCGGCGCCCAGCGCAGCGAGCACGGTCATGAAGTGGGCGGGCGTCACGTCTTGACGGAATATGTACCACGCGGCGATCGTCGCGACGAGCATCACACCGAACAGCCCCAGCGTCTCAACGATCGGCGACGACATAGCTCGGACCTGGCGCATGCGCATCTCTTCGGTGAACAGCTTGCGGTTGATGCGCGCGAACCGGCGGCGCTCATAGCCCTCGGCGTGGTGGACCTTCACCACGCGGATGCCGCCTAGCGATTCGTTGAGCAGCGCGATCATGCGACCCTGCTGCTGGAGCAGGCGGTTGGACGCGCGGCGGATCTTCTTGCCGAACTTTCGCAGCAGCACCGCGATCAGCGGCAGCCCAACCATGGCGATCAGTGACAGACGCCAATCGATCCAGACGGCCACAGCCAGCGCCGCGGCGCCGTTGAGCAGCTTGGCCAATGCCTTGCCGAGCATGGCGTTGAGGCCGCGGCCCAGGACGGCGGCGTCCGCGATGACGCGGCTGATGTGGTCGGCGTTGGAGCGGAGCATGACCTGGTCCATGCGCGCGTGGATGAGCCTCCGGAACAGCCTGCCCCGCCAGACCATCACCGCCCTAGCCACCACGGTCAGTGATAATAGCTCGTGCAAATACCGCCCGATACTGCCCACCACGGTGAGCACAGCGAAGCTGATCATGACCATGACGAACGATTCGTACGGGTCGGTCGGGATGTACGCCAGCAGGTAGTGGCCCAATTGCTGGAGCGCTTCGGGCTGGTCGGGGGCAGTCAGGTGTTGCTCGATCAGCCCATGGAGCGGTTGTTGTTGGCCTAGCAGCAGTTGCATGGTGGGCAGGACCATGCCGATCCCGCCGCCGAAGCACACAGCCGTGAGCAGGGCGATACCCACCGCCAGCGAGATCTGCCGCTTGTAGTTCAGCAGCACGCCAGCGGTTTTCCAGATGGGGTCGCGCACAGTCATGGTCGATTACTCACGGCCGACGGGGTCGCTTCAACGCCGGTTTATCTTATTGGTCCGGCGAGCCAAGCCTGTCAAAATAATCAAAATAGTCGGGGAATGTCTTTTCAACGCAGCCTGGGTCGTTGATCACAATGCCGGGTGCGCCCAGCCCGATCACGGCGAAGCTCATAGCCATGCGGTGGTCGTTATAGGTGTCGATCGTCGTGCCGGGAGCGATGGACAGGCGGTTGCCGGCGGGCGGGGTGATGATCAAGTCGTCATCTTCGACCTCAACGCCCACGCCGAGTTTGGTGAGCTCGACGCGCATGGCTTCGAGCCGATCGGTCTCTTTGACGCGCAGATTCCCGACGTTGCGGATGGTGGTATCACCTTGCGCGAACACAGCCACGGCGGCGAGTGTTTGGGCCATGTCGGGCATGTGGTTTAGGTCGATGTCGATGCCGCGCAGGGTTTGGCCGTTGGGCGGGGCCATGACCTGGATGAAGTCGCGCCCGTAGACCAGGCCGGCGCCCATCTGGTGCAGCACATCAGCGAAGCCTACGTCGCCTTGGAGGCTGGCCTTGCCCAGGCCTTCGATGGTGCACTGGCTGCCGGGCACGACGGCGGCGGCGGCGAGGAAGTAGCTGGCGTTCGAGGCGTCTGGCTCGATGGCGTATTCGGTGGCGCTGTAATGGCCGGGGGAGATGGTGATGCTGGTCAGATCCGCGTCGGTTTCGGCTTGGACGCCGAAGTGGGCCATCAATCGCAGCGTCATTTCCACGTACGGGCGGCTGGTCACGGGGCCGGTGAAGCGGAGCGTTAGCCCTTGCTCGCAGCAGGGGGCGATTTGCAACAGAGCGCTGATGTATTGACTCGACAGGGTGGTTGGCATCTGGATTTCACCGCCGGGCAGGCCGGTGCCGGTGATCTCCAACGGCGGGAAGCCGTCTTGGTCCAGGTACGCGATGGCCGCGCCCAGTTGCCGCAAGGGGTCGACCAGTTGGCCGATCGGGCGGTGGCGCATGCGCTCGATGCCGTCAAGCTGGTAACGGACCGGCTGCGCGTTTTCAGTGAGATTTTTGAGGCAGCAGGCCGCGGTGAGGAAGCGGTAGGCAGTGCCGGCGTTGCCCAGGTGCAGCTTGGTGGGGTTTTGCTTGGCGGGGATGCGTCCGCTGCGGCCGGTGATTCGCACGCGGGATTGGTCGTTTTCAAGGGCGACGTCGAACCCCAATTCTTCTAACGCTTGGAGCATCTGCTGTGTGTCGTCGGCGATCAGCGGGTTGTGCAGGACCGACTGCCCTTGCGCAAGCGCCGCCAGCAGCAGCGCGCGGTTGGTCAGGCTCTTGGAGCCCGGCGGTGTGACCGTGGCTTTGAAGGCCTGGATCGGTTTGATCGCTCGTGTCTGGGGCAACGCGGTCCTCTTTGGGCTGGTGGTCGGGGTAGACGGCTGGGGCCGTCGCCGGGTGATGGGCCATTGACTACGCCGGCTTGCGGAAGACCGCGACGATGTTTTCAACCGGGACGACGAACAGGCGGTTGTCGCCCTCGAAGTCCACGGGGATGGCTTCTTTGGGGTTGAACAGCACGCGGTCGTATTGCTCGATCGGGTAATCCGCGTCTGCTTGGACTTGCGCCGATATGGCTACGACCCGCCCGGTGAGCGTGGGGATCTCCATCTTGTCGGGCAGGTGGATGCCGGACTTGGTCTGCTTCTTGTCCTCGTCTTTGCGGATCAGCACGCGGTCGCCGACCGGCTCGACCGTTTCGAGGGCCGGTTTGTTTTTGGTCGGTCCGTTCATGGGTCTATTCTAGAGGGTATCGGCCGGTGGTATCAAAGTGGTCGTGCCCGGCTGCGGTTTTGGGGCTTTGCGGTGGCGCGTTTTAGCGGCTGTAGACCAGCCGGCACTTGGCCGGCGGGCGGCCGTGCTCATCGAAGAGCAATAGCTCATTTGGGCGGTCGGTATGCAGCCAGCCTTCGGGCAGGTAGTACAGCCGCTGGGGCGGCACGGCCTGGCCCGTGTGTGTGGCGACGAAGTACCGCCCGGCGTTGTGGCCGTTGATATAGATTTGGCCCTTGGTCATGCCGGTCGGCTCCAGCCACAGCGGGGCGTCGGTGTGCGAAACCTGGAAGTTACAACGGTACCAGCAAGGTCCGGGTGATTTTGATTTTCTTACCGGCTTGAAGTCGTTGTCCCCGGGCAGCGTCCACTTCGCGAACGACCATTGGGCTTTGGCGGTCATGGGCAAGGTGGCTTGGTAAAGGCGCACGTGTTTGGACAGGTCTTTGCCGGGCAAAGCGCGCGGGTCGTATTGATCGAAAAGCGCTAGCCGCAGATCGTTCGCGCCGCCTTTGATCGTTTGCCCCACGTGCAGCACGAACCGCGCAAAGCCGCCGCTGAGCGCCGGGTCGTACGCGCCGACCGGTTCGCCGTTGGCCATCAACACACACCGCCACGGCAGACCGTCAATCTCGCAGATCAACGGGTTTTTCTTCACGGGCTTAATTTTCCAGGATAGCGCGTCTGAAACGGGGCGGTCCTGGCTATGGGCGTAAGGGAAGAAGCCGCTCAGCGCGAATAGGTCCGGTGCTTGGCCCTTGATGATTTTTGGTTTGGTGAGCTTTAAAGGCTTGACGGTGTAAATATGACCGAACAGCCCTTTGGATTGGTCCATGGCCCACCCGTCGCTGGCGTGGCCGAGGTTGTCAGCCAGGATCACGGTGTCATCAGCTAGGCGCAGTTGGGTCGGCCCGTCTTGGGCGGCGGGGCCGACGCCTAAGACAGCTTCAAGCTTGCCTTTTTGATACACGTGCAGCCGATCGGCGGACTCGGCTGCCAACGCCTTGCCCGATACCGGCGATTTAAGCGATAGCTTGTACCACCCATACCCCGTGGGGCAGCCCAACGATTCGAGGCTCACCGGGCCTTCGATGGGTTCAAATCGGTCGCTGTCTGCGTTGATCAGATCGGTAAGCGGCGCCTGCTCCCATTTGCCACGCTTGGGCGCGATGACGCGCTTGGCCGGCGGGGGTGTGAGCCGCTTGGTTGGGCCGTCCGCTGCGACGAGCGTGCCGTTGCCCCAGCCTTGCAGCGGGATGGGCTTGTCGTCGCTGTCCAGACCCGCGGCGCCGACCACCAGCCCGGCCGGGCTTAGGTATGCCGCGTCGACTTGCGCGGTGTTCAAGACGATCACCGTCAGGTCTTCGTGCCGTTCAACAGCGGGTGTTTTGCCGGTGGGCACTTTGACGCGTAGCAGGGCGTTGTTGATGCACACAAGCCCCTGGGCCCCGGCGGGCCCGAACAGCACCAGCGCCTGCCGATCGAAAAACGCCCACGGGCGCAGGTTCGTGTAGTTCAGCTTCGCCACGCCGGAGAGGTCGGCGTCGAGCAGCAGCCACGCAGCCGTATCCGTGCCCAGCGGGACATCAAGCGTCAGCCCGTTGGGCAGCAGCAGACTCGTTTGCGTGCGTTTGTCTTTCTCGCTCTTGAACAGGAACACCGTTTGCCCTTGCGAGCCACGCAAATGGACCACCGCCGGGCCGTCGGGTTGGCCGCCATCCACTGCCAGCGCGGCGTGTTGGTCGGCGCTGTTGAGGTGCGCCAGCACCTGCCCGAATTGGCTGGCGAACACGCTGATCCGTTTGGTCGCCTGGTATTTGTCGCCCCGCTGGCCGGTTTGGCTTAGCGCGGGGTCGCACACCGCCTGGGCCGCGGCGAAGGCGAACCGTGACGACGAAGAACGACCGCCGTCAAACCCCCAATGCGGCGCGCCGTGAAAGGCGGCGTCGTTGTACTGCCCCGCCGAGGCCAGCACGGACGCCAAACGGTAAAGGTGTTGCGAAGGCGTGCTCGTGACGAACGGTTTCTTTTGTGACCAGAAGCAGGGCTCGGTGGTTTCAAGGTCGGCGATGCGCGGTGCGTGGGGCTGGATCAAGCCAAGCTGCCGCAGGTCCGCGGCCAGGTGGTCGGTGCCGTGCCAGCAGGCGATGGTTTCGTCGGTGCCCGGCCACAGGTTGTTGCAGTTGATCAGCGGCACCGCGCAGCCGTTCTCGCGCAGGTAACGGGCCAATTCGCCCAGGTACCCCTTGGCTTGGTCGCGGTGCCCGCAGAACCATCGGTTTTCAACAGCCGCCAGCAGGATCGGCCCGCCGTTGGACGAAGTGGCTTGCAGGTCTTTCACCTGCTCCATGACGGCTCCGAGGTAGCGTGAGCAGGCCTCAAGGAACGGCCCGTCCGCCTGGCGCAGCTTGACGCCGTTGGCTTGGCCCAACAGCCATGGGGGCAGCCCGCCCAGGTCGCGGCCGTCACCCAGGTAGGGGCCCGGGCGCAGGACGCAGTGCAGCCCTTCTTGGGCGATCAATTCAATGAAGTGTCTGAGGTCGAGTTCTTGTTCGAAGTTGAATTGGGCGGGGGTGGGTTCGTGTAGGTGCCAGTACACGCGCACGTCAATGCAGTTGAGGCCCGCCTGTTTGGCTGCACGCAACCGGCTGCGCCACTGGGCCCGTGGCGTGCGTGCGTAGTGAACCGCACCGCTGACCAGCCATGCACGCCGACCGTCGATGATCACACTTTGTTCGTCGTAACTCACAGTGGCCATGGGAGCCCCGTTGTTGGCTTTAACGTGACGGTAGAAACGTCGTCACAACATAGGATGTGCGTGTCGGTTACGCAATCGTGCGACGGTAATGGAAATGCGTGCGCCCAAGGCCCGGCGTTTCTTGTGATCGCGGATGCGGTGTAACGGCCCGGTGCGCTAACGGGTGTTATGGCTCGGGTGTCTCGGGCTTTTTTTGGGCGGCCTTTTCCTTGGCGGCTTCCTGATCGGCGAGGGTACGCAACGGCAGTGTCACAAGGTCCAGGGCGGCCTTGATCGGTTGGGCCACGGCGTTGAGGCCGTTCTCTTGACTCCAGTTCTGCGCTTCGCCGCCTTCCAAGGCTTCCACCAATTTCTTTTGAACCTCGACGGTGTTCTTGTTCACGCGGGAAAAATCTTCAGCCGGCAGCTTCACCTCGGAGAGGTCCACCGCTTGGTGGGATAACGGGTCGGCTTCTTCCGCGGCGAGTTTTGAGTTTTGATGCTCGACTTGGATCATGCCGTCTTCAAACATGACCGGCCGAGGCGCGATCGAGCCGTCGAGGGGCGTGACCGTGACCTTGGCCCAGTGTGAGCGGTCCAGGCTGTGCAGCGAGGGCGTGCTCTCGCTGGGCATGCGTGTAAATTTGTGGATGGAGCTACGGGTTTCGGAGGCTGATTGTGTGGCCACGGCCACCTGCGGGGTGTCGGCCTGAGTTTGTTGCGGCGAGGCTTGTTGTTCAGGGCTTGAGCACCCGAACACGCCACCCAGCCAGTACGTGACTGTCATCCAGAAGCAAATCCATACCGCCTTGTGTCTCATGCGAAGTGGCTCCGTGACTAGTTTGTCCAACCAGTAGTATAGCAGCCTTTGGGGCTGGGAGCCTGTCATCTAGGACATCGAGCCGGTGCGTCGCGCGTGCGAGGCCGGGTTGGGGTGCTTGGGGCGGGGTGGTTGCATGGCGGCTGCGACGCCGGTGTAACACGCCCCGGGCAAGGACCGCCAGCAGCAAGAACGCGCTGATGGAAACAAAATTTATCGCCGCGTCTTCCAATGACGCCACGCGCCCCGGCACCACCAATTGGTGGTACTCCTCGCCAGCGGCTAGCAGGTTGCTCGCCACCCACGCCAGCAGGTACCGATCGCCCATGGCACGCGCCAGCATGACCGCCAGCGCTCCGTAGACGAAGATATGCCCCGTGGTGTGCAAGGTTTCGTGGTCGATCAGGTATTCAATGCCGTCGTTTCCGAATAGCTTGCCAGCCAGGAAAAGAAAAGCGAACCCGCTCAGCGTCAACGCCCCTAAGAGCAGTCGCTGATGAGCTAAGTACCAAGCTGAACGAGCAATCATATCGGTCATGGTTAAACTCCGTTAAAGGGCGATCCCGCTAGATGGTTCGCGATAACGCAATGCGGGTGCCGGAAGCATAATAGTATTCTAAGTCTCATTTCAACAACAGATTAAAGCGTTTTTCTCAGAGTGGTTTTGCCGAGGTCTGCATGGCGATGTTGCTTCGTGGCAACATCCATCGTGCCGGGCTGTCGAGAACGCTCAACAGCGGTGAGACGGGCCGGGAACCCGTCTGGCGGGTGGCGTCATTATAGTCAATACCGACCTACCGCCGCAACGCACCCCCCAATCCGCGGCGCCGTTTGCTGATCGGAGTTGATTTAAGTGACGGCGGGTACACCACTGCCGGTAAGATCAAAAAGTGGACCATCTTGTCCCTAGAATCCTCCCCAGCCGCCGCGAGACGGGGGGGATTAGGATGGGCGTTGATCAAAGGCCACGGCGACGCCCTTTTTTGCATGCACCAATACTCAGGGCTACACTCCGCGATTCGCTCCAAGGTGTGAACACAGCCATGAATGACGCGATTGCCAAAGCCGCGACGCTGGTCGAAGCGTATGAGTACATCCGCCGCTTCGAGGAGAAGGTGATTGTCGTGAAAGTCGGCGGGTCGATCATGGACCAGCCCCAGGTGCTGGCGAGCCTGATCCAGGACATCTGTTTCATGGACGCGGTGGGGATGCACCCGGTGGTTATCCACGGCGGGGGCAACGGGATTACCAAGGCGATGGAGAGCGCCGGGCTCGAGGCGCAGTTCGTCCAGGGCCGGCGGTACACCGACGAGCGGACGCTTGCGATTGTTGAGCATGTGCTGGTGAATGAGATCAACAAGGGGATCGTGTCGCAGATCAACAAGCTCGGGTCCAAGGCCATGGGGCTGCACAGCCTCGTCAGCTGCGTTGTTTTCGCCAAGCGGTTTTTCTTGAATGTCCCGCCCGAGGCGGGCGGCACCGGCCCCGGCCGGCGGGTCGACTTGGGGTACGTGGGCGATGTCGATTGGGTGAACGCGGAGTTGTTGTCGCCGCTGCTGTCGGCGGGGCACATCCCGGTCATCGCCCCTGTGGCGCGCGACCCGTCAGGGGGTAAGCTCAACGTCAACGCCGACAGCGTGGCGGGGCACGTGGCCGCGGCGCTGCGGGCTGAGAAGCTTGTCTTGGTTTCGGACACACACGGCGTGCGCACGTCCGACGACCCCGACAGCATGGCTGGGCACCTGACCAAAAATCAGATCACGCGCCTGGTCGACGACGGCGTGATCACCGCGGGCATGCTGCCGAAGGTCGAGGCCAGCCTCACCGCACTGAACGCCGGTGTGGGCAAGGTGCACATCATCGACGGACGCATCCCCCACTCGTTGATGCTCGAAGTGTATACCCAGGAGGGTATCGGTACGGAGGTGGTGTTACGGTAACGGCTGTGTCCCCGGCGCTGCCGCGTAAGCGGCGTGGGCGTATCACGGCATCATGAAACGGCACAGGTGCTGATCGATGCGGCATTTTTTATCACTCGCTCAAGTCACACGCGAACAGTTCGACCACTTGCTGGACGTAGCGTTTCTGCTAAGGAAGCAGCGCGAACAGAACAAGCCCAACGACCCGGTCCTGGCCCACCGCACGCTGGCGATGATCTTCGAGAAGCCCAGCCTGCGCACGCGGGTGAGCTTTGAGCAGGCCATGCTCGAACTGGGCGGGCACGCGATCCGCCTGGGTTGGGAGGAGGTGGGCCTAGGCAAGCGCGAGCACCCAGCAGACGTGGCGCGCGTGCTTAGCGGCATGGTCCACGGGATCATGGCCCGGGTGTACGAGCACCAGAAGCTGATCGATTTGGCCGAGTACAGCCAGGTGCCGGTGATCAATGCCTTGAGCGACGAGTCCCACCCGTGTCAGGCGCTGGCCGACGTGATGACGGTCATGGACGAGTTCGGGCGTGACGTGTCGGGGCGCACGCTTGTATTTATCGGCGACGGGAACAACGTAGCGCACAGCCTGGCGATGGCGTGCGGGACGCTGGGCATGCGGTTCGTCTTGGCAAGCCCACCGGGGTACGAGCTGCACCCGCGTTTTGTCGACCGGATCAAGTCGCACCACCCGGGCCTGGATTTCCGCACGACCCACGACAGCCGCGAGGCGGTCGCCCAGGCCGATGCGGTCTACACCGACACCTGGGTCTCGATGGGTCAGGAAGACGAAAAAGAAAAACGCCGCGCCGTGTTCGCGGATTATCAAATCAACGAGGCCTTGCTTAAAGCGGCGCCCGATCACGCGATCGTGCTGCACTGCCTGCCCGCCTACCGCGGTGTGGAGATTACCGACGCGGTGATCGATGGGCCCCGCAGCCGCGTGTTCCCGCAGGCGCACAACCGCCTGCACGCTCAGAAAGGGCTGCTTGCGGTGCTGATGGGCGGGGCGTGACCGGTGGCGGGGCGGGGGTGTGCTCCGGCCCAGGCAGGGGCTTGTTGTCTAGAGATCGATTTTATACACGGACGGCTTTGTATCACGTCAAGGTGGACACATGGATGAACACGCGCCCAGCGCCACACCCGGTTTTGAATTAGGCAATCTGCTTCTCATCGTTGTGGGGGCGCACCTGCGCGCCGAGGTCGCCGATCGGCCCCTGGCGTATCGGCTTAGCCAGCGCGTCAAGAAGTGGCTCAAGGCACACGACGACCGCATGAACGTCTCGCTTATGCCGGTTGTTTGCAGCGATATCTGGTACGTCAACCAACGCGACCTGCAATCGCTGCCGACGGTGAGCGTCGGCGGCCCGGAAGTGAACGCGTTGTCCGCTTACTTTGCCAACAAGCTGCCTACCGCTTGGGTGCGAGACAACCACATGCTCGTCCAGTTGGACCCCGAGTATGTGGACCTCCGCGTCTGCGTGTGGGGCGCCGACCACCGCCTGACCGTGGCGGCGGTGGACGTGTTTTGCGAGCAGTACCTAGAGGGCTACCTCCGTGCCGTGGCCACCCAAGTCGAGCCGACCGAAGGCTAACACCGTCACCAACCAACAAACAAAAACACAAAAAACGGGTCGCCGACCGCGCTGCGGTGATGGAAGCCATGACGCTTGATGGGGCCTGTAATTTGAGTCAAAGAAAAAACCCTCGGTACAAATTTTCATTTGTGCCGAGGGCGGAGGGGAGAAAGATGTATATATAATGCGGGCATGAAGCGCTTTACGCAATAAGCCAAACGGCGTATTTTTGTTTTTAAGTTGTGTTGTGTTTTTTAGAGCCAATGTGCAAGCGGATCGAGTACAACAAGAAAGACTACGGGTTGTGTTTCGTTGAACACGTCAACTCCGTCAATCACGCACGGGTAGATCGCGGCATACATTTCAGCAGCAGAGAGATGACTATGAAACAATTTTGTATCACCGCCCTTGCGGCAGTGTTTTGTCTTACCCTGTTGGGGTGTGGTGACGGCGACTCGCTCGACGGCGCCGCGGTGATCGAGCCGAGCTACCAGGGCAAACCGCTCAGTGAGTGGGTTGAGATGCTAAGCAATAGCGGCGTTAGCGCGCGTCGCGACGCAGCCGAAGCGATCGGGCGGATGGGTGAGTCGGCCGTGGAGAAGGGCGTCCCCGCATTAGAAGAGGTGTTGGCGAAACCTAAGGAAGACGGGCGCGTGCGAATCAACGCGGCCATGAGCATCATCGCTTTAACAAACGACCCCTCCAAGGCTGTGCCCGGCCTGATCAAGATGCTCAGGAGCCAAGACCTTGACGTGCGGTACCGCGGCGCGTTGGCGTTGGAAAAGCTGGGGCCGGCGGCCGCGGCGGGTGTGCCCGTGCTCGAAGAGCTTGTTGAGACCTACAGCCAGCGCAACTACGCTAGCCTCACAGGAGACGAGCAGCTTGTGTTGGCCACCGCGCGGGGCGCGTTGAAAGAGATCCAACCCGAAGACCCGTAAACCTCCAACCCACAAAGAGGACAGCCGATGATCCGTCCCGAAATACTGCGTCAGAAATTCGAGCAGGGGCTTGATTACAACAGCTTCGTCGCCCTGGGCGAGCCGGAGGGGCACGACGCCCAGTGGCACCAGCGGCACAGCCAACTATCGCTGTCACCCGATCAGGAAAAACTGGTGCGCGGGTTTACAAGGCAGGTCAACGTGTTGTGCCTGACCGGCACGTGGTGCGGCGACTGCGCCTTGCAGGGCTCGGCCATGGCGAGGATCGCCGAGGCGAACCCCGACAAGGTACGGCTGCGGTTCGTGCTCCGCTGCGATGAGCACGCGGACTTGGTCGTGGCAGCGAAGATCAACGACGGGCTGCGCGTGCCGGTGACTTGGTTCTTGAGCGAAGACTTCCACTTTGTATCTGCTTTCGGCGACCGCACGCTTAGCCGGTACCGCTCGATGGCGCGTAAGGCGTTAGGCGAGCAGGCCAATGTCTTAGCCCCGCCGCCCGCCGACCCGGTCCGGGAGGTGCTCAATGAATTAGTGCCGGAGTTCGAGCGGGCGCACTTATTGCTGCGTTTGAGCACACGCCTGCGCCAGATGCACGGGGATTAGACATCCGGCCCGGGCGGTCGGAGCGGCTTGGCGTTGCTTCGCTTTTTGACACGGGCACAAGTGCTGTGTTGGAGCGTTGTCCGATCGAGCTTTTTGTGTGGCCGGGTCGTGTTTTATAAAAAAATGACCGGTTTTAGTGTTGACCTAGATTAACACTTGTGTTATCAAGGAAGGGTAACTTGTCTCTCGGTGATTCCGTTGTGTTCCAAAGGGGGTGAGCATAACCCGGAGAGCTTGAGAGGAAACCGGGGCACCGCCACCGGTGGGGTTGGATGAACAGCAACCTCACTCCCACCTGGCGATGGTGCCTTAATGCGGACCTAGCATCCCCTAATTGATCTGCCGGTGTTTTACGAACACGCGCTGATACTGCGACAGTAGTATTAATAGTCGCCATGGCCGATCGGTGAGCCGCTGCGATCCAAAGGCATACGAATGTTTCAGCAAGAACCTAGGGCTGTATCTGCCTTGGGGGTCAAAAAAGAGAACCGGTTGGGCAGTATGCCCAACGAGAGGCCCCCTCCACACTTTTTGCCCATCAAGTTTTAAACACACAGGCAACAGACCGGGAAGAAATAGAGACGGACCCGCCTCTGGATTGCTCCAGAAAACGGGCCCGCCCTGAACAGCGAATGCCTTCCCACGGTGTGTCGGTGATTCTATCTCACGGGATCACCGAAGGCGAGCAAGAAGCAACAGTTTGATTACCGATGCGCAGCGGGTGGTTATTCCACCGCCGCGTAAAAAATGTTTTTGAAGGGTAAAACCATGAACTTAAGCAAGATCGCGGTAGCCGCGGCTGTGTTGGGGCTGTGCGCGGGCACGGCTTGGGCCCAGCTCAGCGAACGGCCAAAGCTACCGTTTGAAGACCAGCCCGGCCCCGAGCGCCTGGGCACGAACAGTTTTGGGGGGCTACGGCCCGTCCCCGGGATCCACAGCGAACAGCCGATGACCCCGGATATTGACGACTTGCTCCCAAACTTGCCACAGCGTTATTACTTAACGATCCGGTACTACGCGGTGAACCCGTGGTTCATCAACCCGTATACGGGCAACAAGCTTCAGCCTCACGAGATCCTCCGCAGCGTCCAGACGACCAACCCGGATTGGCCCGGCAGGAACATGCCTTTAGAGGATTTGCTAAAGGAAGACTCTTCCACCGGCGAGCCGCTCGTAGAGATTAGCGGCCTCATGGATGACAACGGCAACGAGATGGTCATCGACGAGAACAACGAAGAAGCCATGCAGGACTGGCTGGACGACCAGATGGCCGAGGCTGAAAACGCTGATGATGCCAGGCGGGCCGCTGAGGCTTCGCAGATTGAGCTTAGCATCCCGGACATTAAGGCCAAGCCGATCTGGCACGCGCCGTTCTACGGGCTGTACTGCCTGAAGATCCGGATCTGCATCCCGGTGTTTGCGAGCACACCTCGGAAATCGGTTTATCAGTACTGGGTGCGGTGGCCGTACAAGCGGTTTCAGCCGTGGTGCTGGAGCCGGTGGTGGTGGTACCGCTGGAATACCGTCAATAACGTGACCCGCATTTACCCCTGGCGGCCGCTGTGCATACCGCGCGCCGTGTGGCACCGCGTTGGCCCGAACTGGGTCTGGAACGTTACCAACGTGAATACGTACCGCCGGTGGTGCCTGTACGGGCTGCGGTACTACTTCACGCCATTCGCGAATAGATTCCAAGCGTTGCCACGGATCGCGGGTCTTAACAGCGCACTGTCGCCGGTCGGCGGCTGGATACGCCCGTGGCCCTACCCGCGGGTGAGGTACTGGCCGTTTCGCTCGTACTGCACGCGGTGGTACTGGTTCCGCTGCATCCCATGGCTGACGTACCGGTATTCCCCACCGGTGATCCAAGCGGCGTTTGCTGTTCCCAAGCCGCAATTTGGTGCTGGGTTTGCTGACTTGCCCGACGAGGTCCAGGCACAATTGGACGACATGAACAAGCCGGTCTTCCCGCCTGGGCCGCCAAATGTTGACCCGAATAGCGGGTACGACCACGGCGACGCCGACGAGCGGTTCGCTCAGTTCTTCGATACCGACGTGCTCTGCACGGCTCGCCCACAGGAAAGCCCGCTGGGCGACAACGACGGCAACGGGTTCGTCACGCGGTCGGACGTCCCCCGGAACATCCTGCTTGAGCGTCTAGAAGACACCAACCAGGACACCGAGGACACGGACGGCAGCACGAATCCTCAATGATTGTGATTCAGAGATGAATGGTGATGTGGTCAGTCAGGCGGCGTGGTTAATCCGGTGGGGGGTCGCACTGTTGTGTGACCCAGCGCCCGCGCCGTAGCGGCGGGCGAGGCTGGGCGTGTGCGGGTGGTTTATCGCCACCCGGCCACGCCCGGCCCGTCCGTTCTGGCTGGCTGCACGTGTGAAGTGTTTGATCGTCTGACAAAGGATCGAGTCAAGGGCGTCGGGGGTTCGGCACAGGCCTTTGTTTGGCTTGTTAAGCCGGTGGCCCCGCCGCAAGGTGAAATTCAACATGTTTAACCAAATTTCTCTTGTATGAAAGGAGAAGCAGAGATGGGTATTGTGAATTTAACAAAAACGGTCGCGTTGGCGGCTGTGGCGACGCTGGCCACGAGCGCCGGTGCGGCCACGATCTCGGCGACGTCTGACAAGGTTTCAGTGGGCTTCGGTGAGGAGTTCACGGTCACGCTCGCGGTGGACGGTTTTTCCTCTTTTTCCGAAGTGGACGCGGTTGATCTGGTAGTGGATTTCGACGGCTCGCTGTTTGAGTACGTGTCGCACGACGTGTCGGGCGAATTCTTGGATGAAGATCGAATCAACAATCAGCAAGCCAGCTTCTCGTTGGTGGATGAAACGCTCTACGACGAGTTAGCCGACGCCGATACGGTGCTATTCTCTATCGTGGACGATGACCTTTCCCCGTCCAATACGCGTGGCAGCGCCAAGAGCAGCGGCAAGCTGGGCAGCATCACGCTACGGGCCGGGAACACGCCTGGCATCGGAGAGGTTCTGCTATCGGGGCCGCCCCCGTTTGGGAACGGTGGTATCTTCTTCGATCCGGAGTTTTTTGAGATTTTCGAGGCCGACATCACCGGCGGGGTTTCCTTTACCAACGCGTCGGTCGAGGTGGTGCCGGAGCCGGCCAGCGCCGGTGTGTTGTTTGTGCTGTTCGGCGGTGTATGGGCCACGGGCCTGAGCCGCGCGCGCAGGCAGATTGGGTAATTTTGTAACAACGTATTTTTAGAAAGGTTCATATGTCATTTCTGAATCTGAAAGCGGTTCGCCGCGTGGTGTTTGCGGGGGCGTTGTTTTTCTTGTTGACGCGGGCCGGGTTGGCGCAGGTGGACGGCGGCTTCGGGCCGGGGTTTGCCGGTCAGCCGCCCGTGGGGCGTGCGCACGGCATGACGCCGCAGATCAACAAGGTTCTCACGCGGATGTTGGCGGTGTACCAAGAGGCTCGGTCTTACAAGGACGACGCGCGTGTCAGCGTGCGTCAGGGCAGCGGCCGGGTCGCTCAGACGACAGAGATGCCATCTTCGGTTGTGTTCCGCCGACCCAACCTGTTGCGGGTGGTCGGCGGTGCACAATCCATTGTCAGCGACGGCCAGACGTTGCAGGTTGTGCTCGATCGGCTGCGTCAGTACACGTCCGGGCCGTCTCCGGAAAGTCTGCACATGGAGCACGTGCGTTTCGGCGCGCCGGGCGGTGGGCTGGACGAGGGCTACCCGGAAGTTTTAGAGTTTTTGATCGGCAGTGACGTCTACGAGCGGTGGGCCGCGCGCGTCGCGAAGATCAGCATAGACGCCGAGCAGGCCGAGGTGGACGGACACGCCTGCCACGTGATCCGCTACAACACGGTCTACAAGGCAAGCATTGCGATGTATATCGACGCGGCTCGCTCACTGCTTCTGCGTTGCGATATTGATGCCACCGCCACGATGCAGGCGCCCGGCTCACCGTCGGGGCCGACCGATCAGTCGGAGAAGCAGACCGTCGAGGTCCGTTACGACTTGTTTCCGGTGGAGATCAACGCGGAGACCCCCGAGGCTTTGTTTGCGGTGGTCGCACCCAAAGACATGACGCTGGTGAGCAGTTTTCAGACTCAGCCTTATTCGCTGTCCGGTGATGACGGAGCCCCGGAGATGGAGGCGCCCGCGGTCGAGCCGGAGGCGTTGAACGGCGCTCAAGCCGCAGAGCCGGGCCTGGAGTGGGTCGGGCGGGCGCTACCCAAGATCGACGGCGTGGACCTGCTGGGCGAGCCGTTTGAGCCTGAGACGTTAAACGGCAAGACGGCGTTGGTGTTTTTCTGGTCGCCCGATAGCGGCCCTGATAGCTTGGTGGCGATCCACATGGTCCAGCGGGTGACGCGGAAGTTCACTCACGACCCGGGCGTGGCGTTCCTGTCCGTGAGCACAAAAGCCGACCAGCCCAACGTGGTGAAAAATCTGCTGCGTGCCAAGCAGGCGACCTACCCGACGGTGTTGGACAACCACGGGCTGACGTCTCAAGCGTTTGGGCTCCAGGGACTGCCCATGTACTTTGTGGTTTCGCCCGACGGGGTGGTCCGCCACGTGCTTTATGGGGGCGACCCCGAGATGGAGGATTCGCTTGTGGAGAAGATCAAGCAGACCCACGCATCGGGCAGCCAGTCCAGACGCACCCACTAAAGAGATGTTAATTATCCATCAATAATTCATAGCGTTACATAAAGAGGTGCTATAATGCATCTCTAAAATATGGACGGGTTTACATCCGATCGCTACAAGCGGTCGTATGTACCTATGATTACCGGTACGTCCGCGCGATTGGTTTACACACAAGCGAATCGTGCCAGACTATTATCGTGGGCGCTGTGCTTGCGGGCTAGATAGGGGCTATCAACGCCCTCAGTGACGCAGAGACAAGCATGCAACGAACGTGTTTATCGATGAACCGTGTCCGAGTGCCTCTGTGGTTTCTTTGCGCGGTCGCTGTCTGTGTTTGCCTTGGGGTATCGCCCCCACCGCTCGTGGCCCAGGGCGGGCGGGAGGCGGATAACCAAGACGCGGGCATTCTCCTAAATTTCCCTGAAAATCTTGAGTTGAAGGTCCTGGTCGAGTACGTCAGCCAGCGGCTGGGGATCAACATTCTTTACGACGAACAGGTGGGCAACCGGCGTGTGACGATCAAAACCCCCGCCTCGATCCCGCAGGACTCGCTGCTGGGGCTGCTCGAAAGCGCGTTGGCGATGAAGGGCTTGGCGCTGGTGGACGGCGACGAGCCTGGGTGGAAGCGGATCGTACCGGCGGCAAACCTGATCACGATTGCGCGTGGTCCCAAAGAGACGCAGCGATTAACGGACCAGGGGCAACTGGGTGCGAACACAGCCGTGACGCGCGTGTTCCCGCTGCATCACACGGAAACCAAACGGGCCGACCAACTGATTAAGCCGTTCCTGACCCAGCCGGGCGGTAACAGCGTCAGCGTTGATGAGCACAACGTCCTGATCGTCACGGACTACGCGTCGAACATGGACCGGCTTGCGGGGTTGATCCAGTTGGCCGATCAGCCGTTTGAGGAGATCGGGATTGAGTTTGTTCCGGTGCAGCACCAAGAAGCGGGCAAGCTCGCCCAGCAGGTGATCAAGCTGATCCGCGCGAAGATCCAAGCCCAGTCGCTGCAGCGTGGCGGGGGTATGATCAAGCCGGCGGTGGACGTGACGCACGACGACCGCACGAACCAGGTTATCGCCGTGGGCGAGCGCGACCGCGTGGCCGACGCGGTGGCGATTCTTAAATCCCTCGATGTGTCGCTGGGGCTTGAGACGAAGGTGTACCAATTCAAGGTGGCGTCGCCCGAGCGGATCGACCGGCTGGCCAAGGAACTGATCGGGCCGGTGGACGCTAACCGTTTGTACAGGTCGGCCGTCGACCAGGAGATGGGGTTCTTGGTCGTCACCGGCACGCCGCAAATCCATCAGAAGGTTGAGTCACTCAAGAAAGACCTGGACGTGCCGGCTCTGGACTCACAGAGCCCGATCCGTTTTTACAAGCTGGAAAACGCCTCGGCTGCGGACGTGCTGGACACGCTCAGCGCGTTGGAGGGCAGCGCCGCATTAAGCGGCACTCAAAGTGATCAACCCCAGGGGGCCGGGGCGGGGCAGCCGCCGTCGCTGTTTGATCAGCCCGGCAGCGAACGGACCGCCCAAGACGGCGACGCCGCTAGGCCATCGTCTCTGTCGGTGCGTAGCGAACGGGCGGTGATGACAGCCGACATCAACACCAACAGCATCATCATCGTGGCCAAGCCCGAGGTCCACGGCATCTACGAAAGCCTGATCCATAAACTCGACCAGCGGCGTCCGCAGGTGCTTGTGGAGATCACCATCGTTGTGCTCGACACCACGGATAATTTTTCACTTGGTGTGGAGATATCTAGGGACCGCACGTCCGGCAACACCCAGACGCTCACGTTCAGCTCGTTCGGCTTGAATTTCTTGGACTCGATGGGCGTGCCGATGCCGGGCCTTGGTTTCAACGGTGCGGTAATCAGCCCGGACATCGCCGACTTCGTCATCCGGGCGTTGAAAACCGACATCCGCTCGAAGGTGGTGTCCGCCCCGCGCATCTTGGTCAATGACAACGCCACGGGCACGCTTGAGAGCATCGATGAGCAGCCGTTTACCAGCATCAACACGCTCAACCAGGGTGACACGACGACCTTCGGCGGTTTCGTGGAAGCGGGCACGAGTATCTCCGTGACGCCCCACATCAGCGAGGGCGAACACCTGAGTCTGGAGTACACGGTTTCGCTCAACAGCTTCAGCGGCGAGGGCTCCGACGGCATCCCGCCGCCCCGGCAGACCAATTCGGTGGAGAGCGAGGTCACCGTGCCCGACGGCAACACGGTCATTGTGGGCGGGCTCAACCGCACCGACTACACAAACACCGTCAACGCGGTACCCATCCTCGGGCAGATCCCTATCATCAAGCACCTGTTCAGCAACGAGACCGACAACAAATCTCAGTCGACGCTTTTTGTGTTCATCCGCCCGGTCATCCTGCGGGACGACAAATTTGAAGACTTAAAATTTTTGTCCCAGCGACAGGTCGCTTTAGCCCAACTGCCCGGCGAATACCCGGCTAGCGAGCCGCTTATTATTGAGTAACCGTGTTGCCTCTTAACCATCCTGCTGCCATGACGACGGGGAGTGCCCAAGAAAAAACGATTAACAAGAAGCCCCCGGTCGTGGTGCAGGCGGGGGTTGCTGTGCCACATTCAAGCGCCGCCGCGGGTGTTGTGCCGGGCGATGCGGGGAGCGGGCAGATACCCGAAGCGCTCCCTGATGGGCGCTCGTTAGCCAAGCAACTGGGGGTCCGGTTCGCCGATAGCCTGGACACCCTCAAAGCCTGCGAGCGGTTTGTGGAGCGGGTGCCCATCAGCTTCGCTCGTCAGCACGGTGTGTTGGGGTTGGAGAGCGCCAACGGCCGGCTGCCCGTGGCGATCGGTGGGCTGGAGTCGTGGGATCAGCTTGAGGTGCTGTCGCGTTTCTTGGGTCGGCCTGTTGAGCCGCTGCTGGCGCCGCCCCAGCAGATTACCGCCGCCATCAACCAGGCCTACCAGGACCGCCAGGGCCAAGCACAGCAATTCATCGATCACCTCGACCGCCAAGACGTCCTAGCCGAAGTCGGGCAGCTATCCACCCGCGAAGACCTACTGGACGTAGGCACACGCGCCCCGGTGATCAAGCTGGTGAACCTCGTCTTGTTCGAGGCGGTCAAGCTGCAGGCGTCGGACGTGCATATTCAGCCGTACGAAGACAGGCTGGCCGTGCGCATGCGCATCGACGGGATCCTCACGGACATCTTCGCTTTGCCCAAGCACCTTCAGGAAGAAGTGGTCAGCCGAATCAAGGTGCTGTCGCACATGAACATCGCTGAGAAGCGTCTGGCCCAAGACGGCCGCGCCACGGTACAGGTCGGTCAAAGGCTGATCGACCTACGCGTCTCATCGATCCCCACGAGCCTGGGCGAGCGGATCGTCATCCGCCTGCTCGACAAGACCGCCCAGCTCTACACGCTCGACCAACTGGGCATGACCAAAAGCACGCTGGCCAAATTCCTTGACCTGATCACGATCGAGCACGGGCTGATTTTGGTCACCGGCCCCACCGGCAGCGGCAAGTCCACCACGCTCTACGGGGCGCTTCAGCAGATTAATAGCAAAGAACGCAACATCCTGACCCTCGAAGACCCGATCGAGTACCAACTGCCGGGCATCAGCCAGACGCAGGTCAGCGACAAGAAGGGCATGACCTTCGCAAGCGGCTTACGCAGCGTGTTGCGGCAAGACCCGGACATCATCATGGTGGGCGAGATCCGCGACCACGAGACCGCGGTCATGGCTATCCAGTCCGCGCTGACCGGGCACCTTGTTTTCTCCACGCTGCACACCAACGACGCGGCAAGCGCCGTCACGCGCCTGTTGGACCTGGGCATCGAGCCTTACTTGGTGGCCAGCTCGGTGGTGGGCGTGTTGGCCCAGCGGTTGGTGCGACGCGTGTGCGATAAATGTGCCCAGCCCTTCACCGCTATCGACAGCGAGCTGCGTTCGCTGGGTGTGGACCCGGCCGAGGTTCCCGTCTCCGCTATGTTCCGGGGCGTCGGCTGCCCGGCTTGCCGCCAGACCGGGTACCGCCGACGCGTGGGCCTGTTTGAGTTGCTCATGGTCGACGAGCCGGTTCGGCAACTGATCCAGGCTAGGGCCACCGCGTCGCAGATCAAAAACACGGCGGCAGCTAACGGCATGAAAACACTGACCGCAGACGGCGTGGATAAAATGCTCTTGGGGCAGACCACGATCGAGGAAGTCCAGCGTGTGACCATGAGGGCGGAGAGCTAGCGATGGCGGTATTCGCGTACAAAGCATTTGAGTCGGGCCGGGCGGCGGTCAACGGGACCGTCACGGCTGACACCCCGCGCCAGGCACGCGACATCCTCCGCGCCCGCGGGCTGACCATCCAGCAAGTCTGGCGTCAACGCGCCACGGTCAGCCTCAGTTGGCTGCCCAAGCCGATCCGACGCCGCCACACAGCCGAGGTTGTCACGTTTGTGCGCGAGCTAGCCACGCTGCTGGCCGTGGGCATCCCCATGCTCGAAGCGATCGACACGATTGCCAAGCAGCACCACGGCCGGTTCCACGCCGTGCTGCTGTTGATCCGGGACCGCGTGTCGTCGGGCGTGGGTTTGGCCGAGGCCATGCGCGAGCACCCGGCGGTTTTTGATGAGCTTTGCATCAACATCGTCGAGGTGGGCGAGAGCGCCGGCACGCTTGAGACGGCGTTGGAGCGGCTGGCGGATTTCAAGGAGCGGTCGCTGCGCCTTAAAAACCGCGTAGCCTCGGCGCTGGTGTACCCGTGCCTGGTGCTGGGGGCGGGCGTGGTGGTGAGCATCTTCTTAATGACGTTCGTGGTGCCCAATCTTTTGGCGACGCTCCAGGAAGCGGGGCGCCCGCTGCCGCTGGCCACGCGCGTGGTCCAGACGGTCAGCGATCTGCTGCTTGGGTGGTGGTGGCTGATCGGTGCGGCGGCGGTGGCGGCGGTGCTGGGCGCCGGCGCGATCGGGCGCACGCCGCGCGGGCGGTGGGCCATTGATAAAACAACGCTGCGCATGCCGATCCTGGGCCAGATGGTGCGCAAGCAGTCGATCGTGCGGATCGCCATGGTGGTGTCCACGCTGATGAAAAGCGGGGTCTCGTTTGTCCGGGCGATCCAGATCGCTCAGAACACGACGAAAAACCTGGTGCTCCGCCGCGCGTTGAGCGCCTGCGAGAAGGCAGTATACGCAGGCAGCGATATCTCCGAGGCGCTGGACGACACGGGCGTGTTCCCGCCGATGGTGATCCAGGTGTTCGCTGCGGGGCAGCAGTCGGGTCGGCTTGAAGAAATGCTCGATCGGCTGGCCGAAGACTACGACCAGCAGGTCGCCACGGCCGCGCACCGCTTAACGTCAATTTTGGAGCCGGTGCTGATCCTGGCACTGGCGGTGATGGTGGGCTTCATCGCGTTCGCTACGTTTATGCCGATCTTGGAGGCTGGCAATGTGCTGTAATAATGCTTCGATGCGTGGGCGTGCGTCCGGCCGGCGGGGGGGGTTCTCGTTTATCGAGGTGATGGTCGTGGTGGTGATCATCGGCTTGCTTGCCGGGGCCGTGGCGATCAAGGTCAGTGACTACGTCGATCGGGCCAAGCTCAACCGCGCACGGTCCGACATCGCGACTATTGTCAACGCCGTCGAGTCGTACTACGCCGACACCGGGGCTTACCCGTCCAATGAGCAGGGGCTAAGCGCCCTGCCGATCAAGAACACCAAAGACCCCTGGAATCGGCCGTACCAGTACAACCAGCCCGGACGCAGCGAGGCTTACGAGGTGATCTGCTACGGCGCCGATGGTCGCGAAGGCGGCGACGGCGCCGACCGTGACATTAGCAGCGATAGCCTGGAGGAGACCGGCTCATGACCCGCGCATCACGCCAACGCGGCTTCACGCTACTGGAGACCGTGGCGGTGCTGCTGATCGTGGCGCTATTGGCCGGCGCGGTGATGCTCAGCCCGTCGCAATGGTTTCAGTCGGCCCGCCTCAAAGACGCCGCGGACCGTGTGGTGTTCATGGACCGCGTGGCGAGGCAACACGCCCAGCGTTCGGGGCAAGCCGTGGACCTGGTGTTCGACATTGAACACGGCAAGCTTTACCGCCGCCAATCCCAAGGCGGCGAGAGCGGCCGGGAAAAAGGCCACCGGCTGAGCATGCCCAGCGGGTTTGAGATGGAAAAGATCATTGTGCACAACCGCCAAAACGAGTGGGGGCAGGCCAATGTCCCGTTCTCCAAGCAGGGGCACACCCCCAGCTACGCGGTGCGGATCACCGGGCCGAATGATCAAGCGACGTGGCTCGTGGTCGCCGGGCTGACGGGCCAGGTATTGGAGTTCGATAGCCAAGACGAGGTCGAAGATGTGTTTGAACAGTTGTCGTCATAGCGGCTTTGGGCGTAGGGGTTTTACGCTCATCGAGGTGCTCGCGGGCTTGGTGTTGTTGGGCACGCTGCTGGCCGCGGCCACGCTCGCCAAATCGCGATTTACGCGGCAACTGGCCGACGCCGACCGCCGTATTGAAGCGGTGGACGCCGCCGACCAGTTGCTTACCGGGTGGTGGTCGGACCCGCAGTCGCTGCCGCGATCCGGCAGCGGGACCGCTCCGGGCGCCGACGGCTTGATCTGGCAAACACGCACGGCAACGTACGCGGCACACCCGGCGTTCGAGGTGGCTGTCACACGGCTGGAGATTTACGACCAACGCGCGCAAGTCGGCGACGCGCCGATTGTCGCGGTGGACGTGCTTGTGCCCGAGGCGCCGGCGGAGGAAATACCGTCCGACCCTGATTTGGAAGGCAACGAAGCGTGAACAGAGCCTTCACCACGGTTGAGTTGCTGCTGGCCACGGCGTTGGCGGTCGTGTTGATGGCCGGGTCGCTGCGCGTGGTGGCGTCGATCCGGGCGGACTTATTGCAAGACCAGCCCGCACTACGGGGCGTGAACCCTGGGCGGTTGATCGACCTGATCCGGTGGGACCTTACCCACGCAAAATTGCTGTCGCAGCGTAACGGCAAGATCACACTCACCGGGTATGGCTGCTTAGACCGTGCCCATTTCGAGGGGCGGGACCGCCCCGATCAGCCGGCCACACATCAGCCGGTAAGAGTGGAGTACTTCGTTTGGCCCCAGGGCGAGCGGGGTTGGCTGGTCCGCAGGCAGGTACATCTAAACGAGCTGACCAACCGTAATAGTTGGTCGGAGTTGGTGTGCGGCGGTGTCGCGGGTATCGAGCTTTGGCCTGTTGATGTGGCCGGGTTGGGGCTGGGGCGCGCGGCTTTGCTGGGGATTGAAGATACCGGCGTGCCGGATCGCTTGAGGCTGGTGGTGCGTTCGGAAGGCGACGCGGGGGTTGATGTCGATCAGGTCGTTGTTTTGCGGTAGTGCTGCTATGAAACGAGACAATACCCAACACCCACGCGGTTTCGTGCTGCTGATGGCGCTGCTGCTGATCGCGGTGGCGGGCGTGACGATGGCGGGTATAGCCCGAGCGTCGCTAGCCCGCGCGGTGCAGGCCAAGACCGCCGCCAACGCGTTGCAACTGCGGTGGGGCCAGCTCAGTTGCCAGGCCGCGTTGCTGCCGCATGCACAAAAGCTACTTGAGCAAGCCCAAGAAGACAGCCGTGAGCCGGTGACGAGTGTGCCCGTGGCGGTTTCGCTGGGGGGGATGGCGTTCGAGGCGCTGTTGTCAGACGAGCAGGCCAAGGCCAACGTCAACACCGTGTACCAAAACACCGACCGGCAGACCACCGAGAAGCGGATCAAGGATACGCTTCGCACATCCGACGGCCCGCCCGTGGCGGTGAGACTTACCCCATTGAAACCGCGGCAGTCCGAGCAGGTGGACAAGCGTGCATCGGCGCTACCGGCCTTCGGCAGCTTGGAGCAGGTCTTCGACGCCGCGCCCGGCCGGCTGTTCAACTCGGCAAGTAACCCAAGCCCGGCCATCGGGCTGTTTACCTGCTGGGGCAGCGGCAAGCTGAATTTCCGCCTTGCTTCGCGCGAGGCGTTGCGCGCGGTCTGTCGCGGCTTGTTGGACGACCGGGGCGTTGAGCAACTGATCACCAACCGCCAAGACAAGCCGGAATTGGAGTTGGAGCAGGCTCTGGCCCAGCTCGCACTCATTAAAGAAAAGCAAGACAAGCTGGCGGGACTGTTGACGGATAGCTCCGCGTGTTTTTCGCTGTGGGTCGCGGCGAACGACGGGCGTCGCGTGTGGCACCGGCTAGCAGTAGCAATCACGACGCCGTCGGACAGCGGCAACCCCACCCCCGGCGGCGAGCAACAAGTGACGGCGGAGTTTGTGTGGTAAGCCATGCGTATGCGGCGGATAAAATTGTGGCTTTGGTGTTTGACCGGTGTGCTGGGCGCCGGGGCGGTGGTTGTGTTGGCTGGGGTGGTGTGGCTGCCTTATGAGCGTGCGGGTAATGGCGTGGTCAGCGCCCGTGCCGGCTCGGCCCGCTCCCAAGGCGGTCACACCCAAGACGCGGCCGCGCTGCCGCCCGCTGGCGACACGGTGTGGCGCACGCCCCTTCGCCAGCCGTTGCAGGACCAGCCGACGCCAACGCGCCCCGCCGTCGCGTCCGCGGCGCCGTCGTCGTTAACCGCTCGTTTGGCCGGCACGGTCGTCGAACAGGGGCACTCGGTAGCCATGTTCATTACCCGTAGCGGCAAGATCGAGTTCAAAGCCGTGGGCGAAGCCGTGGACGACGCCGAGGTATTGGACATTACCCTTGACCGTGTGTCGCTGCGGCACAACGGGCGCACGGTCGACCTGACCCTCGAGAAGAAGGGGGGGATGTGATGGCCCAAGAAAGCTGGGTGATCGAGTTGCGGCACGACCGGTGGCGGGTCTGGGCGGACGACCCCGATCGCGGTGAGCCGATCGACGAGGTTGTATTGAAAGACGAGCAGAACGACGCGTCGTACGAAGAGGCCGTCAAGCAATTGGCCGACACACTCACCAAACACGGCTACACGGGCGAGGGCTTGGCCCTCGTATTGCCGTCGGACGGGTGTCTGTGTGCCGGTATTGATGTTGAGGGCCTGCCGCGTCGCCAGGCGCGATCGGCCATGCTCTACCGGCTCGAAGAGAAGCTGCCGGTGGCGGCTGAGCAGGTCATGGCCGATTTTATTGTGGGAGAAAAACACGCCTTGGGCATATGCCTGCTAACCGAGAAGTGGTCGCCGGTCATTAACGCGTTTAAGTCGGCTGGGATCGCCGTGGAGTTGATCAGCCCGGCGGCGATCTTAGCCTTGCAGCACCACGCCGAGACCGGCCCCGGCGACGGGTGCGACGCGGTCTTGTGGACGGACGGCCAGCGTCTGGAATTGTTCACCCTGGACCGAGGCACACCGGTTCGCTGGAACACAATGCCCGCTGAGACGGGCGATTTGGAGGTTCATTTAAGGGTATTGGCTGCCGGCTGTGATGCGCCGCTGCGTGTGGCGCTGCAGGCGCCCGCGTTGCCGGATTTAACCCGGCGGGTCGAGGCGGTGCCGGGCTGTCAAGCGATATCGTCGGTCGACGCGGCGATGGACGTAGCGGCGGTGCGTGCGGCCGGCCGAGCGATGACGGGCAGGCAGCCGGCTTGGGTTAACTTTTGTCATGGGCCGTTGGCGGCGGCGGGGCCGGTGGGCCAGTTGCGCGTGCCGTTGAAAGCGGCGGTGGCTGCGGGGCTGGTGTTGTGGGTGTGTTTGACGGGGGCAATGTGGTGGCGTGCGCATGGCTACCAAGCCATCGCCGCGCAACACGAGTCTACGCAAGCGACGCTCTACCAAGAACTGTTCCCCGGTCAGGCGGTGCCGCTGAACGTCAAGTCGCGTCTCAGCAGCGAGCACCGCCGCTTAGCGGGCGTGCGCAAGGGCGATCAAGCATCCCTGCCTGCCCCGGCGTCGGTTTTGCCGCTGCTGCACAGCGTGCTCAAGGGCATGCCGACAAACACGCGGTACACGGTTTTGGAGTTGCAGCTTGACGAGAACAGCCTGTACATCGAAGGCCAAGTCAACACCCACGGCAGCGCCGACACCATCGCCACGGCGGTCAAGCAGCACACGGGCTGGGACATCCAGCCGCCACGCACCGAAAAGCTCGGCAGCGGGGGCATCGGGTTCACCGTCAGGGGCACAGCCGCGGGGCTGGGCGCGGAAGGGGCGAGGTAAAGCGGTATGGCTATTCAACAGATAGAGCGCAAGGCGTTGTTCACGGCAGGGGGTTTAGCCGCGTGCCTCTTGGTGGTGACGCTGTGGTTCAACGGCCACTTGGCGGACAGCCGCGCCGCGGCGCGGGCGGCGGTCGACGACGCCCAGCAGTGCGCCCGCTTTGTGGCCGATATCCGCAGCCTGCGCCACCAGCCGTCGCTGGCCGAGTCGCAAGAATTACAACTCCAGGAACTCACACAACGGATAGAAACCGCCGCCAAGCGGTCGCGCATCTCGCTCGATAGCCTTGTGCGCATCTGGCCCGAACCGGCCAAACGCGTGGGCGACACGTCGTACAAGCGGAAGCCGACGCAGGTGCTGTTCCACCGCGTGACGCTGCCGGATTTGGTGGGGTTCCTTCAGCAGCTATCTGCCCAGGACGCGGGCCCGCAAGTCACGCGCATCCGCCTAACCGCGCCGCGTGGGCAGGAAGCGGGGGACCAGTGGTCTGTGGAGGTGACGTTGACTTACTTAATCTACGCGCCGAGAATAACCAAGGACGATCGGGCCCGCGCCGTCGGCCAATTTTGATCAGGGGAGCGGATTCATGCGGCATGCACACTTTATATTGACGGGTTTAATCGTCGTAGCCATGGCCGCGGCGGGTTGTTCGAGCACATCGGTAGCGTCGTCCCAGTACGAGACCGTGCGCGACATGCCCAACCGCGACAACACCAAAGCCCGCGAAGGCAACCACTTGGCTGTCGCGTTGCTTGAAGACGGCCGGTACGACGAGGCGGAGGTACAACTTAAGAAGGCTTTGGCTGCGGATGTGACCTTCGGCCCGGCGCACAACAACCTGGGCAAGGTGTACTACCACCAGAGCAAGTTTTACCTGTCCGCGTGGGAGTTCCAGTACGCGATCAAGCTCATGCCCCACCACCCCGAGCCGCGGAATAACCTGGGGCTGGTTTTGGAGGCGGTCGGGAAGCTTGATGAGGCGATCTCGCTTTACGGCGAGGCGTTGGACCTCCAGCCGGACAACCCCAACCTGCTTGGCAACCTGGCCCGCGCCCGCGTGCGGCGGGGCGACCGTGGCGACGGCGTGCGGCAGCTATTGAGCGACCTTATTATGAAAGACACGCGCGTGCCGTGGGTGGATTGGGCGCGCCAGCGATTGGCTTTGCTAGGTAAAATTGACCAATAAACACATGTTGGGGCGGCAAGCCGGGCGTGGCCGGGTTTAGGTCTTTGGCTATGCGATTTTACATCCGGGTGATTCTTGTTAATATACGGCTTGCAGGCTGTTGCAATTGCGTTTATTTTTGTTTATACTGACTTGCTTGCGAAATGGATTCCGCGCGAGTGATTTCTGTAACCATTGTGTCAAAACTAACTTAACTCTGGCTTGCCCGAGGTGATCGATGCTCCTGAAGACGGTGCGCGACTACTCCAAGCGTGGGGATGCTCTACCCATCCCTAACCTGGTCGAAGTTCAACAAGCAGCTTACGAGCGGCTCATACAGCTCTCAAAGGCGCCCGACAAGCGGGACGCCCACATGGGGTTGTCTTCGCTGCTCACTGAGGTGTTCCCGATCGTCAGCTACGACGGGAACATGCAGTTGGAGTTTGTTGACTACAACCTAGATGAAGCCCGCTACACGCCCGACGAGTGTCGGCAGTTGCGGCTGACCTACGGCCGTCCGTTCCGCATCCGTGTGCGCCTGGCGCGCAAGGACGTGGCGGAGATCCCCGAGGAAGAGATCTATCTCGGTGAGATCCCGATCATCCTGGGCGGCGGTGAGTACATCATCAACGGCGCCGAGCGCGTCATTGTGAACCAGCTACACCGCTCGCCGGGCGTGGATTTCGCGATCGCCTCTGCCGAGGGCGACCGCCTGCTGCACTCGGCGCGGATCATCCCCGAGCGGGGGTCGTGGATCGAGCTGGAGGTCTCCAAGAAAGACGTCCTGCACATGCGGATCGACCAGTCGACGAAGATCCCCGCCACGACGTTCTTGCGGGCGATCGACGAGGAGCACGCGACCACGGAGTCGATCCTGCGGCTGTTCTACGATGTGCAGAGCGTCGACGTGAAGAAGCTCAAGCCCGAGCACGTCGCGGTGACGCCTATTGTGGACACCGACACGGGCGAGGAGATCGTCCGGGGCGGGGCGGCCATCGGCGACGCGATCGAGTCGATCCTGGCGTCGAACCTTAAGAAGCTCGACGTGATCACCGACCTGAGCGACGAGTTGATCATCAACACCATCGCCGACGAGCAGCAGCTTGACCTGACGATGGAGGTTTCCGAGCACGAGGCGGCGTTGCTGCAGATCTACGCCCGCCTGCGTCCGGGCAACCCGCCGCAGGTCGAGAAAGCCAAGCAGCTCTTCGCCGAGAAATTCTTCGATACCAACCGCTACCGCCTGGGCAAGGTGGGCCGGTTCCGGATCAACCGGAAGTTCGACCTGCAGGTGCCCGAGACCGAGATGCGGCTGCGCCGGGAAGACTTCCTGCACGTGATGATGTACATCCTGGACCTGCGCAACAGCCGCAACAAAGCCCACGTGGACGACATCGACCACCTGGGCAACCGCCGGCTACGCACGCTCGACGAATTAGCCGTCGAGGAGATGCGCAAGGGCTTCTTGAAGCTGCGCCGCACGGTGCAGGAGCGGATGAGCGTTAAAGACCCCGACGAGCTGTCGAAGATCTCGGACCTGATCAACTCCAAGTCGATCAGCGCCGCGATCGAGCAGTTTTTCGGCCGCGGCGAGCTGTCGCAGGTGGTCGACCAGACCAACCCGTTGAGCCAGCTCACCCACGAGCGGCGTCTAAGCGCCCTTGGCCCCGGCGGGCTCAACCGCAAGCGGGCTGGCTTCGAGGTGCGCGACGTGCACATCTCCCACTACGGCCGCATCTGCCCGATCGAGACGCCCGAAGGCACGAACATCGGCCTGATCGCGTCACTGGGGATCTATTCCCAGATCGACGAATACGGCTTCCTGTTAACGCCGTACCGCCCGGTCAAGAACGGCAAGACCGAGCCGGGCGATGTGGCGTACCTCCGCGCCGACGAAGAGATGAAAGCCACGCTTGCGCCGCCGCACATCATCGACCAAGACGGGCGTGTGATTAAAGGCACGATCCTGGCACGCGTCGACGGCGACCTGACCCAGGTCGACAGCTCTGAGGTTCAGCACATCGACGTAAGCCCCAAGCAGATCGTGGGCGTGTCGGCGGCGCTGATCCCGTTCCTGGAGCACGACGACGCGAACCGCGCGTTGATGGGCTCGAACATGCAGCGCCAAGCCGTGCCGCTGATCAAGACCCAGCCGCCTTGCGTGGCCACGGGCATGGAAAAAGAAGTGCCCCGTTACTCGGGCATGGTCGTGCGGGCCAAGAACGGCGGCACCGTGACCGACGTGGACGCCACGCGCATCGTTATTGATAACTCAGACGAGTACGAGCTTCGCAAGTTCGTAGGGCTCAACGAGCGCACGTGCCTGAACCAGAAGCCGATCATCCGCTTGGGCCAAAAAGTCAAAGAGGGTCAGATTATCGCCGACGGCGCAGCCACCAACCAGGGCGAGCTGGCGTTGGGCAAGAACGTGATGGTGGCCTTCAACACGTTCGACGGCTACAACTTCGAAGACGCGATCGTCATCTCCGAGCGCCTCGTGAAAGACGACGTGTTCACCTCGATTCATATTGAAGAGTTCGACGTGGAGGTTCGCGAGACGAAGCTGGGCCGCGAGGAGTTTACGCGTGACATCCCCAACGTCAGCGAGAAGATGCTGGGCAAGCTCGACGAACTGGGCGTGATCAGTATCGGCGCCTACGTCCGCCCGGGCGACATCCTGGTAGGCAAGGTCAGCCCGAAGTCCAAGAGCGAGCTGTCGCCTGAAGAGAAGCTGCTGCACGCGATCTTCGGTCGTGCGGGCGAGGACGTGAAGAACGACTCATTGGAAGTCCCCGCCGGCACGGAGGGGATCGTTATCGGTGCCAAGCGGTTTAGCCGGCGCATGCACCTGTCGGATGACCAGAAAAAAGCGTTGCGGCGTGACATGCGGCAGTACGAGGTGTCGATGGACGGCCGCGCCGCCGAACTGTTCCGCCAGATGGTCGAGCAGGTCAACGAGGTGACGGGCTCGGAGATGGTCGACCCCAGCACGCGTCAGCGTGTGGGCGCTTCGGACATCACCGAGGTGGTGATGGAGCAGGTCGATTCGTTCTCAATGAATTGGGTGAAGGGGTCGAAGGCTGCCCGCCAGCAAGCCGAGCAGATCCACGGCCAGTTCTGGCCCCGTATCCAGGCGTTGATCAAAGAGAAGCAGCGGAAACTGGCGCACATGAAGCGTGGCGACGAGCTGCCGTCTGGCGTGCTGGAGATGGTCAAGGTGTACCTGGCGGTCAAGCGTCAGCTATCCGTGGGCGACAAGATGGCCGGCCGACACGGCAACAAGGGCGTCATCGCCAGGATCGTGCCGGTTGAAGACATGCCTTTCCTCGAAGACGGCACCGCGGTTGACGTGCTGCTCAATCCGCTGGGCGTGCCTTCGCGTATGAACGTAGGGCAGATCCTTGAGACGCACCTTGGCTGGGCGTGCGGTGTCCTGGGGTTCCAGGCGGTGACGCCGGTGTTTGACGGCGCCACGGAAGACGAAGTCCATGCGGCGCTCGAGGAAGCCAACAGCCACGTCGACAAGCGTTTGGCAGAGTGTGAGGCGACCAAGACACCACCCGGCCCTGAGGAGTTGTTGGCTAAGATCCCACGCGGCGGCAAGATTCAGCTATACGACGGGCGCACGGGCGAGCCGTTCGACCAGCGCACCACCGTGGGCTACATGTACCTGCTGAAGCTGCACCACCTGGTGGACGACAAGATCCACGCCCGTTCGACAGGCCCGTACAGCCTGATCACCCAGCAGCCGCTGGGCGGCAAGGCCCGCACCGGCGGGCAGCGGTTTGGTGAGATGGAAGTCTGGGGCGTCGAGGCTTACGGCGCCGCGTACATCCTCCAAGAGTTGCTCACGGTCAAGAGCGACGACGTGGAGGGCCGCACCAAGATCTACGAGTCGATGGTCAAGGGCACGAACACGCTCGAAGCGGGCATGCCGGTGGCCTTCGATGTTTTGTGCAACGAGGTCAAGGGGCTGGGCCTGAACATCACCATCGAAAAAGCGCCCCTGGCCGGCGGGAGCATCTTGTAAAAATTGGCAGGCGTCGTGGCCGGGGCGTTGCCCATCGGCCACGGGCGTGTGAAGGGAGATTGGACGCGGGGGGGGCAGAGTTTGTTGGACCGATCGAGGGCACTATCGGAGCTTGAATAGACATGGCAGAAACGGTCTACGATCGTGTAAACGACTACGGCTCGGTGAAGATCCAGCTGGCCAGCCCCAACGACATCCGTTCGTGGAGCTTCGGCGAGGTCAAGAAACCCGAGACCATCAACTACCGCACCTACCGCCCTGAAAAGGACGGGCTGTTTTGTGAGCGGATCTTCGGCCCCGAGCGCGACTACGAGTGCGCCTGCGGCAAGTACAAGGGCACGAAGTTCAAGGGCATCATCTGCGACCGTTGCGGCGTGAAGGTGACGCACTCGCGCGTGCGCCGCAAGCGCATGGGGCACATCAACCTCGCGGCCCCGGTGGTGCACATCTGGTTCTTCAAAGCCATCCCCTCGCATCTGGGCAACCTGCTGGGCATGAAGACCAGCGACCTGGAGAAGGTGATTTACTTCCAAGACTACGCCGTCATTGATCCCGGCGACACACCCCTGCAGGAGCGTCAGCTGCTGACCGAGGATATGTACCGCCAGCACGTCAAGGAATACGGCTCGTCGTTCACAGCCATGATGGGCGCCGAGGCTGCCCGTGAGCTGCTGCTGCGGTTGGACCTCGACGCGCTAAACACGCAGCTCCGCGCCGACATGAAGGCCACCAAGTCCAAGCAGAAGATCAAGGACTTGTCCAAGCGGCTGAAGATCGTCGAGCAGATCCGCGCCTCGGAGAACAAGCCCGAGTGGATGGTCATGGACGTGGTCCCGGTCATCCCGCCGGACCTTCGCCCGCTGGTGCTCTTGGAGAGCGGCAACTTCGCCACCAGCGACCTGAACGACCTGTACCGGCGGATCATCAACCGCAACAACCGGCTCAAGAAGCTGATGGACCTCAACGCGCCCGACGTGATCGTGCGCAACGAGAAGCGCATGCTCCAGCAGTCGGTGGACGCGTTGTTCGACAACGGCCGTTGTCGTCGCCCCGTGCTGGGCTCGTCGAGCCGCCCGCTCAAGTCACTGACCGACATGATCAAGGGCAAGCAGGGGCGCTTCCGCGAGAACCTGCTTGGCAAGCGCGTGGACTACTCGGCCCGGTCGGTGATCGTCGTGGGCCCGAACCTGAAACTGCACCAGTGCGGCCTACCCAAGAAGATCGCCCTGGAGCTATACCAGCCGTTCATCATCCGCAAGCTCAAGGAGCACGGCCTGGTCGACACGATCAAGAGCGCCAAGAAGATGATCGAGCGCCGCGACCCGGAGGTGTGGGACATCCTCGAAGAGGTGATCTACCAACACCCCGTGATGCTCAACCGCGCGCCGACGCTTCACCGCATGGGCATCCAGGCTTTCGAGCCGGTATTGGTCGAAGGCAACGCGATCAAGATCCACCCGCTGGTGTGCACCGGTTTCAACGCCGACTTCGACGGCGACCAGATGGCTGTGCACCTGCCGCTATCGATCGAGGCCCAAGCCGAGGCGCAGATCCTGATGCTCGCCACGCACAACATTTTTAGCCCCGCCAACGGCAACCCGATTATCTCGCCCTCGCAGGACATTGTGCTTGGCGTGTACTACATGACGTCCATGCCCGAGCCGCCGGTTGACCCGACGCGCTGCTCGCGGTTCAAAGACCCGGTCGAGGCGATGCTGTCCTACGAGATGGGTAAGATCAAGATCCACGAGCCGATCATTGTGCGCCTGCCCAAGGGCAGGTACAGCGGTGTGGTGGATGAGCAAAAAGGCCCGGTCAGTGAGATACCTCCGTCCGGGCGGTTGGTGACCACCCTCGGGCGGCTGCTATTCAACGACATCCTTGCCCAAGGTATGTCCTACTATAACTGCGCGTTGGGCAAGAAAGGCTGCTCTCGCGTCATCGACGACACCTACGCGACCCACGGCCGGCCGGCGACGATCAAGCTGCTCGACGACCTGAAGAACACCGGCTTTAGGCAGTCCACCGTGGCCGGGCTGTCGTTCGGGATCACCGACCTGCGTATCCCGGCCCGCAAGCAGGAGATCATCGGCACCGCCCAGAGCAAGGTGGACCGCGTGGAGAAAGCCTTCCACGCCGGTGCGATCACGGAGCGTGAGCGATACAACCAGCTTTTGGACCTCTGGACGCACTGCCGCGAGGAAGTCACCAAGGAACTGCTCAAAGAACTCAAGAGCGACCGCCGCGACGAGAACGGCAACATCGTGCCGATAGATTCCAAAGAGGGCAAGAAGTACCTCAACCCGGTCTGGCTCATGAGCGACTCGGGCGCCCGAGGCAACGTCAGCCAGATCCAGCAACTCGCGGGCATGCGTGGTCTGATGAGTAAGCCGTCGGGCGAGATCATCGAAGCGCCTATCCGCGCCAACGCCCGCGAGGGCTTGAGCGTGTTGGAATACTTCAGTTCGACCCACGGCGCCCGGAAGGGGCTGGCCGACACGGCGCTGAAAACCGCCGACTCGGGGTACCTGACCCGGAAGCTTGCCGATGTGGCCCAGAACGTGTTCGTCGCCGAGCCCGACTGCGGCACGCGCAGCGGCGTGACCAAGCGGGCGATCTACAAGGGCGAGGAAATCGACGTGCCGCTGCGCGAGGCGATCATCGGCCGCACCGCGCGCGAGACCATCCGCAACCCGATCACCGACGAGCTGATCGTCGCCGAGAACGAGATAGTCCTCTCCGACGCGGCGGCGAAGATCGAATCGCTGGGTATGGACAGCGTGGCCGTGCGCTCGCCGCTGACGTGTGAGTCCCGTCAGGGTATCTGCGCCAAGTGCTACGGTCAGGACATGTCCACGGGCCAGAGCGTGGAACTGGGGCTGGCGGTGGGCATTATCGCCGCTCAGTCGATCGGCGAGCCGGGCACACAGCTAACCATGCGTACGTTCCATACCGGCGGCATCGGCCACCGCACGCTCGTCGAGACCGATTACCGCGCTACAAACGCCGGTACGATTGAGATTTCCGATGCCAACGAAGTGCCCGTGAAGGACGACGACGGCAACGACGTCTTGGTCACGCTCAAGCGCAACGGCGAGCTAATCATCAGGGACGCCAAGGGCCGCGAGCTTGAGAAGTTCAAGATCCACTACGGCTCGTTCATCACCGTCAAGCCGGGTCAAACCGTGAAGAAGGGGCAGATTTTGGTGCAGTGGGACCCGCACCGCACACCGATTCTGGCGGAAAAAGCCGGTGTCGTGCGGTTCGAAGACGTCAAGATCGGCGAGACCGTCCGTCCCGAGCAAGAGGCGGCCGGCCCAGGCAAGAAGGGGGTCGGCAAGAGCGAGGCCCTGGTCGTCATCGAGCACAAAGGTGAGATGCACCCGCGGATCGTCATTGAAGACGACGACGGCAAGATCTTGGACTTCCACTACCTGCCCGCCAAGGCGCGTATCGAAGTGGCCGAGGGCCAGAAAATTGAGGCCGGGCACATGCTCGCCCGCCAGCCGCGAGAGGTGTCGGGCTCCAGCGACATCGTGGGCGGTCTGCCCCGCGTGACCGAGATCTTTGAAGCGCGCAAGCCTAAAGACGCGGCAGTCATGGCGGAGATCACCGGCGCGGTCGAGCTGCGCAGCGACCGCCGCCGCGGGAAGATGACCATCATCGTCCGGTCCGAAGCCGGGCTCGATGTGGACCACCACGTCCCGCAGGACCGGCACCTACTGGTCCACACGGGGGATTTTGTGACCGCCGGCGACCCGCTGATCGACGGCCCGCTTGTCCCGCAGGACATCCTGCGCATCAAGGGCGAAGAGGCGTTGTTCAACTACCTCCTGGAAGAGGTGCAGAACGTCTACCGCGCCCAGGGCGTGCCGATCAACGACAAGCACATCGAGATCATCGTCACCCAGATGCTGCGTAAGGTGCGTGTGGACAACCCAAGCGACGCCAACCTGCTGCCCAACGAAGTGGTGGACAAGTTCCGCTTCCGCGAGGCCAACGAGCAGGTCCTGCTGATGGGCCGTATCTCCGACCCCGGCGATACCAGCCTGCCGACGGGCGCCCTTGTCCCGAAGAGCGAGATCCGCGAAGCCAACGCCCAGGCCGATGCCGACGGCAAGGCGCCCGCCAAGGCCACGCGGCCCAAGCCCGCCATCGCCACCACGCTGCTATTGGGCATTACCAAGGCAAGCCTCCAGAGCGAGTCATTTCTGTCGGGCGCGTCGTTCCAGGAAACGACCAAGGTTCTTACGGAAGCGGCGCTCGCGGGGCGTGTGGATGAGTTGCAGGGGCTCAAAGAGAACGTGCTCCTTGGGCACCTGGTGCCGGTGGGCACTGGGTTCAAGCCCTACACGCAGATGCGCGTCTTGAAGCTAGCCGATCCGCCCGCCCAAGACCTGCCTTCACGCGAGGAAGACCTCATGGACGCCGCCGCTTTGGCTGAAGCCGGCGGCGCCGAGTCGCCCGACCAGATCATCAAAACGGTCGGCGAGTCGCCCCTGGTCGCGCAGCTGCTTGGCGAGTCCACCGAAAGTTCAAAGAAGTAAGCCGGCCTTTTATTAAATAAATGATGCATAGGCGGCTTGGGTCGGCTCATGATCCCGGTTTGTGGGGTGCCGCGGGGGCAACCCGCGTCTTCAGTTTGGCCGTTTCTTGGCCGTCCTAGCCGGCTTGAGAGTGGGCGCCCGCATTCGGTTTACACATATGCTATAAATAGCATGAACCGAAGACATATTTTTTCATATCCGGGGGAGATGAGAAAAGTGCGATGGGAACCCGAGCGAAAGCCAAGTCGGTAGCACACAACTTGCAATTGTGGTGGTCCGTTCTGGGCCTTTCGTTGGTGATGGTCGTGTTGTGCGAGTTGGGCCTGCGCTCGCTTGTGTACATCGACGACGTGTGGCTGGGCAGGGTGCCTCCGGAACCCCCGGAAAGGCACAGCGTTTCGCCGGGCGCCGATACCTACGGCGGGGCGACGTGGGCCGTTAAGTATTACGAAGAGCTCAACTCGATTTGGCCGATGGACTGGCACCCGTACGTCTATTGGCGGCGGCAGCCGTTTCAGGGCGTGCACATCAACATCGACGAACGCGGCCTCCGCAAGACCTGGAACCCACCGCAAACCGAGAACAACGCCCAAGACCCTGTGCGGATTTTCTTTTTCGGCGGCTCGACCATGTGGGGGTGGGGCGCGCGGGACGACGAGACCATACCCTCCCACGTCTCACGGCTACTGACCGAGGCGGGGCACCGCGTAGAGGTCACCAACTTCGGGGAGATCGGCTACGTCAGCACGCAGGGGGTCATCGCCCTGATGCGGTGCCTTCAGCAGGGCGACGTGCCCGATATCGTGGTGTTTATGGAGGGCGTGAACGACGTGTTGTCCGCCTACCGGAACAAGGTGGCTGGGGTTTCCATACCCGAAAGACGGCGGCAAGAGGACTTTAATCTCAGCAAAGACACGGATCGTTTGCGTCGGGTATACCTGGGCAAAGCCGTGAGCAAGCACGCCAGGGGGTTTCTCAGAGCCGCCCAGTGGATTCAGGTGAAGCTGCTTGGAAAAGGCACGGATTCAACGGGCAAAAACCCGAAAGGGCAGGCCGTCGCCTGGGACCAGGTAGCCCAAGAGACAACGAGCGTCTTCGAGCGGAACGTCCAGGCCATCAAGCTGCTCACATCGGGATACGGCTGTGAGACGGTGTTTTACTTTCAGCCGACCCTCTTCACCAAGCAACACATGACGGCGTTTGAAGCCGAGCGGGCCGCATCAATGGCCTACATGAAAGGCTTCTTCCTGAACGTCTACAAGCGGGTCGCGTCTTCCCAAACACTCAAACAGGGCGGCGTGTTCCGGGATATCAGCGGCGTGTTCGACAGGTCTAAACAGCCCTACTTCGTTGATTACTGCCACTTGGCAGGCGACGGCTGTCTGACTGTTGCACAGGAAATGGTCAAAGACCTGGAGCTGATGGTGGCTGCGCACCCCAAGGCGTCGGCTCGTTAGCTTTAGAGACGCCGCCTAGTGCTTGTAGCGGCTAGGGACCTCAAAATCTTTGGGCAGCACCTCGATATCAGCCGGCGGTGGGTTGGCGATCATCTGCTTGAGCGCGACCCATGCGAACCCTGTCAGCACGGCCACCAAAACCGTCAGCAGCGCGTGCCACACACGCGCCACCCACGAGGCTTGACCCACCCACAGCCCGACACCGGCCACGATTAGGACCGACAGCATCAGCACGTTGGTAACAAACGCCCCCCAGCCCGATTTGGGCTTCTGCGCCTGAAGCCCCAACCCGAACCCCGCCATGGCCAGCCCGCCGACGGTGGTAAACATCACCGTGAGCATCACCCCCGCCCGGCCCGGCTGATCCAGCAGGCCCAGCAGCGTCACGCCCACCGGCTGATCGGTTTGGATCAGGTTAAGCACCTCCGCGCGGTCCATCGTGGGGTCCCACGCCCCCGCCACCGAGCAGACGCAGCACGTCGACAGGAACAGCACCATCCCAACGGTCTGCAGCAACACACCCACGCCTTGGGCGAAGGCACGCGGGGGCTGAGGCTCTTGCGGCAGGGGGGGGTGGGGCGGTGCCTCTGTCGGCGAGTTTTGAGACGGAGAGTCGTTCACGGGCAGGCTTACCTTTAGTCAGAGAATGTGCTCGCGGGCCTTATTTGCCACATGCGGTACACGCCCACCCCAAGCAGCAGCAGCACGCTACCGCTGGTCAGCGCGTGGAACGTGAGTTGGGCCGGCTGGTGCGAGGCGAACGCGGCGGCGGCGTTGTCAGCCAGCAAGGCTATCAGCACGGCGCACTGCGTCGCCATCACCACCATCCCCAGCCAAATCAGCCAACCCCTGCCCGCGCGTACCCCCGGCGAAGCCGCGAGGTAGACCAACCCCGGGACAAAGCCAAACGCGAAAGCCGCCCCCGCCCACGCGCCCAGCACCGGCTGGAGTTGCAAGACCCGGTCCAACGCCTCGCCGCTGGTTGCCGCGGTCAGCCGGTCCGGTGACATCGCGGCAACGCCGGCCAGTAAAGCCCCCAGCAGGCCGAAAACCACCGCCTCAATCAGCCCGATCAACCACAGCGTGCCCGCGGCGCGGCGGTAGCGGCTGCCCGTGTTGTTGTCATGGGCAGACGGCTGTACTAAATAGGTGCAGGCACGAGACATTCAAACCATCACGGTGTTGGGGTTGACTAGCCGGTTTGGCCGATATTACGGTCATAAACGGTCGGTGTACACTGTGTGCCTAGGCGGTGATCCGTTTTCACCGATCGGTCGCTTGGCATCTGCGAGCCGCAGCGTTAGGTTGGTGTGGGGGTTTGTAGCGACAGCGGGCATGAAAAAGTACGTCTCCATCATTTTGCGCACGTCTGTGGCGGTCCTGGGGCTCGCCTACATTGTCTGGATGGTCGATCTGCGGGACCGCGTGGAGGTGCCGGCCGGCACGACTTTGCCCGACGGCAGGCAGTTGGAAGAATCAACCTCTTTTAAAGTTATACAAGGAAGCTACGACCCGTCGGACCCGGCCGGGGAGTTAACGGTGCAGATCGGCTTGGAGGCCGGCAAGCCCAAGACCATGCCCGTCCCCCAAGCTGCGCTGGGCACGGACGAACACGGGCTTCGCCTCGTCCCTGGGTTGATCACGATGGTGCGCACGGCTGACCGGCTGCTTCTGTTGCTTGGGCTGGTGACGGTTTCACTGATCTACCCGATTCTGATGTACCGGTGGTGGTGGCTGATGCACGCCAGGGGGATGTCAGTGCCGATGTGGAAGGCCTTCCGTCTCACGATGGTGGGCAATTTTTTTAATTTCTGTATGCCCGGTACGACCGGCGGCGACGTGATCAAGGCCTACTACGCGGCCAAGGGCAGCGGCCGACGCGCCGATGCGGTGGTGTCGGTCATCGTGGACCGGGTCTGTGGGCTGTTTGGGCTGTTGGTGTTGGCCGGGCTGGTGGGGCTGTTCATGCTCCGCGACGACACGGCTCGGCACGTGACGGTGACGGTGTGGCTGATCTGTGCGGGGTTTTTGGTTGGGTCGGCGGTCTATTTTTCAAACAGGCTGCGGGCGAAACTCGGCATCGATTGGCTGATCAGCAAGCTTCCGGGCAAGCAATTATTAGCGTCGATTGACCAAGCCGCCTACGCCTACCGCGACCACAAAACGGTCGTGATCGGGTCGATTGTGATGAGCGTGACCCTGCACGTCGCGCTGGTCACCGCCACCGCCATGGCCGGGTACGCCATGGGCATACAAACCCCGATCAGCTTGCTGATGATTGTGATCCCGGTGTCGTTTTTGGTGGGGGCGATCCCGATCGCGCCCCAGGGGCTTGGCGTGATGGAGTTTTTTGCGGTAACGATGCTGCAATCGTCGGGGGCCTACCCGAATCAAGTCGTGGGCATGCTGATCATGATCCGCTTGTACCAGATGTTCTACTCGCTGCTGGGGTCGGTTTTCCTGCTCAAGGGCGACATCCATCTGCACCCGCAGCAGCAAGAGCCGAGCGACGCGAGTCTCGACGCCGCCCCGCCCGCACCGGCCAGATGAAAGCCGGCTAAAACCGACGATCAGCCCATCCAGATCCACCACAGCACGCGCGCCATAGCCACAACCCGCTCGTGGTGATACTTAAACAACAGAAAAGAAAACCCCAACCACCCCAGGGCCAGCCAAGCGCGGTGCCGACCCGAGTGCAACCACGCGACAATTGTCAGCACGGGCCCCGCGGCCAGCAACGCCATCAGCGGGTAGAACGTTGGGCGGTGCATCCACGCCCAGATCAACTCGAAGAATTTCAATCGCGGGGGCGTCCAGGTGGGCGTGACCCACAGCGTCAGCAAAAACGCCGCTTGCAGCGAGATCACCAAGACGGTCAGCCGCTCACACAGGCGCTTTCTAATCGATGGGCGGTCCACCACAATCTGTCATCCTATCAGACCGCCGAGACCCAGTTGAAGCAGCGAAAGGCGGCGTCTAGATCATGCCCACCCAATTGGCGGGGCACAGCAGCACGGGCAGGTCTGCCTGGCGGATGATGTTGGCGGGCACGTCCCCGGCGATCAGCCTCTTGAGCACGCCCTTGCCCGTCAGGCCCAGCACGATCAGTGTGCAGCCCCGGGCCTTGGCGGTGTTCAGGATGGCTTTGGAGACGTCGTCGGAGAACAGCATGAGGCCCTCCGTCACAAGCCCGGACTCTCCGAGTTGGTTCGTCAGCAGCTTAAGCGTCTGCTCGCCGCGTTGGTGGGCGTCGGTTTCGTGCTCGTCTTCGTCGTGAAGCTGCGCAACGTGGGCGACGACCACCTCGGCGTCGAGCCGCTTGGCTAGGTCTATGATCGGGGTGGCAAGCTTTTGGCTGGCCCACGGCGAGCTCACCGCGATCAGCATTCGGCTACGGCTCAATATATTCACTCCGTCTGGCAGAGATACAGAATCGGTAATAAAGGGTCTTATCATACCCGCCTTCGTCGGCGCGGACCATCGCACAGCCCGGTCACTCCCCGTGCCAGAACCGCGGCACGAACAGCACAAATATCGCGTAGACCTCCAGCCGCCCCAGCGCCATCAGCACGCTGAGCACCACCTTGCTGGCCGGGCTCAACCAGCCATAGTTCTGGGTCGCCCCAACCAACTCGAGCCCGGGGCCAATATTGTTCAGTGTGGCTACGCACGCGGTCGCCGCGGTACCGAAGGTGATATTCCCCGCTGGCTCGAGCAGCATCAGCAAGACCGAACCTATCAAAAATAACGAAAAAATCCCTAAGACGTACACCAGTGTGCCTTGGCGCAGCTCCGGGTCAACGGTCATTTTCCCAACCTTGATTTTCCTGACCACGTTAGGCCGAAACACACGCTCCACCTCCGCCAGCATAACTTTGGCTGTGATCAGGCAGCGGATGACCTTGATCCCACCGCCCGTCGAGCCGGCGGAGGCGCCAATGAACATGATCGCGACCAACACCGCCTTCGCCGTAAACTTCCAGTTCTCGAAGTCCGCCGAGCAAAAACCCGTGGTGGTCTGCAATGAAACCACTTGAAACACACCGTGGCGCACGGATTCGGACACCGACGACTCGCGCGCCTCACCGGTCATGCCGACCATCGGGTGTTCGATGAGACTCACGGAGACAATCACCGAGCCCACCAGCAACACACCCAGGTACAGCCGCAGTTCCGGGTCGCCCCAGACGCTGCGGAACCGCCGCTGGATCAACTGGTAGTACACGCCGAAGTTGGCCCCGGCCAGCACCATGAACACAATAAGCACCACCTCAATGCTCAGTGAATCGTATGCGCCGACACTGGTGTTGCGTGTGCTGAACCCGCCCGTGGCCAGGGTCGCTAAGGTGTGGCAGACCGAATCGAACCAGTTCATGCCGCAGAGTTTCAACGCGATGATTTGAGCCGCCGTCAGCCCGACATAGATCATCCACAAGACCCGCGCGGTCTCACGGATGCGCGGGCGCACGCCCTGGCTCGTCGGCCCGGGCGCCTCGACTTGAAAGAGCTTCTTGCCGCCCACGCCCAGCGTAGGCAGCACCGCCACGAACAACACCACGATCCCCAACCCGCCCAGCCACTGCGTCATGGCACGCCACAGCAGCAACCCCTTCGGCATCGCTTCGATATCGCTCAACACCGAAGCGCCCGTCGTCGTCAGCCCGCTCATGGCCTCGAAGTAGCAATTAACGAATAGCAGGAACGGGTGCGGGTCGTCACCGTCAGCGCCGGGGTGGTAAAAATTTTCCAGCACCGCCCACAACCAGAAAGGCATGGCGGACAGAGCGGCCCCGCCAAGCCAGCTCAAGGCGACCAGCAGCAACGCCTCACGCCTGCCTAAGAAATCATCCGCTTGGCGGCTGCTAAACCAGCAGATCAGAGCCACCACAAGCCCCGTGGCGACCGTGAGCAGCAGCGCCTGCATGGAGACGGCTTCGCTGGCGTCGCCCAGCAGCAGGTACTCGACCGCGGACCACGCGGCCACCGCCAAGATCGAGAGACTCAGCACGATCATCAGTAGCCCGAGTTGTCTGATTACAAACCGGTGGTTCACGGCGTGGCGGGCTCCTGTGGGGCCGGGCTGGGCTAGGGACTACGATCGGGTCGGGCTTCGGTGTCTCTCAGATCAAACCATTTTCACTGGCGCACTCAAGGGGGCCTACTTGATACCGAACAAGATTTTGAGTTGCTTCTCATTTTCAGCGGGCGCGATCACCACCACGGTGTCGTTGGGCGCGATCCAGTCGTCCCCGCCGGGCACGCGCACCTCGTCGTCTCGCTGGATCGCGGCGATGATCGTCTTGTCGGGAAACTGCACGTGGCGCAGGGGTCTGCTGATCACGTCCTTGGCCGACGGCAGGGCCTGGATCTCAAACACGTCGGCGATCCCCTCGGCCAGCGTCGCCAACCGGCGCATCACACCGGTGTGCAGAAGCGTCTGAATCTCGTGTACAGCCGTCACCCGCGGGCTGAACGCTTTGTCGATGCCCACGTGGCTTAGCAGGTGCAGGTAGGTCGGCTGCTGGAGCACGGCGACGGCCGAATCCGCGCCGGCGCTCTTGGCGCGGGCGGCGGCGAGGATGTTGTGCTCGTCGCTATCGGTTAGCGCCACGAACGCGTCGGCGTGTTCCAGACGCTCCTCTTCCCAGATCGTCGAGTCCGACGGGTCGGTCAGCAGAACCGTCACCCATTCGAGCTTGGAGGCCAACTCATCGGCCCGCTCACGGTCGGATTCAAACAGCTTGACGGCGAACTCGCGGCTCTGGAGCTGTCGGCACAGCCACACCGCCAGGGCGCTGCCGCCCAGGATCATCACGCGTTTGCGCTTCTGCGACGCGGGGTGGATCAGCTTCCTCGCTTTGTCGGCGCTGCCGGATTCACAGAGCAGCGTTACCACGTCGCCTTTCTGGATGACGGTTTGGCTGTCGGGGATGAACGCCTTGCCGTCGCGTTCGACTGAGGCCAGACGCGTGGCGTGGGGCATGCCTATTTCAGACAGCTTCTTGCCGATCGAAGGCGCGTCGTCGCTGACGGGCACGTGCTGCATCTCGATCTTGCCACGCGCGAACTTCTCCACGGCCAGGGCGCCCGGGTTGCGAAGCGCCTGGGCGATCGCCACCGCGGTCGTGAAGTCGGGGCAGACCAGGTGGTCGATCCCCAGCAGTGTGGTGTAGTCGATCCCCCGCAGCTCAAAATACGCGCTGTGGTGTACGCGCGCGATGGTCCGCTCGGTGCCCAGGCCCGAGGCGATCGCGGCGGCCAGCAGGTTGATCTCGTCGCACTCGGTCGCCGCGATGAACAGGTCGGCGCTGGCGCACCCGGCCTCTAAAAGCTTTTCGGCGTGCGTCCCGCTGCCGTGGAGGATGCGCACGTCCATCGACTCCTCCAGGCTCGACAGCCGGTCGGCGTCTTTATCGATAATCGTGATGTTGTGCCCTTCACCGCCGAGCACCTCGGCTGCGTGTCCCCCTACGGCACCGGCGCCACAGATAACCACGTTCATCCACAAGCTCCATGACAACTCCCCACAACACCCGGCCTATTTCCCTGGCAAGCTGTATTTGAACGCACCACTGTACCGCCGTTTGGCGATCGTTGCACCAAGATCGCCGAGGGGCGAGCGGCGGTTAACCCGCTCAGCCTCATCCCGCTTTAGTCAAACACGCCTTTAGGGTTGTTTTTCCGCTGGCACTTTGGCTAGGTTCTCTTCGCTGCCCATGAGCACCAGCACATCGTGCTCGGCCAGGGGCTGATCAGGCAGCGGGATACGAAGCGTCTGCTTGATCGAAACCGTCCCCTCGGCGGTCTCGTGGCGGTGCTTGATCGCCACCGCGTGTACGCCGTGGTCGTTGCGTAGCCTCAACTGGGACAGCGTCTTGTCCACCCACGGCTTGGGCACCGGCAGCTCCACGATCAGGTGTTTTTCGTCCAACTCAAAGAAGCTGTGGAACCACGGGTTGGACAACTGCACCGCCCACCGGTCGGCTGACTCGTCCTCCGGGTTGACCACGTCGTCCGCCCCGATCTTGCGGAGGATCTGCCCGGCGGTGGCGGTGGCCGCACGGCTGATCACCGTCTTAATGCCCATCTGCTTGAGCGTGACGGTCGCCAGGGCGGTGCTCTCAAAGTCGTTACCGATCCCCACGACGGCTACGTCTACTTGCTCGACGCCCTGTGCCCGCAGCGCCTGTTCGTCCGTGGCGTCCATCGCCACCGCAAGCGTCACCCGGTCACGCATCTCCTCCACGAGGGCCTTGCGCTTGTCGATCGCGATCACTTCCTGACGCGCCGCCGCTAGGTTCGCCGCCAAGCGCCCCCCAAACCGACCCAAGCCTATTACCGCGAATCGACGCATGATCAATCCCTTTACCGGTTGTTTTGATCAACCGCTTACCCCATCATCACATCTTCGTGGGGGTATGTATACAACTCCTGCCGCTGGGTATTAAACATCAATACCCCCAGCAAGGCCAAAGGGCCCACGCGGCCCAGGTACATCGTCGCGATAATGACCGCCTTGCCGAACCCGGTCAGGTCGCCGGTGATCCCAAGCGACAGCCCCGTGGTGCTGGCGGCGCTGACCGCCTCGAACACGATTTTTTCAAACGGGTATGGCTCGCTGAGGCACAGCAGGCCCGTGGCCGTGGTGATCAACATGATGAAGCAGGCGGCCATGGTGGCGGCTTTGCGCACCAGGCTCTCGTGGAGCTGCCTGGCAAATGCTTCGGTCCTTGCCCGCTGCCTGGCCGTCGCGATCACGGTCAACAGCAGCACCGCCACCGTCGCGGTCTTCATGCCCCCGCCCGTGCTGCCGGGCGACGCGCCGATTATCATCAGTGTCATAGCCACGAACCGCCCCAGCGGGCTGACCTCGTCCATCGGCGTGGTGTTGAACCCCGCCGTGCGCGACGTCAGCGACAAGAAGCTCGCGTCCGCCAACACCCCGCCGACTCGGCTGAGCGTCAACTCGCCCGACGGATGCTGGTTCGCGGTGACCCCTTGTTGAAAATATGCGTCGCTGTAAGGCTTAAGCTGGCCCGCCGCGATGCCCAGCACGCCGTACAAGTACAGCCCCGCGGACGTGCACAGCACCAGCTTCGTGTGCAGGCTCAGCCGCCGCGACGCCACAGGCTCTTGAACCGCAACGCGTCGGCCCGCTCGCGAGTCCCGCCACGCGCGCCACCGCCACTTGCCCGCCTGCCACAGGTTGCTCAACACCGGGAATCCAAGCCCACCGACCACCAGCAGCCCGGCGATCACCACATGAACCTGCCACGCGTAGCGGTACGACTCCAGACTATCGCTCTGCATGCTAAACCCCGCGTTGCAAAACGCACTGACCGCGTGGAACACGCTAAGCCCAAACCGCTGGGCAAGCGTTGTGTTGCTCGGCCACAGCGTCATCAGCGCCAGCGCACCGGCTAGCTCGATCCCAAGCGTCGTCAGCACCACAAAACCAATGAACGACCGCGTCTTGTTCAGCGGCATGTCCTGGAGCATGGAACTCAAGCTCAGGTTCTGCCGCAGCGTGAACCGGCTGCCCAGCAGCATCGCGACCATCGACCCGAAGACGATAATGCCAAGCCCGCCCAATTGGATGAACACGCCGATGATGGTCTGGCCCATGGGCGTGAACTGCGTGGCGGTGTCGCGCACGATCAGCCCCGTCACACACACCGCGCTGGTCATGGTGAACAACGCGTCCAGCCAGGAGATGCTCTGACCCGGCGGCACCGCCAGGGGCAGCTTCAGTAATACCGTGCCCGCCGCGATCAAGGCGATAAAACTGGACGGCATCAGCACGCCCGGCTTGTAAAACCGCCGCGACAACGCCACCTGCAGCGTCCAAAACTCCGTCAGCAGTAACAGCAGCGCCGAAACCTCAAACACCCGCCACGCGCCGCCCACGTCGCCGATGACATCGGCGGCGATCCCTATCAGCCCAATACACACGGTCGCTGTTTCGAGCCACGAACGCTTAATGCCCGCCAACGCGTACCGCCCAACGCGCCCGCCCAACATTTTGTCGATGGCGTAAAACCCAAACAGCGCCGCGCCCGACCAACGCAGCACCCACACCGGCGCCGGCGGCGTGTGGAAACCATATTGCAGCACCGCGCACAGCACGCACGCCCCGATGAACACCAAGCGCGTCAGCAGCACGCCCACCCGCACCTCCGGCGCGGCACCCACTTGGCGCACACCGCCACCGTGATCGTTTGGTTTACCGCTCATGCCGTGTGTGATGTTATACGGAATGCGATCAATACAGTATCGTCCACAACGAGCCGCGACCGTCAGGGAGCGGTCCCGTATACAGTGTGACTACCAAAAAATAAAATCGCTCTAAAAAAGTAGATTTAATCGCGACTATGAGGTAGTTGCCCGCCACGCAGACGCCCGGTCAGCACGCCCAAAGCCATGACGCCCAAGACCGCCACGCCCAACGGCTCGGGCACCAGGACGGGGTTCAACTCGACGCTCGCCAGGCTGAACGACGCGCTGGCGGACGTGGTGTCGTCCCCGAAAAAGATCGAGTTGGCAATGCCGTACGGCAGGAACGGACCGCCCGCTGAACGGTAGTCACGCGTGGCACCGGTTAGAACAGACACATCATCCGCAAAGAGTTCGTAGCCCGACCCCTGCAATACCAGGTCGTAGTCGATGAAACCGCTGACGGTATCAAGCGTCGCGCCCTCGGCGTGGGTGAAAGTCGGGCCTTGCGCCCACACCTCGTCTGCCCAAAAGCCGATCTCTATCGCTTGCGACGTGGCTGAAGAAACGGCGATCACGCTAAACCCCGCCCGGTCGTCGTTCAGGTGCGATTCGCTGAGCAAGCGGGCGGAGAAGCTCAGCACATACCCCGCCGCGGCGTTCAGCGTTTGGCCGGTGCGCCCGTAACCGGATTGCAACCCGCTGTCTGCGGTCGTGTCGAGCGTCACGGCCCCGCCCGTGACCGTCTCCACGCCCACTGCGAAATACACCCACCCTTGGGCCAGCGGCGCTGTGTTCAGCGCCCCGTCGTACAGCACCGCCCCGTGCGCGCTCGTCAAGCCCGCAGCCAAGCAGGACGCTATGGCCACCACAAAAACCGCCCGGGTGCGAGGTATGAAGCTCAAGGTGCGCATCTGTCATCTCCTCTCAGGGGTAGCTAAGTCGGTGGATTTTTATTCTACACCCAAATCAAACGCCGCGACGATCGGGGCGTGGTCCGAGCCCTCTAAAAGCGGCTGCTCTTCCAACACAACGGCGCCACCCGGCCCCAGGCGCCCGGCCAGCGCGGGCGTAGCCAGGATGTAATCGACCGTGTCGCGGTGTGGCTCAAGCAGGTAGGTCACGCGGTTGGCCGGCGGCAACCCCTTGTGTACGTCCACCAGCAGCGGCCGCCCACCCGCAGCCGGCGCCAACAGCGCGCGTATGGCTGCGCTACCGGGTGTGTCGTTGAAGTCGCCCACCGCTAGCACCCACGCACCGGGGTCTTGGACAAGCAGGCTTTCGACGGCGCTTCGGACAGCCCCTGCCTCGGCGGAGCGCCACCGCGTCGAGCCGGGGTCGTCGCGTCCATCGCGGCGGCTCTTGAGGTGTACGTTCAGCAGGTGCAGCCGGCGCGTGGGTGTGGCTTGGATTTCAACACGCATCAGGTCGCGTGCGAACCGGACCGGCCAGTCGCCTTGTCCCGCCGCCGGGGCGATCTCCATCCACCGGTGGCTGGTGACGCTCACAATGGGCTTGCGGCTGATCACACCCAGGTTCTGCCCGAAGATGGAGTTTGTCTGACCCACCACAATGTGGCTGTAGCCCATACCGCCCAAGTATTCGCGCACCACAGCCCGCAGCAGCCCTTCGTTTTCAATTTCCTGAAACGCGACAACATCCGCGTCGAGCTTGCGGACGGCCCGTGCGATCTTAGCGATCTGCTCGCGTGGTTTGGCCGGTGTCCGCTCGTCGAGCGCGTACGGGTCGTCAAACGCGTCAAGCATGTTCTGGACGTTATAGGTGGCGACGGTCAGCGACGCGCGTGGCGCATCCTGACCGGGCGCCCGCGACCCAACAACACAGACCCACCACGCGATAACCCACACACACGGCTTCATCGTGGGTGGATTGTACGGTTATTTGTCGTTTGGATTGGGAGTGCGCGGGTCGGTCTAGAATTCCAACCCGCTCAGGTCGCCCTTGAGCTCTTCAAGCTGGTCGACATAAACTTCAAAGCGCTCCGTCAGGGCTTTCAACGATTGGCTGACCGAATCAAACTCTTTCTTGAGCGCCTTGGCCTTGTCGCCCAGCGCCTCGGTCAGCGGGATCGCTTTGATCTTGTCTTGGAGGGCTTCAACCTCTGCGATCTTCGCTTTAATCGCTTTTTTGTATGCCATAGCCTTGCCACGCAGGGCGCCCGCGTCCATCTGCTGGGCCTCGGCTTGCACTTCACCTATGGGCTTGCTCTCATCAGCCCCGCCGCCATTGCAACCGACCAGCAGCAGCCCACCCAGCGCCGCCAAACACACTAACACGCTAGATTTAAAGTAAGCCATGACGCCTCTCTCCTTATACTGAAAAACTTGAAGTGCGAACAAGAGTGCCTAAGATTAGTTACTATATGCTATTATGCGCAGGCGATCAAGGCCGTCGCGGCGGCGGACATGGAATTTCTCAAGCGTCTGAATTGTTATATATAGATATGACCACGCGTGTGTGTGACAGATTGTTCTATAACGAGCGTAGCGTGATATGGGTGTGGCCGACGGTCTATGTGCTGCTGGGGGCCTTGCTGGGCGCTTGCAGCGAAGCGGAGCGGCGGCCCGACCCACCGGCAAAACCGATTATACAAACCCAAACCAGCGACACAGACATGAGCCAACCCGTCAACAAAACCGACCAGCAGTGGCGAGAGTCTCTCACACCGATGCAGTACCACGTGCTGCGGGAGAAGGGCACCGAGCGTGCGTTCACAGGCGAATACCACGACCACAAAGGCCACGGGGTTTACCGCTGTGCCGGGTGCGGCCTTGAGCTGTTTAAGTCCGATGAGAAGTTCGACTCGGGCACGGGGTGGCCGAGCTACTGGTCGCCCGCTGACGACGACCGCGTGGTGACCAAAACCGATACCACCCACGGCATGACACGCACCGAGGTGCTGTGCCGGCGGTGTGGCGGGCACCTGGGGCATATCTTCAACGACGGCCCGGCGCCCACCGGCCTTCGGTACTGCATCAACTCCGCTTCACTGGATTTCAAACCTGGTGGCACCGGCGACACGGAATAAACACCGCGCCGAAGGGCGGTGTCGAATCGTCTTGGTGCCTATGCCGTGATACACACGGGGCTAAAACAGCAGCACGTATGAAAAACTGATCAGGTGCGCCCGCCCGAATTCACGCCGCACCTCCGGGAAAGTGTTGTACGCGTAGGCTAGCTCTACCGTCGCGCCTTTGATGCCGTAGTAGCCCAGCCCCGCAGCCACGCCGACTTGCGGCAGCGTGTCCACCACGCCGCCCAGGCGCAGCGCCAGCACAGGCGTCGCGAAAAATTCCCCGCCAACGGACAGCCTGCCGACTTCCGTGGTGCCGAAGTCGTTTTCCATGTGGACGTACTGCAAGTCGGTGTAGATGCTCAGTTGGTCGGAGGCCTTCCAGCCCAGGCCCGCGCGCACCTCGGAAAGCTGGGCCGTGTCCTTAAGCCCCAACAACACGGGCGGGCCGGTGCTGATGGAGCCCTCCGTGTTGGTCTTGTCCCACTTCAACCCGCCATGGATGCCCAGCGTGAGGCGGGGGCTCGCGGCGACGATCATGCCCGCGTCGAACCCCACCCCGTTGGTATTGCTCTCGGTGTGGCGTGGCGAGCCGGCGAAGGTGTCGCGGATCACAAGCGTCGCGTCCGTCAGCCGTAGCTTGCCTCCGACGGCGAACTTTGGTCCGAATTGCCGGCTGTAGCTGAGCAGGACTTCGTTTGACCTTAAGATGAATTCATCGCCCTGTCGGCTGCGCCCGTCGTGAGAGTCCAGCCGAACGAACGCCCCTTTGATGCTCCCCGCTTCAGGCAGGCGGACCGAGGCGATGCCCGCCACGCCGGCGACCGTCGTCCCGTTGTCGAAGAAGATGTCGCTGGTGATCGGCAGGACATAGCCCTTGTAGTCGGCGGGGGGGGTACGCACAAAATCGTCCGACGCCGGGTTCGTCGCCGAGGAGTACGGGTAAGCCGCCGAGGCCTGCCGAGCGATCGCGTCGGTGAAGATCAAAATCCGCTCTTTGGCCAGCGTGATTCGGGCGCCCACCGGTTCGTCGCTGAAGTCGCCGCCCCGCGCCGCTCCGACGCAGACCAAAAGCAATACCGCAACACTAAGAAATCGAGAAAAACGCATACACGTAAATCTTTCTGCTACTGGGCGGGCCTGTGCGCGCCATCGGACGAAGTGAATGATGCTGGTCATCAAGCCTGGGTATCGTATCGAAGATCGACCCTGATTAAAAGAGAGGGGCCATCGGCATCAGCGTTTGAAATGGTTTGCCTTTAAGAAAACCGACCGGACAAGGTCGGTTGGGTCGTGGTGACCACTCGGCCTTACGCGGTCGGCGGTTCTCCCGGAACGCCCTCGTAACTGGGCCCGACAATTGGCCCCGCGTTCCGTGCTCCGTTTCCTACCCCTCGCGGAGGGTTCTTTGCTCCCGCTCCAGGGGTCCTCTTCCCCCGAAGACCTCTCTGCCTCTGCCCTGACACATACACCATTTTACTCTTTGGTTAATTTCATACAAGAGGCAAATACCAAATTACTCTAAAAAGATATGAAAATGAAATAACTATGGCTTTTTGCTGCGGGTCGTAAGCCCTAATGCTCGACCGCTTCGCGACACCGCAAAAGATAGTTGTAGGTGTTTTGGTCGCTGGGTCTTAGCGAATACGCCCGCTCAAAATAGGGGATCGCTTCGCGGTATTCGCCCCGCGACATCGCCAGCAACCCCTTGCCCTTCCAAGCGTCGGGGGATTGTGGGTTTAGCTCGATGGCGCGCTCCATGGCTCGCTGGGCTTCGACCCACCGCGGGTTGCTGGGGTAGAGCACCTCGCCGCCTTGGACCATTTCGTCGAGCAAAGCGATCCCCAGCGTCGCGTGGGCTTTGGGGGATCGCGGGTGGTCGGCCGCGGTCGCGCGCCAGTGGCTCACCGGCGTGCGCCACCGCCAGCACGTCCGGGCGGACAGTCCAACCGAAGCGGCCAACACCAGGGCGATCGCCGCCATAACCCACAACGAATTTTTCGTGCCCGACCGTGCCCGGTCAAACGCGCCGCCCACCAGAAACGCCACCCCTATGCTCGGCAGGTAGAGGCACCGCTCCGCCACGACCACACCGATCGGCAGCAGGTTCGCCACGGGCAACAGCCCCCATACCAGCCAGCCGTTCCCCTGAGCCACGACGCGCCTGTCCAGCCACCTGCCCAAGCCAAGCAACCCCGCCACACCGCCCAATAGCCACAGCAACTGCGCCCAAGGCTGACCGAAAATCGCGTCGCGCAGGTGTCCGTAATAGATCGTTTGGCCCCACGGCAGCACAAGCAGCCGCAGGTACGTCCCGATCGTTACAATGACAAGGTTGGCCCTGGCCCACAGCGGATACCCCCACGCCACCGACCCCTCGCCCACCGGCGCAGCCCGAGTGCCTAACACCGCGAACCGCGCCACTAAGTAGATCGCCAGCGGCACGGCAAACCCCGCCTCACGGCCCGACACCCACCGACGCCAACCGCGGGCGTCGGGTGAGACATAAAGCCCCCTGATCAAGACCATCGCCGTGGGCCCCAGCACCGCCGACTCTTTACACCCCAAGCTCAGCAGGTACGCCCCGTAGATGACGAGCCGTTGCGTGGGCGACAGCGGTTTGTGCAGCCACGCGGCGTACCGGTCCAGGCTGACGAGCATGAACAGCGCTGCCCACAGGTCGGCCTGCCCGTAGACCGTGATGACGGCCTCGGCGTGGATCGGGTGACAGGCGAACACCGCAGCGCCCATAAACGCCGCGGGCTTGGGCAGGAACCGGCGCAACAGCCCGAAGCACAACACGCTGACGCCCGCGTGCAGCAGCAGGCTCACCGCGTGAAACCCGACGGGGTCCGTGCCGAAACACAGCCGCTGGGCGCCCAGCAGCCAAAGCATGACCGGGCGGTACAGCCCACCCGTGTGCAACGGACCCCAATAGCTCTGTGTGAACAGCCCCCACAAGCCCGCGAAACCGTCTACCCCAGCGAGCCGCTGTGACAGCAGCAGTTGATCGTCACCTAACGCCCCGTTGAATAACCCCAGGCCAAATGAGCCGACTGCCAAGAACAGCAGCGACAACGCCCACGCCCACCGCCCGTACCAACCGCCCAAGGCGATCGACTTCGCCGGGTGCGAGTCGATCGCTCCTGTCGGGACAGGCACAGGTCATATCCTTTAATGGAAGCGTGCGAGTCTGTCGGCTTGCCGATTCACAACGGCTGTTTCCGAATGTGACATCAGCTAGCCCGCGGACACGCCGCCTTTACGCCGCGTGGCGGCTGTATTTTCTCGACCGGACCACCAGAAGCCCCAAGGCCCCCAACCCGGCAAGCCCCAGCACCGCCGTGGTGGGTTCGGGGACCGCGCCGCCGGTGTTAGTGTCGGTCGACCCTGCCTCAAAACGGAAGTCGTCTATGAAAGCAGTGCCTTGAGTATCTTCCATCGTTATTCTGATACGCTGAAAGCTCATCCCATCGGTTGATTTAAAAGCGAGAAAAGAAGGGGTAGGAACGGAGCTGGCTGGTGCTGGCAGAATAAGTTGATCGGTTAAGCCCGATCCGTCTTTGCCAACAAATGCATCGATCGTCAGATTCATTGCCCCATTGATCCAGTCGAATCCTACCAGGTTCACAGGCGTATCAAATTCAACAATTAAGATAGGTGTCGTATCAGCTGGGATACCAAAGTCAAAGGTATTTAGATTCTGATCTACAATATCAATGAAGATATCGATACCGTCTTCTTCGAAGAATGTAGCCCCTGCTTCGGAATATGATGCGCCGAAGAACCCTGTGCTAAATGTCGCCACAGAAGCAGCTCCTGAAAAATCACCGCTGCTAGCTGGTGCCAGCGTTAGGGCTTGGGCGTTGCCGACACCAAACACTACAACAACACTTGCACCAACCGCCCATCCCTTTAAGAACTTCCCTGCTGTCATGACTTTTGCCTCCGAAATGGTGTTTGAAAGATTTCCCTACCACATCTTTCTCCCCGCACCGATCGGATTAGCGACGTGAAATGTCGCCTCGTCTATCCCTATACTGCCTAAATTACCAAATGTTTGGATCGGATGCAACCCCCGCCGCGCGTTGAGGCAGGCGGTTCGGGCCGTCACCGCCGGGTCATGTTTGTTTGCTGGTTGGCTTCGATTTGACGCCAACCCGTGATCCGGTCAGAATTACCCGCTTGCTTTAGCTTTAACTCTTATTTACAGCGGCTACCCGCTGGGGACCATACGGGCCACGCCATGTTGGACAAAATCAAACCGGGCAGTCAGGTAAACATCAAGATCGTCAAGCAGCCGACGAACATCGCCGCCGGCAAGACCTTGGTGCGTGTGCTGGGCAAAGACGCCGCCGTTCGCGAGGCCAACAAGCGCCTGCACAAAGTACGCAAGTCCAACTACAACCCCAGCCCGCGCGGCGGGCGGCTGTACGGCGGGCGCATGGTCAAGCTCCACCCGGTCAAGGGGCAACTCGGAGAGTCCGGCACCGTGACCGCCACCAGCGACGTGTTGGCCGACCTGCGCAGCGTCCAGCGGTTTATCGAAGTCACCCCCGCCTAGCCCCGGGTATTTTTTCTTTATCTATATACATACGCCACGGCTTTGAGCGGCAGGCTTAGCCTCGCTGATTGCGGCGAGTCGTGTTGCGCTTTTTCAAGTCGCGCTACAACGTGGCGGCCGTAGCGCTGCGCGGGCTGTACCGTTTGTAACGGTTAGACAGCCGCGCCGCGCCCACTGAATCCATTTCACGCAACAGCGTCGTTTGCATTCGGTGCGTTTATATCGTTTCTCTTGTTCAAGACGAGTTGATTTTATCAGCCCAACGATTGAATTGCCGACAGTGGTTCGTGCCGGTTTAAGTCTGCTGTGTTTGTGGACGATTGAAATATTTGGTGATCGGGCGACGTTTTTCGGCAATGGTATACGTGAAAGCATCCGTCGGGTTCGTGTGGATCCGCGTTCAGCAAAGGTTGGACTTTGTTCAAGGGAGAAAAAGTTATGTCCGTACGTCAACGTAGAAACTCCGGGTTTACGCTAGTCGAAATTCTGATTGTGGTGGTGATCCTCGGCATCTTGGCCGCGATCGTGATTCCGCAGTTCACCAACGCCAGTGAGGCCGCCAGGGCCAGCAACCTGACCTCGCAGCTCCAGTCGATCCGAAGCCAGCTCGAGCTCTACCAGCTCCAGCACAACGGGCAGTACCCGACGCTCGCGCAGATCGACGGCACAGGCGGTGTGCAGAACTGGAACAACCTGATCATCACGACGGACGCCACTGGCGCCGCGGCCGCGGGTGTGAACGCGTTCGGTCCTTACCTGCAACGCCCACCGATGAATCCGTTTGAGAACCAAAGCGGAGTCGTCGCGACGGGCAACGCCGCCGCGGGTGTGGGTTGGACCTACAACGAAAACTCCGGCGCGCTGCTGGCCGTCATCGCGGCCGCCAACCCGAGCACACCGCTGCTCAACGCCACCGATATCGAGACCTATTAATCTAACCGCCACGCAACCACCGCTCACCCCGGCTTAACGGCCGGGGTGAGCTTTTTCGAGCAACGCTCCTACCATTGCCTTGGCTCTCGCCGTTCAGCCGCGGAGACACAAAAAACCGATGCTGCCTAGCCAAGCCAACCAAGACCCACAACAGCAGCCCAACCCAGCCGACCAGGCGCAGGGTTCACTTCCCGGGCGGGCGATCCGCAACTACGGCGGGGAGATCCTCATCGCGGGTATCCTGCTTGGTTTGCTTACGCTGATGGTCGCGCCCAGGCTCTCAAGCGCCACGAACAATGAACGCGAGCAACTGCTCGACACGGACCTGCACAACCTCCGCACGCAGATCCTCGCCTACCAAGCCCAGCACAACAACACACCCCCGGGCTTCCCCCAGGGCAACACCATGCTCATCCCCACCAACGAGGTGTTTATTTCGCAGATGACCCTGTACACCAACGACCAGGGCCACACCTCATCCAAGCCCAGCAGTGAGTTCCGCTTCGGGCCCTATATTGAGCAGGTCCCGCCGAACCCCTTCAATAAGAACAGCCGTATCCGCTTTGTGGACTTCTACGACGCGTTCCCCACAGAAGCGGACGGCCCCGAAGGCTGGGTGTATCAGCCGCTTACGGGCATGTTCACCGCCAACACCCCCGGCACGGATATCCAAGGGCGGCGTTATTTTGATTATTGACCCCTCCCTTTGAGCCGATAAAAACAACAAGACCAGGGCTCATGACGGGGTTCCCATCGGTGGGGCGGCCCCGCGTGTGGCGACTCAAACAGCAGGGAGTATCCAGATGCAGTCTGTGAAATACCTCAACGCCGTTCTCACCGTGATCGCCGTGTTGCTAACGCTGCACCTCTGGGCGTGGCAGGCGTCGCCCGGGTCGGCGCCACAAGCGTTCGATATCGCCACGCCCGCGTACGCGGGGATCCCCAACGCCGGAGAGCAGCGGCAGCAGATGGTGGACGAAATCAAGAAGCTGTCATCCAAAGTCGACGCGTTGATCAACCTGTTCCGCAGCGGCCAAGCAAGGGTCAAGACCACCGAAAGCAACGGGAAATAGGGTCAACCGATCGCGTAACCCGGGGGAGTAAGCCATGAAACAGTCAACGACGCGGTGCGCACCGAACAAAGCCTTCACGCTCGTGGAGGTGCTGGTGGTGGTCGCGATTATTGGGCTGGCGGGCGCGATGGTGGTGCCCGCGATCCTAAACCCCAGCGATTTTTCGGGCCAGGCAGCGACCCGGATGATCGTCGCCGATATCCTGATCGCTCAGAACGAGGCGATCGCATCGCAGAGCAACCGTCAGGTCATCTTTAACACGCTGCTGAACTCCTATCGCTTGGCAGACGAAAACGGCAACACACTCGTCACGGCGTGGAAGACCAACAACGCCTATGCCGTCAACCTCTCAACGGACTCCAACAACAGCTTCAACGGCGTAACGATTCAGAACGTCAATTTCGGTGGCACCGACCCGCTGATACTGGAGTTCGACCCGCTGGGGTCGCCGATCAACGGCGGGTCGCTCAATGTCGTGGCGCCAAGAGTCAACCTCTTAGTGACCGTGGCCCCGTTTACCGGGCGTGTCACGATCCAGTAGCCGGCCGTCGTTGCGCAAATCAGCCTTTCTGCCGAGAAGACTGCCTGATTAGAACAACCGGGCAGGTCTTATAACCACTTAGATTTGTGCGGTTTATCGGTTGTAAAACGGTTTTAGCCAACCAACAAAAAAGTTATGCCCTGATCCAGCCGATGAGTGCTCAAGTTGCACGGACCCACCAGGGTATTGCTATGCCTGTGATGAATGTCAGCCATCAAGAGTCAACGTTGTACGGCACTATGGAGAATGTGCTTCTTAGCCAGGGGACACAGGCGAACCGCACGGTGAACGAGGCCAAGGAGCATTGAGGATGGGTAATCCTTCGCAGCCGATAGGTCATCGAGATGCCGCCGGCACCGGTCGCGTGTGCCTGCTGGCACTGGTGTGCCTGTTCGGGGTGTCGGCGCCGCGTGTAGCGGCCCAACAACTAGATAGCGGCGGGCTTTTTGAGAACGGCGATGGGCCCATCAACACCGCCGACCAGAAGGTCAAGGTCGGGTCGTTCGGTCAGGTCGACCTGCACGTCAAAGACCTCGAAGTCTCCCGCGTCTTACAGCTACTAAGCATCCAGTCCCAGCGGAATATCATCGCCAGCCGCAACGTGGCCGGCTCGATTTCAGCCGACCTATACGACGTTGATTTTTACGAAGCCCTCGACGCGATCCTCCACACCAACGGATTCGGGTACCACGAAAAAGGCAACCTGATCTTCGTTTACACCACCAGCGAGCTCGAAGCGATCCAGGAAGCCGAACGGAAGATGGCCCACCGCGTGGTGCGGCTGAGCTATATCACCGCGTCTGACGCGTCGACCTTTGTCACGCCGCTGCTCTCCGCCGACGGCTCCATCACCGTCAGCGGCGAAACGACGCCCGGCTTCGCGCCCAGCATCGCCGACGGCGGCGCAAACAGCTTCGCCAACACCGACACGCTGATTATCCACGACTACCCCGAGATCATTGACGAGATCGTCGAGGTGATCAAAGACCTGGACCAACGCCCCAAGCAGGTGCTGGTCGAGGCGACGATCCTCCAAGCCAGGCTCAGCGAAGACAACGCATTCGGCGTGGACCTGTCGATTCTGGCGGACTTCGCGATCAACACGTTCACCGACCCGCTGGGCGTCGTCGACGAGATGCTCGGCAGCGTGATCAAACCCACCGAAGCCGCGGGCGGCCTGCAGACGACCGTGGGCAACACGGGCCCCGCGTCCACGAGCGGCGCGAAGATCGGCATCGTAACCCACAACGTCGCGGCGTTCATCAAAGCGCTGGACCAGGTGACCGACACCACCGTCATGGCCAACCCGAAGCTGCTGGTGCTCAACCGCCAGCGCGCGGACCTGCTCGTCGGCGAGAAGCTGGGCTATATCAGCACCACCGCCACCGACACGTCCACCACCCAAACAGTCGAGTTTTTGGAAATTGGTACTCAGCTCACTTTCCGCCCGTTCGTCAGCGACGACGGGTTTATCCGCCTAGAACTCAAGCCGTCCATTTCTGACGGCACGACCCGCGAGACCGCCTCCGGCTCGGTGATCCCCGAAACCACCAACCAGGAACTGACGACGAACGTCGTGGTACGCAACGGCCAAACCGTCGTGCTGGGCGGTTTGTTCAAGGAAGACACCACCGTCAGCCGCCGCCAGGTCCCCGGCCTGGGCGACGTCCCGCTGCTCGGTGTGATGTTCAAAGGCCAGGAAGACGACGTGGAACGCAACGAGGTGATCTTCTTGATCACCCCGACCATTGTGAAAGACCAATCGCTATACGCGGAAGGAGACGCCGCCCAACACGGCGCCGAGATGGCCCGGCTGGGCGCACGCGAAGGCCTGCTGCCTTGGTCCAAGACCAAGCTCACCGCAGCCCACATCCGCGACGCGCAGGAGCACTTCAACCACGGCGACAAGAAGAAGGCGTTGTGGTCGACCAACATGGCCCTCACGCTTAACCCCAGGGCCGCCGACGCGATCCGCCTCAAGGAGAAGCTCACCGGCCGCCACATCTACAGGCCGTCGGTCGATTTCAGAATCCTGCGAGACACCGCCGACGACATAATCCAACACCGCGTGGACAACACACCCCGGCGTGTGGCACCGCCCAAGACCATGCCTTGGCCCCTGGAGCCTTCGGGCGCGCCGGGTTTTGACGCCGGGTCGAGCTTCAATCCAAAGACACCCGCGCCACAGCCGGTGGCGCCCACCGCTCCCCCTGCGCAAAGCACCGCGATAGCGCCGCCGCCAGCCGCCGCTACGCAGGACCAATTTGTGTCACCACAAGACACAGCCGGCTTCGATGACTGGTCCACCGCTGAAGTCGAGGACGATTTCTCCTCGTTTGACGCGGACCCCGCTGTCGGCGGCGATCCTAACCAGGAGGCTCAGCCCTGGCTTAAGAGCTTCTTCCAGCCGCAGACCGCGGTGGACAGCGTGGATCAAGCCCCGCCCGCGGTTCAAGAAGACGACTTCAACCTTGACTGGGAAGACGAAACGCTGACACCCGAAATCGAGTTCCCCGAAGACCCCGCCCCGCAAGACGCGGCGGACTCGGCTGTCGACGCGGATTGGCACGAGCAGCAGGCCGACCAATTTGAGTTTGTCGAAGAGGTCCAGCCGCTGCCCGCAACCGACACCGGTGTGGACGCCGACTGGCCCGAACCCTCGGAGGTGCAATTCGAAGATCAGCCCGAGTTTACCACCGACTTCGACCCCGGTGAATTCGAGACGCTGCCTGAAGCGCAGCTAGACTGGCAGGAAAACGAGACCACGCGGAACCAATTTGAGGACAGCTTCGAGGACGAAGCCGGCTTGACCACCGCCGTCGACCCACTGCCCGAGTTTGAAACCGATTGGCAGCAGCCTCAAGACCCCCACGTGCAGTTCGAGGACGAGTCCCTGATCCAAAGCGCGACGGACACCCTCGACGAATCCGAATTCGATTGGCAGACAGACAGCCAATTCAACGACGAGTTCGACGACCAGCCCGGCTTTAATTCGGATGTCACCCCGCTGCCCGAAGCCGACCTGGATTGGCAGGATTCCCAATTCCCCGAGTCCGGTTTTGATCAGGACATCCAAGCGACCACCGCAATCGATTCGATGGTTGAGTCCGATTACTTCCCGCGTGACGAAGTGGTGGAGCTGGATTTTGATGATGACTCAGCCGTGATCGACGCGCTGGTCCCGTCAGCCGTCGTCCGCGAGAACCAGTTCGAATCCACGCAGATATCGGACGATATCGAGCACGCGGACGCCGTGCCCGCGACGGACCCCTTCAACGCCGTGGTTGAGTGGCTCCTGCCCGAGGACATGCCCCAGCAGAAATAACTCAAAAACAATGGGTTGTTGGAGTCTTGTACTGATTACCGGCCTTTTTATCGCCGATAGGAAGTCCTAGCGAGTTAAAATGGGGTGGTTGTATGAATCGTAACGGTTACAACAATAAGCTCACCACACTGCTGGCCGCGGCCTTGCTGACCTTCAGTATGCTGGGCTGTCAGTCCAACCACAAGAAGCACGTCAACGCCGCCAACGTCCGCTGGCGGGGCATGCGGTCCACGCTGATGATCCAGATGGCCCAGCAGCAGTTCGACGCCGGCGACCTCGACCAATCAGAGAAAACACTCACCGAAGCCATCAAGATCGACCCCACCAACGCCAAGCTCTTCACACTCGCCGGGCGAGTCGCACTGGAGCGGAGCCAACTAGAACGCGCCTACCACCGCTTCAAGTCCGCGATCGAGTCCGACCCGCAATACGCCCTGGCGCAGTACTTCCAAGGCATCGTCATGCAGCGGTGGACGCAGTTCGACGCGGCGCTGGTCTACTACCACCGCGCCTTCGAGCTTGAGCCCGACAACGCCGCCTACTTGCTAGCCATGACCGAGATGCTCGTGGCCCTGGACCGCACCGACGAGGCCATGGAAATCCTCAATGAGAAGATGACCTACTTCGACCTCAACGCGGGTGTGCGCTTGGCTATCGGTCAGCTCTACGTCATGCGTGGGGACTACAAGAAAGCCGCGGAGTATTTCCAGCAGGCGTCGCTGATCCGACCCGAAGACCCGCTGATTCACGAGGAACTGTCCCTGGCGCTGCTGGCCTCGGGCCAACCCGCCGAAGCGGCTCGCCGGCTCGAACGGCTCTGCGAAGACCCCCAGCTATCGCACCGCCGCGACCTGGTCCGGTCCCTGGGCGACGCCTACTTTGCCGCGGGCCGGTTCGTCGAAGCCAAAGAGAAGTACCTCAAGCTCACCCGCGAAAACCCGCTGGACGTCGACACCTGGATCAAGCTCGGCGAGTTGGCCATGACCCTGCACGACGCACCGGGCGCCATGCTAGCCGCGAAAAAAGCCATGAAGCTCGCGCCCGACCGTCACGAAGGCTTTCTGCTGGCGGGCGTGGTGCTGTCCAAGACAAACAACTTTGACCGCGCGTTGGGCATGTTCAACCAAGCCGCCAAGCTCGCACCGGGCAACTCCACGCCCGTCTTGCTGCGTGGCGTCACGCTCGAACGCGAGGGCCGCCTCCAAGAAGCCGCCCAGTCCTACGCCGAAGCCCTGCGCCGCCAACCCGACGACCGCCGCGCCCAGCAACTGCTCGCCAAGATCGCCGCCCAGTCCGAGCAAGAAGTCCTCACCCGCGACTGAGCGGCCAATTCAAGCTTTAATAGGATTTGACGGGGTAGGGCACGCAGCCGTGCGTGGCGCATGCACTGTGATTTCGCCTCAGAACCCATCAATTGTGACGAGGCTTCGCTAACGGTTGTTTAGACTCGCTCGTTCTGCTTGCCGTATCCACGGATTCTTACTTCTAACTTGTGTTTGAGTTCTGTCGGCACAACTTTAGATGTGACAAGGTGCAATGCCTTGGTGCCGAGATCAAATACAAGGACATCCCCTCGCACGGTGATGCCTTGAACGCTACCGAATTGAACGTCCTTTATGGACTCGAATAAAAGATTCTGGGTATACGGACGGCGTTGGAGCAGAAGAATACCGCTCAAAGCCAACATCGGCCATGTTTCTGTTTGACCATCTACCACCATGTAGGCTGCAATGATAAATGCGGCGGTCCAGATAACGGAAAGAGGCGACCAGAACCCAGACTGGATGAACACACGCCGGTCAGTGATAACGACGTTGCCACGCCTTTGCAGCACCCGGCGAAGTGACCACCCGATAGGGCTTTTGTTCGATGATTCGAGAATAGTGACGGCTGTACTAAGCTCTATTATCTCTTCAGGGAATTGTGCGGCGACAACTCTACGTGTCGTCCCCGCGGCATTTAGTGTGTCTGCAAGCTGTCGTAGCATCTTATTTTGACATTGTTGACGATTCAGTTTGGTATACGAAGCGGTCACGCTCTACGCACGAACAACAGCCCACTGTTCGATACTTGCATCACTGCAAGCTCTGCTGCTTTACTGGCAAGCTTATGGGGAGTGTATCTTGGTGATCAACATCTGCAATAAGCCGCTATTTAGCGAAAAGGCGAGAATAGCGTAGCGTACACTCGATGCCAAAATAAAAAACCGCCTCTATAGGCGGTTTTTATAGTTGTCGATAGAACGGCATTAGCCCACAACTTCATTAATTAAGAAACTCTTCCTCAAGCAAATCGCGGATCTTGTTCAGCGCCTTGTTCTGGATTTGGCGGACGCGTTCTTTGGTGACGCCGATCACCCGCCCGACCTGCTCAAGCGTCAGCGGGCGTAGCTCGGGCTCACTCTTGCGCCGCTTCCTCAGAGCGAAGCGGTGCTCGATCACCGACCGTTCGATGTCGGTCAGGTCGGCTCGGTTCTCCCGCACGATCGACCGCACCTCGTCGACACAGTCGTCTTCGTGCTCGGCACGGCGGTGCTCCATGTAGTCGGACTTCTCGTACTTCGGGTCGAAGTCCGTGGGGAATAGCTGCCGGTACCGGCTGTGGGTGACGCCCATGCGGCTAAAGGCTTTGAGGATCGCGCGGCAGGCGTAGGTGGAGAACTTGAACCCACGGGCCACGTCGAACTTGTCGATCGCCCGTAGCAGGGCCATGTTCCCTTCGCTGACCAGGTCCGCAAAATCGACCTCGCTCATGCGGGTGCGTTTAGCCATCGCCAGCACCAGGGCCAGGTTCGTCTGAGCGATCTGGTCCCTGTAAGCCTCGGCGCGGTTGTGCCACAGGAGCACCTGCCGCCCCAGGTCGGGGTCGATCCGCCCCTCACCCGTTTGCTTGGCCAATTGAGCGATGCGGTAGCGGCAGTAGTTGAACTGCAGGAACAGCGCCCGCTCTTGAGCGGCGGTGAGCAGTACCGTGCCGATCCGCTTGCCCGAGCCGTACGCGTCGGACGTGTCGGAGATCTTCTCCATCAGCGGGTGATACCAGCTCGTGTCAGGCCGGTTAATCTGTGAAGCCTCGACGAACAGTTGCTTCTCAGCGTTGGCCTTCTTGAACACGTCGTTCTCGACATAGTCGCACTTGCCCGAGAGCACGGCTTGGAGCGTCGCTTCGTCTTCAGGGCTTAGCTGACGTGAAGACGGCGCCACCACAAGCCCGCCTCGGTGTTGGGCCAGGTCCATGGGTGAGTAGTGAAATTGTTTGGTCGTTCCAGTCATCTTTCGCATCAGCTCGCGGGTGGTCTTGGTTTGGTTTGAGGTCGAAATCATAATTGTGCGCTTGCTGTAAGGGGCCGGGGGGGTCATCATCCAGTGACGAACCGCCATTTCCCAAATTCGTTAATCAGCCAATCCAGATTTGTTTTCCCCCTCCCGTGGACCGTCATATCCGGTACGCTTTCTGTACTTAATATACACGAAAAAACGCTAATGTGTTCGTTTTTTTTGGAATCATTCCAGAAATTGTTCCGTGTTTACCTATTTTCACATCTGCAAGCCTTGTCCGTTCGCGGGGGCACTTGTTCGGTCATCCGTGGCTGTGAGAGCGGCGTTATGCCGTGTTAAACGGGTTTCAATCCGCGTGTCTCGCATGAAGCCAAAAAAATGGTGCCCCCCTTATATTGGGGGTGCGTCCGCCCGGGCGAAGGGCGCTGTCACTTATGAACCGTGATGAATCTTGACCACGCATGTGCCATCTCTTAGGATTTACACGACTGGTCCCAATGCTGAATGTTGCTATCGGCCTATCGCCGCACTTGACGGGAAATATATATAAGCCTTTGTTATTGTTGAATTAACACTCGCGACGCGGAAGCTCGAATTTGTTATTCGGGTTTGTTTGACGTTGTCTTAAGTAAAGATTTAGGAGTTTATTATGCCGTTTTCACTCCCCGATTTGCCGTACGCACACGACGCCTTGGAGCCCGTAATCGATTCGCAGACCATGCAGATCCACCACGGCAAGCACCACAACGGCTACGTGACGAATCTGAATAAAGCGATCGAAGGGTCGCCCGTTAGCGGCAAGAGCTTAGAGGCGATCCTGGGCGATCTGGCAGCCGTGCCGGAGGGCATCCGCACCGCGGTGCGCAACAACGCCGGCGGCCACTTCAACCACAGCTTGTTCTGGTCGGTCATGGCACCGGCAGGGAAGGGCGGGGGCGGGCAGCCTAGCGGCGACCTCGCCAACGCGATCACCAAAGACTTAGGCGGCTTCGACGCCTTCAAAGACGCTTTTTCAAAAGCCGCCGCCACACGGTTCGGGTCCGGCTGGGCGTGGCTGTGTGTCAAGCCCGAAGGCAAGGTCTGTGTCTGTTCAACGCCCAACCAAGACAACCCCCTGATGAAGGGCGTCGCCGAGTGCCCCGGCAAGCCGATCCTGGGCTTGGACGTGTGGGAGCATGCCTACTACCTGAAATACCAGAACCGCCGTCCGGACTACGTCAGCGCGTGGTGGGGCGTGGTGAACTGGGCGAAAGTAGCGGAAAACTTCAAAGCGGCCAAGGGCTGATCACAGCCGACAGGGCGGCGTGTTGAATAGTGGCGCCGCTTTATCCCCGATACCGCGACAGCCGGTACCCCGTGGCGACCCGGTCCCACGGGTTGGCTGTGTCGTTGTCGGGCTGAGGCCCGAGCACCACGGACGCCACGGTAACACGCGGGCGCTTGGCGGGTGTGTGGTTCTTGGCATACGGGCCTAGGGCGGTTGTGAAGATGCCGCTGGGCAGTGTCGCCACCGGCAGGCTGACGGGCTGCTTAGGCGGGACGGCCGCGGTGGTGTGGCTTGGGGTGTTTGCAGCCGCCGGCGCTTGGCCGCTGTCTTCGTAAATCACGATATTGGAGAATCGGCCATCGCCGTCGGAAGGCGGAGCGTCGTGGTCGTTGATAAAGATGAGGAACCTCATCTCGCCGGTGTAGAACTGCCCGACCGGGATGGTGTAGTGCCTCGTGCCTTCGCCGACCGTGTAGTCGCTGTAGTCGAGTATGGCTGCGTTGCCTTGGTCCCCGTTGAGCCGGAAGACCCTGTTCATGCTTACCGAGTTGTTGTTGTCGAAGCCGATGCCGTGAATCTCGCCTTCCACCTCGCTGCGGAAATCGAACTCGAGGACCGTCGTGGGTGTGATCAGGTAGTCTAGGTCGATCTTTTTCCACAGGTTGCCTTGCAGGTGCAGGGTGTCGCCGCCGTCTTCGATGGTGACGGTGCCCGACTTGTCTTCACCGCCGGTATACGACCGGATTTCGTATTGGGTAAAGTCGATCGTGACAGCGTTCGGGGGCAGCGCATCGTCGTCGGTGTTGGTCACAGCCACGTCGTCGGGATCAATCCCATCGTACTTGGCGTCTGAACTGGAAGCGGTTTGCACGAAGACGGTGTAAGCTGCGTCGCCGTCTTCAACGTCGTCGTCACCGCCGGTGACGGTGACGGTCTGCGGCGTGTCCCAGTCGTCGGGTGTGAAGGTGAGTAGGCTTGTCGAGGCGGTGCCCTCGTCGGTGTTGCTCGATGCGATGGCGATCGTCACGTCCGCGGTGGGTTGCGAGTCGAGCACCACGTCGAATGTGTCAAAACCGCCCGCTTCGGTGGTCACCAAGCCGGATGTAGGCGTCACGGTGACGCCCGCGGTGTCGTCGTCGGTGTTGGTCACAGCCACGTCGTCGGGGTCAATCCCGTCGTACTGGGCATCGGAGCTGGAAGCGGTTTGCACGAAGATGGTGTACGCCGCGTCGTCGTCGTCAACGTCGTCGTTAGCGCCGGTGACGGTGACGGTCTGTGGTGCGTCCCAGTCGTCGGGTGTAAATGTGAGCAAGCCCGTCGAGACGGTGCCCTCGTCGGTGTTGCTCGATGCGATGGCGATCGTCACGTCCGCCGTGGGTTGCGTGTCGAGCACCACGTCGAATGTGTCAAAGCCGCCCGCTTCGGTGGTCACCAAGCCGGAGGTGGGCGTCACGGTAATCCCAGGCGGTGCGGGGGCTTCGTAGATCAGAATAGCCGTGTACAGAGACTCCGCGTTTGAGGGCGAATCGTCATGGTCGTTGCTGATAACGAGGTAGCTCATCTGGCCGGTGTAATACTGACCGACCGGGATCGTGTAGTGCGCCCACCCTTGCCCCGTGGTGTAAGTGTTGAAGTCTTCGATGCCCCACGCTTGGGTGCCGTATACCTGGAACACGCGACCGGGGGTCAGCGTGTCGTTCTCTTCAAAGCCGATGCCGTGGATCTCGCCCTCAACTTCACCGCGGAAGTCAAACTCAATCACCGTGTTCTCAGTGACAAGGTAGTCCAGTTGGATTTTTTTCCACGTGTTGCCCGTCAGGTGTAGCGTGGCGCCGTCGTCCTCAACCGCCGCGACGCCGTTGTCATTCCGGCGCCCGCCGTATGAGATGATCGTGTAGTCGTTCAAGCTGATTGATAACCCCGCTGGGGCGGGCTCGTCATCGTCTAAATTGGTCACAGCCACGTCGTCGGGGTCAACCCCGTCGTACGCGGCGTCGGCGCTTATGGCGGGCAAAACAAAGACGGTGTAAGCAATATCGCCGTCGTCGGTGTCGTCATTTTCGCCGGTGACGGTGACGGTCTGTGGCGTGTCCCAGTCGTCTGGCGTGAAGGTGAGCAGGCTTGTGGAGACTGTGCCCTCATCGGTGTTGCTCGATGCGATGGCGATCGTCACGTCCGCGGTGGGCTTTGAGTCGAGCGCCACGTCGAACGTATCGGTGCCGCCCGCTTCGGTGGTCACCAAGCCGGACGTGGGTGTTACGGTAACACCCGCGGTGTCGTCGTCGTTGTTGGTCACAGCCACGTCGTCAGGGTCAACCCCCGCGTAGGCGGGGTCGGCGCTTAGAGTGGTCAAAACAAAGACGGTGTAAGCGGTATCGCCGTCGTCGGTGTCGTCATTTTCGCCGGTGACGGTAACGGTCTGCGGCGTGTCCCAGTCATCGGGTGTGAAGGTGAGTAGGCCCGTCGAGACGGTGCCTTCGTCGGTGTTGCTCGATGTGATGGCGATGGTCACGTCAGCGGTGGGTTGCGAATCGAGCACCACGTCGAATGTGTCAGTGCCGCCCGCTTCGGTGGTCACCACGCCGGACGTGGGTGTTACGGTAACACCGGCGGTGTCGTCGTCGCTGTTGGTCACAGATACATCGTCGGGGTCGACCCCCGCGTAGGCGAGGTCGACGCTTACAGCAGGCTGGACGAAGATCGTGTAAGCGGTATCGCCATCGTCGATGTCGTCATCCTTGCCGGTGACGGTGACGGGCTGTGGCGTGTCCCAATCGTCGGGCGTGAAGGTGAGTAGGCCCGTCGAGACGGTGCCCTCGTCGGTGTTGCTCGATGCGATGGCGATTGTCACGTCCGCGGTGGGTTGCGAGTCGAGCACGACGTCGAACGTGTCGCCGCCGCCCGTCTCGGTGGTCACCAAGCCGGACGTGGGCGTCACCGTGACGCTGCCCGGTATCACCCCCTCGATGAAGAACGAATCTGAAACAATGATGTTCGAAGACAAGCCGGTCTGCTCGACAATCGTGCGGAACTCGATGGTATGGTTCCCCGGCACAGTCACCAGCACGGCTTGGGCGACGGGCGTGTCGTGCAGCCCGTAGCTGTTGCCGTCGATCCATTCCCCGCCGTCGATGCTGTATTGGATCAGGTCAACCGTGTTGATCGTGATGTCGTGCCGGGTACCGCTAGGGCTAAGATTGTTCAGCGTGTTAACGGAGCTTTGGCCTGAGAAGCTGTAGACGTTCGCTTCGGCATCAAACGAGCCCGAGCCGGTCAGGGTCAGCGGCACGTCCAGCACGTCGAAGATGCCGTCGCCGTCGGAATCCCGCCAGCCGATCATCTCAAGCGAACTGGGAGAGGACGTGTGGTTGCTGTAAGCAGGGCCTTGTTTTGACGACTCGGCCATGATGCTGTCGACCCGGCTGCCGGGGTTGGGGTGGCCGTCGGAGGCGTTGAGGTTCTGTGTGTTGTAGTAGCCGCTGGTTGTGTTGTAGGAAGTGCTGCCGGGGTACTCGTCCAGGGCGTAGAAAATATGCCCTGTTTCGTGGGCGAAGACCTGGCCCATACGGCTGCTGCCCCACCCGTTATTGTCGTAGGTCATCATGACGTACGGCCCGCCAAGGTACGCGTAGGCGAAGTAGTCATCGGAAAACTTGCCGTTGCCGTCGGCCAGCGAATCCGCCACAAAAACGGTGTACGCCCAGTCGGTGCCGTAGGTAACGCGCTGGTCGTGGTTCCAGTGGTTCAGGTCGGTGAAGTGAGATGAACCCGTGTTGTAATCAACCGCGTCCAGGAAGTCGTTGATCCACAACGAGTCTTGCGATTGCGCCCGCGTGATCGGCTCATACCCCGTCGCCACCGGCGCGTCGGCGTAAGTGAAATCGACAATAAAATCCAGTGCGTGCAGCGAGTTTTGCAGGTCCAGCGTGTCTTCCCACCAGTTGAGCCCCTCGATGATCTCCAGCTTCACTTTATCGATCCGGGCTTGGTCCCAATCCTCCAGGTTCGCGTCGATGCCGCCGTCGGATTCGAACAGCACCACGGTCACCAAAACAGTCCCGAGCATGTACTCGGAGGTATCCCGGAAGTCAGCACCAAGCGGGACTTCGCTGGTCCCCGTCGGCGCATCGGGGTCGTCGATCGTGGTCGCGCCGGCCAGGGTGGTGGCATCGGGGGCTTCATCCGTTTCGCCGACGCTGAAAGTGAAGGGGGCGTCGGCAAGGTCGGATTCGTCGAATTCGGTGTACGGCAGCAGCGTCGTGATCAACGCGGTGGCGCTGTCGTCGTGCGACGGAGCGGCCATCAAGATCGGCTCGGCGCTGAGCAACACGCGCGGCTCAAGCGGGTCGAGCACATATTGGCCCACGCGGGAGCCGTGTTTCTCAGTCTTAAAAAATTGAGTGGATAAACCGAAACTCACCCGCGCCTGTGCCCGCTTGCGGAACCAGCGGTAGCCAAGCAGGCGGACAAGATCGATCATCGCTACGGGTCCTTAAGTGAGGCGGGAAAGCAGGCAGGCAGTCAACCATAGACCCGGGAAGCCGTCGTCCCCTCCCAAGCCGTATATCTCACCCTTTTTCGCCAACTATATCTTATACATCTTTATTCCTTTGGGTAGCCCAATGTTCGTGTACATAGGAATTTTTGTGCGGGGCGGGGGTCGTCGAAATTTGACGGGTTAATGACGTGTTAACTTAGTCAAAATAGGGGTTTTCAAAGAAAAGCGGTCTAGCGGTGGGGGGGTATGGCAGCCGTGCGGCAGCCACACACGAGACAAAACAAGGCTACCCTTTAAGCCAAAAGGTATTGCTCAAATTGCCTAGCCTTAGCGTCCCAAGACTCTTGCGCTAGGCGTTGCCTGGCGTTTTGTTGGCTTGCGGGTGTGCCGTGTTCGGCGCGGTCGGCTGTGACTTCGAGCAACTGATCGATCGTTTCCACTACGTCCGCCGCGTCGCTCCACGCCACCGTCGCTGGCAAGCTGCGCACGATCGCAGGCTTACCGGTGGCGAGGTACTCCTTGAGCTTTAGCGGCTGAATCGCGCGTGTGACGGGCAGGTCGGCATACGGCATGACCAGCACGTCAGCCGCCGCCGCAAGCCCGGGCAAATCCTGATACGCCACCGGCCCGGGCATGTGGATGCCCGACGCGGTGCGCAGCTTCGGGTCGGGCGATTGCTGGGGCCCCGCCAGCACCAACGAGCCGCACCGCTGAGCCAGCGCCAAGCACCAGCCCGTGTCCAGCCGCCGATCGACCACGCCCCAAAACAGCGCGATCGGCCGTTCCAGCCCCGCCCACCACGCGGGCAGGGGCGCCTCGCCGCGACTTGCCTGCTCGTTGTGTGGCGCCTCGGGCGCGAAGCCCCAGTGCGACAGGTCGATCCCATGCGTAAGCAAGTCGGACCGCTGCCCCAACTTAGCCACGCGGTCTTGGAGCGTTTGCGACACCGCCACCACGCGGTCAGCCGCCCGCACCAAGTCAGCCTCCATCCGGTCCATGACAGACCCGTCAAGCCCCGGCCAGACCGAGAAATCATCCACACAGTAATACACCCACCGATCGACATCCAACCGCCCCACGAGGTCAGCCGTGACCGGGATGGTCGTGATCGCGATCCGCTTAATGCCCGGTTGGCGCTGCCCCATAGCCCCGTTCACCGCGCGGGTCAGCCATCTGCCATTAAGCCGACGCTGCCACCTCTTGCGGAACCCGGGGTACATGCGCGGGTTGATCACAGTGAGGTTGGCCGGCAAGGGGGTTGCGGGTTGGTTGGCGGGCACCAGCCACTGCTTGATCTTAGTGAGCGTTTTGCCAACGTCCTCCAACGACAGGCGCGGGGCGCGCATCCCCACCGTGTTCACCCACAGCGTCGGGTAGCGGTCCAGCAGCTTACCGACCAAGTGCTGGCAACTCGACGGGTGACGACCCCAATCATCAGAGAAAACCACCAGCCGCACGCCCTGGGCTTGGACGCCGCCGTGTGTGGACGGCTTATCAGACGTTGGTTGGCTGTGGTTCATGACCGTGTGCCTTGTGGCTGTGATAGCTATTTATCGGTACGCAGCTTAGCCGTTGTCCAAGAACGGCAACAGTGGGTGTTTAATTGTGTCGATGCTAGCGATTGAGATGCGCCTACCCCTCAAACACAACAGCCTGACCGCCCGCCCCAAACGCAGGGCGGTGATCACCGGCCTCGCTGGGCAAGACGGGTCCTACCTAGCCGAGCTGCTGCTTGAAAAGGGCTACGAGGTGCACGGGATCGTGCGCCGGTCCGCGATCGAATCGCCGGGCAGGCGCATGGGCCGTATCTCGCACCTGCTGGACCGTGTCGAGGTCCACTCGGTGCCGCTGGACAGCTACGTGGACCTGGCCGAGTGGTTCGGCAAGGTCAAGCCTGACGAGTGCTACCACCTAGCGACCCCAAGCTTTGCGAATCTGTCATTGAATAGCGAGTTGGCTACGCTCCAAGAAAGCACGACACAGTCGCACTGCCTGCTGGCGGCTATCAAGGAAACGGCGCCGCGGTGCCGCTTTTTTTTCGCCGCGTCGGGACGTATATTCGAAGACGCCACGCACGCGCCCCAAACCGAGCAAACCCCGTTAAGCCCGCGGTCCACGTATGCCGTCTCCAAGGTCGTGGGCCTTGAACTGACCCGCGACTACCGTGACACCTACGACCTGCACGCCTCGGCCGGGATCATGTACCGCCACGCCTCACCGCGACGCGGGCAACAGTACGTCACGCGCAAGATCACCAGCCACGCCGCACAGGTCAAGCTCGGCCTGGCCGACCGGATGCCCTTGAGCCACCTCGACACACGCTGCGACTGGGGGCACGCCAGGGACTACGCCCACGCCATGTGGCTCATGCTCCAGCAAGACAAGCCCGACGATTACGTCATCGCCACGGGGCACGTGTCTGCGGTGCGCGACTTCGCCGACGCGGCCTTTTCATACCTGGGCATGGATTACCGACAGTTCGTGTCAGACGACGCCGGGCCGAGATTGTCAGGCAGCGGCGCCATATTGGCCGGCGACGCGGCCAAAGCCAGGCGCGTGCTGGAGTGGTCGCCGACCTACTCGTTTGAAGAGCTGGTCAACGAGATGGTCGAGGATGACTTTAAGCTCGCCTCTCAAGAAGCCGCCCAGCGGTTAAGCGTGTTGGGGAAGATACCGGTGACACCGCCCCAAGCAACAACCGCCCCGTCCCAATCCCGCAAGCCCGAAGAGCAAGAATCCGACCAGCGCCGCGCCGCGTGAAGTCTCTTAAGTCTGCAATGCCATGCGGTACGCCAGATCGGGCGTCGTGGCTTTGGCTTGGTCGTAACCCGGCGCGTGCCAGCAGGCCGCCCAGTGCTTCTCGCGCACCTCAAGCAAAGCCGGGTGCTCCGCGGCGCACTGGGGGTCGTCCTTCCGGTCGCTACAACGCGGGTGAAACGGGCAGCCCGTGGGGTAATTCGTGGGGTTGGGCACCTGCCCGGGGATCGTGGCCAACCGCGTCCGCTTGTCGCCCAACACGGGCATCGAGGCGAGCAACCCCTTGGTGTACGGGTGAAGCGGTTTGCTGAACACGTCCCGCACCGAGCCGTACTCCACCACACGCCCCGCGTACATCACCGCCACCACGTCCGCGTTTTCCGCAACCACCCCCAGGTCGTGCGTGATCAGCAATATCGACATGCCCCGTTCGTGCTGGAGCTTGCGAAGCAGTTCCAGGATTTGAGCTTGGATGGTCACGTCCAGCGCGGTGGTGGGTTCGTCAGCCAACAGCAGCTTCGGCTGACAAGCCAAGGCCATCGCGATCATCACCCGCTGCCGCATGCCCCCCGACAGCCGGTGCGGATACTCCCGCAGGCGAGCCTCCGGGTCGGCGATGCCAACCTCAGTCAGCGCATCAATCGCGGTCTGCACCGCTTGGCCGCGCGGGGCTTTCTGGTGCAGCAAAATCGGCTCAAGAATCTGCTCACCGATGGTGTAGACCGGGTTCAGGCTCGTCATGGGCTCCTGGAAGATCATGGCGATCTGGTTGCCCCGCACGCGGCGTATCTGCTTTTCGCTTAGCGATAGCAAATCGGTCGGCTGACCCCCGTCGCTATCACCAGACCACCAAATGTGCCCGTGCTCGTGGCGGCCCGGTGGGGTGGGGATGAGCTTGAGCGTGGACAAGGCCGTGACCGACTTGCCGCAGCCCGACTCGCCCACCACAGCCAGCGTCTGCCGGGGGTAGACCGACAAGCTCACACCGCTCACCGCGTGCACACGCCGGTCGCTGCCGTCCGTCGCCGGGAAGCTCACCGCCAGGTCTTCAATCTTTAGCAGGGGGTGCTCGTCGGTCATGGTTCACGTTCGGTTCACGGCGTCACGGACACGCCCGTTCACAGCCTTTTATAACGCCGAGGCGCGTTGGAGTTGTGGGTCGATCGCGTCGCGCATGGCCTCGCCGATCATGTTGTACGAAAAAACAGTCAAAAAAATCGCCAGGCCGGGGAACGTCGCCAGCCACCAGTAAAACCCGCCCCCGGCGCTCAGCGCCTGGTTGAGCATCTCGCCCCAACTCGGCTCGTCAACCAGCCCCAGCCCCAGAAAGCTCAGCGTGCTCTCAGCCAAAATCGCCGACGCCACGCCGAAGCTCACGTTCACCAAAATCGGGGCCATACCGTTGGGTAGCATGTGCCGCATCAAAATCGACCGAAGCGGCAGCCCGCAAGCAATCGCAGCCTGCACAAAGTCCTGCTTGCGCAGCCGCAAAAATTCCGCGCGCGTGTACAGCGTGTACCCCACCCAGCTCGTCAGCCCGATAATCACCATGATCAGGTAGAGGTTCCGCCCGAAAAACGCCACGAACGTCAGCAGCAGATAAATGCGCGGGATCGCCGAGAACACCTCCACCAGGCGCATGCCAAGCAGGTCAACCGCGCCCGCGAAGTACCCCATAAGCCCACCGATCGTCACACCGATCACCAGCGCAATGCCCTCGGCGATAAACCCCACAGCCAGCGCGATGCGCGTGGCGTGGATCATCCTGCTAAGGATGTCCGCCCCGTTGCGCTCCGTGCCCATCAGGTGCGCCGTCGACGGCGCCCACGGGTGGGGGCGGTCCGCGTCGAACTGGTCACGCAGCCGGTCGGTGGGGGAGTAGGGGATCGGCGCGTTGAGCACGAACTGCACGCGACCGTCGTTAGCCGCCTGGCGGTACTGGTCGTACACCACCGCCCTGGGCGGCTTCGCCATCACCAACGCCACCGGGATCGTGAACGCCAACACACCCAGTATCTGGGCCAGCTTGTGAGAAAATTTCACGTTGCGCAGCGGCGCCACCGCCAGCAACGCCACGAACCCCACCAGCAGCGTCACGTCCGTCGGCGTCAGGTGCTTCATCGCCGGGCTGGTCCACTGCCTGTCCATTTTCAGTAGCAGCGGGTGCGAGCTTGCTAGGAACGGCGCGAACACCGCGCTGAACGCGATCATCCCGATGAACGCCATACCGATTCTCGCCCCGAACCGCTTGGCCACGCTATTCAGCGCCTGCCCCACCCACCCACGCACCGCGCGGGGCGGGTCGGCGGCGGGCGGCGGCGCACCTGGACCAACGGGATGTGCAGCCGCGTTACTCATAGCTCACCCTCGGGTCCGCCAACGCGTAACAAATATCAGCTAGCAGCAGACTCACCGTGCTGATCAAGCTGATCACAAACGTCACCGACAGCACCAACTCCCTGTCGCGCGTGAAGATCGCGTCGATCATCAGCTTGCCCATGCCGTTGATGCTGAAGATCTGCTCGATGATCAGCGACCCGCCAAGCAGCCCCGGCAAAATCCCCGCAGCCACCGTGATCAACGGCAGCACGCTGTTGCGCAGCACGTGCTGGAACAAGATCGTGCGTTCATCCACGCCCTTGGCCCTGGCCGTGCGAACGAAGTCGGCCGCCAGGTTGTCGAGCATGGACGCGCGCATCAGCTTCGACAAAAACGCGAACCCGCCGTACGTCATGCACACGATCGGCAGCACCAGGTGCCAGCACGCATCAAGCAGCCACCCGCGTTGGAACCCAGCCCACATGCCGCTTGATTCGCCCGCCCCAGCCTCCCAGTGCGGCAAAAAGCGCATCGTGTCCACCAGCGTGTCGTGCACACCGCTCGTGGGGAACGCCTGGACAAAGTCCTTATTCGCAAAGAAGCCGATCAGCATCACCCCCACCCACATGGTCGGCAGCGACCACAGCGCCATGAACACCACACCCGTGCCCACGTCAAACGTCTTGCCACGGTGTTTAGCCGCGTAGATGCCCGTCGTCACCGCGATCGCGTAGATGATCGGGATCGTGACCAGGTTCAAGATCAGCGTAATCGGTAGCGCGTCCATCACCACGTCCAGCACCGGCCGCTCCCGCGTGAAGCTCTTGCCCAGGTCGGGTTTTTTGACCGTGAACCGCCCAAGCGTCCCGTCTTTATTAATATCAAACCCGACCGGCGAGACCTGGTTGAGCCACCTGGCGTACTGCACGTAAAGCGGCTTGTTCAGCCCGTACCGCTTCTCGTAATACGCGCGCAGCGCCTGGGCCTCCTCGGCGCGCATCGAGCCTTCTTTGTTCAACAGCGACCCGCCGATCCCCCCGGGCGATTGGGCCATCACCAGGAAAACCACCACGGTAATCCCGATCAGCGTCGGCACCATCAGCAGCAATCTTCGGATCACGTAGCTGAGCATGGTTAGATTCTCACGCCCCGCTCGCTACGAGCCGTCCGCCTGAGGCGGATAAGGGAGCGGTCCGAGTGGTGAAACTCTTCAATAACAGAAGGAGATGCCTTGTTTCTCATTTGCAAGAGTTCTTAAGCATTACATTCGAGCATGGATATCAAATCGCCTGCGGCGAGGCATTTTTGTGTTGAATCGGACCCTGTTGCCATCCGGACCGCTCCCTGACGGTCGCGGCTCGTAGCGAAACACTGTTCTTCCGGGGGGTCACTGCTTCCACTTCTGCAAGTCAGCCGGCACCCACCACTCCTCCGACGGGCTCAACCCCATGGGCAATTCCTGCACGTTGCGAACCCGGTTGTCGATGAACCGCAGGCTCTTACTAAAAAACAGGAACGTGTAAGGCTGATCCTCGTGCAGGATCTCGTGTGCCCTGTGCCACATCGGCATGCGCGTGTCTTCATCCACCGTTCGCCGCGCGGTTTCGATCAACCCATCAAGCTCGGGGCTGCTGTAAGAGATAAAATTATCGCCGCCATCAGGAATCTGGCTGGAGTGGAACATCTGGTAGACGTCCGTCTCGATGCCGCTGGTCCAGCCAAGCGTAATCACCGCGAAGTCTTTGTTCTTGAGCCGCTCGGTGAAGACGGACCACTCAAGCGGGTCGGGCACAAGCACAATCCCCGCCCGTGCGTAGGCGTCTTTGAGGAACAGCACCATCTTCTCGTAGTTCGTGCTGCCAGACGGGTAGGTAAGCTTAAACTCAAACGGCTCGCCCTGGGGCGTCTCCAACACGCCGTCCTTGTCATTGTCTTGGAACCCCGCTTCTTGGAGCAGGGCCTTGGCCCGCGCCACGTCGTACGCCCAGGGCACCACCGCCTGGCTGATCTGCTTGCTCAACGGGTTGAACGGCCCCGAAGCCGTCACCGCGTAGCCGAGCATGATTTCCTGGACCAGTTGCGGGCGGTTGGTCAATAGCGTCATCGCCTGACGCACGCGCTTGTCGGTGAACACCGTGGGCTGCCCGTTGCGCGACTGGTTCCACGCCAAGTACCGGTACCCGCTAGCCGGCGAGAGGTATTCGTAATGCTGCGTGCGTGAAGCCAGCGCTTCGTCGTTGAGCATGTCGCGGTACTGCTGGGGCTGCGCCGCGAAAAGATCAATATCCCCGTTGCGGAAAGCCGTCTGCCTGGCCACGTCGTTGGTGATCTCTTTAAACACCAGCCGGTCAAACGCCGCAGGCACGCCCCAATACCGATCGTTCCGCACCAACTGGATCGGCTTACTCGGCGTCCAACCCGTCGGGTCTTCCAGCCGGTACTGCCCCGACCCCAGCAGCAGCCCCACCGACTGGTTGAACTGTTCGGGCATGTAAGCCGAGTAAAAATGCTTCGGCATCGCCGCGATGCTCGCCGCCAACTCGAACGCCTCAAAGTAAGGCTCTTTGTACCTAAACGTCACCTCATACGGCCCGTTCATTTCCACGCTTTCGATCGTCTTGAGGTACGCCCGGTGCCGCGGCGCCGCGATCTGCTCGTTCATGATCAGGTCAAAGGTGTACACCACGTCTTCAGCCGTCAGCGGGTGGCCGTCGGAGAACGTCACGCCCTGGCGCAACTGGAACGTGATGGTCAACCCGTCGTCGCTGATCTGCCAGCTCTTGGCTAGCAGCCCTTTCCACTGGAGCGATGACGGGTCGCGCGTGGCCAACGTATCGAGTACGTAGTTCTGGATAATGCTCGCGTACACGTCGCCCGACAGCAGGGGGGTGAGCTTGGCCACACCGCCGCCGAAGGCGTCCACCAGCCAGTCACCTTCGGTGTACCCCTCCTGAGAACGCGCCGCTTCGATCCGGTCAAACGGGCGGTCGTCTTGGTCCCGCGTGGCCTGTTGGTCGGCGGGTGTGTCAGGCTGGCCTTTGGGGGCAGGTTGCGGCTGAGATTGGCCAGGCACAACGCGGGCTGCCACTGCCGGGCCCGCCTCGATCAACCGACGCAAGCGAGACATCTCACGCGTCTGCGTGTCCACCTTCTGATTCACCGTGCGCACAAGCTCCCACTGACGGTCGTACTGCTTCATACCAAGCCAGATGCTCGCGATCACACCCAGCAGCAGCACGGTTTGGAGCAGGTCCTTCAGTCCGAAGCGATTGTCCATGACACCCCAATCTATAAGTGTTGATGCGTGGCTAGGCCTATCCGCTATCCAACTCAACCCGCCGCCGCTTTCGTGCGCGGCGCCAACCGGCGGTGTAGCGAGTCGCCCACCAGGTTCAGCCCAAGCAAGGTCAACCCCAGCAGCGTACACGGCCAAACGATCAGCCACCAGCGCAGGTCTATCCCAGGCTGGCCCAAAGCGTGCAACTCTTCCAAACCATCAGCCGCCAGGTTGCCCCAACTCGGCAGCGGCGCCTGCACGCCGATCCCCAGGAAGCTCAAAAACGACTCTTGCAAAATCGCCGTGGGTACGGTCAGCGTAGTATAAACGACAATCGGACCGATCAAGTTCGGCAACACGTGGTGGGTGAACATGCGCACAGGCCCCACGCCGCACGCCCTGGCCGCCTCAATAAACGGCTGGGCCTTTAGGCTTAAAACCTGCCCACGCACCACGCGAGCCATCGTCAGCCAACTCACGCCACCAATCGCGATTAATAAAGTCACCACCTGCGCCGCCCCAGCCGCGCGGTCAGCCGCCAGGGCCACCCCCAGTAGCGCCTCCATCCAAGGCGACAACGCGATATCCAAAAGCACCACCAGCAGGATATAAGGCAGCCCATACAGCACGTCGACCACGCGCATCATCGCCGCGTCGACCCGCCCGCCCGAGAACCCCGCCGCCGTCCCCCACAGCACACCGATCACCACCGCGATCATCGCCGCACAACCCCCGATGCTCAGGCTCACCGCACCCCCCAGCAAGCTACGCCACAGCACCGAACGCCCCAGCAGGTCCGTGCCCATCGGCTCAGCGAAACTCGGCGAAGCTAGAGACTCGTCGCCCCCCAACCGCTGATCGTCGTACCGCGACACCGACCAAGGCAGCGTCACCAAGCACGGCAGCCCAATCAGCAGCAACACCACCAAGCCGAAGCCGCCGCCTTGGCGCTTAAGCCATTTTGCATTGAGGGGGCGCCATTGATCAGTCTGTGAGGACGCCGACACACTGGCCATGAGGCCGAGTATAACCAGCTTGCAGATGCGGCAGGGGGTAGCAGGGGGCGTTCCGGGCCGGCCCCGTCCGTTCGGGGCTGGAGCTTCAAGGCCGCTACGCTTCTAATCGATTTGGATCATTTCATTGAGAGTGAAATTCATGACAGCGCCGTCTGTGGCCTTCGTATAGGCTTGAAGGTGCGCATTCTTCATATGCGTTTGCCACAGCTCTCTGCTTTCCCAGTTTTCGTAAAACAGAAAAACTTCAGGATGATCGTTGTCCTGATGCAAGTCGTATTGCAAGCACCCCCGCTCCTTACGCGTCGGTGCTATTAGCTTTAGCAACTCAGATTTCACTAAATCGACGCTGTCTTTTTTAGCCTCAATCCGGGCAACGATTGTCAGTGGTTTTTTCATCGCTACCGCAACTCCCGCCCCAGCTTCGCCCAAACCGCTCGCGAGATCAGGGCGTGCCCGTTCGCGTTGAAGTGCGGGTCGCGTTTGAAAGACAGCCGCTCCGCGTCTTGCCCCTGTGTCGTAAAGTAGGCTTTCATGTCAGGCGTCAGGTCAATCGCGTCAAGCCCGAGCGACTCAGTCATGCCGATAAACTTCGCCCGCGTTGCTTCTTCAGAAGCCCCAAGTTCCGGTGTCATGCGGTCGCCGTACCGCAGCGTGATACCCGCCAGGAACACGGGCACAAATTGAATATTGTTCCGGACGCACAGATCTCGGATCTGCTCATACCCGTGGCGGAGCGCCGCCCACTCGCTGCCCGGTCGCTGCTCCGGCACCGCGGGTTGACCCGTGAAGTCGCGGTTCTTCATCGCGCGTTTAGCCATCGTCAAGTAGAAGTTTAAATGGTTGTAAGCCAATGAGTGGCGCTTGAACCACGACCGCACGGACATACTCGACGCCTGCGTGGGGTAGTTGTGCAACTCGACTTCGCCGTTGGCCACCAAGTAGTACGGCCGAGGCGGGGACTGGTCTTTATCGTCCACGTTTTCGGGCAGGTCGTTTTCGCAGAACAGAAGCAGAACCGTGCTGGGCTTCTGGTCCGGAAATTTTTCGAGTAGGTGGCGGATCATCAGGTGCTCCTGCACCGTGGAGAACCCGCAGACGCCCAGGTTGCGGAAGGCTGTGTCCGCCGGGCTCAGGTTATTAAGCCCATCCGTGTACGTCTCACCGTCGTTCACGCCCCAGCCCCACGTGCCCGAATCGCCCACGCACCACACAACTTTTTTCGCCCCCCGGTACGCCTTGGACACCGTGCGAAACCCATCAGGCCCGTGCGACGTGTAACCCGCGAACGCCGTCGTCGCGAACCGCATCCCAACATTCGGCCGCCCGCCCCAGCCCGCTTCAGAGTCGTATTGGAAATACGCGTTCAGCGCCGTTGCCGTCTGAGGCTCGATCCCCAGCACGCGCAACGCCACCTCCGCAGCCAAAAACATAAACACCAGCGACCCGCACACCAGCGCAATCTTTGCCAGCGCCTGCCCCGCGCCCTTGGGCTTCGCGGTTGACTCTGTTGACGCGGACGAAGCCCCGCCCGCGCTCTGTGAGGTTGGTAATGTTGTTGCAGCCATCTAAGAACCCCTTACCTGCTGCTTGATCATATCGCCCACCAGCTTCGGGTTCGCCTGTCCCTTGCTCAGCTTCATCACTTGCCCCAAGAGCGCCCCGATCGCTTTGTCCTTGCCATCTTGAATGTCGCCGACGATCTTGGCGTTTTTCGGGTTGGCGAGCACCTCTTTAACATAGCCTTCAAGGGCACCGGTATCGCTGACCTGCAACAGCCCATGCTTTTCAGCCAACGCCTCTGCGGTCTGCCCCTGATTCCGGGGGTCGCAGCAGTGCCCGAACAACTCATCCGCCGCCGACGAGCCAATCTTGTCCGCAGCCGCCAACTCGGCGATTTCCTTAATCTGCCCCGGCGTAACCCCAAGCTCATGGATCGCACACCCGCGCTCGTTCGCCCGCTTGGCCCCGTAGTTCAGCAGCATGGCTGCGGCTCGCTTAGGCTCCACGCCTGCGGAGAGCACTTCTTCAAAAAATTTGCAGACCTTCGGCTCATCAATCAGCGCCCGCGCGTCCTTCACGTTCAACCCAAGCTGCTCGGTGTACCGCTTCTCACGCACCAGCGGCAACTCCGGCAACTCCGCTCGCACACGCTCGATCCACGCGTCATCCACCACCACCGGCACTAAATCCGGGTCCGGGAAATACCGGTAATCGTGGGCTTCTTCTTTCTCGCGTTGGAGCACGGTGACCATCTTCACGTCGTCCCACCCACGCGTGCTCTTCGCCCCCGACTTCATCACCCGCCCCGTCTCTAGCCAATCCTCAATCTGCCGCTGGTACTCGTACTCAATCGCCCCGTGCAGCGCCTTGAAGCTGTTGAGGTTCTTAATCTCCACGATAGGCGTCTTATAGGTTTGCCCGTCCTTCTCGATAATCACATTGATATTAGGCTCAAACCGCATGTGCCCTTTTTGCATAATCCCTTCGGACACACCCAGGCTACGGCAGATGTTGCGCAGCGTTTGCCCGAACGTCACTGCTTGCTGGGCGCTGTCGAAGTCCGGCTCCGTCACAATCTCAAGCAGAGGGGTGCCCGCCCGGTTCAGGTCCACGATCGAGTGGTCAATTTTCACGCCCCCCGGCCCTTCGTGCATCAGCTTGCCGGCGTCCTCCTCCAGGTGCGCCCGGATGATCCGGATCGTCTTCGTCCCCTCGCCGTCCATGGGGATGTCCACCTGCCCGTCGTGGCACAGCGGCTGGTCGTATTGGCTAATCTGATAATTCTTCGGCAGGTCCGGGTAGTAGTAGCTCTTCCGGTCCCACTTGGTCTGCTTCGCGATCTCGCACCCCAGGGCCAGGCCCACGAGCATGGACATCTCCACCGCCCGCTTGTTGATCACCGGCAGCACCCCCGGCATCCCCAGCACCACCGGATCGCACAGCGTATTCGGCCCAGCCTCGTAATAGTCCGGGTGCGCCACATTCGGGGCACTGGTAAACATCTTCGACCGCGTGGAAAGCTCCACGTGGACCTCCATACCCACCATCAGCCGGGCTTTAATCCCGGTATCAGCAAACACAGCTTGCGACGCGGCCATATATAAACCTCAAAACGGTGACTTATACGCATTCCGATGAATAACGAGTCCCCCGCCACGAGCCGCGCCCGTAAGGAAGCGGTCTCTTCTCGCACTTGCATCGACCGCGAATTTTTCTAGACCCGTATGAACCGATCGCCGCCGATTGTAATAGATCCCTCCAGATTGGCGAGCGCGTCAGCTTAGACCGGTTTTATTTCTGATCGCAACAGACTCCCGCGACGAGCCGCGACCGTGAGGGAGCGGTCTCCAGATGCAAGATTGCAACCAAAAATAAAACCGCTCTAAAACACCCCGCCCAATCAGCCAACGCCCCCCTGAAGGCACAATTAAAAAGAGCCGGCGGGCAGCCGGCCCTAGGGCTTCAAAATTTTCTGCGTATGGCTAAACGAAAATGGGTGCCACTACACAGCCGCAGGCTGTGTAGTGCTTGGCTCACCCCGCCCGCCGCCGCGTCGCCATGCCCAACGCCCCCGCCCCTAACAAGACCAGCGACCCCGGCTCAGGAATCGAAGACGAAGGGTCAAAAATAATATAAGTCGCGTTGATATTTGCGGCACCCGAGAACAGATCTTCATCGAAGAACAGGCTTGCGATCCCTGTCGAAGGGTTATACTCAGCCAAGTCGCCGTCTTTGAAAGTCAAACCGCCAAGCGTTGCGCCGTCCGCCGTGGAAAGCACAATGTTCCCATTGGGCAACACGTGTACCGCGTCGATATCCTCGTTGCCGCTAAACAAATCTTCATCGAAGAAAAGGGTTGCGGTGTCTGTCACAGGGTTATACTCGGCTAAGTCTCCGTCTTCGAACCCCAAACCGCCAAGCGCTGTACTATTCGTTGTAGAAATCACCAGGTTCCCATTGGGCAACACGTGTACCGCGTCGATATTTTCAAAATCATTGCCAAATAAACTGCCCCCGTCGAAGAAGAGGCTCGCGGTGCCCGTCACCGGGTCATATTCAACAATGTCATCATCCCCGAAAGTCAGGCCGCCAAGCGTTACGTCACCATCTGTAGAAAGCAGGACGTGCCCATTGGGCAATACGTGCGCCGCGTTGAGATCCTCCTCACTGTCAAAAGCCGCGTCTCCATTGAAGAATAGGGTTGCGTCGCCCGTCGCTGTGTTGTATTGGGCTAAGTCTTCATCTTCAAAACTCAAACCCCCGAGCGTTTCACCCTCGTCGGTGGAAAGAAAGACCATCGTTGCCGCATTTGCAGCCGCCCCGCTTAAGCAGATTAACACACCCATGACGATCGATACATAATAAGCCGTCCAAATTGATTTTGATTGCATGGCTAAATCTCCGCTCATGTGATGTGTAGGGTTCTTTCTTACCTCGAGAAATCAGACCCAATCCACCCGCCTACGGGACTAAAGTGAACACACAGCTTACCAAAATAGCCCATGAATAACAACACTTTTTATAGCCCAAGCCGCCTGCCACCGTCTACTAATGAAGAATCCAAACCCATCTACGCCCTAACACTGCACTGCTCAGCTTGATGCAGGCATAGGATCAATTACTATGTTCTGGCTGGACGCGTCTAACCGCCTGCCGACACAGGCTAATAGCAACGCCGACCCGGCCTAGGATTGTTCAACATATGGCTGTACCGATTTCCCAGATGTGGACCGTCGCCTCGTACGTCCTTTCCCAGAAGCTACGCAGGCAAAAACGGTATCCACTCGTGCTCATGCTTGAGCCCCTGTTCCGCTGCAACCTCGCCTGCGCCGGGTGCGGCAAGATCCAGTACCCCGCACACATCCTCAAGCAGCACCTCACACCAGAGCAGTGCTTCAAAGCCGTCGACGAATGCGGCGCACCCATGGTCAGCGTCCCAGGCGGCGAACCGCTCATGCACCCCCAGATCGACGAAATCGTCCAAGGCCTAGTCGACCGGCGCAAGTACGTCTACGTCTGCACAAACGCCATCCTGCTCAAAGAGAAGCTGCACCTGTTCACCCCCAGCAAGTACCTGACGTTTAGCGTACACATGGACGGCACCGAAGAGCACCACGACTTCGCCGTCTGCCGTGAGGGCACGTACGACATCGCCGCCGACGCCATCAGCCAAGCCATCGCCCGTGGCTTCCGCGTCACCACCAACACCACCCTCTTCGACGGCGCCGACCCCGCCGAGGTCCGCCGTTTCTTCGATCAAATGATGGACCTAGGCGTCGAGGGCATGATGGTCAGCCCGGGCTACCACTACGAAAAAGCGCCCGACCAGGAGCACTTCCTGCGTCGCAAGGAAACAAACGAACTATTCGAGTTGATCCTAAGCAACCGCAAAAGCCGATGGAACTTCAATCAGTCGCCGCTGTTTTTGGAGTTTCTCATGGGCCGCCGCGATTACGAGTGCACACCCTGGGGCAACCCCACGTACAACCTCTTCGGCTGGCAGAAGCCCTGCTACCTCCTCCAAGACGGCTACGTGGACACGTTCAAAGAACTGATCGAAGACACGAACTGGGACAACTACGGCCGAGCGTCCGGCAACCCCAAGTGTCAAGACTGCATGGTCCACTGCGGGTACGAGCCCACCGCTGTGAACCACACGTTCACCAGCTTCCGCGGCCTGTGGGGCACGGTCAAAGCGTTGGCGTTCAACAAATACGCCAACCCCGCCGCCGCACAAAAGCTCAAGCAGACCGTGCCCGCAAGCCAAAACACCAAAGACAAACCACTAACCACGCTCACCGTCGGCCCAACGCGCAAGCCAAGTGTCATTCAAAAGGAGACAACCGCTACGAGCCGTCCGCCTCAGGCGGATAAGGGAGCGGTCACGAAGTAAGTAGGGTGGGATAAGCGCTAGCGCATCCCACCACCGAACCGGATAAATTCATAGCCGGGTGCCACTGGCGGCTGGCCCGTCAGTGCAGCCCGAAGAAAACCGGGTGCCCCGGCCAGCGAGCAACGCGAGCCGGCCGTGCGAATAAGCAAGACGTCAGACACACGAAAAGGACTTCCCCCATGGCCATCAAGCTCGCCTTCAGCACCGTCGCCTGCCCCGATTGGACCATTGAAAAAGTCGCTCAGCAAGCCGCCGAAATGGGCTACCAAGGCGTCGAGCTACGCACGCTCGGCCCCGGCGGCGGCGCACTGGCCTGCGACCCCGCCACCAGCGACCCCGCCAAGACACGCGACGCGCTCAAAGCCCACAACATCGAGCCCGTCTGCCTGAGCACCTCACTGCTGCTCGCACCGCGCGACGCCACCGCCACCAAGCAAGCCTACTTCCAAACACGAAGCGCCATGGAACTCGCCGCAGCCATCGGCTGCCCCGCCGTGCGCGTCTACGGCCTAGACTCCCAAGCCGGCGAGAACCGCCAGAACATGATCAAGCGAATCGCCCACCAAGCCCAGACGCTTATGGACTTCGCCACCGACAAGGGCGTGCAACTCCTACTCGAAAACGCCGGCAGCCTCGCCGTCGCCAAAGAATGGTGGTGGCTGCTCAACGTCGTGGACCACCCCATGATCGGCCTAAGCTGGAACGTCGCAAACGCCGCCGCGGCGGGCGAGCCCTCCAGCGTCTCCATCCCCACCCTCAACTCACGCATCCGCCTGATCAAGCTCAAAGACACCGAGGTAGGCCAAGGCAGCGGCTTCGTACCGCTAGGCCAAGGCACCGTCGGCATCGAGCAATGCGTCAAGCGCCTACTCGGCATCGGCTACGAAGGCTACATCAGCGTCGAGTGGGACCGCCTCTGGCTACCCTCACTCGCCCCGGCAGAAGAATACCTACCCGACGCCCACACCCGCCTCAAGGGTTGGCTAGACGCAGTCGCCGAAGCAGAGGAGAAGGGGCGTGTTGCGGCGGAGAAAGCCGCCGCCAAGCTAGCACCCAAACCCCAAGCCAAAAAAGCTGGGTGAGGGTAGGTCCGGCCCCGGACGGACAGCGAAGTTGTACATAGTATGCTTACGGCCAAGTTGCAGCAGTAGGGTGGGTTGAGGCACGAAACCCACCTTCGTTTGTTCGATGTTAGCCCGTTCCGTGGTGGGTTTCGCTACGCTCTACACCCCTTGTATCTTTCCTATCTCCTGTGGATCAGCGATAACAAGGGGCTGTTGGTGGTGTTGGGGCGGGGTGAGGCGGGAGTGCGGGTTTTTAATTTATGGCAAGGTCAGCCCCAAAGGGTCGCTAAAGTGTTAGGCAAATTAAGAGCCTATTTACCCGCCTTGCCGGTTGTCCCATTGGGAATGACAATGGGCGGGTTGATCATCGCCGCCATGTGCGGGGCGCTACTCGGGCTAGGAAGTTTTACATTCCATTACGGCGAAGGCCTGTCTTATTTCAGCAAAGACCCCGCGGCGTGCGTCAACTGCCACATCATGCAGCCTCAATACGATTCCTGGCAGAAGGCGAGCCACCACACGACGGCTACTTGCGTGGATTGCCACCTGCCGCATGACTTCGTCCCCAAATGGCTGGCCAAAGCCGAGAACGGTTACCTGCACTCCAAAGCATTCACCTTTCAAGACTTTCACGAACCGATCTTTATCCGGGAACGCAACCAACGAATACTGCATCATAATTGTATCCGTTGCCACGCCGATCTGATGCATCAAGCCTTGATCCCATCGACAACGGAAATGGGCGAGATCGATTGCGTGCACTGCCACCGATCCGTGGGGCACGGCGAGACGGTGGGGCTTGGCAAGTTTGAAGCCGTTGATTTTGAAAAGATTAGCCGGGAGTTGAAACATCATGACAACAATTAAGAAACCCGTAGGTTATGGCGCGGTCGTCCTGGTCGTCGCGGTGGCCAGTGCTTTGGTCACCGCCCTATTGATGAATATTTTCGAACGCAAGATGGAAGGGAAAAACCCTTACCTACGCCTGGTGGAAGTGACCGAAGACGACACGGACCCGGAGAAATGGGGCGTCAATTGGCCCAAACAGTTCGAGTCTTACCGGTTGACCGCTTTGTCAACGCGCACCCGGTTTGGGGGCCACGGCGGCAGTGAAGCGCTGCCTGAAGCGAAGATCGAGCGCGACCCGTGGCTTAAGCGGATGTTCCTGGGCTATGCCTTTAGCATTGATTACAGGGACCGCCGCGGCCACGCCTACATGCTCCAAGACCAAGAAGCCACGCAACGGCTAACCAAGCCTCAGTCGGGCTCGTGCCTGCACTGCCACGCTTCGGTCATGCCCCTGTACCGGGAGCTAGGGGAAGGCGACGCGATGGCTGGGTTCGAGAAGACCCACCAGATGTCATATCAAGAATTGAACGCCATGCTGCACGAATCGGGGCACGCCCACGCGGTGTCCTGTGTCGACTGTCACGACCCGCAGACGATGACGTTACGCGTCACGCGCCCGGGCTTCATCAAGGCGATCCAGTCTCTGGCCAAATCCGACGCTCCGCTGCCGCAAATGCCCTCGATCGAGCGGTGGCGAGACTCCAATTCAAAAGAGCCTTACGACCCCAACAATCTGGCTTCCCGCACGGAGATGCGTTCGTTCGTCTGCGCTCAGTGCCACGTGGAATACTACTGTTCCAGCGCGATGCCGCTCGAATTCCCCTGGAGTCAAGGCCTCCGCGTTGAGGACCTAGAATCACACTGGAACGAAACGGTCCTGCCGGATGGGGCTCGGTTCTACGACTACAAACACGGCGAAACCGGCGCTGAGATTCTAAAGGCACAGCACCCGGAGTTTGAGTTGTGGTCGCAGGGGATTCATTCTCGGGCTGGCGTGTCTTGTGCGGATTGCCACATGCCTTATCAGCGTGACGGCGCCACGAAGGTTTCTGACCACTGGGTGCGGAGCCCGCTGCTCAATGTCAACCGCGCCTGCCAGACTTGTCACCACGTCGAGGAAAAAGAACTCCTGGCGCGCGTAGACGCGATCCAAGAACGCAACTTTAACCTCACCCAACGCGCCGGGCAGGCGTTGATGGATCAACTAGACGCGATCCAAAACGCTAAACAAGCCGGGGCCACGGGCCCGCAGCTGCGCGAAGCCCTCGAACTCCAACGCAAAGCCCAGTGGCGACTCGACTTTATCGCAGCGGAAAATTCGATGGGGTTCCACGCTCCACAGGAAGCGGCACGGATCCTTGGCGAAGCGATTGACTACGCCCGCCAGGGGCAAGCGGCCGCGATGAAGTTGAAGGGGTACAGTCAAATGCCCGACACGATGCCGAGCCTACCCCGCTGAATCTATTCGCGATTGACGCCTTGACCCGCCCACAGCGTCCGATGACACTGGGCGCGTGGATGTTGAATTGGCCGAACAATCCGCCGAGGGTCTGATGGCTGATCACGGGCTGATCCGTCGCGGGTGGACGTTTGCATTCAACCGCCGTCGGCGGACCATGGGCCTGTGCAATTACACGGACAAACGGATTGAGTTGTCGGTGCTGTTCGTGACGATGAACGACGCGGGGTTGGTGCGTGACACGATCCTGCACGAGATCGCCCACGCGTTAGCCGGCCACCGCGCGGGCCACGGGCCGGTGTGGGCCGCTGTTTGCCGCCGTTTGGGGGTGGCGCCCTTGCGTGCCTGCACGGAGGCGGCGATGCCGCGCGGCGCGATCCGAGCCAAGTGCCCGAGTTGTGGCTTGGAACACGACCGCCACCGCCGACCGATGAAGGGCAGAACCTACTACTGCCTCGCCTGCGGACCGAAGCGAGGCAGGCTGGCCTTTTCACCTCATACCAGCCGGCGTTTCAAATCTACGGCAAGAACACTGGTGGGCTAGCTGTCGAGGCACATGACGGGTGGCTGGGGCTGAGCGAAGCGTGCCCCAGTTTGGTCAACTTGACCTTCCCCACGCTTGCTGGCCAACTGCTGGCCGTGACGCCAGACTATATTGATAAGCCGGGGTGCCACGGCCAGCGAGCAACGCGAGTCGGCCATGCCGAACCCGAAGCAAACCTCCGGACCGCCGACAACCTTTCTAACACAGGCTTTGTCGGTATTATCATCACACGTCGTCGGCCACCACCGCTTCACTCGCTTCAGCGAGTATGCAGTGTGAACCTTTACCGCTGGAACCGCCGCCTTGTACATGGACCCCGCCATCCCGGTTCTCGTCTCCGTGGCGCTGGCCATCCTCATCGTCGGCCTGGTTTTGAACCGCTTCCGACAGCCGCTTGTCGTGGGGTACATCCTAGCGGGCATATTAATCGGCCCCTTCGGCCTTTCCGTGATCACGGATTATCCGACCATGTCCCGCGTCGGTGCGTTCGGCGTCATCTTGCTTGTGTTCTTCATCGGCATGGAGCTGCCGCTGCGCAGCCTCGTGACGCACTGGCGGGCGCCGATCCTCGGCACCGCCATGGAGATCGCGTTCAGCGTCGGCTGCGTCTGGCTGCTGGGCGCCGTGATGGGATGGACAACCAAACGCATCGTCTTCCTCGGTTTCGTGATCAGCATGAGCAGCACGGCTGTGATCCTGAACATCCTCCGCGACCGTGGCGAGCTCAATCAACCGATCGGCCGAGACGTGACCGGCGTCACCATCGCACAGGACTTGGCCGTCATCCCCATGCTCGTCGTGCTCGGACTGCTCGTGGGTGATCAGCCCCATTGGGGCGAGATAACGCTCCAGACCGTCGGCGGCCTCGGCACCTTGGGGCTATTCATCTTCATCGCACGCCGTGGTGAAATCCGCCTACCACTGCCCAGCTTTATCACACGCGACAGCGAGATGCAGGTCTTCGCCGCGTTCTTCATCTGTTTCGGCCTCGCGCTGATCACCGGGCTGATGCACCTGTCCGCCGCGCTGGGCGCCTTCCTCGCCGGCGTCGTCATCGCCGCCGCCAGACAAGCCGACTGGGTGCGAGAACACATGGAGCCGTTCCGTGTTGTCTTTGTCGGGCTGTTTTTCGTCTCCATCGGCATGCTGATCGACTTAAACTTCTTACGCGACAACGCCGCGATCATCGCCACACTGGCAGCCGTGGTGTTCATTATTAATACGCTGATCAATGCCCTGGTGCTCAACGTCGTCGGCCACCCATGGCGGATGAGCATCTACGGCGGAGCGATGCTCTCACAGATCGGCGAGTTTAGCTTCGTCCTCGCAGCAGTGGGGTTGCAGAATGGCATCATCACCGACTACGCCTACCACACCGCCATCGCGGTCATCTGCCTATCGCTACTGCTTAGCCCCGCGTGGATCGCATTGATCCGAAGATATGTAGCCCGGCAAGATTGATCGCCACCGAGTGCCCCCCGGCCGACGCATAGGACACGCAAGAGCCTTCATCACCGAGTGCCGGGCGCCATGGCCAGCCGGGGTGCCACACTTTGCTCCGCCTCAAGCGGACAAAGTGTGCTTCAACTTCATACCGGTGCGCATAACGCCACATCCCCGTCGCCAAGAAAATAAAAACTCGGAACCGCACCCATTCCCGCCTCCAACACCGCCACCCACCGCACCTTAGACCCAGGACAACGGACCCCGGACTCTGGATTTCCCCACCCCCCTGCGCGCACAAAAGCGCCCGTCCCGCCTACTGCAGAAGCCCCGGCCGGGAGGACCAGCCGGGGTGGCCGAGAGGCCCCGCAATTTTATGCAGGCCCTTGGGCCCCCCATGAGAACTCGCCACCAAGGTGTGTGGGCAGGGAGAGGACAGAAGGGGGACGGGGAGGATAAGCGGGCCGGGATAAGTACGTGTGTGGTGATCGCTCCCTCAGCATCACCGCCTTT
>JAJDCS010000027.1 GCA_029260715.1 Phycisphaeraceae bacterium | reverse complement strand
TGTCATCAAAGCGTTAGCAAACGCTGCTACGGAGGTGGGGCAAGAACGCCGGGTGCGATATATTGAATTTCGTAGCGATTGGAACGCCGATCAGGACTGGATAAAAAAAACAGATACATATGCGACTTTTAGATATCACATGCCTAACGATGAGGCTGAGAATTTGAGCATGATACCAAGACGCCGGCGCGCTCAAATTCGTAAAGCCAATCAGTCCGCAGATGCGGGCGAGCTTAGGATTCGATTTGAGCAAGACGCAGGATTGTTCTATAAGCTTTACGCGCGCGCGCTACGTGATCACGGTACGCCAGTTTTTCCAAGAAAATTTGTTGATGAACTCTTAGGCGCCTTTCCCACTCAATCCGAAATCTCATTTGTTGATTTTCAAAATGATCCGGTCGCGACCCTGCTTAGTTTTTATTATAAAGGCTCACTCCTGCTTTATTATTCCGGCTCTTCGCCGCAAGCTAAAGCGGCGCGCGCTAATGACTATCACTATTGGACGTTAATGCGACGGGCGGTGGACCGGGGATGCGCAACATTGGATTTTGGCCGTAGCAAAATCGGCAGCGGCCCGTACCATTTTAAAACTTTATGGGGTATCGAACCGGAGCCGGTTTCATATCAATATAAGCTGATTAAGGCGGCAGACATGCCGGATGTGAACCCAAATAATCCAAAGTTTTATTATTTCACGAAAATCTGGAAGGGTTTGCCTTTGCCAATTGCAAATAGCGTGGGGCCAATATTGGCGCGAAATTTTGCATGAGCGATCAGCCTGAAATATTATTTCTGGCGCACCGTATTCCTTATCCTCCGAATAAGGGCGATAAAATTCGTTCTTGGCAATTATTAAAGCATCTTTCAAAACATTTCCGTGTGCATCTGGCTTGTTTCGTCGATGATGAAGCGGACCTCATCCATTGTGCGTTCCTGGAAACTATTTGCGCGTCAACGACATTTGTGCGCCTCCATCCAAAACACGCATTGCTAAAGAGTGCTTTTGGATTTCTGTCAAATAAACCATTGTCAGTTGAATATTATCAATCAGCAAAAATGCGTAAGGCCGTCGATAAGATCAGACAAAGAAATCTTACGGCAGAAATCATATTTTCTTCAACGATGGCGCAATATGTTGAGCCACGTATAGGCGGGCGGGTGAGGGTGGTTGATTTTTGTGATGCCGATTCCGCCAAATGGACGCAATATGCCAGTGAAACAAAGTTTCCCTTAAATCTAGTATATGGCCGTGAAGGCCGCTTGCTGGAGCTTGAGGAAAATAAAATTGCCAACTGGGCGGACCACAGTTTTGCGGTTACGCCGGATGAGGCGGCGCTATTTAATGACCGCCCTGCAATATCAACGACAATTGACTGGTGGTCAAATGGGGTTGATACGGAATATTTTTACCCGGCAAGTCCAGCGTTTGCAGAAAGCCCATCGCCAGAAGTAGTTTTTACTGGCGCCATGGATTATCACGCCAATGTTGACGCCATTTTATATTTCGCGAAAAATGTTTGGCCATTAGTGCTTGAGACCATGCCTGAGGCGCAGCTTGCTGTTGTCGGCGCCAACCCGACGCCAGCGATCAAAGCGTTGCATAATAAAAATAATACCATTGTCGCAGGCAAAGTCCCTGATGTGCGTCCTTGGCTTTGGAAAGCAAAAGTTGCTGTGGCGCCCTTGCGGATAGCAAGGGGCATACAGAACAAAGTGCTCGAAGCGATGGCCTGCGCTAAGCCGGTGGTGTGCTCGCCCGAAGCGGCCCAGGGTATCCAAGCCCAAGACGGGCAGCACTTAATGATCGCCAGTGAGCCGAGCCAATGGGTCGAGAAGCTCCGTAAGCTTTTGACCGACAAGCCCCTGCGTCAGCAACTGGGGGCCGAGGCACGCCGCCATGTCGAGATCAATTACTCCTGGAGTCAGCGTCTGGCCCCGCTGATAAAGCTCCTGCGAGGCGAGCCCGGCGGATTATAATGCGGCGTTATTCAGCGCCTAGGCGTTGTTAAAGCTGAAACGCGGGTTATGACTGTTTTGCCCTGTTGAACTTACCGAAAATGACCTTAGCGGTAACGGGGTTCGTTCAGTTATAAGACCCAGTGATGATAGACTTTTAGGTATGGGGTTGAAGACAAAACGTCGATCCAGAGGCGGCGATCCGCTCAAGCGAGCTCAGCGCGTGGGCAATGGGCGACCATTGCCCGGGTTGCTCCATGATGGACTCGAGTCGCTGTGTGGCTCCCGACAGGCCTTTGTACGTCCGTATCCGCCCCAGCAGCGGCAGGGGCATCCGGGGTGTGTCTGGGTCGAATTCCCAGGGGTGGAAGTACAGCACTGCGGGTCGTTGCTGGGCCTGGGCCTGCGCCAGCCCGCGGCGCATCAACCAAAGCGGCAGCAACCGGAAATACCCGCCGCCCGCCACCGGCAGCTTGCGCGAGCCCACCGCCAGCGTCAGCGGCGGCACCTCCAGCAGCGTGGGGCCGTCGGGGCGAGCCTGCACGTTAAACGGCCGATCGGGCGCCTTGGGCACGCCGTACCAGTGGTGACGGACCGGGAAAATCGAGGCGTCATACTTGAAGCCGCATTCGATCAAGACATCGATCGCCCAAGCGGTTTTCGGCACGATGCTGAACGTCGGGGCGCGATACCCGATCACGGCTTGACCCGATTGGTCTTCGAGCATGTGCTTGCTTGTGAGCAAGTCTTGCTGGAAGGTGTCGGGGTCGAGTCGGTGCAGTCTGTCGTGCCAGGTGCCGTGGCTGGCGACTTCGTGCCCGGCGTCGGCGATCCGGCGCACCAGCCGGGGGTGGCGCATCGCGACGTGGCCCAGGACGAAGAAAGTGCCCCGCTGGTTGAAACGATCAAAAAGCGACAGCAGCAAGTCCATGTTGCGTTCGACGCGCGAAGGCCAACACTCCCACTGCGCTTTAGGGATCGTGCCGTGGGCGGCTTCGATGTGGAAGTATTCCTCCACATCGATACTCACGCACCGCCACGGCTTTCCGTTCGGGGCGGCGGGGTCGGCGGCGGCGGTGTGTCGATTTGTCATAACGGTCTATTATGTAACGAACCGGTTCAGGGCCACGCGGCTTTAGTAGGATAAGATACACACCCGATGCGAGCACTTGTCCACATCACCAAAGAAGTGTACGCCTACCGGGAGCTTTTGCTCTCGCTAACGTACCGCAATATCCGCGTTAAATACAAGCAGGCGGCGATGGGCATCCTCTGGGCGTTTTTTATGCCCGTGCTGGCGATCTGCACGGGCCTGGTCTTCCGTGTGGCGATGGCGGTGGTCGGCGGTCACCCGCTGCGCCTGGCCGACGTCGTGGGCGTGATGGTGAAAACGGTTCCGTGGCTGATGTTCGCCAGCGTGGTCGGCGGCGCGTCGAACAGCCTGATCGGGAACATCGGGCTGATCACCAAGATCTATTTCCCACGGGAGGTGATGCCGCTGTCCGCCTTGCTGGCGGCGTTGTTCGATTTTGCTATCAGCGTCGTCGGGCTTACCCTCATCCTGGCGGTCTTGTCGCTGGTGACCGATGAGTCGGTCTCGCCGATCGTGCTTTCGGTGTCGATGCTGTGGGTGCCGCTGCTGTTGGGCACGCTGCTGGTCATGTCCGCAGCGCTGGGGTTGGCGTTGAGCTGCGCGAACCTGTTCTTCCGCGATGTGAAATACATCGTCCAGGTGGTGCTGCAGTTTGGCATTATGTTTTCGCTGGTCTATTTCTCTTACGAAGAGTTCGGGCAGTGGGGGTGGGTGTTGCTGGCCAACCCCGTGGCGCCGCTGCTGGAGGGTATCCGGTCGGTGATGATCAGCGGCGAGATGGACCCGTTCCTCTTGCCGTGGATTGGGTACAGCGCGGCGGTCACGCTTGTCGGGCTGTTCGCCGCGTGCTGGGCTTTCGAGCGGGTGGAGTACCTTTTCGCGGAGTACGCGTAACTTGATACCGCCCGGCGAACGGCTGGGCAAATGGATGGGCAGTGAATCGCTATGAGTGTCCCTTCGATACAAGTCGATCACGTGTGGAAGAAGTTCCGCAAGGGTGAGATGCACGACTCGCTGCGCGAGTTGATCCCCGCTGTGGCCAAGCGTTTGGTCGGGCGGTCCCCCAAGCGCGACGACCTGGGCAACCGTGAATTCTGGGCGCTGCAAGACGTTTCCTTTGAGGTGAAGCGGGGCGAGTCGGTGGGCATCATCGGCCCCAACGGGGCCGGCAAGAGCACCATGCTCAAAATGCTCTCGCGCATCATCAAGCCCAACCGCGGCTCGTACCGCGTCAACGGCAGGCTGTCGGCGCTGATCGAAGTCGGCGCGGGGTTCCACCAGGACCTGACCGGGCGGGAGAACATCTACCTCAACGGCACCATCATCGGCATGTCACGCAAAGAGATCCGCAGCAAGGAGCAGCAGATCATCGACTTCGCCGGCGTCGAGGAGTTTATCGAGACACCGGTCAAGCGGTACTCATCCGGGATGAAAGCCCGCCTGGGGTTCGCCGTCGCCGCGCACATGGAGCCGGATATCCTGCTCGTCGACGAGGTGCTGAGCGTCGGCGACGCCAAGTTCCGCCAGAAGTGCCTGCGGCATATGCGATCGCTGATCGAGTCCGACGTGACCGTTGTGTTTATCTCACACCTGCTCGACCAGGTGCGGTCGCTGTGCCCCAACACAATCGTGCTCGACCACGGCCAGGTGATTTACAAGGGACCGACGGACGGCGCGATCCGGAAATACCTCGACGCGCTGGGCGACGACAACGACGGCAAGGTGGCCGGCCACTACACAGACGTTGATGTCAGCGACATCAGGCTGCGCGACAGTGAAGGCAAAGAGGTGTTGGAGCTGCCCTCGCGTCAGCCCGCGGTGATCACGTTTGACCTGACCCTGCACCGCCCACTCCAGGCGGCGCGCGTGTTGATCAACATCTCCGACCTTGGCGGGACGTATATCGGCACGGTCAATTCAAAGGCGCACGGTTTAGTGATCCCCGAGACACCCGGCAAGTACCACATGCGATTCACGATGGACCCGATGCCCCTGGCGGACGGCGACTTCGCTTTCCGCATGACGGTGATGGCTGGAGAGGGGCAACCCGTTTGCGTTTGGGCGGCGCCACAGCCACGTGTAATATCCGTGCGCGGGTCGGATACCGCAGGCGGGGTGATCCTGTGCGACGGATCGTGGGAGATCACCGAATCGGCGCCGAGCAGCGTTGTGGCGTGAGACACCCGATCATTTTTGGTCGGGTTGCCTGTACGATTCCACCGTGATGGACAGGGTTATTTACATCACGGCTTGCTGCAACGACCGGCGGGGCGCGGCGAAGAGCCATGCCCGGCACGTCCGAACAATCTAATCAAGTGGTTGATCGAGTCTCCGGCAAGCAGGAAGTTTTTCTGCCCAACAATCACAACTCAACGAGACCGCCGGGTGCCGCACCTATGAGCGACGGGATCAAAAGACGGGTTTTTTTGGTGGGCTGCCCCAAGTCGGGGACGACGCTGCTGCAGTCTTGCCTGACCGCCCACCCACAAATCACGTCCTTCCCGGAGACGAATTTTTTTCGATTCCTGATCGGACAGATCAGGGGGCGTCTGACCGGCCAACACCCCCGCTGCCTCCGGGCTTGGCGGCATTGGGTGCGCATCCAGTTGGGCGTACCCGTCCGCCAAGGCACGTGGGCCGCGACCCGGCTCCACGAGTTGGCCAACCACCTCGAGCGCGAAGAGTTCCGGGCTTGGATACCGGAAAAAGCGTGGTCCGTCCGCAGGCACACCAACGCATTCCTGCGCATCCTGGACACTGTGACGCTGGAGCGAGGCTGCTCATGCTGGGTTGAAAAAACCCCCGGCCACATCGGGTACGTCCGTGAGATCGAACGCCTGGTCCCCCAACCCCTGTTTATCAACATCGTCCGCGACGGCGCTGAAAACGTGGCCTCGCTATACGACATGTCCGTAAAATACCCCCAGCGCAGTTGGTGGAAGGAGTACAGCGACCTGGATCACGCGATCGCCAATTGGAACACTTGCGTCCGCCTTGCCCGCCGGTACAGGCACAAGAAAAACTACCTCGTGGTCAAGTATGAGCGGTTTGTTTCGTCTCCCGAATCCGTGCTCAGAGAGGTATGCGATTTTATAGGCGTGGCGTTTTCGGATGACATGCTCGAACAGAGAGCCCAGGCGGCGGACGCGATTGTCCTTAGCGTGGAGGCGTGGAAGCAATCGGCGTCCGAACAAATCAGCGGCGACAGGCAAGGGAAATTCGACAAACTGTTCGACGACGCGCAAAAAACATATATCAACGAGCGGCTAGAGAAGGTCGATTTTTAGAGTGGTGGCGGGGGGCTGTCGCCTCCGCTACTCGAAGCTGTAGCCGAATTGTTTGATGTCTTTATCGAACCAATCTCTGACAATCTGGGCGGATTGCTCGTCGTAATATTGACGGTAATCGCCGCGCTTTGATTGCTTGAGGTGAGGCAACTGGGCGTCAAGCTTGAGGCGCTTGCATACCTCGGCGAAGCCTTGCTCAAGGCTCTCAAACCTTGCGACAAAATCGACAAGAAGGCGGCCCTGCTTGTCGCAGACCCAATCGCACTGGGGCATGAACATGCGCGGGCGGTCGTAGTACCGGCTGTCCTGCCTGCCGTACGCCAGCTCCACCCATTCGGCGAACGGGATGGGCTTGTCTTTAAGATCGGTCTGGTTGGTCTGGATCCGGTAGTGGTAGTGTGAGACGACCTTGTCCCAGGGGTTCCGCACCACGGTAAAAGAGAACGCTTTTTCCCACGCCTCTTCGCCGATCTTCTCGATGTTTTCCAGGGCCGTCTTGTGTTCGAAGCGCAAGCCCAATGCTTTTTCAACGCTCGACCCGCCGGTTTTGTTGATGTGGATAAAGATAATCTTTTGATCAGCCCGCGGGTTTGATCGCTTCAGGCGAGACACAACGCGGCGTTTGAACTCTTTAAACATCCCTGTAAAACCCCTGGTGCTTTGTAGACGCACCGTGTCAGCAGCGGCACGGACCGAACATGCGTATGTTATCGGCAACCCGAGACCGCGACTAGATTTCATTTTTGTTGGTGTTTTCCCGCTCGTTATTGCCGCGCCTGATCGATGGCGTTGATCACCTGCCCAGCGGTGTAGACGTCGCTCTTAAACACCTCACGGCCGTCGGGTGCGAAGACCACCAAAAGCGGGATCGCCACGCGTCCGACTTGCTTGAGCAAGCGGTTGCCCGTTTCGTTGCGACCCGTCAGGTCGACTTTCATCGCCACAACGCCATCCCCATTAAGCCGCTGCACAACGTTTGCCTGCTGGAGCACGTTCTTTTCAAGCCACTTGCAGTTGAGGCACCACTCGGCGGTGAAGTCGAGCACAACGACGCGGCCGTTGCGCTGAGCGTCGGCGAAGCGTTCGGGTGTGTAGTAGGCCCAGTCGATCGGGCCTCTGTCAGTCAGCCGCACACCGCCATACACCGCGCTAAGCGCAAGGGCGCCGCCCAGGCCGACGAACACAGCGCGCCTGGCGACCGATGCCGTTAGCCGCGGTGTGCGAACCGCCAGCCAGGCGCCGGCGCCTGCGATCGCGGCCATCACCACCCACCAATACAACACGCTCGGCGGGTCGGGCGGCGTCACCGTCAGCCCGGATAAACCCACGCCGAGGAAGTATGCGCCAACCGCCAGCAGCAGCAGCCCCATGACCTGCTTAATCAGCAGGCTCGCCGGCCCGGACCGGGGCATGCGCGCAATCCACTGCGGGAACGCGGCAAGCAACAAGTACGGCAGGGCCATACCCCCGCCGATCGCGCCAAACGCAGCGAGCGTGGTAACGGGCTGTTGTGTGGCTGCCCACGCCGCCGCGGCGCCCATGAACGGCGCGGTGCAAGGCGTCGAGAGCACCGCGGTCATCACGCCTAAAAGGAACGAGCCCGTCACCGTGTCGCGACGCGGATCGACCGCGTAAATAAACCGTGGCACCGTCACGCTAAACAGGTCCATCATGCCCACAGCCATCACCGCGATGACAACGCCGACCAGCACGGTGAACGCGGGGTATTGAAATAGCTGGTTGGTCGCGGTGAATCCACTCACCGTGGCGATCGCCACACCCAGCGCCAGCCAAAACGCCACCACGCCAAGCGACATCGCTACCCCCAATAGCAGGCAGCGCGATCGATTAGCCGCCGCGTGGCTTAGGCCCATCATCTTCAGCGGTATGACCGGCAGCACACACGGCGTGAAATTCAAAAGAAACCCGCCCAACGCCGCGACACTCAGCAGCGTCACAAAACCCAATAAGCCGCCGGGGCTGACCGCAAACCCCCAACCGAACGCGTCGAACGTCACGGCTTGATCCGCCACTTGGTTCGATTGCCGGGCGTCAAAATCAGCGAACAAATCCGCGTGGTCAGCCTCCGCGATCGGCGTGGCTGGGTCCACAACGGTCAGCGTCGCCACCACTTGCACCGTTACCGGCGGCAGGCACACGTGGCGGTCGCAGGCTTGATAGGTCAGTTCGAGCTCTAGGCTTCGCTCACCTGGGGTTAAACCAGAAGCGGTGTTGACCGGTACGTACAACACAACGCGGCCCTCGTAGCCTTGGATCAGACGGGGGGCGTCAACAGGGCCGACCTCCACCTCGGCGGGGTGGGGATAATAAACCGCCTCGGTGGATAAGCCGTCACCGACGCTGGTGACGCCCAATTGCGTCGGGATCAGCAAATCGTCGTGGAGACGCCTGGCGTCCGGGTTGACGTGGTAGCCCGGCTCAATGTCCAGCACCACCGCCAGCACGCGTTTGTCGCCCGCATGGGCCTGGGGGTTGGACCAGGCTACCTCAACCCGCACCACCCGGTCCGGCACGCGCTGAGCAAAGCCCGCCACAGGCAGAATATGCAGCAATACCAAGCAAAACGCGCCGTGTCTGATGCAATGGGGCATAGCGTTCTTTAACATGTTAGCGTGGGTGCGACGATACACGGGCACAAGCCATCATACGGAGAAAAAGCCCGCAACCCCGCGGCTTATTCCATTCGCGGTGGTTTTGAAGCCCACGCCCAGGCACGGCCGATAATGACGATAAGCCCTAGCCCCGTTGGCGAAGAACTAAGCCGGTTGATGTGACATGGTAGACGTACTTGGACAAGACGAAGTTGACGCCCTATTAGCAGCCGTCGATAGTGGCAACCTCTCCGAGGCCACCGAGACGGAGGTCGAAACCCGGATTTTCTCCAGCTGGCGAAAAGGCATCCAACTCGACGAGGTGGAGGTCCGCCCTTACGACTTCAAGCGGCCCGAGCGCGTCAGCAAAGACCTGATGCGGGCGCTGGAGACCCTGCACGAAAACTTCAGCCGAAACTTCGGCGTCGCCCTGTCGGGCTTCCTGCGCACCATCGCCGAGGTGAAGGTGTCCAACATCGAGCAGATGACCTTCAGCGAGTTCACCCACAGCCTGCCCAACCCGACGTCTTTCAATCTCCTGTCGACCGAGCCGCTCGAGGGCAACATCTGCATGGAGATCAGCCCGCTGATCATCTACCCCGTGATCGACCGGCTCCTAGGCGGGTCAAACGCGGACCTGTTCATCCCGCAGCGCCCGCTGACGGCGATCGAGCTGCGTTTGGTGAAGAAGATCATCGACCGGGCCACGACGAGCCTGCAAGAGGCCTGGGCGAACGTGGCCATGCTCACGTTTGAATTGGTCGGCACCGAGAGCAACCCGCAGCTTGTTCAGATCGTGCCGCCCAACGAGGTGGTGGTGGTGGTGGGGTTTGAGATCAAGATGGGCGGGCGCGCCGGCACCATGAGCCTGTGCGTGCCGTATAACGTGATCGAGCCGGTGGTCAATAAGCTGAGCAACCAGACATGGGCGGCGTACAAGCGAAGCCGCGGCGACGAGCTGCGCCACCAAGTCGCCGGGCAACTCGACGCGGCCAAGCTCACCGTCGCCGCGATACTCGCCGACACGTCCATCACACTACAAGAGCTTAAGAGCCTGCAGGTGGGCGATGTCATCCTCACCGACAAGGCCGCCTCCGCGCCGCTGACGCTTATGGTCGGCGACAAACGTAAATACATCGGCTACCTGGGCCAATACAAAGGCAACCGCGCCTTTAAGGTCAAACGCCCGCTCACGCCCAAAGACCGGGTATGAGGCGGCACACAGCCGCTACCACAATACTTCTTTTGCTTGAAATACAGGCCCGTCGGTGCAGGCCAGGCGGTACCGCCACGGGCGGCCGGCGTCGGTGGTGCCGTGCGGGTCTTGGGGCGATTCGATTTTCACCACGCACGACTGGCACGTGCCCATGCCGCAGGCCATCGCCTGCTCCACGCACACCTGGCAATCCACGCTGTGCGAGGCGGACAAGCGCGCCACCGCGTGCATCATCGGGTTCGGCCCACAGGTGAAGACGACCGTCTTGGCGGCGTCTTCACGGGTTTGTGCGGATAAGTAGCGTTCCAGCCCACGCGTGATGCGCCCGTGCATACCCAGCGAACCGTCGTCCGTGGTCACCACCGTGGGGAAATCAAATTGGCTGTATTCCTCCACACACCGCCAGGGGGCCCCTTGGCCGTCGGGCGGCGTATCAGCAACGAACGTGACGGCGAGCAGGTCGGCTGTCAACGCGCCGACAAACCCCACAGCGTCCCAACCGGCTTCATACAACGCCTGGGCCAAGTAGAACATCGGCGGTAGCCCCACGCCGCCACCCACCAGCAGCCCCATCGATTTACCAGCCGGCAGTGTGAACCAATTACCCAACGGCCCGATCAGATCGACCGCGTCGCCCCGCTTCAGACCCGCCAGCCACGCGGTGCCCACCCCAACGACCCGGTGGATCACGTCGATCCAAGAGCCGCCCGCGTCGTCGCCCCGCCCGGCGATACTGAACGGGCGCCTCAGTACCGATACCCGCTCGCGAAGCTCCGGCTGTTGTGCCTGCGGGGGCGTGTCGCCGGGTTGCCAGGCGTGCTCGCAACCGCCAAGCCATGACGCGTCGATCGCACCATCCGGCGCACCCGGTGGGCGACACCCCAACTGCACAAACTGACCGGGCAAGCTGGGGGGGAATCCCCCGGGTAGACGCAAACGCAGAACGTAGTGCTCTCGGCAGATCACGCGATTCAGCTCGACCGTTGCGTCGAACCGCCCGCGTCCATGGGCTTGAGCGGGTGTGGTGTTGTCACTCAACAGACTCATAAAAGACGTGGCCTCCCGTGGCTTGGCTGTGTTGGCGTGCCCCGCCGACCGCTAGTATAACCGTGTTCAGCCGGGGTCGTCTCGCTTCACGCGGGGATACCATGGCTGTCAAGATTCATATCGCCCCGCCTCGGTCCGGGCTGCGTCACGCCGCAGACGAGTTGTTCCCGTCGGTCTGCCAAACCGAGGTCGCCAAAGCTCACGACGAAGGCTGGCACATCGACGAATCTGATAATTACTGCCACCGCTGCGGCGCGACCGCCGGTCCGGGCGGCATGACACACGCCGGGTGTGCGTTCTGCGTCGGCAAACCGATCGTGTGGGATCGGTTTGTCAGGCTCGCCGCGTACAAAGCGCCCGCACGCGACTGGGTCGTGGCGATGAAGTTCGCCAGGCAGTGGTCCTGGGCTCAATGGTTCGGCTGTGAATTGGCCCAGGCGATTGGCAGCGACGGTGCAGACCGCCCCACCGTGGTGTGCCCGGTGCCCATGCACTGGACGCGTCGGCTGTGGCGGGGGTACAACCAGGCTTCGCTCATCGCCCAAGCCCTAGCCAAACAACGCAACTGGCAAGTATTGAATCTGCTCACGCGCACGCGCTACACGCGCCCACAAACCGGCGTGCCGCCTTCACGCCGCCAGGCCAACATCCGCCGATCGTTCACAGCCAAGCGAGTGGACCTAACCGGCTGGCGCGTCTGGCTGGTGGACGACGTAAAGACCAGCGGCGCGACCCTGACCGCTTGCGCCCGGCTGCTGCGCCGCGCCGGGGCCGGTGACATCCGCGTCGCCGTCGCCACCGTCGCCGACCCTAAAGGAGCGGACTTTAAAACCAAATAGCAAGTTAAATGGAACTGGGAGACGGGCTGACGCTCCGCCACGTTTCTACCCCCGCAACTGCGCCCCCAGATGTATATTCAGCCGCTCGACGATCGCCGCGACTTGCGGGTCGACCTGTTCGTGGCGGAGCGTGGCCGCCGGGTCGCGGTAGAGCATGCGGAAGCTGACGCTCTTGTGCCCCGCCGGGATCGGCTTGCCCCGGTACACACCGAGGAACTGCACATCCTCAAGCAGCGCCGGCTCGCAGGCGAGCACCTGCTGCTGAACGCCGTCCCAGGTAACTTCATCCTGCACGACAATCGACAGGTCGCGCTCAATGGCTGGGAACCGCGCAAGCGCCCGCACGGTGGGCTGAGGCGGGTAGTTCCGTAGCAGTGTGGGCAGGTCAAGCTCCGCGGCGACCACGGGTGTCTGCAGGTTAAACAGGTCCTGCCGATCGGGCGACAACAGCCCCATAACACCCAAATGCTGCCCCCCGGCTTCAATCTGGGCGGCGTGTGTGTAGCTGGGTGCGTCCACGGGGACGAATGTTACGTCCGTCTGCCCCATGAGCCGGTGTACCAGTTCTTCGATCGTGCCGCGCACGTCGCGCAGGGCTTGCTGGCGGTCGCCAGCGTCGCAGATCATAGCCAACCGGCTGTGTTCGATAATCTTCCCGCCTTGGCACGACCACGTGTCGGCGAACTCAAATAAACGCACGCCGCGGTTGCCCATGTCCTGGTTGGACTTCCGGCACGCCAGCAAACTCGGCAACACGGAGGGCCGCAGCATCGGCTCGGCTTTGCGGCGTTCGTCTTCGACTTCCAACGGCTCGTGGCCTTGCGGCACAAACGGCTGGCCGTGCTTGGGGCTCACAAAGCTGAACGTGATCGCCTCGTGGTAGCCGTGGGCGGTTAAGACTCCACCTGCCTTTTGCCCCGCTGCGACGCGCGCCTGCGTGGGGCGGGCGATGATGTGGATCTTCTGATTCACCGGCACCGCGTCGAACCCATGAAGTCGAGCGACCTCCTCGATCAAATCCACCTCACGCGATACGTCCAGCCGGTAGGTCGGCACGGTACACGTGACACGCGCTTTGTCGCCGTCGAGTTGCGGCTTGAAGCCCAATTTTTCGAGCAGATCCACAACACGCCCCGGCGCCAGGCTCAACCCCAACAAGCCGTTACACCGGTCGATGCGCATCTGAACTTTGTCAGGCATCGGCTCGTCGCTGCCCACACGGATCACGCCATCTGCCAGGCGCCCGCCGGCCAACTCACAAATCAGCTTGGCTGCCCGCCGGCTCGCGGCGTCAACGCCCACGGGGTCCACGCCACGCTCAAAGCGGTAACTCGAATCACTAGCCAGCTTCAGCGCTCGGCTGGTCCGACGCACGCTAAGCGGGTCGAACACCGCTGATTCGAGCAGCACGTCCGTCGTCTGCTCGGTCACACGGCTGCCCATGCCGCCCATCACCCCGGCGATCGCCACGGGCCGCTTCGCGTCGGCGATCACGAGCGTGGCTGGGTCGAGCTTGTGCACCGACCCGTCAATCGCCTCGATGGTCTCGCCTTTAGTAGCCGCACGCACCACAATACGCCCGCCATCGAGCTTCGCCATATCAAATGCGTGTAGCGGTTGACCCAACTCCAGCAGCACAAAGTTGGTGATATCCACCACGTTATTAATGGGTCGCAGCCCAACCGCTTCGAGGCGCGCCACAAGCCAACCCGGGCTGGGCCCGACCTTGACGCCCTGGATCACCCGCGCGGTGTAGAGCGGGCAAAGGTTAGCATTTTGGTTTTCAACCGCGGTGAGCGACTCGACCGTGGCCCCGCCGTTCTGACCGGCTTGGCATTGGCAATCGGGGGTCGCCACCGCCCGCCCCGATCCAGCCGCGACTTCCCTCGCCAAGCCCACGTGACTCAAGCAATCGGACCGGTTGCTGGTTACCTCAACATCCAGCACACAATCGCCCGCCGCCCCCGCGGCTTGATCGCGACCGTCGATCGGCAACCCCTGATCGGTCAGCAGCGATTCAATCTCGTCCGCACCGGCGGGGTTTGAGAGGTAAGTATTGAGCCAGTCCACGCTGATCTTCATGGCCGATAGAGGGTAACAACACTCCCCAACGCGGCAAACCGGGCTTCAAAGGGCGGGCTTCCGGGGGGCCTGGAAAGGATGCGGTAGACCTTGGGCATTTTTCAGGCTTACACGCATCGCCAATCCAATCTTCATGCTCTAAACTCAGACAATGGCCTATCAAAATGCCTATGGCAGAGTCGGCGGGCGCGGGCTTCGGCCTTGGCTGCTGCTGCCCAAAGTGTTCGCCGTGGGCGTCTACTTCGGTGCGCTGGTGGCGACCACGGTGATCTGGTTTGTCCAGGTTAATGCGCCCTCGATGATGCGGCTCACACCAGGCGGCGGGATCGAGCAGGTCAGCTTCATGTTCCGGTTTGTGATAGTGCCCGCCCTGCTGGGCACCGCCGCGATGGGCGTCATGCTCTTTATCCAACACCCGCGTGTATTCAGCAGGCTCCGGTGGTGGCAGGTAAAAGCCGGCATGCTGGTGCTGGGCGTGCCTACCGCACACTTCTTCGTGTCTTCGCGTTTGGCGGCGCTGCGGCAAGCGGAATTAGCCCACACGCCCAACCCGCACGCCCAGTGGCAATTCAGCGCGGGCTTGCTCGTATTGATCGCCGCGTCGATGTGCATCATCGCGCTGGGCAGGCTCAAGCCCCGATTAGGGCAGAATTGGGCGAGGGTATACAGTAAAATGCACGGACACCCGCAAGGCGATCAGACACAGCCGACTCGCGGCTGAAACACTCACGGCAAGGCCATGAATACCGCCACACGTCGCACGAATCCGCCTGTGAATAGGTTCAAGCGATCGCTAGTGTTGCTGCTGGTGGGGGTGTATCCCTGGCTTGGTGCGTGTAGCCAAACCCCAAACAACGCCGGGCTGTCCCACTACATGCTGCCGCCGGATTTCGCGCTACTGCTGCACGTCGACGGCGAGCGCGCGACCAACAACCCCTTGCGGCAAACCGCTCAGTACCTCGTCGAGCCGAACCGCGCTTTCCACGCAGCCGTCGGGGGCAACATCGCCGCGGACTTCTACCCTCAGCCAATCAAAACGATCAGCCGCGAGGAGTACTACGACTTGGCAGGGCACGCCTTAGCCAACCAGCTCATGGCCGAGCCGACCAGCCCGCGGTCGCAGTTCGTCGACGCGCGCGTGGTTTACACCGTGGAACTCCGATCCCACGGCCTGCTGCACCGCTACACCACCACCCCCGAAGAGTCTCCGCCTACCGTTCAACTACTCAAGCGATTGGTGTCGCTCCTGCCCCGCGGCTATCAGCCCCACCCCTCACAGGCGGTGCCGGCGTCAAACCCCACGCCGAAAAATTAACGCCAAATTATCGTTAAGACATGAAATAAAACGTCTTACGTGGCGCAAGTGTGTGGGGTTACGGTCATCCTCGCTCAAAAAACCACGCCAAAGCAGGCCCACCGCCTTGCTTACGGGGTCAAGTGCTTTTATACTAATTCGTTTGGCCGTTTAACCGTGCTGGGAGCTACGCATGATCGATGCACTCAACGACGATAAGCTGATCCACCGTATCGGGGGCCGGTTTAAGTTCACCGCCCTGGTCCAGCACCGCATGCGGGAACTGACGGAAGGCGCCCGCCCGCTCGTGGAGCGCCGCGGACGCAACGACTTCGAAGTCGCGATCCAGGAGATCGTCGAAGGCAAGATCTCCTTCGAACTGCCCGAAGAGCAACCAGTCGAACAAAGCTAAACTCTTCTAGACAGGTTCCCCATGGCCGAACCTGACCCCAACACCACGGCTCGCCCTTACCTGAACACAACGGTCCAACCGACCAACCGCAAAGTGATCGTCGCGGTCACCGGCGGCATCGCCTGTTACAAGACCGCCCAACTCGTCAGCCGTCTGGCCCAGGCGGGCGCGACCGTGCGCGTCTTGATGACGGAATCAGCCACGCGGTTCGTCACGCCGCTCACGTTCCAATCACTGGCCAACGCCCCCGTGGTCACCAGCATGTGGGACGTGCACGAGCACCACGACTCGCCGCACATCGCCCTGGCCCGGTGGTGCGACCTCATGATCATCGCCCCCGCGTCCGCCAACACAATCGCCAAGATCGCCACGGGCCACTGCGACGACGTGGTTAGCATCGTCGCCTGCGCGATCGGCACCGCCAAGCCCATGCTCATCGCACCCGCCATGAACGCCGACATGTGGGCCAACCCAATCACGCAACGAAACATCACCACGCTCAAAGACGTATTGAAATGCCACACGGTCGGCCCGGACGACGGCTGGCAGGCCTGCCGCACCACCGGGACAGGACGCATGAGCGAGCCCGAAGCAATCTTAGACGCGGCCATGAAGCTGATGCAGCCGCTAGAAGCCCCCGCACCGAAAGGGTGAACACGCTGTCGGCGACAATGCGCGGGCCGTTCCAATCTACAGCTTAAGTTTCCCTTTGATCCGCGTCATCGCCTCGTCGATATTCGCACGGCTATTGAACGCGCTAATACGGAAGTACCCCTCGCCCGACGCCCCAAACCCGCTGCCGGGCGTGCCCACAATGTGCGTTTCGCCCAACAGCTTGTCGAAGAACGTCCAACTGCTCATCCCGCCGGGCGTTTTGAGCCAGACGTAGGGCGCGTTCACACCGCCGTACACGTCGAACCCCAGCGACGAAAGCGTGTCGCGCACGATTTTCGCGTTCGCCAGGTAGAAGCTCACTAACTCGCGCGTCTGTTTGCGCCCCGCATCGCTGTACACAGCCTCGGCCCCGCGCTGCACAATGTATGACACACCGTTGAACTTGGTCGATTGCCTGCGGCTCCAAAGCTTGTGTAGCGCCACCGCCTGACCCGACCCGTCAACGCCCGTGACGGACTTGGGCACCACCGTGTAGGCACATCGCGTGCCGGTGAACCCGGCGTTCTTGGAGAAGCTACGGAACTCAATCGCCACGTCGCGCGCCCCGTCGATCTCGTAAATCGAGTGCGGGATCGCCGCGTCGGTAATGAACGCCTCGTAAGCCGCGTCAAAAAGAATCAGCGCCCCGTGCTCTTGGGCGTACCGCACCCAACGCGTCAGCGTGTCTTTGCTAGCCACCGCGCCCGTTGGGTTGTTGGGGTAGCAGAGGTACACCACGTCTATTTTCTTCGTGGGCAGGTCGGGCGTGAAGTCATTCTCAGCCGTGGCGGATAGGTAGACCAGCCCGCCATACTCGCCGCGCTCGTTGGCAACGCCGGTGTGCCCAGCCATCACGTTCGTGTCCACATACACGGGGTAAACCGGGTCGGTCATGGCGATCGTGTTGCCCGGGCCGAGGATGTCGAGGATATTAGCCGTGTCGCACTTGCTGCCGTCGGACACAAACACCTCGTCCGCTTCCACCGCGCAGCCACGCGGTTTGTAGTCGTGTTCGACAATCTTCTCACGTAAGAACGCGTACCCCTGCTCGGGGCCGTAGCCGTGAAACGTCTCGCGGTTAGCCATCTCGTCCACGGCACTGTGCATGGCTTTGACGATTGCGGGCGGCAGCGGCTCAGTCACGTCGCCGATGCCCAGCTTGATGATCTTGGCCTCCGCGTGCTGCTGGGCAAAAGCGTTGACGCGTCGCGCGATTTCGGGGAACAGGTAGCCGGCTTTGAGTTTTAAATAGTGTTCGTTGATCGTGGCCATGATTTATCGTTGTGGTTTAAGGTTGTAATTTTGATTTTGCGAATGCGCGTCCGGTTTCGAGAGCGTCGTTGAGTTTGGCCGGGTCTTTTCCCCCCGCCTGGGCCATGTCGGGTCTGCCGCCGCCGCCGCCGCCAGCCACTTTCGCCACCTCGCGCACCCAATCGCCTGCTTTGAGGCCCTTGTCGATCAGCGGTTTGGGCACGGAGGCGATGAAGGCTACTTTGTCACCCGCGATACCACCCAGAAGCAACGCCGCGTCGGGTTTCTTCTTGCGGATGACGTCCATCGCTGTACGCAGGGCGTTGGCGTCCGCGTCGTCCAGCGAGGCGACGATCACGTCGCCCTGCGCCTCGTCGGCGATCTTGCGAGCCGCCTCCACTGCCGCCCCAGCCGATTGCTTGCTCTGCTGCTTGGCGTGTTCCTTGAGCGTGGCTTGCAACTCGGTGATGCGCCCCCGGAGTTGGGCTTTGGCTAGCAATGGCAACGGCGTGGACTCCATCTCACCGCTGATCTGGGCGATGCCGGCCTGCAGTTTATCCGGCTCGCTGGAGCGCATGCTCTCAACGCGGGCCAACAGCTTCTGCCCCTGGGCCGTGGCGCGGTGCGCCGCCTGGCTGGTCATGGCCGTCAGCCGGCGCACGCCTTTGGACACCGCCTCTTCGCTGACCACGACAAGCCCCTCGGCGTCGCCGGTTTTGGCCAAGTGCGTGCCCCCGCAAAACTCGATCGAATACCCCTGCCACGCCCCGTTGTCTGGCTTGGCTAGCAAATCCGCCACCGGCACACCGATCGACACCACGCGCACGCGTGGCGGGTACTTTTCGCCGAACACCGCGCGCAGGCTGTTGATCTTCAAGGCCTGCTCTTGGTCGGCTTCTTCGGCATACACCGCCATGTCAGCCGTGATGTCGGTGTTGACCATATTTTCGATCTTGTCGATCTGCTCGGGCGTGATGGGCGCGTTGTGGGCGAAGTCGAACCGTAGCTTCTGGTCGTCGACGAGCGAGCCTTTTTGTTGGACGTGGTCGCCCAGCGTGTCGCGCAACGCCCGGTTGAGCATGTGCGTGCCCGTGTGGTTAGCCATGATTTTGCGCCGCCGGTCGCGGTCGACTTTTAGGTGTAGCTGCACAGCCTTTTCGCTGCGGTGCGTGCCGGACTCCACGACGCCTAAGTGGAAGTACACGTCGCCGATCTTGACGGTGTTGTGGATGCGGATCTCGCCCGCTGGCGTGGTGATCGTGCCGGTGTCACCGACCTGCCCGCCCGCCTCGGCATAGAAAGGCGTTTGCCCAACGACCACAGCCACCTCGTCGCCGGGGTTGACCATCTCCGCACACTCGCAGCCGGCGTCCGTCACTTTATAAAGCGTGCAGTATGTTTCGATTTTTGTTTCGATCAGGTCGTAGCCGAGGAAAACCGTGGCGCCCGGTTGTTCACGCTGGACAGCCTCGACGAGGGCTTGGGTGTTGTTGACCGACCCACCGCCGCTGCGCGCTTTTTCGCGGGCCTCTTCCATCAGCCGCTCGAAGCCCGCCACGTCCACGGTCATGCCGCGTTCTTCAGCCATGACTTGGGTGAGGTCTAGCGGGAAGCCGTAGGTGTCGTGGAGCATAAAAGCAGCTTTATCAGGGATACATGGCACTGTTTTGCATTCTGCTTTTATAAAATCTATTGGATCAGGGGGTAGACGTTTGCGAATTGTTTCGCCACTATGCGTCTTGAACGTTAATGAATACTTTGACCCTACTGGAGGAGGATCTTCATCATTTTCAGAAAAAAACGCAGTAGTTTGTGCAACCTTTGTTAGCCCATGGGACCGAGCGTATTCACGTCCGATTGCGTCAGCCGCTGCTGCTTCAAATAATGCAATCCCCCTATCCAGTGTCCGCGCAAAGCTCTCCTCTTCGTCTTTGATCACATCGATCACGTTCTGCGTCTCTTGCTTCAACTCCGGGAACGCCTCGCTCATCGCGGCCACCACCGCCGGCACCAGCCGGTGCAAGAACGGCTCTTTGACGTTTAGCGTCTGCCACCCGTGTCGCACCGCCCGTCGTAGGATCCGCCGCAGCACGTAGCCGCGGCCCTCGTTGCTGGGCACCGCCCCGTCAGTAATCGCAAACGTCAAGCAGCGGATGTGATCGGCGATGACGCGGTAAGCCATGTCGGCCTTGCCCTGGGGCGAGCTGTCCATGCGCCCGCCATAAGCCGCGGCGCCGGTCACCTTGCGGATCGCGTCGAACAACGGCTTAAACACGTCCGTGTCGTAGTTGCTGGTTTTGCCTTGCAGCACCGCGCAGACGCGCTCGAAGCCCATGCCCGTGTCCACGTGCTTAGCCGGCAGTGGCGTGAGCTTGCCCGACGCGTCTCTGTTGAACTGGATGAACACGAGGTTCCAGATCTCGATCACGCGCGCGTCGTCCGCGTTGATAAGCTTCGCGCCACTCTTGTCTGGCGTGAGGTCGATGTGCACCTCGCTGCACGGCCCGCACGGTCCTGAGTCGCCCATCTCCCAGAAGTTGTCTTTTTTGCTGCCAAGGTGGATGTGCGACGGGTCGATGTCCGTCTGTGTGCGCCACAACTCAGCCGCCTCTTCGTCCGCCGCCAAGCCGTCACTGGCGTCTCCGCCGAACACGGTGGCGTGCAACCGGCTCTTGTCCATGCCCCACACGTTGGTCAGCAGGTCCCACGCCCAGGCGATGGCCTCTTTCTTGAAGTAATCCCCGAACGACCAGTTGCCCAGCATCTCGAAGAAGGTGTGGTGGTAGGTGTCTTTGCCCACGTCTTCGAGGTCGTTGTGCTTGCCGCCGGCGCGGATGCATTTTTGGCTGTTGACCGCGCGGGTCAGGCCCGACAGCGGCGAGCCCTGCGTCACTTGGCCCAAGAACGCTGGCTTGAACTGGTTCATCCCCGCGTTGGCAAAGAGCAGCGTCGGGTCATCATGCGGCACCACCGGGCTCGACGCGTAGAACCGGTGCGCCTGCTTGTTGACAAAGAACTCGATGAAGCGACGGCGGATCTCGCCGCTGGTGGGATTCGCAGACATTGGGGCTCCTGGGCAAAGGGGCATGGTAGGGGCATCGAGGGATTGCGCCGCGTTGCGGCGAAAGCCTCAGCCCCCGCCGATTCGCACACCCTCAACCACCCGCAACAACCCATCCTGGTCCTTGTGCACCTGCACATCGCCCACGCCTTGGACCGCCGCGAGCACCTGGTGCGATTCACCCGCCCGGCTCATCGCGACTTCCACCAGGATCCGCCCCCCGGCTTTCAAGAGCCCGGGGCCCTGTTCGAGGATCGGCTTCACCAGCCGCATGCCGTCGGTGCCGCCGCGCAATGCGAGTTCGGGCTCGTGGTCCTTGACGTTCGCCGGCACCTCGGCCCACTCATCATCAGGAATGTACGGCGGATTGCTCACCAGATAATCGATCTGCGTCGCCGCATCGGTCAGAGGGTCCAAAAGGTCCCCGGCCCGAAACTCGATCCGATCCGCCACGCCCAATCGCTCGGCGTTCTCCCGCGCAAGCTCCAACGCTTCTAGCGAGACGTCCGTCGCAATCACCCGCGCCCCCGGCAGGCTCTTGGCAAGCGCGATCGCGATACATCCCGAACCCGTGCACACATCAGCGATCAGAGGCCCGCTGATGCCGTGATCTGAGGAGGCCTTGCGCCGAGCGCCACGCGAATGCTCCGACGTAGTAGCACCGGGTTCCAGCCGGTCAGACGCAGACTCCGACAGCACCGGTTCGTCGCCCAACTCCCCAACGCCTTCACTCACAGACTCGCCCAGCGTGTCAACGTCCGGCAACTCCTCCCGAAACCGCCCGGCCCAATCATCCACCACACGCTGCACGATCACCTCGGTACAAGGCCTCGGCACCAGCCCCCGCGCGTCACACCCGAATCGCAACCCATAAAACCACGCCTCACCCACCAGATACTGCACCGGCTCATGCTTGAGTGCACGCTTTGCAAGATCACGAAGCTGGGCGAGTTCATCGGGCGACGCGGGACGATCCGCATCGGTGTAGAGCTTGAGCCGATCACACTCCAGCACATGCTCGAGCAGCATCTCGGCCATCAGCCTTGGCGCATCGATGTCGGCTTTGGTGAACGCCTCGGACATCCACGCTTGCAGTTTGCGGCTGGTCCATATGTCGGTGGTTGATGAGCTCACTTGGCCTCAAACACCGTCTCGCCGCGAATCACCGTCCGCAGCACCTTGGTCTCCAGGATGTCCCGCTCCTCGCAAGTCATCACATCGCGATCGATCACGATGAAGTCGGCGGACTTTCCGGGTTCGAGCGAACCGCAGATGTCTTCTTGGAATGCCGCGTACGCCGCGTCGAGTGTGAACGCACGCAAAGCCTGCTCGCGCGTCATTTTTTCCTGCGGCTGCCAGCCTCCATTCGGCTCACCCGATTCATCCGCTCTCGAAACACTCGCGTAGATCCCCAGGAACGGATTCGGCGGCTCGACCGGGAAGTCGCTCCCCGCCGGGATCTTTGCGCCGGTTTTTAGAAGGCTCTGCCACGCGTAGGTGCCTTTGGCCCGCTCGCGTCCGATCCGTTCCTCGACCCAACGCATGTCCGTCGTCTCATGGCGAGGCTGCATCGACGGCAGCACGCCCATCTCGGCGAACCTTGGAATGTCGTCCGGATGGAGCATCTGGGCATGCTCGATTGCAAATCGATGATCGCTGTCGAGCTTCCCGGCAGAGTTCAACGCCCGCTCATACGCGTCAAGCACCTCGCGATTGCCCCGATCTCCGATCGCGTGTGTCCGCATCTGCCAACCGTGCGCAATCGCGAGGCGGCTCAACTCCTCCAACTCGCGAGGATCGCCCAGGGCCAGGCCTGTGTAGGGCTCGCCATCGCTTGTGGTCTGCCGATCGGAGTAAGGCTCGAGCAACCATGCTCCTCGGCTGCCCATCGCGCCATCCATGTAGTACTTTACCGCTCGGAACACGAATCGATCGGAGACATACGGCTCGTGATCAGGCAGATACGCGGGTGCGTGTGCGGCCGACAACATCGCCGCGACACGGATCTTGAGTCTCCCATCCTCCGCGAGACTTTTGAATACCTCGGCTTCTTCGGGGCCGATGCCTGCGTCATGTGCTCCGACCAGGCCGACGCGCAACAGATGGTCCTGGGCCGCCAAGATCAGGTCTTTGCTCGAAGGGCTCTGAGTATCGACGGCACGGGAAATCAGCGACATCGCGCGATCAACGAAGACGCCCGTCGGCTCGCCGTTGCTGTCCTTGAGAATCTCGCCGCCCGCCGGGCTCTGCGTGTCACGCGTGATCCCCGCCAATCGCATTGCCGCCTCGTTGGCCAGCCCCGCGTGCCCATCGACCCTTCGCAACCAGACCGGATTGTCCGGCGTGACACTGCTCAGATCGTTGTGCGTCGGCAGAATGCCGCTCGGCCACGACTCGTGGTCCCATCGTCCGCCGAGCACCCACTCGCCCGGCTCGAGCTCGCGTGTCTGAGCCGCGACCGTCTCGACAAGCTCGTTTTGGTCCGCGACCGCGCTGAGTTCGAGAACGCCCAACTCGAACGAACCCTGACCGGCGATGTGTCCGTGGGCGTCGATCAGCCCGGGCAGCACCGTCCGGCCACCCAGATCGATGACCTCGGTGGAGTTGGTCCGCACGACGAACGCCGTTTCATCGGAGCCCACAAAGACAATCCGTCCTTGCCCATCGATGACGATCGCTGAGGCCGTGGGCGCCTCGGGGTCCATCGTGTAGATCTTGGCGTTGTGATAGATGACCGTTGCGTTGGATCCGTCCGGGGGCCCGGATCCAAAGCACACGACCGCGAGGCAGCACAGCATTGCGACAGCAAGTGGGGTGTCCATTTACACAATGTAGCACGAGCGGCCCAAAATCGACGTGACATGTGCCACCAACCGCCGCTTTCGGCGGTTGGTGCGGTGAAGAGAGAGAAAGAAGGA
>JAJDCS010000026.1 GCA_029260715.1 Phycisphaeraceae bacterium | reverse complement strand
TGGACTATCGGCCGCCGGCCCCGGAGGCTTGGCTCGTTGTTGAGCCGGACTTCGCTACGCTTCGTCCGCCTCAACAACCCCAAGGAACAGACGTTCAACTAACATAGACATTGGTACAACACGTGGGGGCAGGTCAGTGTTGCCCGCATTTCTCGCAGGTGTATTCGTAGATCGGCATGGCTTTAGTGTGTGAGGTTGCCGTGGTCGATGGCCAGCTTCATCATGGTCGGCAGCAGGTAGTTCGCCCCGCGGTAGACGAGGATCTGTCCCGAGAGGATGAAGATGACCTTGTCGCCGCGTTCGCGCACGATGTCTTCCATGTTCTGGAGCATCTGGCAGGGCGCGAGGATCATGGGCGGCTCGGGCGTGGCTTCGGAGTCGGCCTCGAAAACGAACAGCATGTGCCTGCCGTTGGCTGCGGGGATGATCCGCCCGCGGCGGCTGACGATGAACTCGCCCTCACGACGCAGCTTGGGCATCTTTTCGCCTGGGGCCACGCCCAGGATGTTGTGGTCCACGTCGGGCGCGCCGGCCATCGCCGGGAAATCGTCGCCTTGCTGCCCGCCCGACTCCGTGGCGGGGATTGGTTCGTCGCTGTCCTGCATGGCGTCGAGCAACTGCCGCTCGATCGTATCGGCGCTGGGCATGGTCGCGGAAGAATCCGCTGCCTGCTGGGCGGTCGGCTCGCCGGCTGACGGCGCGGTGGCGGGCGATTGCGCGACCGTGTTCAAACCCATGCACGCGAACACGGCTAAGGCGACCCAACGGTTAAAAAATGGTGGTTGCATTCGGTGTGGCTCCACACGGGCGGGCGCCGGGGCGGGCCCGTGCGTTGTTGTGGTGAAAAACATCTGAGTCCGCGTCACACCCGCTGCCATGGGCGCGGGCGTTGCTTCGTGTTGTTCAGCCCGCCCCAGCGGTTAAGGCAGGTCCTCAAGGGTGAACCGCATGGCGTCGTCGGTGGACAGTTCCCAAGCGCGCAGCCGCTGCGTGACCCAGCCCTGCAGCGGGTGCCACTTGAGCGTGGCGGTGACCACCTGCGAGACATCCTTCTGGTCGCCGTGTAGCGGGCGGACGATGTCCACCTGGGCGTCTTGGCCGCGGATGCGGATGCGCTTGACCTCAAGCACGGGGATCTCGTCGCGTTCGGGGTTGCCCGGCCAGACCGCTTTCTTGCTGACCTTGGGCACGACCTGCTCGTAGGTATCCGACGTCGTGTCCTCTGGCAGCAGGACCGCGAACCGGCCTTCAAAAGGATAAGCCTGCACCATCTGATTGAGCGCCTCGGCCAGCACGTGGCGAACCGTCACCATGTTGGGGTTGTGCACGGCGATATCGCCCTTCTGGGGCGGGATGTTCACGTAGCCGAGACAGCCGGACATTAACGCCGACGCACCGACCGTTAAACACAACACGCTGTTCTTGATCATGCTCATGCTGATTTCCCTAAAACTGTAGCGGCGGATCGAAGCGGTTCATTTAGCATACCCAAGGGGCAACCGTCGATCCAAAAGCCCAGACACTGGCCAATCCGTGTGTCCGGCATAAACGAAACCCGGCCATCCTTTTAGACCTGGTTTGTATCACGTCTGAGGCGGGATGCCAAGCCGTCTGGCAAGCCTACAAAACCCGGTTCGCCTCCCAGGCGGCCGGTGTCTCTAGGTCTTGGTAGGCCGCGGATTGGCCGTTGGTCTTTGGCAGGTAGTGGGTGATCTCGAACGCGTCTCGCGGGTTATCCGGCAGGTCGATCAGCCAGAAGCCTTGCCCTTGTGGGTGCTTGGCGGTGGTCATGCACGGCGAGCCGGCGTTGATATACGTAAAGTGCGACTGGTTGCTGCGCTTGGGCTGCCAGCACCAGGGGCGGTGGATATGCCCGTGCAGGTACAGCAGCCGAGCGGGACACTTCATCAGCATGCGGCGAAGCCGGAACGAGTCGGCCAACTTGTGGTCCCACGTCAGCGGGAACGCCCGGGGTGGGGCCTTGACAGGGTAGTGGCACAAAATAATTAAGCCGTCTTGATCGGTCAGGTGGGCGGTTTCGCGGCGGATGTTGCGGAGCTGCCTGCGTCCGATCCGCCCGCGCGAGTTGAAAACGCGCGGCACAGCCGAATCCAACGCAAGCAGGTGCCACCGGTCGGTGAGGCTGCGGAAGTGCGGCCACCGCCCGGGCACCATGGCGGGGAGCATGGTCTCCATCACACGGCGGCGCGCGGAGGTGAACGTGTACCGGTCGTGGTTGCCAGGCACAGCCAGCGTGGGGAATCGGCTGATCAACGGCAGCATCATCTGGGCGACGTCCTGGAACTCCCCTTCGAGCGAGGTGGTGGTCAGGTCGCCCGACATCAGCACCAAATCCGGCTCCAACACCCCGACCCGCTCCACCAGCCGCTCCAAGAGCCGGGTATTAAACTTGTGGCGGCGGTTGAGCCAGAGGTTGGCCTGGCCGACCAACCGCTTGCCCATCAACCGCCACGGCGGCACGAGCAAACGATACGAATGGATGTCACCGATCAGAGCGATGCGCATGTGTGTTACCGCCTAAAAATCTCTAACCCCGGTTCAGCCACCGCCACACCCACACCACCGCCGTCAATACAAGCGACAACACGATGCACGTGACCACAGGGAAGTAGAACGACACGCGGTCCGACTTATAAAAAACATCGCCCGGCAGCCCGCGGAACCCCGCCCGCCCCAGGCTCCACAAGACAACCCCCACCGCGACCAACACCGCTCCCACGGTGATTATGACTCTTCCGAATTGTTCCATGGCACCTACGCCACCCCCGCCGCCGCTAATGGCTCTGTCGCGGCGGCGCTGTAATGCGCATCGAGCACCGCTCGCCAATCGCTCAACGACTTAACCGCGATGAACGCCTTGGCCACGGCGTCGCCGACGGGGTGGTGGCGGGCGAACTTGATGCCGAACTTGCGCATCATCATGCCGGCCGCTTTTTCGCCGTGTAAAGCACAGGACAGCTCAAAATGATTCAGTAGCACGTCCCGCTGTTGATCGATCGTGGGCGGGCGCGTGGCGGCTTGCTCGTCGCCGCTCATCAATGCCCTGGCTTGTGTGAAGACCCACGGGTTGCCGATGCAGCCGCGCGCTACGCTCACCGCATGCACGCCGGTCTGCTCAATCATGGCGAAGATGTCGGCGGCGGTCCAGATATCGCCCGAGCCGAAGATGCTAAACCCAGGCATATCCCCGTAGCGCGCCACGAGGTCTTTCAAGAACGCCCAGCGCGAGGGGCCGATGTATTTCTGCTCGACGGTGCGCCCGTGAACGGTCGCCGCGGCGTAGCCCAACGCGATCACCGCCTCGAAAATGGTGAAGAAGTTCGCCTCGGCCTGGGCCGAGTCGTCCGTGCCGCGGCGCAGCTTGACCGTGCAGGGGATGTGGTCCGGCACCGCTTGGCGCACGGCTTGGAGGATGTCGATCGCCTCATCGGGCACCTGCATCAGGTGCCCCCCCCTGCTTTTCTTGCGGATCTTCTTGACCGGGCAAGCCAGGTTCACGTCAATCACGTCGTAACCCAGCCCGGCTAGGATGCCCGCGCCTTGGGCGATCTCCAGGGGGTGTGAGCCCATCAGTTGCCCGGCAATCGGGTGGTCGGCGTCGTCCAGTTCGGCTTGCTTGAGGCCCTTGCCGCCTTGGATGAGAAACTGATCGAGCATGGCCTCGGTCACGGCGTATGGGCAGCCGTGACGCCGGGCGACCAGGCGCATGGCCGCGTCGGAGTAGCCCGCCAGCCCGGCTTGGAAAAACGGCGCGTCGAGTGTCAGGTTGCCGATGCGTGCCATGGTGGGCATTATAGACACTGGTTGCCGCAGCTTGCGGACACCCCCTGGGGCGGTTTCGAGACAGTCTTAAAAGGAAGCGTGCTTTGAATCATCACCAATCCCGGCCGCTGTGGTTTGTGGCTCTGTGCCTGGCGATCGCAGCGGGGTGCGCCGCCCCGCCGCCGCTTGTGACCGACATCCAGGCCGCCAAACTCGCCCAAACGCCCTACCCGTGGGGCGCGTCCGTGGGAGATCTGGACATCGTGGCGTCGCGCCAGGGGCCGGACCTGGTGCTGACCAACCGCACCGCCACCACCCACGAGGGGGTTCCAATATGGCTCAACCAGGAATACGTCTGCCAGCCGGCGTCGATCCCGATCGGGGTCGAAACACGGCTGGAGTTGGCGTCTTTTATCAACCGCCACGGCGAGCCGTTCCCCGTCGGCGGGTTTCTTACGCCCGATAAGACATTACCCATTGTTCTCGTCGAGTTATACATTACACCCCCCCGCCATATGGCCGATGCACCTAAAACCACCGCCCACCGTCGCTACCGGCTGCTTGTCCGAACCGACAACCAGCCCCTGACGATCGGTGCCGGTGAATAGCAAGCGGTGCGCCCGCCCGACGCGGGGCGGCGATATAGTTGTGTATTAAGGTTAAGCCAAGAAGGAACCCTGTCATGGATAAGCTAGCGCTTTGGCGGCGGTACAAGCAGTACCTGTGTGAGTGCCCCTCGGTGGGCATGAAGCTCGATATCTCCCGGATGGACTTCGATGAGGGCTTCTTCGGCCGACTCGAACCGCGCATGACCGAGGCGTACCGCGCCATGGCGGACCTCGAAGCCGGGCAGATCGCCAACCCCGACGAGCAGCGCATGGTCGGCCACTACTGGCTGCGCGCGCCCGGCCTGGCGCCCAACGACGAGATCGTCAACCTCATCGATAAAACCAACCAGGACATCCGCGAGTTCGTCTCCGCCGTCCACGGCAAGCGGATCGTCCCGCCCAACGCCGCGCGGTTCACCGACGTGGTCGTGGTCGGTATCGGCGGCAGCGCCCTGGGCCCGCAGCTCGTCGCAGACGCGCTGGGCACCAAGCGCGACAAGATGCAGGTCCACTTCGTCGACAACACCGACCCCGACGGCATCGACCGGGTCGTCGCCCAACTGGGCGCCCGCCTCAAGAGCACCATGGTCGTGGTTATCTCAAAATCAGGCGGCACCAAAGAAACCCGCAACGGCATGCTCGAACTCGAAGCCGCGTTCGCCAAGAAGGGGCTTAGCTTCCCCGCCCAGGCGGTGGCTGTCACCGGCGATGGCAGCAAGCTCGACCAACACGCCCAGCAGCACAACTGGCTCAAGCGGTTCCCCATGTGGGACTGGGTCGGCGGGCGCACCAGCATTATGTCCGCGGTGGGATTGGTCCCGGCTATGCTCCAAGGTATCGACACAGCCGCCTTCCTCGACGGCGCCCAGGACATGGACCAGCACACGCGCAAGACCGACACCAAGAAGAATCCCGCGGCCCTGTTGGCCATGATGTGGCACTACGCCACCAACGGTCGCGGCGAAAAAGACATGGTCGTCCTGCCCTACAAAGACAGGCTGCTGCTTTTGAGCCGTTACCTACAGCAACTGGTCATGGAATCGCTGGGTAAAGAACACGACCTAAGCGGCAACACCGTCCACCAGGGCATCGCCGTGTACGGCAACAAAGGCTCGACCGACCAGCACGCCTATGTGCAGCAACTCCGCGACGGGGTGAACAACTTCTTCGCCACGTTTATCGTCGTGCTCCAAGACCGCACCCCCGCAGCCGCCAAGACCGCGCCCGAGGTTGACCCCGGCGTCACCAGCGGCGACTACTTGAGCGGCTTCTGGCAGGGCACGCGCGAGGCGCTGTACGAAAAAGAACGCGGGTCGGTCACCATCACGGTCGACAAGCTCGACGCACGCACGCTGGGCGCGTTGATCGCGTTGTACGAGCGGGCCGTGAGCTTTTACGCCTCATTGGTGAACGTCAACGCCTACCACCAGCCGGGCGTTGAGGCGGGCAAGCTAGCCGCCGAAGCCGTGCTGAAGCTACAGAGCCAGGTGGTGGCCTACCTGCAGTCCAACCCCAAGCCCGCCACACCCGAGCAGATCGCGGACGCCATGGGAATCGCCCATCAGGTCGAGACGGTCCACCACGTGTTGGAGCACTTGGCAGCAAACAAACGCGGCGTCAAGCGCAGCCGCGGCAAGTTCAGCTCGGCGGTAAAGAACCACCCTACGGTACACCGTAAGGCGTCGTAACGGCCACGGGCGGCATCCCGTTCGCCCGTCGGATTGGCCATTAGCGATCCGGCTGAGTGGCAGCGGGCTGCGTGGCTGCTGACGGCGTTGGAAGCATCGCCTGGTCAACCGCTTCAACCGTCGGCGGGTCGTGGCTGATCACCACCGTCACCGGGTTGCGCAAGTACCTGCGAGCGATCACTTGCAACCGTTTGGCGTCCAGGCTCAACACCTGTTGGCGGAATTTGTCCGGCTCGTCCAGACCCAGGCCGTACAACTCGTTGATCGCGGCCTCCGCGGCGCGTTGAGAATTGCTCTGCTTGTACAGGAATTCTCCCGTCAGCACGGCTGCTTTCGCCGCGGCCAAGTCGGACTCGCCCACAAGATCCTCACGGGCCCTTTCAACCACCGCCATCGAACGGCCAAGCGCCTCGGTCAGCGATTCGGGCTGCGTGTTGAACATCAAGGCGAAATACCCCGGCACCAGGCCGGTGAACTGCCCAGCCCCCACCGCGTACACCAAGCCCGGCCCGCGCCCGCGTAGCTCCTGCTCCAGCCACCCGGAGGGGAACCGGTTGAGCACCTTGCTCAAGACGGACAGTGCGGGGTAGTCCGGGCTTCGCCGCGCCACGCCCGGGCCGAAACCAATCTGCACAGCCGCCAACGGCTTCTGGGTCGCTTCGACCACCGCTTGGCGCTGAGGGAAGGCTGGATCGACGGGCTTGAACACTTCCTCCGGTTGGCTGGGCATGCCCCCGAACAACGCCCCCACACGCTGGGCCACCTGCTGCGGGTCAACGTCTCCAAACACCGCCAACACCGATTGCGACGCCGACAGCCGCTTCTTATAAAAAGCCCGCATCTGTTCGGGCCTAAGCGATTCTACAACGTCTCGCTTGCCCAGGGGTGTCCATGCCCACGGGAAATCGCCGTAGTACGCTTGCCTGAACCGCTGGCGCAGCTCGCCGGTCCAGGAATCGGTCTGCCGGTCGATCGCCGCGATCAGCCGGGGCTGGAGCTTGGACCATTCGTCCTGCGGGAACGTCGGGTTTAGCATCACATCGGCCAACAGTGCCAACACGGCCTGCCAATCTTCCTTCAAGCAAACGGCACGCGCGTAGGACGTGTTGTAACCGCTGCTGGTGGCTAGGCTGGCGCCCAGGTCTTCGACTTGCTGGGCGATCTGCTGAGCGGTGCGCGTCTGCGTGCCTTTCATCAGCATCGTGGCGGTGGCGTTGTTGACCCCCTCCTGGCCCGGCGGGTCGCTGAGCAGACCCCCTAGCTGGTACATCTGGATCGACACCGCCGGCACGAGGTTGTTAGGCCCAATCAAAAGGCGCAGGCCGTTGGGCATGACAAACCGCTTAATCGGCTGGACCTGGATGCCGCTTAAGCTGCGGTCCGCAGCGCCCGCGCGTGCGCTCATCGCGGCGATGATGGCTGCGTTGTCCAGATCAATCGGCGTGTTTTGGCCGGGCTGGGCTTGGGGCGCGTCTTCGGGGCGGGCCAACTCTTGCGGCTTTTCGCCGGGCGGCTGGGGCAGCAGTGTGATTTCGATCAGCTTCTCGGGGTCGAGGAATTTAGCGGCTGCCTGCTGGAGTTGATCGGCAGTGATCGCCTGCACCGCCTCCGCGTAGCGACGCAGGTAGTCCGGGTCTTTCATGCCGATCAGATCGCCGGCCAACCGCCCCGCCAGCGCCTGGGCGGATTGTCCGTTGTAAACCACCGCCGCCATTGTCTTGCGCTTGGCGCGGGCCAGTTCCTGCTCGGCCACGCCTTCGGTAAGCAGCAATTCGACCTGCTCCAGCACGGCCCGCCTGACACGGCCGATCTGCCGCACACGCCACTGCTGATCTGTTATTTCGTTGTCGTCGTCTTCACCCGAAGAAGGCATCGGCGGAATGACCACCTCCGCGTCCACGCCCACGAACCCGTCACCCCACGGGAAGCTGAGGTTGTACGCGTCGATCGTGTTGACCAACCGCTGCTCGTCGCGGACCTCTCGCACCAGCCGGCTCGACTCGCCTTGCCCAAGGATCGCCATCAGCAAGTCCAGCGCATAATCCCCCTCACCCGCCAGGCGTGTGCCGGGCCACGCCAGACGCAGCCGGGGCTTGTCGATGTCAGCCGCACCGGACTGCTCGCGTTGGTGCGGTGTTCTGCCTTCCTCGGGCAGTTGCAGCGACGGCAACTCCCCGGCCGGGCGGTCTTGCCACAGGCCCACGATCTGGTCGACGACTTGCCGCTTGTCGATATCGCCGACCACCACAAAGACCATGTTGTTAGGCACGTACATGCGCTTGTAGAAGCTGTGGATCTCGTCGCGCGTGATCCGCAGAAATTCGTCTAAGTATCCGATCGTGGGGTGGCGAGCGGGGTGGTGCTTGTACCGGGCGAGTTGGGTCAGCTTCCAGAATATCCTGCCGGGATCGCCCATGCCCATCTCGAACTCACGCTGGATCACCGACCGCTCCCGCTCGTATTCCTGCTGCGTGATCAGGCTGTTGAGCATCCAATCGCTTAACAGGTCGACCGCCTGGGCGGTGTACGGGCTTGTGGTGTTGATGTAGTAGCGCACGGTGTCGAGGCTAGTCGCGGCGTTGGTCTGAGCGCCGATCGCGCCGAGGATGGCGTTCGACTCGGCTTCGGTGCGTGTGCCGGTGCTGCCGCCCGATAGCAGGTGCTCTAAAAAGTGTGACAATCCCGCCCCGGAGTGCTCCTGCTCGTAAATCGAGCCGGTCTTGATCCACACCTGGGCCGAGACGACCGGCGCGGTGTGCAGTTCCTGGGCCAAAACAATCAGCCGGTTGGGCAAAGCCACGAGTAGCCGGTCCGGGCGGTCTTGTAACACTTCGTAAGTCATTTGTGGCTTCGTGGTAGGTGGTGGCGTCTCGTTGTGGCTAGCGGCGGCGTCTGGCGGGCCGCCCCGCGTCGCGGCCGGTTCCCCGCCGAGGCAGGCCGTCACGACCCCCGCCACGACCGCCACACACAAGCCGATCACCCAGGCAAAACCGTGCGAAACTCTGGTCATAGTCGAATCCCCGCATACTTACAGCGCTGCTTCCAACGGCTAATCTCAGCATAAACACCCGCCGAGTATGATACTTTGTTTTAACTCACACGACGGGGCTTCGCGAGCGTCAAGCCTGTCATAGATCGACACCGGCCCGCACCTGCGACCGCGCGCACCGACCCGGGCCCGGCCGTGTCGCACCCGCACGCCACGCGGTGTATGGCGACATCGTGGACCACTCATTAATATATGATGCCCTTATACGCCACCTTAGCTCAGTGGTAGAGCAATGCTTTCGTAAAGCATAGGTCTGGGGTTCGAATCCCCAAGGTGGCTTTGGCTTTTTCCCCGAGAAAAGCGCCTTTCTCCGCTTCGCCTCAAGGCTTGTGCGCCCGGTGTTGGGAGACAGCATCGCAGCCCCGCGTGCCATCGCCGACTTGGTTGCTGCGGACCCGTTTATAGAACCTAAATCAGCCCCGGCTTCAGAAAAACACGTCACATATCCTCAACCCGGCAGCTGATGGTGGCTGGATTATCCGAAAATCGGAGTCAAAATAGCATGGCCAAACAGGCAATTGATCTTGCTGGTCGTATGGAAAAAATTCGCCATCGCGGCGTTAAACTAGGCAAAAAAGCACTATTGCTTGTCATGAAAGGACCAGATTAATCACAAATATATAGTTGCAGACTCGCGGAAAAAAGTCTTTATACAACCCGCAGCTTACGGTACAATGGTTTATGATATTGAATTGGTGCCGTTGGCGGAGTTCACCTGGGAGATATCAGTTAAATTTCGCCCACACGCATCCTTTTTGACGCTTCAGCACACTTCAAAGAAAGCAAAAGGAGAATGGAATGCGGAGAACAACCATCGGACGGTGCTTACTATCGGCCCTGGTATTGGGGGCGATGGGTTTGGCCGTCTCCGCTAAGGCGAGCCCGCTTTCGGATCTAGCCGCCGGCGGGCAGATCACCGTCGTTGACAAGCTGTTCAGCAATTGGGTGGTGACAGATAACTCCGTCTTTACAACGGTTGACCTGGCAGCGATCGAGGTGAACCCGCTGCCTGACCCAGCCAACAACCCGGGGCTCCAGTACGTTGCCAATAGCGCTCTGATCGCGACCGGTATCGAAACGATCATCTTGGACATCGCGTTTGATGTCTCAACGACAGACGGCAGTGTCATTATCAAAGACAACTCGCTGGCGTTGGATACGTTTGGCTTTAGCCTTGGCAACCTCGCCGGGTCGATTGACATTGCCGAAACGGTCTCTGACACCGCCGGGGGAGGTTTGGGCGTAAAGGCGGTCGAAGCCAGCCCATTTAGTTCGACCCTGTTCGACTCGGTCGACTTCGCACCCCAGGCGTCGGTATCGGTCTTGACGTCCATTATTATCACCGGCGACGGCCTTACCGAGACCACCAGCCTTGACGTATTCACACAGCGATTCTCCCAGTTGGATAACCCCATCCCCGAACCGCTTAGCCTCGCCTTGTTGAGCGTTGGTTTTGCGGTGTTGGCTCTTACCGAACGGCGGCAGAAATTAAAAACCTGACCTCGGTGCAATCGATTCGGCTTGTTTCTACATCTTTAAGTAACAGGGACGCGGACGCGGCGGAATTGAACAGCCGTTGATTTGCGCCGGGGGAAGTAGCGTGGCGGCGGCGTGTCAGCCCGCAAATGGAAGCAGGGTTTCACATTCTTCAGTGGAGGTTTCAACCATGAATCGCTTTCTAGACCGCTGGCTTCGCCACCGCATCGAAAAAACCCGCCAAGCGATGCGAGACCAGAACACGCCCCCCACATTCTTCGAAGGCCTCGAGCACCGCGTGCTCTTCGCCGTCACCGCGTCGTTTAGCGCTCAGTTCGGGCAGCTTACGGTCACCGGCGACGCGCTGGACAACATCATGAGCATCAGCCGGGCCAACAACGGCAATATATTGGTCAACAACGGCGAGGTAGCCATCACCGGCGGCACGCCCACGGTCAACAACACAACAACGATCATCGGATTTGGCCTAGACGGCAACGATCAGATCACACTCAACGAGTTCAACGGCGCCCTGCCCAACGCCTTTTTGTTCGGCGGCTCAGGCAACGACACGCTCATCGGCGGCAGCGGCCAAGACTTTCTCTCCGGTAACTCCGGCAACGATTTTCTCCGTGGCGGCAACAACGACGACCGCCTGTTCGGCGGCAGCGGCAACGACACGCTCCTAGGCGACCGCGGCAACGACGAGGTGCAAGGCCAGGCTGACAACGACCTCTTGATCTGGAACAACGGCGACGGCTCCGACGTGATGGAGGGCGGTGACGGCAACGACACCGTCCAAGTCAACGGAGCCAACGGAGCGGGCGACGACTTCAGCATCGACCCCAACGGCGACCGCGTGCGGTTCCAACGCAACAACCTGGGGCTGTTCCAACTCGACATCGGCACGACCGAGGACCTCGACGTAAACGGTCAAGGCGGCGACGACGTGATCGCCGGGTCGGTCGGCCTGCTTGGGTTGATCGAGCTGGACCTTGACGGCGGCGAGGGCAACGATCTGCTGATCGGCGGCGACGGTGTGGACGTGCTCCGCGGCGGCGCGGGCAACGACACACTCATCGGCGGCCGCGGCAACGACGTCAAACTGGGCGAAGGCGGCAACGACCTGTTCGTCTGGAACAACGGCGACGGGTCCGACCTGATGGAGGGCGGGGCAGACAACGACACCGTCCAGGTCAACGGCTCCGACGGGGCGGGCGATGACTTCAGCATCGCCCCCAACGGCGACCGCGTCCGGTTCCAACGCAACAACCTGGGGCTGTTCCAACTCGATATCGGCACGACCGAGGACCTCGACGTAAACGGCCAAGGCGGCGACGACGTGATCGCCGGGTCGGTGGGACTGCTTGGATTGATCGGGCTGGACCTCGACGGCGGTGAGGGCAACGACCTGCTCATCGGCGGCGACGGTGTAGACGTGCTGCGAGGCGGCGCGGGCAACGACACGCTCATCGGCGGCCGAGGCAACGACGTGAAGCTGGGACAACAAGGCAACGACCTGTTCGTCTGGAACAACGGCGACGGGTCCGACCTGATGGAGGGCGGGGCCGACAACGACACCGTACAGGTCAACGGTGCCGATGGCTCGGGCGACGACTTCTCCATCGCCCCGAACGGCGACCGCGTGCGGTTCCAACGCAACAACCTGGGCTTGTTCACGCTTGATATCGGCACGACCGAGAACCTTGACGTCAACGCCCAGGGCGGCAACGACGTGATCGCCGGGTCCGTGGGCCTCAACGGCCTGATTGAGTTGGACCTCGACGGCGGTGAGGGCAACGACCTGCTCATCGGCGGCGACGGTGTGGACGTGCTGCGAGGCGGCGCGGGCAACGACACACTCATCGGCGGCCGCGGCAACGACGTCAAACTGGGCGAAGGCGGCAACGACCTCTTGATCTGGAACAACGGCGACGGGTCCGACCTCATGGAAGGCGGGGCAGACAACGACACCGTCCAGGTCAACGGCGCCGACGGCGCGGGCGACGACTTCAGCATCGCCCCTAACGGCAGCCGTGTTCGGTTCCAACGCAATAATCTGGCGCTGTTCACGCTTGATATCGGCACGACCGAAGACCTGGACGTAAACGGCCAAGGCGGCAACGACGTGATCGCCGGGTCGGTGGGACTGCTTGGATTGATCGGGCTGGACCTCGACGGCGGTGAGGGCAACGACCTGCTCATCGGCGGCGACGGTGTGGACGTGCTGCGAGGCGGCGCGGGCAACGACACGCTCATCGGCGGCCGAGGCAACGACGTGAAGCTGGGACAACAAGGCAACGACTTGTTCGTCTGGAACAACGGCGACGGGTCCGACCTCATGGAAGGCGGGGCAGACACAGACACGGTCCAGGTCAACGGCGCCGATGGCTCGGGCGATGACTTCTCCATCGCCCCCAACGGCAACCGCGTGCGGTTCCAACGCAATAACCTGGGGCTGTTCACGCTTGATATCGGCACCACGGAAAACCTCGACGTGAACGGCCAAGGCGGCGACGACGTGATTGCCGGGTCGGTGGGATTGGCTGGGTTGATCGAGTTGGACCTCGACGGCGGTATGGGCAACGACCTGCTGATCGGCGGCGACGGCGTGGACGTGCTCCGCGGCGGTGCGGGCAACGACACACTCATCGGCGGCAGCGGCAACGACGTGAAGCTGGGCGAAAGTGGCAACGACCTCTTGATCTGGAACAACGGTGACGGCTCAGACCTCATGGAGGGCGGGGCCGACAACGACACCGTACAGGTCAACGGCGCCGACGGCGCGGGTGACGATTTCTCCATCGCCCCCAACGGCAGCCGCGTGCGGTTCCAACGCAACAACCTGGGGCTGTTCACGCTTGACATCGGCACGACCGAAACCCTGGACGTCAACAGCCAGGGCGGCGACGACGTGATCGCCGGGTCCGTGGGCTTGGTGGGGTTGATCTTGTTGGACCTTGACGGCGGTGAGGGCAACGACCTACTGATCGGCGGCGACGGCAACGATACCCTCCGTGGCTGGACCGGGAACGACACACTCATCGGCGGCCGCGGTAACGATGTGGTTTTAGGCCGGCAAGACAACGACCTCTTGATCTGGAACAACGGTGACGGCTCAGACGTGATGGAGGGAGGCCTCGGTGTCGATACCGTGCAGGTTAACGGCTCCAACGGAGCGGGCGATGACTTCTCCATCACCCCCAACGGCCAGCGTGTGCGGTTCCAACGCAACAACCTGGGCTTGTTCACGCTTGATATCGGCACGACCGAGAACCTTGACGTCAACGCCCAGGGCGGCAACGACGTGATTACAGTGGCCGACCTCGCCGGTGTAGCCAACCTGCAATCCGTTGACGTCGACGGCGGTCAGGGCAACGACCTGCTGAACGGCTCGGCGATGCTGACGATGGGGATCTCTTTTGTAGCCCGCGGCGGTGAGGGCAACGACATCATCCTCGGCGGCGGCGGCGACGACGTGTTGCTGGGTGAGGACGGCCGCGACATCATCCTCGGCGGTAACGGCAACGACACCGTTTTCGGCGGCGACGGCAACGACATCATCTTGGGCCAGAACGGCAACGACACACTCAACGGCAATGATGGCAACGACATCATCCTTGGCGGCAATGGCAACGACACGATAGACGGCGGGGCGGGTTTCGACATTCTCAACGGCGGGGCGGGCACCGATGTGGGTATTAACGGCGAGATCCTGTTTAATATCCCATAAGCCGATTTTTGCGAGTAACGCTCGTCAGCAGCAATACACCCCCCCCGCCTTCTCGTACCAGCAGGCGGGGGGTTTTTGCAACTTGTTTCTTGCGTACGGGTGTCAAGTGCATAACCACGCGGTAAAATACAACAGTCAATCAAAGAGTTTCATTAGCTGGCCTAAATGAGGGAGGGCACGCCACGGTGCCTTTGGTCAAAGAGAAAGGCAACAACCGTTCTATAATAAGGAAGACGCCTCCCACCGATGCACTGACACCCACTTTCAGGGCGTCAATGCGCTTGCCTGATTTAACGCCGGCGGTCAACGCGAGTTGATCGAGTTCAAGAAAGCCAAGGCACACTGAGATGCGCCACATGAAAAAACTGTTGCTTGTGGTTGATAGACAGCGAATGCGCCCATGGCCGCCTCGGCATCCTCAAACCCTAAAATCGGTTCCGTTCCGCCTGGCGTGCCTCGCGGTATCGCTCGTTGTGGCGCTTGGGCTTTGCGCAACCCCCACAGGCGCTCTGAACATTATTCTAAACTTCGATAACGCCCAGTCCGCCAACCCCAGCTTCGACTCGGACCAGAGCGGGCTGATCAGCCTCTTCCAATTCGCGGAGGATTTCTACCAAGACGCGATCACCACCGCGCACACACTCACAATCAACTTCTGGTACCAAAACCTGGCATCGGGCACCATCGGCGATCACGACCTAGTCGCCCACGACGGCCTCCGCGAAACCGAAGCCAACATTAAGATCGATTCAAACACCAACTGGTTCATCGACCCCTCGCCGTCTAGCAATCTCGAATTCAATATGGGCCAAACCCTCTGGCGCGACATCAGCTCGTCTCAACAGAGCGATTGGTACAACTCCGGCACCAGCGTCATCCCGCAGACTTTCGAGGTCGGCTTCACCGGCGGGGCCACCTCCTCGGGCGGGGCGAACGGGTTGACCGATATGCTCTCGGTCGTCCTCCACGAAGTCGGCCACGCGCTTGGCATGTCCGCAGCCAACACCACCACCATCGGGCAAACCAACGACGGCGATTACGACTTCAGCGTCTTCGGTCAACCGCTAGCCGTTGAAACGGCCAACAACTCCGGCGACGACAACGCCAACATCGCCCACCTTGAGAACACCAACGCCCTGATGACCCCGGCCCTACCCTCGGGCACGCGCCGGCTGCCAAGCCACACCGACCTGCTCGCCATGGCCTCCGGCGGCATATTCCCCGGCCTGGACCTGCCCCGCAGGGAGTTCTACGGCGGGGGCAACTGGAACACCCCCGGCAATTGGTCCGGCAACAGCCTGCCGCAAAGCGACGACGACGCCTTCATCCGCAACGCCGACGGCTCGGGCGACCTCCAGGTCGGCCTCTCCGCGAACGGATTCACCAACAACCTCACCGTCTCCCAGGGTGCGGACGTTGATACCAACGGCTTCAAGCTCGACGCGTCCAACATTGTCACCGTCGACGGCGCCGGGTCGAGCATCGTGATCGACACCGGCGGCGAGTTGGAGGCCAACCAAGTCCAGATCCAAAACGGCGCGTTGATTTCCATGCTCACAGGCACGCTCGACACCAACACCCTTTTAATCAACTCGGGCACCAAGCTCTTTAGCGGCCTGGGCAACCCGACCGTGGACGTCGCCACGAGCCTCACCAACAACGGCACGATCCAGGCGATCCTGGGCACCATGACCATGACATCCCTCGCGGCCAACCCCTGGAACCTCGATGGCATCGGCAGCGGCGTGGTGGACGCCACGGGCGGCAGCATCAACATCATCTCCGGCGGGCTGCAGGGCAACTCGTTCAGCGGCACCATGAAAATCGGCCAGGCAAGGTTTATCTCAATCCCCGTCGCCTGGTCGCTGACCAGCGGCGGGCAGATCGACTTCACCGGCGGCGCTGATTTCGCCAACCGCGCCCGCATCGAAGGGGCGCAGATCTCGCTGACCACCTCCAACTCCGTCATCAACGCCGGCGGCGTGGTTGACATCAACACCGCTGCAGTAATCAACAACGGGGTGATCAACACCGCCGCCAACGCCGACCTCAACTTCAACGGCACCACCACGATCCACGGCGGCGTGTTCAACGTCGGCACAGGCGGCGTGCTGGACGTCAACGGCGCCCTGACGATCGACGGCGGGCGCTTTTTCACACCCGGCCCCACCGCCACCGGCCACGTCGAATTCGACGGCCCCACCACCTACAACGGCGGGACGATCGACCTCAGCGGCATCATCCGCCAACGCGGCAACGCCACCGTCAACGCCGACACCACCGTCAACGGTGGCTACTTCGACCTCGACGGCTCGACCGGCCTCACCGTCTGGACGATCAACAAACCGTTCAGACTTAACAATATGGACGGCATTGAAAACACCGCGAACGTCAACAAGTTTGATGGAACACTGAACATCAACAACGCGGGGTTGCTGCTCACCCCCGGCGGCGTGTTCACGGTCGACCTGCTCGCCAGAAGCGCCGAATGGAACCTCGCCGGCACCGCCAACCTCGACGGCTCGGTCCCCGGCACCCCGCCGCTTGTCACCGGTATCCCCACCATGCTCGCCGGCTCTAAAATCAGCATCACCGGCACGCTGAACATGCAAGACCGCGGCGCCGTCGCCGCCCCCATAAACCTCACCGGCACCATCAACACCGCAGACGCCGACTCGATGATCTACCTCACCGGTGGCACGATTGCCGCCCCCAACACCATCGCCAGCGGGGTTATCTCCGGCCCCGGCACGCTTGCCAGCATCGATGGCCACGCGCTGACAGGCTTCGGCACCATCAGCGCCAAAATTGATTTCAACGGCAACTCACACCTACGCGCCGACAACGGCACGCTGACCGTCACCAACGCCATCTTGAACGTGGGCACCATCGGCACCGCGGACACGGACGGCGCGCTACGCGTCACTAACCCCTGGAACACCAACGTCGCCGATCAACTGGAGTTGCAAGGCGGCTCGGTCGGCGGCGCCAACATTTTCAACGGCACCGTCGTCAATCCGGGCCTGATCATCGGGTTCGGCACCGTAGCCGTGAACCAAGTCGTCAACGACGGCCGCATCGCCGCCAAAGGCGGGACACTCACCCTCAATTACACACTGGCCCCCGACCTCGACGGCGGCGGCGGCAACGGCATCATCGAAGCCATCCAAGGCGACATGATCATCGTCGATCCCGTCACCGACCTGTTCGACGGCGTGGCCACCGTCGGCGCCGGCCGCACCATGACCTTCACCGGCGGGTGGACACTCTCAACAGGCACGCTCAACCTAAACGGCGGGGCAAGCTCGCTCGACGCCGCCACCGTCAAAGGCCTGTCGCAGACCCTCCGCGGTACGGTCAACATCGACCAAATCGCCGCGTTCGACATCCCCACAACCTTTTTCTCCACCGCACAGGTCAACCTGCCCGACTTCACCGACCAGTTGCGGCTCGACGACAATGCCACAATCACCGCGGGGGCGTCGTTTTCCGGAGCGGGCAAACTTTCAAACACCCTGGGCTCAACTCTGATCCTTCAGGACGGCGCCAACGTCGGCGTGCGCCTCGACAACAACGGCCTCTTGGAAATCGGCAACTCACCCGGCTCAGCCACCGTCGCCCAGTTCACCCAAGTCTTGGGGACAATGCACGTCGAATTGGGCGGGCTGACACCCGGCACCGGGTACGACCAGCTTGTCGTCACAGGCCCCACAACGCTATTCGGCAGCCTCGATATTGACTTGATCGACGGGTTAACACCGGATTACTTTGACGAGTTTCAGGTACTCATCGCCGACTCACGCAGCGGCCAATTCACCACGATCACCGGCGCGACCATCGCCCCCGACATGACCCTCGCTCCGGTCTACGACTACAACGGCGTCATTGGCCTAACGCTCATCGCCGCCATCCCAGGCGACGCCAACCTCGACGGCATTGTCAACGGCCTGGACCTGCTCCGCTGGCAAGCCAACCTCTTCAGCGGCAATCAGTGGGACCAGGGCGACTTCAATATCGACGGGCTTGTTAACGGCCTAGACCTGCTCATCTGGCAGAGCCACCTGTTCGACAGCGTCACTTCGCTTATCCCCTCGCCATCATTCGCCGCAACCCTCGCGGTCCCCGAACCAAGCACGCTAAGCATCTTCTTGTTGATCTTGATAAGCGGCTCGATAGGCCCACGCGCGCGCCGCCAAGGCTAATCCCCGACCAGGCTCAGCCCGCGGCGGAAAAAGTCGAACCCCACCGCTTGCTTGGCGCGCCACAGGGTTTCTTCCGCCACCGCGTTGGCACGCCCGGTGCCTTCATACAACACCCACATCACACGGTCCGGCTGGGCTTCCAGCTCCGCTCGCCGAGCGCGCATCGGATCGAGCAACGCGTTGATCACTTCCGCCAGCCGCTTCTTGCAATCGCCGTCGCCGACCTTCCCCGCTTGGTACCGCCCCTTCATGTCCTGCACCTCGCCCTTGTCCGGGTTGAACGCGTCGTGGTACGCCCACAGCGGGTTGCCTTCGATCACACCGGGGTCGCTGGCGCTCATGCGCCCCGTGAATATCTTGTTGCACTTCTTCTGCACCTGCTTAGCGGTGTCGCTCAGATAGATCGCGTTGTCCAAGGACTTGCTCATCTTGTTTTTCCCGTCCGTCCCCACCAGCCGCGACACCCGCCCCACCATCGCCTCGGGGACCGGGAACACCCCTTTCTTGGCGTGGGCCGCGTCGTCGCCTTGTGGGTCGACGCCGCTGTACACCACGTTGAACCGCCTGGCGATCTCGCGCGTCATCTCGATGTGCGGCACCTGGTCCTCCCCCACCGGCACCGCCTGAGGCCGAAACGCCAGAATATCCGCCGCCTGACCCACCGGGTACATCAGAAACCCGAACGAGTAGCTGTCTCCCAGGTTCTTCACCGTGATCTCGTCCTTCACCGTCGGGTTGCGCATCAGCCGGCCGTACCCAAGCAGCATGGCGAAGTACCACGTCAGCTCCGCGATGGCGGGGATCTCGCTCTGGATAAAAATGGTTGATTGATTGGGGTCGATCCCCGCGGCCAGGTAATCAATCGCGATCTGAATCGTGTCCTGGCGCACCGCCTTGGACTCTTCGGCGCGTGTCGTCAGCGCGTGGGTATTCGCGATGATGAAAAAACAATCGTGCGAGTGCTGCAGGGCCAAGCGGTTCTCGATCGAGCCCACGTAGTGCCCCAGGTGCAGCCGCCCTGTGGGCGTGTCCCCGGTCAGGATGCGCGGTTTGGCGGTCGTTTCGTTCGTCTTAGCCATGGCTCATGTTGTAGTTACCAAGCAGCGATAGGGCAATGCAGTGAAGTCTTTGAATGGGGTGCCACACTTTGGCCCGAAGGGCAACGTGTGTTTCACGCATATCGCGGTCCCCGCACGCCTATCGCCCGAATATCTCGTCAAAAAACTGCCGCATGTGCTGCCACGATCGGCGGTCCGCCTCCGGGTTGTAGTCCACCCCCTGGACCCCAAACCCGCCAGCGCGCGGGTTGGTGAAGCTGTGGACCGCGTTGCTGTAGGAAATGAACTGCCAGTCAAGCCCAGCCTCACGCATCGCCTGCTGGAACGCACCGATGCGCTCCGCGGGGATCATCGTGTCGTTAGCGCCGTGACAGACAAGGATCTTGGCCTTGATCCGCGGCGTGTCGGCTGGGCCCGGCAGCGGCAGGCTCCCGTGGAAGCTCACCGCGCCTTTCAGGTCGGCCCCGCTGTACGCCAGTTGTAACGCCGTCGTGCCGCCGAAGCAGTACCCGATAACCGCGACCCGCGACGGGTCAACCCGATCCTGGTTCATCAGCACGTCCAGGCCCGCCTTGGCCCGCTGCCGCCAGAGCATCGGGTCGCCGTAGAACTCGCCCGAGCACCGCTTGGCGTCCTCCGGGTCGGCGGTGGTGTAACCCTTGCCGTACATATCCAACGCAAACGCCACGTACCCCAGCCCGGCCAACTGATCCACGCGGGACTTCGTGTAATCGTTAAGCCCCCACCACTCGTGAATCACAAGCACGCCCGGCCGCTTACCTGCTGCCGCGTCGTCGTACGCCAGGTACCCCTGCAACTCAACATCGCCGTGCTGGTACCGCACCGCCTCCTTATGCACCGCCGCGGACACCGACACACCGCCGCCCACCGCCCACAGGCCGATAGCCAAAGCCGCCAATGGCATGATCCGGGTATCCACGTTTCTGCTCCTGTATGAAAAATAAGGGGGAACCGACCCGCAGGCAACGGGCGTATCTTAAGGCAAGGATACCCACACCGCGAGCCGACGGTGGTCAAACCGCAGCGTAAAGCTAAAAGTGGGACGGGCGGTATTTAATGGGGGACTGGAAGGCGGAATGAATCGCGTGGGCGGGGAAGCCCACTACGATTTAAATAACGGCGTGCGGCTCTACGGAGCCTTATCAATACACGATCGCGGTGGCTTCTTCGATCGCCTCGATGACCTGGCGGACGTGGAACGGCTTCTTCAGGTACCCGTCAAACCCCTTCTGCATCAACTGGTGGGCCTGGCCGTCCGTCAGCTTACCGCTCATCGCGATCACCTTGGTCAGCTGTAGCTCGCCGTTGTCGCGCACCAGCTTGAGCACGTCTTCGCCGTTGACGTCGCCCAGGTGCATATCCAGCAGCATCACGTGCGGTCGGAATTTCTCACACTCCACACCCGAGGCGAACCCCGTGTGCGCCGCGTGCACCTCGTAGTTGGCCTGCTCGGTCAGGACCTTTTCGAGCACATCCACAATCTCCGATTCGTCGTCCACAATCAGCACCCGTGTCCGCCCGCTCTGCAAGCCGTCGAGCGGGATGTTGTGCGATTTCATGAACTTGATCAAAGAATTCAACGGGATGCGGCGGTCCTTCGAGCCCGGGATTCGATAACCCCGCAACTGGCCCGAATCGAACCACTTGCTCACTGTGCGTGGCGCCACGTTGCAAATCTTTGCTACCTCTCCGGTGGTTAGGATATCTTTTTGACGCGGCATACGGGTGGACCTTTCTCCAAAATCTCCTCACATCAATCACACCGAAGCGGACTGATCAGTAATATTATGATCGGCAAAGCGCCCGCACGAATTAACCGTACACACGCGAAAGATGAAACCGGCTTGCGAGTTTTTTTACCCCGAACCCAGCCCCGCAAGACACCACCCACCGCAGACACCGCGAAACACCCGCAACACCACCTATCTGCCTGCAAAACAACAGCCTACACCCACAGAACAAAGCCTGGTTTTGCCCCGTCCGCCCCATAAACCACGCCCATCCGGGCGGTGGTTTTACAGAAACAGGCACACTCACACCAACGGAATTTGTGTTAGCCGCGCCGGATCAGGTTTAAAAAATCTTTTGAAAACTGTTATCGGCTGCCGCTTGGAATGACCGGCATTAACAATTCTCAACCCTCATCATATTGACTGCGACCAAGCAAACCCACCTCAATAGACACGCCACGCAGCCCGCGATTGTCTGCCCCCGCCTCGAAGCCTAAACTCCATGCCCATGCCCCAAGCGATCGTTTTTGATTTCGACGGTGTGATTGTGGACACCGAGCCCTTGCATTACCGGGCCTTCATCGGCGTCACCCAGCGCCTGGGTGTTACCTTCACCTACAACGAATACCTTCGCCGCTACATCGGGTACGACGACCGCGACGGCTTCCGCGCTATGCTCGCCGACCACACCGACCAGCAGCCCGACGACAAAACAATCTCACAACTGTGCGAAGAAAAAGCCCGGGTGTTCGAGGCCATCCTCGCCGACGGCGTGGGCGTCATCCCCGGCATGCTGGAATTGATCAAGACCGCGTCCGAAAAAATGCCCGTCGCCATTGCCAGCGGCGCCACCACGCAAGACATCCTGCCCATCCTCGCGGGCCTGGGGCTGAGCCAAACCTTTGACCCGATCGTCACCGCCGACCACGTCACCCGCTCGAAGCCGGACCCCACCACCTACCGGCTCGCGGTGGAAGGCCTGGCAAAACGCCTGCCCAACCTCCAGCCCTCCGGCTGCCTGGCCATCGAGGACACCCCCGCCGGCCTCGAATCCGCACGACGCGCGGGTCTGAAAACCTTAGCCCTGACCACCACCCACCCGCCCGAAGCCCTACACGCCGCGAACCGAATCGTGCAGACCGTCCAGGGGTTATCGCTCGACGAGTTGGCCGCGTGGTTCGACGATTAGCTGAAAGCGTGCTTGGAAACCATGTCACGCGCTACGCGCTGCATGTTGCGTGCTGTTTCACATGCTCCACAGCGTTCTGAAACAGCCGCAGCCCAACCGGAGCCTCGCCCGACCCGCGACCGATCAGCCGCGTCCACTGTGGGTGATGCGTAGGGTGTGTGTACCGCTCCGGGTGCGGCATCAAGCCCAGGATTAAGCCCGTCGGGTCGCAAATACCGGCTATGTCGTCGACTGACCCGTTGGGGTTGTAATCCGATGGCTGCCCCGCCTGCCCCGCCGCCACGTACCGCAGCGCCACCTGCCCTTGGGCCCGCAACCTCTCGAGCAACTCCCCCGACCCACAGACAAACCGCCCCTCCCCATGCGCCACAGGCAGCTCAAACCGCCCCAGCGATTGAGTCCAGATACACGCTGTATCCCCAGGCACGCATAGCCCCACCCACTTCGCCACGAATCGGCCGCTGGTGTTATCTGCCAGCGTCACCGCCTGCCTACCCAGACCACCCCCCGCGGGGTCGGGCAGCAGCCCCAGCTTCACCATCGCCTGAAATCCGTTGCAGATACCGATCATCGGCACGCCCCGCCCCACAGCCGCGCGCAACGGCTCGATCAGCCTGTGACGCACACGGTTGGCTAAAATCCGCCCCGCGGCGATGTCGTCCCCATAACTAAAACCCCCGGGGAAGCCGATGATGTCCACCAACTCAAATGCAGCCGGGTCCTCGATTAGCCGGTTCAGGTGCACCGTCCGCGTCGCCGCACCCGCCAACTCAAACGCGTGCGCCAACTCACGGTCGCAGTTCGTCCCAGCCGTCCGAATAATCAGCGCCAAAGGTTTCATCCAACCCATCATACCCACTTCGCCCGCCCCCTGGCAGCCTTTAACACCGTAAAAGATCGTGCCGATAAGGATTCAATACGCAAGCGGTTATAGAAAAATTTATTTAAAGACTGTTTGGTTGGGTCACGAATACCCATGGGGTCGGTCAACACACAAATCAAAACATCTGCACTACACCACGCGCCCGCTTGGTTGATTTACCTGATCAAGCTGGCGGGGCTGGCGGTGGCCTACGTGTTAATCGGCCGATTCGCGCAGTGGCTCGCCATCCCGCCCAGCAGCGCCGCACCCGTCTGGCCGTCCGCCGGCATCGCCATGGCGGCTGTGCTGTTCGGCGGGTATCGCTACTGGCCAGGCGTGTTCTTCGGGGCGTTGGCGTCAAACATATGGATATTTCTTGACACCACACCAATCGAATCAACTAACTTGATCACCCTGATTACCGCCACCACCATGAGCGCCGGCGCCTTGCTCCAAGCATTAACCGGTGCGTGGGTGGTGCGGCGCGTCACCAATTTCCCCAAGCCGATCGACAGCGCCCGTGATATTTTGAAACTTCTGATGCTGACCGGGCCGGTGAGTTGCCTGGTCAGTGCGACCTTCGCGGTCATCAGCCTGGCAAGCACCGGCGCCGTGCCGTGGTCGGCCACCTCGGGCGTCTGGACCACCTGGTGGATCGGCGACACCATGGGCGTACTCATCGTGATGCCGCTGGCGTACCTGTGGTGGCCCGTAGCGGGATTCGGCGTGTCACGCGTACGCAGAATCACAGCCTCCGCGACTATCCTCGTCGTCGTGGGCGCTACCGTTTTCTTGCTTGTCACCGTTCGTTCCGTAGAAACCCATCGCAAGCAAGCCGCCTTCCAGCACCGGGCGGAGACACTGGCCAAAACCTTTCACAACGAACTGCTTCACGCCACGGAAGCGCTGTACAGCCTACAAAGTTTTTACGTCAGCTCTAAGAAAGTGGACCGTGATGAGTTCCATACATTCACAACCAACCTGCTTACACTCCACCCCACAACACTGGCCCTGGAGTGGCTGCCGCGCACACCCGTGGACCAGAGGCGGGCACTCGAGAAGCAACTCCAGGCCTGGTCCGGAACGCCGGTCATCATCAAGCAGCTTGACGCTCAAGGCCAAGTTACCCCCGCCACACACCGCGACGAGTACTTCCCGGTCACGTTCACCGTGCCGCCCGCCATCAATACAATCGCGCTTGGCTGCGACTATGCGTCGGACCCGCCCCGGCAACTGGCGATGCAGCGGGCGCGCGACACAGGGCAATTGACCGCCTGCAAACCGCTGAATCTCTTCCGCGTCAACGGGAAGGCGACAAACCGGTTGGGCGTGCTGACGTTCCTGCCGATCTATCAAAACGGCAAGCCGACCGACACGGTAGAGCAGCGCCGTGAGCATCTAACCGGGTTCGTTACCGCAGTGCTCGTGTTTCACGACCTACTTGATTACGCCATCTCGTTCTTATCAACATCCGATTTCGACGTTCAAATTTATGACCAGACCGACCCAAACGCTCAAACCATCCTGACAACTTATTTTGCGGAGCACGGCCACTTAGGCGTCGCCGAAAAGAAACGCTCAGCGGAAGATGGCTTAGGCCAAAAGCCGCTAAAACAGGAATACACGTTTGAAGTCGCGGGCCGGCGGTGGGCTGTGCTCGTCTCCAAGCCAACGGGTGCTCAAGCTGCTTCTGATTCGTTTCAGGCGTGGATGGTGCTCGTCAGCGGGACGCTCTTCACAGGTCTGATCGGCGCTTTCCTGATTCAAATCATCGGGCGTTCCTGCGCGGTCGAGCGCCTCGTCAAACAACGCACCGATGAACTAGCACAAACCGTCCAGATGCTAGAACAAGAGGTGCACGACCGCATACAGACCCAAGCCGCCCTGCGCGTCAGCGAAGAGCGGCTCAAGCTCACGGTTGAAGGCTCCAGCGACGGGCTGTGGGACTGGTTCGACGTCTACCAAGACCAAGTGTGGTGGTCGCCGCGATTCTTTGAGTTGCTCGAATACGAAAACCAGAAAATCACGCCCAGCATCACTACGTTAAAGACGATGCTGCACCCCGAAGACCACGACCGCACCTTCCGAGCGATGGACGACAGCTTCCAATACAACACGCCATTCGACATCGAGTACCGGCTCAAGACCAAGGCCGGGCAGTACCGCTGGTTCCGCGCACGCGCACAAGTCACCCGCGACGAAGCCGGACGACCCAACCGCATGGCTGGGTCACTCCAGGATATCCACCAACGGAAACAGGCCGAGGAATCGCTCCAACAAAAAACCACCCGACTCGAACTGCTCAACACCATCGCCGAGGCATCGACAAACAGCTATTCGGTCGAGGAGATCATCTGCCTGACCGTCCAGCAACTCCACTGGGCGTTCCCCGATTACCGGGCGGCGTATTGCACGATCGACGCAAACGGCACACTCGCCATCACCGAAACACTAGAGCCCGAGGGCATGCCGGGGTTAAAGGGCGGCTCGACAGACCTGGACACCGCAACGCAATACCTCGACTCGCTCAAACGCCACAAACACGTGATCATCCCAGACGTGCAAGCCGACGACCGCGTCGCCACGCTGCGGCAGGCCTTCGACTCCGGCGCCACCCGTGCCATCCTAAATGTGCCGCTGCAACACTCCGATCAACTCGTCGGCGTGCTGTGCCTCGACTCGCCCCAACCCCACCATTGGACAGACCACGAAATCAGCGCGGTCACCAACGCAGCCGACCTCTTGGCCGTCGCCATCAACGAAGCCCAAGCCCAAAAGCAGCGCCTGCAAGCGGAAGACGACCTGAGAAAACAAGCCGACGACCTGGCGATCGCAAAAGACACACTGGAATCCCACACCATTGAGTTGGCCGCCAAGTCCGAGCAACTCGAACAAGCCCGCGCCTCCGCCGAAGCATCGAACCAGTCTAAAAGCGAGTTCCTGGCCAACATGAGCCACGAGATCCGCACGCCCATGACCGCCATCCTAGGCTACGCGGAGCTGCTCCTAGAGCAGGGCGACCTGAACAAAGCCCCAGCCCAGCGCGTCGACGCCATCCGCACCATCCAGCGAAACGGCGAGCACCTGCTCTCGATCATCAACGATATCCTCGACGTGTCCAAGATCGAAGCCGGCAAGATGACCATCGAGCAGATCCAGTCCTCTCCGGCCCAGATCATCACCGACGTCCTATCGCTCATGCGCCACCGCGCCGAAGGCAAGAACCTCAAGCTCGAAGCCAGATACGACGGGCCCATCCCCGCCACAATCAAAAGCGACCCCACGCGCCTGCGCCAAGTCATCGTCAACCTCGTGGGCAACGCGATCAAGTTCACCGAACAGGGCGGCGTCACCGTTGCCGTAAAAATGCTCGATACGCCCGAATCGCCCACCCCGTATCTCGCGTTCCAAGTGATCGACACCGGCATCGGCTTGACCCCCGAGCAGCAAGCCAAGCTCTTTAAGCCGTTCAGTCAAGCCGATTCTTCCACCACCCGCCAATTCGGCGGCACAGGGCTGGGGCTGATGATCTCCAAACGTTTGGCCGAGATCCTCGGCGGCGATATCACCTTGGAGAGCCAACACGGCCAAGGCACGACGTTCACGGTCACGATCGCGACGGGCCCGCTCGACGGCGTGGCTATGCTCCAAGGCGCCGATATCATCGACAACGCGGCCGCGATCTCAAATAAGAAAAAAGCCGAAGACACCCGCGTCGACGGCCGTATCCTGCTAGCCGAAGACGGCCGGGACAACCAACGCCTGATCTCGTTCGTCCTCAGAAAGGCGGGCGCCGAGGTCGACATCGCCGAAAACGGACGCATCGCCTGCGAAATGGCGACGGCAGCCCTGGAAGCCGGCCAACCCTACGGCGTCATCCTCATGGACATGCAGATGCCCGAGCTAGACGGCTACGGCGCCACCACCCAGCTACGACAAAACGGCTACGCCAGGCCTATCATCGCCCTGACCGCCAACGCCATGTCGGGCGACCGCGACAAGTGCATACAAGCCGGCTGCGACGACTTCGCCACCAAGCCCATCAACAAGCCGCACCTCCTGGCCACGATCGCCCGGTACCTCAACCAACAAAACCGCAACGACGCCTCGACCGAAGCCGCCGCGTAACTAGCCCGCCACATCCGGACTAGAGCCGGCTTTCGATTGATGGTAGCGTAGCGCCACAATACGAGTTGCTCTCTGCCGGGGAGCGGGCTCTGGCCGTGTTTACCAACCGCCCCCGAACCCGCCCCACACAGCCGAAACCCACGGAGCGTGACACCATGGCAAAATTAAACCACAGAACGTGGATCGTCGCCTGCCTGCTAACCGCCACCGCCGGCTGCCACTCACACCCCTCGAAAGACATCCCCGCTTTGTGGGGCGACCCGACCGCGTTCATGGACCCGCTCGTGGTTATAGTCGGCGCGACCGGCGCCGAGACCAGGGACTCGATCCGCCACTTGCTTGAGGAAAACGATCTAGAAATCCGCTGGTCGAACACCACCGCCCTAGACGGCGAGTACATCTTCCAATCCGCTAGAGAGCTGAAGATGAAGATCACCTACCAATCCGTCAGCACCGACGTGACGCGCATCCAAATCTACCGCACCACCACCGACCAGACGCTCCAGATGCTCTTAAGAGACGCGCTGGCCCAACGCCTGAGCGCCACGCGCAACCCAGCACACACCAACGCGGTGAATACCCCCACCACGCCGGTCGGCTCGCCGGAAAAATAATAATTGCCCCCCCACCGCCTACCGCAAATGCCAAAACGCTTTCTTGGCGTGGCGGTTGGCCTCGACACGCAGCGCGTCCACGCCTTTGTAGATCATCCGCCTAGGCGAAGCCTTCGGGCCTAGCAACGGCTCGTTTTCACGCGTGATCAGCACCGCCGCCACAATCTCGCCCGATTCCGTGTCGATCACCTTGATCGAAAGCTGCCCGGGCGGCTCATCGGTAAAATTCGGGTAGACGATCGCAGTCACGCCCAGGATCCGCCTGATCTTCGCGCGCGTCTCTTCCCGCAACCGCTCGGGCGACAGGTCCTGCTCATTGATAATCTCCAGCAAGTCCCGCCGCTCCACCAGCGTCTGGTATGGAAACGCCTTCATATACAGCGGGATAAACAACTCTTCGTGGGCGCGCAGCAGCGTGCCCAGGACCGCCACCCGCCCCTTGAGCCGGTACGCCGGCCGCGACACCGCCTCCACGTGCATCTTGCAACCCGCAACGCACACCACCGCCATCAGACACAGCGCCACACCGACAACCCGTGCGCGCCTGTGTTTGTGTACAAAAGCATCAGCCATAGTCGTCAAACCCATTGAAACCCGTTCGGTCGTGTATCCCCAGCCGCCGTGACCGCCATAGCGTGCATAATACTTTGTGACCGCTCAGAAAGCGGGTTTCTGGTTGCTTCACGCACACAAAGCGAAACCGCTTCAACTCTATTAGTCGTCTCGGCCGACAGTATATCTTGATAGATCGTCGTGGTGCACCGCCCCCGTCAGGCCGGAATAACTCACAAGAAGTAACGGTTTAGACAAGACACACACAAGATATGACCCGGCGGAAATGTCGGCTGTACCGTAGATAAGAACGCGTCAACCACCCGCAAAACGCCCAAATCAAGCACGAACCATGCCCCCAAACACCACCACCGCGAAGCGCATGCCCTGCATGGAGGTCTGGGGCAGCAACCAAGTCACCGACAGCGACGTGGTCATATCCGGTCTCGACGCGTGGGTCTACAGCCGCCCCTACCAAGACGCCGACGGCGGGGGCGATGTGTATTACGTCTCGAGCTGCGCCACCGGCCGGGTCACCCGCCTGCTCGTCGCCGACGTCAGCGGCCACGGCTCGTCCGTCGCCGACACCGCGCTCCAACTCCGCCGGCTCATGAGGCGGTACGTCAACCACATCGACCAAGGCAAATTCGTCCAAACTATGAACAGGGCGTTTGTGCACCTGTCTCAAGAAGGGGGCTTCGCCACAGCACTGGCGGCCACCTTCTTCTCACCGACACAGGAGTTAACCCTCAGCTACGCGGGACACCCACCGCCCCTGTGGTACCACGCCGAAGACCGGGCCTGGTCGCTGCTCAAGCCGGGCGCCCGCGCCAACCCCGGCCTGGCCAATATCCCCCTGGGCATCGAAGGCCACAGCCAATACGACCAACGCTCCCAACGGCTAGCCGTGGGCGACCTTGTGCTGTTCTACACAGACTCGTTAATCGAAGCGAAAGACGCCGACGGCAAGCTGCTTGGCGAGCAAGGCCTCTTGGAAGTCGTCCAAACCCTTACCCCCGTCCCGCCCGATCGGCTGATCGGTTCAGTCACCCAGGCCGTCGCCGCCCTGCACCGGGGCAACCTGACGGACGATGACGTCACCGTGCTGCTGATCCGCCCCAATGGGTTGGCCCCAAGCGTGCCGTGGAAGGAAAGAATATGTGGGCCGTTCCGGGTGCTAAAGGGTTTGGTCGGCTCGGCGATTCGAGGCGACGCCCTGCCCTGGCCCGAGATCAGCATCCGCAGCGTCGGCGGCGCCATGTTCGGACCGCTCAACCATGTCGGGCGATCCCGGCGCGACCAAACCACTCAATGAAAAAACTGAACCGACCCTCCCGGCCGAGCCCGCCCGGGAATCTGTCGTGTCAAAAGATTCGCGGGGATCCGTCAATCCGCCTGCCCACGAACCCCCATCACGCTTTGCACGCCGGGGCTGCCGCTGTTCAGGCCGTCATGAAAATGCCGCTGGCCGATGTAATAACCCACGGTAAACGACATTGCCAACGTCGCCGCCGCGATCATGGTGATCCACATGCGGAATTGGATCTCCGACGAAATCGCTTCCCCCTCCACAGACACAACTCTCCCCTCCCGCGCCTCTTACTTCATGACGTTTGTGACGCCTGTTTCAAATGTACCACCAGTTTTCGCAATGGCGAATTATTTTCTTAAGGATATTTAATTCCATAATTTAAATAAACTTACAAGCTGAAGGCGGCCATACAGGAAAGCCCTGCCCCAAACCGAAATACAAATCAATGCCTCATGTGTCATTATTGGGCGCGAAACGCCCCGCCCACCTGCCCTTATTGGCCTGCCAAGCCCCACCGGCCGCTCATACACAAGCCCGCGCACCCCATACCGGGCCATCAGGTCAGCACGGAACCATCCGATAGAAATGACATACACCCTGTCGATGGAGGTACTAAGGTATGAGTGTGATTATCGGGCGTAAGCCCTGGGTCGTAGCCCTTGCACTGACGGCCGTATCGCTTTGGCATAGCCAGGCGGCGGCGCAGCAAACCGCAAGCGACCAACCCGCCCAAGCCCGTTGGGGCCAAGCCGTCAGCCAATCACCCCGCGCCCAGAACGACCTGCATGGCATGGTATCGCCGCGCCATCAAGTCACCCTTGCCGCTCCGTTTGAGGGCGTGCTGATGGACGTTCAGGTCGAAGAGGGCCAACGCGTCAACAAAGACCAACCCCTTGCGATCATGGACCTGCGCGTGGCGGCCGCAGCCGTTAAGGTCGCAAAACTCCAAGCGGAAGACACCGAAACCATCGAGCACGCCAAGCTAAGCTACATGCACGCCAATCTCCAACTCAACCGCGTCAAAGAGGCGTACGACGGCAAAGCCGCTTCACAATGGGAGCTGCGAGAGGCCATGCTCTCTCGCGACCAGGCACGGGTAGCCTACGACCTCGCGGTTAGAAAAAGCTCTATCGATGCCGCGGTGTTGAAGCTCGAACGGGAAAAACTCGCCCGCCACACCGTGCGCGCCCCGTTCGACGGGCAGGTCGTGCGTGTGCTGGCCCAGCCCGGCACGTCGCTCACCGCCGCCGACCCCATCCTCATGCTCGTGGCGCTGCAAACGCTCGAAGCGCAGATCCAACTGCCCCTGAAGTTGTACGGCAAGCTTTCACGGGGCGAGGTGTACCTGCTCGACGCTCAAGAGCCCGTGAGCAAGCCGATCGAAGGCACGCTGAAGATGATCGACCCGGTGATCGACCCCGCCAGCAGGACGTTCAGGTGTGTGTTTGATATCGACAATGAAAACGATTTGCTGCCCGCCGGGTTCACGCTGCAACTCAAGCTAGACGCCCGAACGGGTCAGCCCCTCACCGCGACCGGCGACGGGGCCCGCCACGCCTCGTACGGCCCGCCCGCCCGCTGACGCCCCACCCGGTTTAGTCCTATTCGGTGACAGTTGTCATGGCGGAGCCGCATTTCACGGCTTGCAAGCAAGCCGTGCCACCCGGCCGTCAGGGAGTGGTCCCTTTATAGTCTTAAATCGACTCAAAATTAGTCCGAACCCGTATTAGACCACCTAACAGTGACGTTTATAGGCCGCTAGGTAATTTTGATTGTCAATCCCCTCGCACACAGCAGCCTTCGGCGTGCTGTGTGGCACCCATTGTTGTTAGGCGCACTAAGAATAAATCTATTGGGAAGACTAGGCGTCGTTTTGGGTTGCCCGTATGATGTTATATTGGCTATTTGAGCTGCTATTGGCACGGGTCACATGTGAATTCCCGGCTACCAGTTGGCAGAAGCAGCCCGAACCGAAGATCCAAGGAGTTCCAAATGAAGATGTTTAGGCTCAAGTCTCTTGTCATTGCAACCGTTACGGCAATGGGATTGGCCATTTTCTCAGAAGTATCGCACGCCATTCCAACAGCGGGATTTACATTTCAAATTGTAGGAGAGGCAGGAAACCTGAATCCACCGAATGTTCCCATCATGACGCTAACGAACGACAGTCTAGCTGCGAGGATCACAAGCTTCTCGATCACTATTGGCCGCCCCGACCGACATTTCGCCACAATTGCCGGAATCTACAACGAAACGAACGTCATAGACCCTGGTATCGATTTGATGTTCACACCGCCAAATGATCCCGCGCCTCAAACTGCTCGGCTAGGTGTCTTGGCGTATACCTTCTCGGGCTTTGATTCTGGTGACGTATTCAGCTTCCAGGCGGACCTTGATGGCAACCCAGCACAAAACATTGTCCTGGACTTCCAAGACACCTTCTTCAACAACGGTGCCGCAACACCAAACTCCGTGCTGACCGCCGTCTTTTCCAATGGCCAAGAGCTTTTTCTAACATTGCCTGAAAACCCGAGCCCCTTTTCCGGAGACGGATCTACAAATGATCCGTTTGCCTACAGCTTTACAGTAATCCCCGAGACAGGAGTCCCCGAACCGATCACCGCGATCCTGGGCATGATGGGCCTAGGCGTGTTGGGGTACACGACCAAGCGGCAACGGGTCGTCTAAACGTCAGCAACCTAAATTCATGAAACCAACCCTCGGCATGCCCCTTTGGGGGATTGTTGGTTGGATGGATTTTCTCCACCCTATTTACTCTTAATAAAATGTATTATCGTACGGATTTAGATTAATCCGTGCAGGATCGTCACGAACCGCGACCGTCAGGGAGCGGTCCGAACTGAGGCGATGGTCCCTGTCAAACCGTACACACAACTGAAAACACTTTTAGCCCGCCAACAAGTGGTTCCGGAACCACAGCAGACGTCGCACCAGTTGCACGCCAATCGATTGTGACGTGCCGTCGAACCGCGCGTAGGCCGTCATGCCTTTGCGCAGCGCGGGGATCTCGCCGGGTTCAAACGCAATCGTAATCTCAAAATACGGCTCAGCCGCTTCGTGGGTACGCGGGTTGATCGGGATCCGCCCCCCCGCCAGGTGCGTTAACTCCGGGATATCAATCTCGCGCTGACCCGACCCCGCGATCTTCACCACCGACCCAGCCAAACGCAGCGACGGGTCAACAGACGAACGGCACTGCACCGCCTGCCCCACTTCAGGCTTAGCCGCCGTAAATTCATCAGCGGTAAGCAAGCACCGCACGACCCACCGCCCGCCGCTGACCGTCGCCACCGGGTCGCCCGTCTGCAAAAATCGGTCAACGTCCGATGGCTTGAGGCACTGGGCCACAAAACCGCCCCGCGGCGCGGTGACGCTCAGCTTGGCCAACTCGGACCGGCTGTGCTCGTATTGCCTTTGGAAGTAGCTCAGCCGGCTGATCTCCTGTGAAGCCTTGGGCGACTCGCCCGCTTCGTGGGCTTGGATGCGTAGCTCGGACGTCTCGACCTGTGCCGCCGCCTGGGCCACTGCTGAATCGAGGTCGGGGTTCACCATCTCCACCAGCACCCCGCCCGCGGCCACGCGATCGCCCGGCTGCACGTGGACCCGCTTCACAAACCCCGGCGTGCCGGCGCGCAGCACACGCTCGGCTTCGGTCGTGACCACGCCAGGCGTTGTGACCTTCACCGGCAGCGGAACCGCCGCGATCCCCAAGGGCACCACAAGGATCAGCAGCACACTGACCGCGATCGCCCTGGGGCGCACCGCCACGGTGTCGGGCGACCACCACAGGTAACGCGTTGCCGACTGGACCAGCCGAAACGCCAGCGTGCCGGCATACGCCGCCGCCAACGCCATACCCACCAGAAACAGCTTCGTGGCGATCAGGCCCGCGATGGCAAACACCACAAACACCTTGTACACCGATGATGCAACACCATAAGAAAACAGGATCACCCGGGTCGAAAACGACCGCGGCGCATCGGGCGACTTGATCCCCAACGCTATACGCTTAAAGACACCCCGCACAAACGCCACCGACTGCTGGCGGAGGTTGGGCATGCCGATCAGGTCGGTCAAGATGTAATACCCGTCGAACTTCATCAGCGGGTTGACGTTGAACGCCACGGTCACCACGCTCGCCATGAAGCACGCCTGGTACGCCAGGTCGTGGATCAGCGACGGCGCCGTCACGCTCCACACCAGAAGCGACACCCCCGCCACGATCGACTCGATGTACATCCCCGCCAGCGAGACGATCAGCCGCTCCCGCACGCGGGAAAAACCCCACGACGCGCTGGCGTCAACATACGCACAGGGCGTCAACGCGATCAGGAACACCCCCATCTCGGGCACGTGCCCGCCAAAATGCTTGCACGCGTACGCGTGTCCCATCTCGTGGACAAGCTTCAGCCCAACAAACAGCCCCCAGAACAGCAGCAGGTTTTCCGCCGCCAGAACACCGTTGAGAGGCTCAATCAGGTCGTGCCACCGCATCGCCGCCACCGCGGCGCACACCGCCATCAAGCCCAACCACCCCACAAAAAAGAACCGTGAAAACAAGAACCGCACACGCCCCACCGTCTTGGTCAAAAAATGATCCGGATTCACCAGCGGCACGCGCAAATATAAAAAACCCATGGCCTTCTGCTTCAGGCGCGCCGCGCGCCGGGCCTCGAAACGGCGGTACAGCGTCTTGTCGTCTGAAATCGGCAGGTTCAAGAACGCGAAACGGTGGAGCATGAAAATGAAACTGTAAAAATCCTGCTCGTCTGTTTTTTCGAGGCTGCCCCGCTCGATTAACCCCTGGAAGGTCTCGTCCAAAGACCGCTCCGACTCGAGCGCCGCAAGCACCTCATACTCCGCGGGCGTCAGCCGGTGGCTCTGAAACGTGATCGGGTCGGTCACGATGTACGCCGGCTCGCCCCGAAACACGTGGCGGCTAACCTCTAACTCCGGGCGCACACCCACGTGCACGTGCCGAAGACGCTCCGCCAGGTCCACGCCGCCCGGCGGCGGGTTGCTCTGGTTCATACCCATAGCTTCAACCGTACGTAATCCACCATCCGGTGCAGCAACACCCACCACACGCGTCGCCGCCCCGCGTCGATACTCGCCACGCCCTCCACGCCCGGCCGCATCCACGGCGCCTGGATGTCAACCTCGGCCTCGGCGACAAACACATTACGATCACGCCGCAACTGGGCCGAGGGCTGCACACGCGTGATCCGACACACGAGCGTCTCCTCCGGACGCGCATGCGACGCGAACCAACCGGTCAGCCCCGCCCCCACGTCGGATACACCCGACTCGGGCACCTCCAACTCCAGCATCCACCCGCCCGACGGCGCCAACACAAACACAGGCTCGCCCTGCGCGATCACCTGCCCGATCCGCTGACGCAGATCGCCGCTGACCACCGTGCCCTGGAAGCCTGACCGGGCCACCGCCTGCTTGAGCTTGCGCTCAATAGCCTGCAGCTGCGCCTCGTGCACGCGACGCTGCGCCCGCGCCAGCTTCGCGTCGATCGTTGACTTGTTCGCCACCGCACGGTCGATCTCGATGTCAGACACCGCGATATTCGCTACCAACCGGTCCCGCTCCAGTTCCAATTCAGACGCGTCCATCTCATACAACGCCTGGCCCTGCGTCACCCGATCCCCAGCCGTGACGTGTGACGCCTTGATCACACCTTCGTAAGGCGCCACCACGTGCTGGGCCCGGGCGGGCACCAGCACGCACGGAACCGTAATACGGTAGTTCAGCGACCCAAAAAAGAACCACAGCACAGCCAACGCGGCCCCCGCCACAATGTACTTGCGCACGGGGTGGTCTCGGTGCCACACCGCGGTCGCCGCCCGCCGCCCCGTGTCTTTGACATGAGCCAACAGCCCGCGATCGGCCCGGTCCACCAACAAGATGCCCGGCACCAGCGGCGTCATGGCTTTCTCGACAGCCTGGACCTCCTGCCGATCAAACGGCTTGTCGGCCGGGCGGCGCATGCTCAGCACACCGATACACCGGCCGTCATCAATCAACGGGATCGAGCAAACCGACGAAGACCCCGTGGTCGCGCTCCACTGCTTGTGCAGGCGGTGGCCGGTCGCCAGGCCCTCCTGGTGCCAGTCGTCTTCACGCTGGCACACCGTCGTCTGCCCCCGGTCCAGACACTCCTCCATCGCAACGCGGACCGCCGTCGCACCGGGGCTACGCGTTGACACGTCATCAAAACCCGAGATCGACAACAACTGGATGTGCTTGCCACGCACCAAGCCCAAGGCCACCTGCTCACACCCCGTCTTGTTCCGCAGGTTGTTCGTGATCGCGAACGCCATCTCGTGCTTCGTGCGGTACGAAGCCACCTTGTGCAGCGAAGCGTAAACCCCCAAGCCGCCGCCGCGGTCAGACTCGCTTGCGACCATCGTCGCGCAGCTCGACACCAGCCTCGTCAAAGCCTGGAACTCCGCCAAACAAGCGTGCGGATTGAACTCCTCCCGCCCGCTGACCGCGCCCGCCACCGCGCCCATCGGGTGCCCCTGGGGGTCCAAGATCGGACACACCACCAACGCCAGCCGCAGCGACGACTCCCGCGCGTTGTACAACTGCAGACGCGCCGCGCTGTCCGACACGCACTCGCCCAGCAGTCGGTCGACCTTGCCCTTCCAAAACGCGGGGTCCACCGACCCGCTGTGCCAAGTATCCTCAACCACCGTCGCCCCGAGGTTCACGTGCAGCATCGCGTACGGGCAGTGAAACGACTCGGCGATAATACGGAAAGCCTCTTGATAATAAACCGGCTTCGATGTCGCCCGACGCGACAGCGCGCTGATGGCTTGGTACGTGTCCAAGCCGTTGGGCTGCTCACCCTCCGTGGTGAGATCATCAGACAGTGTGGCGGTATATTGGGATATCATCGTTTTGCAAACGCCCGCATGCTTACTGATCACCCGCGGCGCCGCCGTCGGCGTTTAATTTTTCCAACACGCCGGACAGCCCCAGCGATACAAAGAACGTGCAGCCGACCTCGTATGCGTCTTCACGAACCATCCGACACCGGATGCAACGCGCAAACGCCAGCGGCAGGCCGCTCAACTCACCGCCGAACGTCATCCGGTAAATGTCACCAACGCCCATCGGCATCGGCAGCAAAACACGGCACCCCTGCTCGGAGACGTCGCCGGTCGTGCCTTGGACTTTGAATTTCTGAAGGTCGCTGGTGTTGCCGGGCTGAACGACCACCGGCGCCTTGATGGCGATCCGCTCCTGCCCACGCTGTCGGCGGATCTCCTCGGGCTTGTTCCGCTCAAGCTCAGCGAGCAACTCGGTTTCTTCTTTTGAACCGAGGCCGTGATCGGCCCCCTCTAGCTGATCGAACACGCTCTGCCTCCTCTTGCTCCACCGCGTGGTTTCGCCGCCGCCCATTAACCCGAGATGTACTCAACAACTTGACCGCCCGCTCCGAGCGCGCAAATTCAAGCAACACAAGCGCCCTAGCCGCCCTACCAGCCGGGACGCCGCCCGTACACCCGTCATTGTCGCTAGAGTTACTATCGACCCACCGAGCAAGGCTTATGAGCGACCGCGGGTCCGATTTGTCGGGGCGTCGGGCTCGTCCGTCGCCTTGGTCGTCCCCGCCGCGCCACGCAGCAAGCCCCACAGTTGCGTCAGGAAAGTGTCGGGGATATCCCCCTCAGCCCCCGCTCCCGCCGCCGTAGCCTGCAGGTCCGCCCCGTCGTTAGGGTCGATAAATGGAACAAGCACATCTCCGCCAGCCTCAAACACATCCTCAAAACGCGCTTCATCACTGGGAATCTGTATATCTATAGGCTCATAACGCGGCGATTCAATGATCTCGCTAAACAAGTCTAGAGACGGCGCATGAAGCGACACCGACAGCGGATCAGCCACCCCGATACTGTTATCGGCACTCAACTCAGGCGGAGGGTTAAACTCGATTTCGTCAGGGCCGCCCCCTGTCTGCAGCACCGCCAAGTTCTCATTGCCGTCCCATAACGAATCGTCTTCCTCATCCTCCGTGGGTGGGCTGTTATCAACAGGCGGTGGAACCGGGTCATCGACCGCCTCGACCGTCACCGACACCGTCGCCGTCGAGAAGCCGCCGTTCCCGTCGGCCACCGTGTACTCGAACGTATCCACACCGTTGAAGTCGCCCTGCGGCGTGTACGTGAACGTGCCGTCGCCGTTGTAAACCACACTGCCGTGCGAACCTTGTGTGTGCTCGGTGACCTCTAGCGTGTTCTCACCGACCACGCTGACGTCATCGAGATACCCCCCGTAGGTGGTGCCCGTCCCGACCGCTCGGAACTCTAGCCGAGTTGTGTCGCTACCGCCCGTGACTTCGTACGAGTGGTGCTGCCAGTCGGTATCACTTAACCCGGTGCCGTCAGCTGTGATGGTGTCGAGCAGTTGCCCGTCCCACCAAACCTCGATGGCGTTATCAGCCGCACCACGCCCCGGCCGAGGCGAGTACGCAAACTCAAGCGTGTACGCATCGCCCTCTTGCGTATCAATATCTTGGTACATCCCGCTGTTGGCCTGCGAGTAATTGGACCCGTGGCTGTCGAGTTCGACGTGCTGATTGCCGTCCAGCGCGGAGCCGGCTGCGTTGCTCTGCACTTCGATGCCGGGCCCGTTGGACGTTTTCCAGCCTGCGATACCGTCTGAGAACACCTGCCACCCGCCGTCTAGAACAAGCGTGTTCTCAAAGCTGCCGTTCACCACCAGGTTCGTGTTGTAAGCCGTGTCGTTAGCCAAAACGTTGCCGGTGACAACGGGCGTGTCTTCTTGCGTCGTCACCACGTCGTCAACAGCGATCGGCTGCAGCACAGAGGCGTTGGCGGTAAGCGTGTGCGTTGCCCCGTCGTAGACCACCTGCGTGTCTGACTCAAACTCGTTTGAATAACTGCGTCCGTCGTCGTGCAGATCAAACTGCCCGTTCACTTGATCAGCCGTGAGCGTACCCGTAAAACTACCGCCTACGCTGAAGGCGTCTAGGTCGCCGCCGATGGTGATGTCCTTGGTGATCCGATCGCCCACGGAAATCCCGCCCACGTCCCCGCTAACCGTGACCGAGCCGGTGATGTCGTCTCCGACGTCAAGCTGCCCCAGGTTGCCTTGGACAATAAGGTTCCCCGCCAAGTCGTCCGCAGACCCGGGCGTTTGGATGGTGATCGACCCCGCGTCCCCGCCGACGGTGATATCACCCGTCACCCCGCCAGCCTGGAAACTACCGAGATTGCCCGTCACGCTGATATCACCGACCTGATAGCAGACGAGATCGATCTGCCCCACGTCGCCGTTGAACTGGAGCCTCACGTCGCACTCAACATTGTTGCCGATCTCGACAACCCCCACGTTCGCGTTGATCACCGCGCTGGAGTCGACGTTGTAAGCGTAATCAAGCGTGCCGATCGACCCGATGCCGTTGCCCACGGTGATGGCGTCGATGTTGCGGTTGTTGGCGATGCTCAGCGTGTCGATATCGACGTTGCTATCGAGCGCCCCCAGGTCCGTCCGGATCGAAACGTGCTCAACGTTGAGGTCGGTGCCGGTCAGGTCGTTGATCGACAGGCTCGTTCCGTGGCCCGTCCCGTGCGTGTCGCCAACCGTCAGCGAGCCCGTGTCCGCGTCGAAGGACCAATCCACATTCCCGCTGCCCGCCACGTCGATCCGGAACGCCTCCCCGCCGCTGACAAACACCTCGCTGCCGCTGAAACCGTTTTCCGCGTGGTCACCGGTGAGCACACTGGCCGTGGTGTCGCTGAACGTGATCGACTCGACCTGGGTGTGATGGATGGTGAAAGAGTTGCCGCCCCCTTGGTCGACCGTGAGCGTGCCGTCGCCGAAGGTCACGTTGTCAACGCTGTACCCGCTCAGGTCGATCGTGTCGTGGCCGTCGCCGCCGTCAACGGCGACAACGTCGCCGTCTTGGGCGTCCTGAAACTGAAAAAGGTCATCGCCCCCTTCGCCGAAGAGCACGTCGTCGCCGCCGTGGCCGTCCATCACATCGGCGAAGTCGCTGCCGATGCCGATGTCGTCGCCCGCGGTTGGTTCGGGGATAGCGTCGCTCGTGTCCGCGTCGACCCACGTGGCGGACAACAAGATGCGCGGCTCCAAAGGCTCCACGCTCAGCTTGCGTGTGGCGCCGTTCGCCAGCCCAGACCGCTTCCCGGGCTTGCCTTGGCCCGCCGATCCGTTTGACCCCAAAGGCCGACCCTGCCCGTCCTGATCTGGCGACTTCGATGATCCCTTCATACGGCTACCCATTCCCTTAAACCAAAAATGCAACACACTCCCACCGCGCTACCCGCGGTGAGATCGCCGTGTCCGGGCAACCCCGCCCAGACCCCTAGAAAGACCATCGAACCGTTTGTTGAACGGGGCTTGTTCCACCCCAGAGATTCCCCAGCCGTCTGACAGGCAGCGGGCCTACAGGCGTAACAACCGTTACATCTTGAAATGCCAATCCAGAACCGCGTTTACCAGTAAAAATCGGGGCCGACCCGTTCACCCGCTGCACCACCGCCGGCTGCCGCGACCGGGGATCCCGCTGGAACAACTGGCGTCATTATCCGCCATCCTATTCGGTGATAGGTGTCATGGCGGGGCCACATTTCACGGCTTGCAAGCAAGCCGTGCCACCCGACCACGACCGGGAACCCCGCTCGAACAGCAAGGGCTAAATCAATGACATTTTGACGCGCAGCGGTGAACCACCCACCCGCCTGGCTCACACAGGCCCACCAGCGTAAAATGCGAAGCTGCCGCCACCGTAGCTCAATTGGCAGAGCACTGGTTTTGTAAACCTGAGGTTACCGGTTCGATTCCGGTCGGTGGCTATTGTCTCTTGGAGGGGCGCCCACTCGGGGTTACTTTTTTGTCACCTTGCACACGCGGCGCTTGCCGACCTTCAGCACGGGCTGGCCTTCGATGGCGACTTGGCTCTGCGGGTCGGTCACTTTCTCGTCCGCGAACGTCACACCGCCTTGCTCGACCAACCGGCGGGCCTCGGAGTTGCTAGCGGCAAAGCCCACGTGGCGGATCAACTCCACAATCCCGATCGGCGACGAGGCCACAGCCTTCACCTCGATGTCCGAAGGCAGTTGCTGCTGCGAAAACCGCTTGGTGAACTCCCCGCTGGCGGCGTTGGCGGCCTGGGGCGTGTGCAGCGACTCGACAATGACCCTCGCCAGCACGTCCTTGGCCTCACGCGGGTGAGTCTCCGTCAACAGGCTTGTAATACGCGAAGACGGCAGGTCGGTCAGCAACTGGTAATAATTCGCCATCAGCGTGTCGGGGATGCTCATCACCTTCCCGAACATGTCGTCGGGGCTGTCCGTCACGGCGATGGTGTTCCCCTTGGACTTGCTCATTTTTTCGCTGCCGTCCGTGCCGACAAGGATCGGCAGCACCATGACCACCTGCTTCTCCATGCCGTGTTTGGCCATCAGCTCACGGCCCATCAGGTTGTTGAAGGTCTGGTCCGTGCCGCCCAACTCGACGTCCGCATTGATGACCACCGAGTCGTAGCCTTGCATCAGCGGGTAGACCAACTCGCTGAGCACGATCTCCGTCCCGTCGCGCATGCGTAGCTTGAAGTTCTCTCGGTGGAGCATCTGCTGAACGGTGACCAGCCCGGCGAGCTTCAGCACGTCGTCTAGCTTCAACGCTCCCAGCCACTCGCTGTTGCGGCGGACCTCCAGCCGTTCTTCCGAGGTGTCCAGGACTTTGCCCGCTTGATCGAGGTAGGTCGCGGCGTTGTCTTCGATCGCTTTTCCGTCCAGCACCGGGCGCGTGGTGTCTCGCCCGCTGGGGTCGCCGATGCGCGCGGTGTAGTCGCCGATGATCAATACCGCCTTGTGGCCCAGGTTCTGGAACTGGCGCATCTTTTTCAAAACCACGCAATGGCCCAGGTGGATGTCCGGCGCCGTGGGGTCCATGCCCAGCTTGATGCGCAGTTGCCGCCCTGAGGCGAGCTTGGCCTGCAGCTCTTGCGGGCTGTAAACATGCTCCGCGCCGCGGGTAATTGTGTCCACCGTTGGGGTGCCGGGGCTCGTCATGATGCAGACATCATAAGCCTGCCGGTCCGGGCGTCTAGCCGGGGGCCGTAACAGCCAAAGCCGTAAGGGGCACAACAAAAATCAGCGGTAGGGTATCCGCCTCTACGCGGCGTACTGGAAAGCGGTGCGGCACTTGAGGCACGCCACTTTCTTGCCGCGGAAAGACTTGGAGTAAACAGCCACATTGCCGCACTTGGGGCACTTGAGGCGGGCATTTTCCGGCTCTTTGGGCTTGGCGGGCGCCGCCGAAGGCTCCGCTTGAGCCGATTCTTTGGCCGCGGCGTCTTTCGATTTGCCGTTTTTTTCTTTCTCTTTCTTCCCTGCTTTGCCCGCGGGGGCTTGAGGCGACTGCGCGATGGGCTGGATCTTCTTGGCGGGCATGTTCCGCTTCCACGCGGGCTCGACTTGCCTGCTCACCACAGCGGCTTCACGCTTGGTGATGTCAACCCCTGTCGCGGCCAAGTAGCAGCGTTGCATCAGCAGGTTGAACTCCTGCCACTGCAGCTTCCGCACCACCTCTTCGCCGCGCATGCTCAGCGACCCGTCTTTCGCCTGGAGGAAAAGATCGGTGTATGCGAACGGCTCCCACGCCTGGCCCAGTTGGATCAGATCGCGGAACCGCTTGAGCGGAGCCTCCGCATGATCGCTGATCAATTCGGCTGTCACCTCCGCCAACTCTTCGTCAAACGGACGCTCTGTTAACTGCTGGAACTGCGTCTTGCTCTCGTCGATCTTGTTCATCTGGCGATAAGCCAGGCCCAGGGTGTACAGCCGTTCTTTCTCCGGCAGCGCCCCGGCCAGCATGCTGGTATGATCCGGCCAACCGGTCCAGAGATACATCAAAGCCCGCACCGCGGCGGCCATGGCCTCGTCTTTCACTTGCTGGGGAGCGAACAGGGCGTCGTCCTCAACATCATCAAGCAAGGCCTTGGCTTGCTGGTTGGCTCGCTTGGTCCAGTCCAGCGCCGGCAGGCCCCAACCCGATAATGAAAAGATCGCAGAGGCTTTCGAAGACAAGATGGTGGCGTCTAACTGCAGCATAAATCAGATGTTCAACTCGATTTTCAGATCGATGTCTTAACACGCGACACTGCCCAGACTTCAATATCGGCACAAACCGTGTCCGGTTCAACCGGAAAGCCCCCTTTTCTCGCACGCCCAATCCGTGCATGCGATCTTAATGCCCCTGCACCCACGCCTTGGTCGAGATTGCCTCGAACCCGATAACTGTCGCCCGGCCGGGTAAAAATCTATTGAAGCTAATACAAAAGACTAAAGGCGCTTATTCAATACGCAGATGATAATTAACACGGAATCAATAGTTCGTTCTTGACAACAGCCTCGATAATTCACACAAAAACCAATGCTTAATTAGGCCTTAACGTTCCAACAATACCCCCCTCAGCAAGGTGCTAAGGCAGCGATGCCTTGGCACTTTGCATTTATACGACACCCCCTTTATTTCAATTTTTTCTAGCTGTTTTGTCGAAACATTGGTGCGGCCCAAGCAGCCATAAGCGTCTTTAAAGACTGGTACGGGCAGACCCTTGTGCCCAACACCAAGGAGTCTTGATCGTGCGTATCCGAGATTTCAATAACCATTAACCGCGACGGTCTTGCGGTGTCTAAACGTCAATCCGACACGACCGTCATTGTTTCCAATCGCTCACTGAGAGGCATTTCGATGATTTCACAAGTTTTTTTGCCATGTTTTTTGAAGGGTGTGTATACGCCGTTTCGTTACGCGGTGGTCCTTATTGGACTGGGCTGCCTGACCGCCCCCGCAATGGGGCAGTCGATCTTCGCACCACACTCTGATGCGGCACCGCCCGATGAGAAAGCCGCTCAAAAGAACCAAGCCAACGCTGGGGCATCAGCGAAGAAATCAACCGCCGCCGCGTCGAATTCTTGGCAACGCCCCAAGTACCAAACCCTGCGTCACACGGAAGACTGGTCCGGCCTGGCCGGCCAGGACTTGTCAGCCTCCGGCGACCCGACCGACGCCATCAAGTACATCCCCATGAGTGAAGACGGCAAGTTCTGGGCCAGCCTCGGCGGGCACCTCCGCGCCCGGGTTGAAAGCTGGGGCCGGTTCGGCTTCGGCGCCACCGCCAACGACGACGACGCCTTTACTCTCGTGCGCATGCTCCTACACGCCGACCTGCACTTCGGCGATAACTTCCGCGTCTACATAGAAGGCAAATCCGCCGGCTCAACCCAAAGAGACCTCCCCGGCGGACACAGAACTCTCGACGTGGACACGTTCGAGCTAGAGCAAGGCTTCTTCGACCTCACGCTAAATCTGGACAACGACAGCTCCCTCGTCATCCGTGGCGGGCGTCAACAACTGCTCTTCGGCAAGCAACGGCTCGTCAGCCCCCTGCCCTGGGCCAACACCCAACGCCAATGGGACGGCGTGACGCTCACCCTCAACGGCTCTGATGGCTGGGAGGTCAGCGGGTTTTACACCCAGTTCGCCCCCATCCAGAAATACCGGTTCAACGACCCAGACGCCCAGACGGAGTTCACCGGGATTTACGCCACCAACGCCAAAGAGGGCGTGGACCTCTACTGGCTGTTCTTGGACAAAAGCGACATGACGGTCACTTTCAACGGCTCCACCGGTGACGAAGAGCGGCACACCGTCGGCGGCCGCCTCTTCGGCAAGCTCGGTGACGGCGTTGTCGATTACGACATCGAAGGCGCCTACCAGTTCGGCGAACTCGGCACAGCGGACATCGCGGCGTACATGTTTGCCATGGAGATAGGCCTAAGCCCTAGCGACTGGCCCGCCGCAGCGCGCGTCCACATCGGCTTCGACGTGGCGTCGGGCGACAAAACCGCGGGCGACAACGACGTCGAAACATTTAACCATTTGTTCCCCTTGGGACACGCATACTTCGGGTACATGGATATCGTGGGCAGGCAGAACATCGTCGACCTCAGCGCCGGCTTAACCTTCAAGCCGATTGACAAGCTCCTAGTGAAAATTACCGGCCACCTCTTCTGGCGAGCGGAAGACGCCGACGCGTTCTACAACGCGGGCGGTGGTGTGGCCCGCGCCGGGGCCGTGGGCACCAACGAGCAGATCGGTCAGGAGATCGACCTGCTACTCAAGTACGCGTTCTCCAGCCACGTCACCGGCGTGTTCGGGTACAGCCACTTTTTTGCTGATACCTTCCTAGAACAAACCGGCGCACACCGTGACGTAGACTTCCTGTACCTGATTTTGCAATACACATTCTAACACGGCCAAGGACCCACTCGGGCGCGACCGTCACAAGTCCATGGCCGTCAGACGGCGGGCGGTTTAGACGACTCGTGTCGCTCTCAGACCCGAATTCCGCCTACTGGCCAAGCGGCAACAACCGGTCTCACCTGCACAGCATGCTATAATGATGGGTCTAAAAATGACGCCCGTCTTGAAGCAGGTACGACCGTTGAATTCACCCACAACAGCCCAATCGCCATCCAAACCTCAGGATGGCCGCAGCGTAGAAGTTGAAATCCGCGTGCGATACCCTGAGTGCGACTCGATGGGCGTCGCGCACCACAGCGTCTACCCCGTCTGGATGGAGATCGCCCGCACCGAACTGCTGCGACAGGTAGGGATTGCGTACAGCGACTTGGAAAAGCAAGGCATACTGTTTGTCGTGGCACGCATGTCGGTCCGCTACCGCGCCCCGGCCAGATACGACGACGTTGTCCAGGTCAAGGCCTGGGAGGTGCCGGGGGGGATCCGCTCCCGCGTGAAGATCGATCACGATTACGAAGTCACCCGCGACAGCCAACGACTCGCCACCGCCTCCACCACCCTTGTCTGCGTCAACCGTAACGGCAAAGCACAGCCCATCCCCGGCAACGCCGTCGGGTGGGAACAACAGTAGCCGCCCTCGCACCCCCGTAAACGACCCGACGCCCAGCGCCTGTCCGCCTCATTGACGCTCGCCAGCGATACACTAGAATCATCTGCCTCGATTAGGGTTGGCAGGCATTCTACCGAGCAATCTGCGACCGCCCACAGCGTAAACGGAACGCAACGGCGATTTCTTAATCGATTTACAACCGTGCCACCACCGCCAAGCGGGGCCGTGCCCCCGGCAGGGATGGCTATGAACAAAGCGAAGCCCCAAATGGGGCACGCGCCTATCAGGACTCAACGCAATGGCTAAGACCAAGAGGAAGACCACGAAGCGTTCGGCTAAATCAAAAGCCGGCTCAAGCCGTAAATCAAGCCCACGCTCCAAAGCCGGCGCTAAAAAATCGAAAACCAAAACAGCTCGTGGCGCCTCCAAGGGCGGCAAGCTGATCTACTACTTCGGCAAGACCCGCACCCAGGGCAAAGCCAGCCAGAAGCAACTGCTAGGCGGCAAAGGCGCCAACCTGGCGGAGATGACCGGCATCGGCCTGCCCGTGCCGCCTGGGTTCACCATCACCACCGAGGTCTGCGGCCTGTATTACAAGAGCGGCCGCAAGCTGCCCAAGGGGCTCATGGGTGAGATTAAAAAGACCGTGGCTGTGCTCGAAAAAGAGCTGGGCAAGAAGTTCGGCGACAAGGAGAACCCGCTGCTCGTGTCAGTGCGGTCGGGCGCGGCTGTGTCCATGCCCGGCATGATGAACACCATCCTCAACCTCGGGCTCAACGACGCCTCCGTCACCGGCATCGCCAACGCCACCGGCAACGAGCGCTTCGCCTACGACTCCTACCGCCGGCTGATCAACATGTTCGGCGACGTGGTCGTCGGCGTGGACCACGAACACTTCGAGAAAGCCTTCAGCGATATCAAGCTCAAGTACAACGCCACCCTCGACACCGACGTGCCCACCGAAGGCATGATCGAGCTGTGCGAAGCCTATAAAGAAGTCTACCGCCACCACCACGGCGAGGAATTCCCTCAAAACCCGCTCCGTCAGCTTGAGCTAGCGATTGAAGCGGTCTTTAACAGTTGGATGCAGCCGCGAGCCGTCCGCTACCGTCAGGTGGAGAACATCACCGGCCTCCTAGGCACTGCTATAAACGTACAGTCCATGGTCTACGGCAACATGGGCGACGACTCGGGCACCGGCGTGGCCTTCACACGCAACCCCTCCACCGGCGAAAACAAGTTCTACGGCGAGTTCCTCATCAACGCCCAGGGCGAAGATGTCGTCGCCGGCATCCGCACGCCAAGCCCCGTCATCGAGATGACCAAGTGGAACGCCAAGGTCTACAAACAACTGATCGAGATCAAGAAAAAGCTTGAGAAGCACTACCGCGAGATGCAGGACATCGAGTTCACCATCGAACGCGGCAAGCTGTTCATGCTCCAGACCCGCACGGGCAAGCGCACCGGCGCCGCAGCCGTGAAGATCGCCTGCGACATGGTCAAAGAGAAACTGATCACGGAAAAGACCGCCGTAGGCCGCATCCCCGCCGGCGACCTCATCCAGCTATTGCTACCCAGCTTCAACCCCGCAACCAAGAAAGACGCGGACGTGCTCACCATCGGCCTGCCCGCTTCGCCCGGCGCCGCCGTCGGCAAGCTCGCATTCACCGCTGAAGAAACCGTCATGCGCACCCAAGCAGGCGAACACGTTCTGCTGGTCCGTAAAGAGACCAACCCCGAAGACATCGACGGCATGCACTCCGCCGCGGGCATCCTCACCAGCACTGGCGGCATGACAAGCCACGCCGCCGTCGTCGCACGCGGGTGGGGACGCTGCTGCGTCGCGGGCGCCGGGCAGATCCACATCAACGAACACGCCCGCACCATCACCGTCGACGGCCGAACCTTCACACACGAAGACACGCTATCCATCGACGGCTCCACCGGCGAGGTCATGGTAGGCCAAGTCGACACGCAGACGCCCACCCTCTCGGGCAGCTTCGCCACCGTCATGAAGTGGGCCGACAAGTACCGCAAGCTCAAGATCCGCACCAACGCCGATACCCCAGCAGACGCCCAACGCGCCCGTGACTTCGGCGCCCAGGGCATCGGGCTGTGCCGCACAGAACACATGTTCTTCGAGGGCGACCGCATCATCGCCGTGCGACAGATGATCCTCGCCGAAACACTCGAAGAGCGCAAAGCCGCGCTGGCCAAGCTCCTGCCCTACCAACGCGACGACTTCATCGGCATCTTCACCGCCATGAAGGGCCTGCCCGTGACCGTGCGCCTGCTCGACCCGCCGCTGCACGAATTCCTGCCCCACGACCACGACAGCCAGCAGGAAGTCGCCGATCAAATCGGTGTCGACGTTGAAACGGTCCACACCCGCGTCACCCAACTGCACGAGTCCAACCCCATGCTCGGCCACCGCGGCTGTCGCCTGTCGATCACCTACCCCGAAATCCTGGTGATGCAGGTCACCGCGATCGTCGAGGCCGCCATCGCGTGCAAGAAGAACCGCGTCGACGCACAGCCCGAGATCATGATCCCCCTCGTCGGCTCAGCCACCGAGCTCGCCACCCTACGCAAGCTCACCCAAGAGACCATCGACAAAGTCAAAAAGGAGCACGGCTTCAAAGCCAAACTCCACATCCTCATCGGCACGATGATCGAAGTCCCCCGCGCCGCGCTCACCGCCGACGAGATCGCCCAAGAAGCAGACTTCTTCAGCTTCGGCACCAACGACCTGACACAGATGACTTTCGGCTTTAGCCGCGACGACATCAACAACTTCCTGCCCGACTACCTAGCCAAGGAAATCCTCACCCGCGACCCCTTCCAATCGCTCGACGTATCGGGCGTGGGCCAGCTCGTGAGCATGGCAGTCACCAAGGGCCTGAAGGTCAACAAGAAGCTCAAGCGCGGCATCTGCGGCGAGCACGGCGGAGACCCCGCCTCGATCCGATTCTGCCACCAGGTCGGACTGGACTATGTAAGCTGCTCACCCTTCCGCGTGCCCATCGCCCGGCTGGCCGCGGCGCAGGCGGCGCTGTGAGCGAGAGGGTTAGGGACCGTTAGAGTGATTTTGTGTTGATGACAACAACCGCCCGCAACGAGCCGCGACCGTGAGGGAGCGGTCACGTATGCGGCATTGTCGCTAATACCGAACCTCCAATCCCTCACGCCCAGGCTCGCCGAACTCCCCCGTCGCCGCGCCCTCATCCACCGTGTGGCTATCCACGTACCGCCCCATCTCGCTTAGCACCGTCCCCACCAGCCCCTTCACGTCACCAGCCGCCCCCTCAGCCACCAACCGCACACGCCCGTCGTGCAGGTTCTGCACATACCCACACACCGCGAACCGCTTAGCGATATTCACCGTCGTGTAGCGGAACCCCACCCCCTGAACTCTGCCCGAAAAGTGAACGGTCAGCCGAACCATCGCATACCCCTAACGGCCACCTCACCTCGCTCAACCCTCCAGCGCCGCCATCTCCTCATCGGGGATCTCAAAATTCGCGTGCACCTTCTGCACGTCGTCGTGGTCTTCCAGCGCCTCGACCAGGTTAATCACCTTGCGCGCGTCGTTGCCCGTGCACTGCACGGTCGTGCTGGGGATCATCGTCATCTCAGCCGAATCGACCGCGATCGACGCCGCCTCAATCGCGTCGCGCACCGCGACAAACGCCCCCGGCTCGCACAACACCTGCCACGACTCACCGCAGTCCGCCACATCCTCCGCTCCCGCCTCCACCGCCACCTCCATCACCCGCTCCTCGTCGCACCCCGCCTTAGGCACAAACAACTGCCCACGTGCCTGAAAGATGTAAGACACACACCCGGTTGTGCCCAGGTTGCCACCCCCCTTTTCAAAAATCTTCTTCACCTCCGGCGCCGTACGGTTCCGGTTGTCCGTCAGGATCTCGAGCATAATCGCCACGCCGTTCGGCCCGTAACCCTCATAGATCAGACTCTCATAGTTCTCACCACCCAGGTCGCCCGTGCCCTTCTTGATCGCGTTAGCGATCGTGTCCTTGGGCATGTTCGCAGCCTTGGCTTCGTCGACCGCGTACCGCAGCGTCAGGTTCGCCGCCGGGTCGCCCCCCCCGTTCTTCGCCGCCACAATGATCGCCCGGGCACACTTGCTCCACGTCTTACCCCGCTTCGCGTCGTTGCGAGCCTTCTTGTGCTTGATATTCGCCCACTTGCTATGCCCAGCCATGCGTTAAGCTCCTAGATAAGCCCGTCATTGTAAGCCCAGACCGCCCCGCCCCCAACCCCGCCCCGCCACATCACTTGTCCACCCAAGCCAAACGGTTATCATGACCATCGCGTCACTTACGCTCGTTCAACCCGAGGCACGCCCATTATGAAACCCACCGACATCGCCAAGCGTATCAGCGATCAATACCCCAATGCCGTCACCGAGTCCCTCCCCGAAGACAAGCACCCCCGCATCCACACCACCGCCCAGCACTGGCGAGACCTCGCCCAATTCATGCGCGACGACGCGGACCTGGCCTTCGACTGGCTTAGCTGCATCTCCGCCGTCGACTACGTCGCCGACAACAAGCTCTGCGCCGTCTACGAGCTATACGCCATGAAGCACGGCCACTGGTTCGCCGTCAAGGTCTACACCGACCGCGACAACCCCGCGATCCCGTCGGTCATGGACCTCTGGTCCGCCGCCGACTGGCACGAGCGCGAAGCCTACGACATGATGGGCATCAAGTTCGAAGGCCACGCCGACCTGCGCCGCATCCTCCTACCCGAAGACTGGGAGGGCTACCCCCTACGCAAAGACTACAAGTTCCCCCGCCAATACCACGGCATCCCCGGCACCACCGAACTCGACTGGCAGCAGAAGCCGGACTACCCGATATAAGTGGCGCGGGCGCCACTACCCGGCCGAAGGTCGCGTAGTGCGCCCCAGAACGGTAGGCCCAACACGTAGCGTCCGCCATCGGCGAACCGTTCCTACGTTAAGACCATTGATGCGATGATTCATGGCCCGCAGATTGCGGACCCTACCTGGCTGGTTTAGTGGCAGCGTCAGGGAATATTGTAGTAGCCATACTCATGAGTACGCATACCCAAGCCGCAGCACCGAGACATACTTTGTCGCAAAGGTCCGGTTTATCCATGATCCGAGCCACAGCATGGCCCATCGCACCTTGTTCGGTTGTTACAAGATTCCACAATGTACTCGCCGGATCGCCGTGAGTAAGACTGTTCATGGAACGGGTCAGTTCCGGACCACACCCCGGAAACTGGTCACCGCCGATCTCATCGAACATTTGTGCGAGCGATGGCCGTTCGCGGTAGCTCCAGCCGCGATTCCAGATATCAACCTTCTCTGGGAACTTGTGAAGGTATAGGATGGTGATCGCACGCTCGGCTAATGGGCGTTCAAGGACAAGTGCGCCGTATAAATATGCCTCGCGAACAAGCTCTCGGACCGATAGGGCAAGGCTAATGCCCGATGGAATGATCTGACAGGCAGCCGTTTGAAGATTACTCTTCGCTATTTTGTGAGTGGCCGGGGCGACTCTAGAGTTTACCTCCATGCATGCAATAATCGCGTTGTCGAAGGCATAAAGGGCCTCACGGCCGAGATATGGATCATTAGCCGTCAGTCGCTCCATTTTGTCAATCACCATTCCGTTCACCTCAAAGCCGTATGCGTTATATATTAATGCCCCTAATCCATCGCCCCCAGCAGCGCCGTCAGCGCATACGCCGTCACCAGATTCGGGTCGCTCTCCATCCACCGATCCGCTTCGTTGGTCCACGACCCGTCCGCACGCTGCAACGCCGTCACCTTCGCCACCAAGTCATTCGCCCAGTCGCGGTCAGCCCCGTCAGTTGTCTTGACCCGGTCCACCCCCCACGCGTCCAGCGCCCTGCTGAACGTGACCAGGTAGTAGTAATACCCCTGCATCTTCTGCGGCTCAGGCAACCCGGGGTTCCAGTCCAGCGTGTAGTTGTTTCTGATCCAGCCGAACGCATCGGCCACGCGCTGGTCCGCGCGGTCCAGGTCCGCGTAGATCAAACTCTTGAACCCCGCATAAGTCATCGACCCATACGTGCGTAGCCCACTGACGGGCCTGCCCTCCTTAGCCTCGTCGATCATCTCAGGGCTCGCCATCGACTGGGGCACGCCGACCAGATCTTTATTAATGCTCGTGGCGTAAATAAACCCGCCGTCCTGGACGATCAGGTCGCCGAAGTCGGTGTTGGCGTTGCTGCCCTGACACCGCAAGATAAACACCAACGCACGCTGGAAAGCCGGGTCGTTGCTGTCCAGCCCGGACTGGCGCAGCCCCTCAAGCATGATTTGCGTGTTCGATAAGTCGGGGCGTCCGTGGTGGCCATACCCCGCACCCCCATAAAACGGATGCGACAGGTCGACCGCCTTGCCCGAAGCGTCCGTCTGGTCGTGCCACTGAAGATCGCGAAGGTAGTCTTGGGCTTTGACGATCACCCCCGCCACCCCCGGCTGATCATGCACCCGCGCCAACGCCCCCAGACAGATGGCTGTGTTGTAGTTCTCCAGCATGCCGTCGTGGACACCGCCGTCCGGCTTGCACTTGCTGAGGATATACGTCAAAGCCTTCTGCACAGCCGGGTCGTTGGTAGAAATGTCAGGCCGATCGAGCATGGCCGAGACGATCATCGCCGTGATCGCAGGCCCCGGTTCGGGCGACCAGCTCCCGTCGTCGTTCTGCGTGCCCCGCAGGTAGGCGATGCCCCGGTCAATCGCCCGGTCGGCTGCCAGCCAGTGCGACTCATCCAGCGCCACCGCCTCCATCGCAGCTAACGGCAATACCCCAACCACAACAGCTAAAAGAATCATCATGAATCTTGGTTGCATATCGGTTTCCTTTCTATCAAACAAACAGCCCAGTACAGCGTCATCATAATACGCTCACGAGCCTGTCGCCCCAAATAAAAAAACACCCGCCTCAAAAAGGCGGGTGTTCAATTTACTGTGTCGTTTTTAGTTAAACTCTAGCGTTTCCGGCGCAGCAGGCCCATCCCGATGAATCCGCCCATGCCCCAAACCATGGCCGCAGCCGGCTCGGGCACTAGCGACGTGGCTTGGCCTGACGTGTTCACGCCAACGGTAAGCTCGTCCGTAGCGGACGACGGGACAACTAGCGTAAAGATAAAGCTGTCGGTATCAAACAACGCCCCACCGTTCGTCTCCGAAAACATCTCTTCGAACACATTGAAATTCAAGCCATCTGTGGTATCCAGCGAGATGCTTACATCCGCAGAGGCGCTGTCATTGAAAGCATTGTCACCAGACGCGTTAACGTTGTACTGGTAAGCCAATTTAAACACCACCACATAGGTGTGGTCTGTGCTGGAGTTGCTCAATGAAATCATGCCCTGTGAGTCAACACTGGCAGAAGCACTTGAATCCGGCGGCTGGATCGCAAAGCCGGTGATGTTGGCGACCTGCTGAACCTTATCGCCGACATCTAAGCTCGTGCCAGCCGATGGGGTTGCGGACGAGCCGCCTGTGCTGGCTCCCGCGTTGCCTACTGTTGAAGTGAGTGGCGTAAAGCCGGCGCCGCCTAAGATGCTTAAATCAGCCGGCACTGTTCCCAGCGTCACAGGAACGCCCGCGTCTGGGATATCCACAATCGTGATAATCTCCAGTGTGGATGACGCAAACGTGTTAAAGCTGGCACCCGCCAGCGCGGCGTTGGTCAACCCAGCCATTGCACCGAGCATCATCAAAGCCCTAAATACTCTCGTAGTTCCCCTGCTCATCGATTAACTCCTTTGAGGTGTATCGTCTGCCTCTTTTGTTTAACTTAAAGGCTAACAAGCCTCGTTCTGTTTATTATCACACGATCGTTATCTGGATCAATTCTTTTAGTGATCCACTATTGTTATAGCCACACTTCTAGACCACGGCCGAAGCCGTCTTCTATCTCATGCCTCCTCCCCCAGAACTCATTACAAAAAATTAAGCACCTACCAAGGCATGGTAAACTAACAAAAGACACTATAACCGAAACGAATCTGTCCTGTAAAGACCTTTTTCAGGTTTTTATGAAAAATAGTGCAATTGACCCTCAAAAATTCGACCCTTCGTACGGTCAATCCCCAACTATTTATTAAATATTCTTATGAAGCCGAGTGGTTTTTCTCTATTTCACACGCCAACAGAACAACAACTAAACGCATTCCAAAAAATTACTTACGTCAAGTCGCCGCGGGGAACTATTTCTTCTTCTGGTCGTTTTCTTCCTTTTTCCCCAGCACATCGTCCACCAAGCCATATTCTTTCGCTTCATCAGCGGAAAAAAAGCGGTCTCGCTCTGAATCTTCCTGCACTTGATCAACGCTTTTGCCAGTGTGCTTGGCAAGAATCTCGTTGAGCACCGTCTTCGCTTTGAGTATTTCCTCAGCCTGGATCTGGATATCACTGGTTTGGCCGGTCACACCGCCGAAAGGCTGGTGAATCATAACCCTTGCATGAGGAAGAATATACCGCTTCCCTTTGGTGCCGCTGGCTAAAACGATCGCACCGCCGCTCTGGGCTTTGCCGATGCAATACGTGGCTACGTCACAATTTAGATACTGAATCGTGTCGTAAATGGCCAACGTATCGTCCACGCTGCCGCCGGGTGAGTTAATGTAAAGATTGATGTCCACATCTTTCTTTTGGTTTTGAAGATGCAGCAAACGCATGATCACCCCGGTGGCTGAGGCGGAGTGGATCTCGCCAATCAAAAAGATCACCCTGTTCTCGAGCAGCAATTCGTCAATGGTCATCTCCCGATACCGCTGATACGGAGCCTGGGCCATGGCGAGTGGTAGGATTGAGTTTAAGTCAGGCGCTTGGCCTGATTTCTGCGTCTGACCACGTGATCCGATAATTGAAGCCGCACTGCCTATGTTTGTATCCATACGATGGTCCATCGGTGTTATCTCAATTAAAGGTTGAATTCGAATCTCATCCCATACGGGGCCACATCTTAACGCTATAGCAGCGATAGTGGTAACTGAGCGGTCGCACAGCTGCACAACCCCTCAAGGCTGATGGGTCTCCGATCGGCTTGCGGATAAACCGGCCCCGTTCACTAGCGACAACGGCCTGCCCTGAGATACTGGGGAGGCTTCTGCAGCCTTGTCGATAAAGACACAAGCTCAATGTTCACTCAGTCGATTTCAATGCTAGGAAGCTAGCCCTTAGCACTAGAGCCCTATGATATTATTAGCCTGTACAGATCGGAGCAAACCAGTAATACTCTTGTGCAAGAGGGTTAGCGTGGTTAAGACTGTCTTATGCGTCGTTGAAACAAATGGGCGTCCTGGCTCGCTAATAGCATTGCAACACGGGCGAAACAAGCCGATTAGCTCTTAGGAAACAACTTGCCGTGAATCCCGACTCACTGATCGAACGCTTGCATCAACTGCTCAAGCGGATCCAGACCTACCCCTGGTGGGTCGTGCTGATCGAGTTTGTCGTGATATGGGCGTTGGTGTACATCATTTTACGGTTCCTCCACGGCACGCGCGGCGCCAGGGCCATCAAGGGCGTCGCGCTGGTTTTGATTATCGGCACACTGCTAATCAAAGTCCTTGGCAGCGGCACTTCGTTTGAGAGGCTCAACTTTCTTTACAGCAACCTCCTGGGTTACATCTCGCTGGCGTTGGTGATCGTGTTCCAGCCGGAGTTGAGGCGGGCGATGGTGCGGCTGGGCGAGGCGAGGCTGTTCCGCGGCAGCAACTTGCGCCGAGCACGGGTGATCGAAGAGTTGCTGGGGACGGTGGCCTACTTGAGCAAAAATAAGATCGGCGCGTTGATCGCAATCGAGCGGCACGTCGGGCTGGGCGGGATCATCGAAACCGGCACGCGTGTAAACGCGGAGGTCTCCAAGGAACTGCTCAACACCATCTTCTGGCCCGGCAGCGCGCTGCACGATATGGGCGTCGTCGTACAAGGCGACAGAATCACCGCCGCGGGTGTCCAGTTCCCGTTGGCCGAAGGCGAGCAGTTCAGTTCGGAACTCGGCTCGCGACACCGCGCCGCGATCGGGCTATCGCAAGAAACCGACTCGCTGATCATCGTCGTCAGTGAAGAGACGGGCGCGATCAGCCTGGCTGAAAGAGGGCAACTGACGCGGGGCTTAACACTCAGCGGGCTTCGCACGCTATTAGTCCGCGGACTGGGCGAGATAAAACTCAGTGACACAGCCGCCAACAACCTCAGTTCTGGAACCAACCAAGCCGCTTAAACCATGGACCCCAGCCATACCGAACAACCCGGCCCCAGCCTGCTTGAAAAAGTCCAGACCTACACGATCGTGACGATCATCGCGGTGCTGATCTGGCTCTACTCTGAAAGCGAGAACGTCAAGCAGCGAGAGCCCCTCCAATACAGCGTGCGTTTTGTCGCGCCACCGGGGCAGCAGCTCTTGATCGACCCGGTGCTCAAGCGGCAGGTATCGGTCACGGTACGCTGCGCGACGAGCCAATTCGCGGGTCTGCAGCGCATGCAGGTGCGGCCGATCGAGGTGCTTGTGACAGCCGACCCCGACAGCCCCGAACAAACGGTCGTGCTGCGCGACAAGTTCCTGGACTCCCCCATCGGCGACCTGGGCGTGAGCATCGTTGAGATCCACCCCCGCACCCTCGATTTGCGGGTTGAGCGGATCGAAGACACCGTCATCCCGATCGCGATGGACTCCGTGGTTCCCGACGAGATCCAGCTAGCAGCCGCGCCGGTGGTAAACCCGACCGAAGCGGTCGTGCAGCTACCGGTAAGCGTGGTCAGCGGGTTGGGCAGCTTGAAGCTCGAAGCCCGCGTCGGCCCTGAGACGCTCTCACGCCTAGAAGAAAACGTGCCACACGAGCTGACCGTGCCGATCACGCTGCCCGACATCCTCCGCAACCGGCTGCGCGGCTACGCCCCCACCATCGTGCCCACCAACGCGGCGGTGACCATCACCGTGCGCAAGCAGACCGACACGCTTAGCCTCACGGGCGTGCCCATCCTGCTTACCGTGCCGTGGGAGGAGATGAAGCGATTCACGGTCGAGTTGGCAGGCGGCCAACGCGTGTTGAACGACAACGTCCGACTCAGCGGCCCCAGCGACGTCATCGACAAGATCCGCAAGGGAGAGATCAAGGTGTGGGCCGACCTGCGGCTAACGGTGGACGAGTTGGAATCGAAAGTCACGTCCAAGCCGCTGCTGATCAGCGTGCCCGCGTCGGTGCGCGTGGACTCGGCGATCCCAAGAGCCAACTTCACCATCACCCCCGCCCAAAGCCCCACGCCACCCCCCACGCTCCAGTAAAATTAGCCGAATCTCCAGCCGCCGCGCCTCAGAGCAACTGGCGTCATTATCTGCCAGCATATTCGGTGACAGTTGTCATGGCGGAGCCACATTTCACGGCTTGCAAGCAAGCCGTGCCACCCGGCGAATAGCGATTAATCACACCACTTGCTCTATACCGATCGTGCGTATGCGAGTGTGGAGCTTTCGGACGCGGCAATAGATCTGGCGGCAACTTCGATTGTTTTCGACGCGCATGAAAAATATGCGGTGCGTGTCAGACCTCGTCCATGTCGCTTTCGAGGGTGTTCTTCCACTCTTCGAGGTGTTCGAGGTAGATCGCGGTGCCCCGGGCCACGCAGGTGAGCGGGTCTTCGGCGACGCGGCACTCCAGGCCCGTGGCGTTGGAGATGACCTCGTCAATCCCACGCAGCAGCGACCCGCCGCCGGCCAGCACAATGCCGTTGTCGACCAAGTCGGCGGACAACTCTGGCTCGGCGCGTTCGAGCGTGCGCGTGATCGTTTCGAGGATAGCGCTAAGCGGCTCCTGCAACGCTTGGGTGATCTCGTCGGAGGTGATGACCGTCTTGCGCGGCAGGCCCGAGATCATGTCACGCCCGCGGACCTCCATTGATCGTGTCTCGTGGTCGGGCGACGCCGAGCCGATCTCGATCTTGATCCGCTCAGCCGTCTGCTCGCCGATCATCAGGTTGTATGCTTTCTTCATGTGGTTGATGATCGCCTCGTCCATGTCGTCGCCCGCCACACGCACGGACTCGCACTGGGCGATGTCAGCCAAGCTCATGATCGCCACCTCCGTCGTGCCGCCGCCGATATCGACGATCATCGACGCGGTGGCCTCAACGATCGGCAGGTTGGCGCCGATGCCCGCGGCCATGGGCTCTTCGACGAGGTAGACGCGTCGCGCCCCGGCCCGCTCAGCAGAATCCAGCACCGCGCGCTTCTCCACCGCCGTGATCCCGCTGGGCACGGCGATGACCACGCGCGGCTTCACAAACGGGCGCTTGCCGTTCACCTTCCGGATAAAATATCCAAGCATCGCCTCGGTAATCTCGAAGTCGCTGATCACGCCGTCTTTGAGCGGGCGGATCGCCGTGATCGACCCGGGCGTCTTGCCGAGCATCTCCTTGGCCACCCAGCCCACCGCGTTGCCATTCTGGAGCACCTGGTTCGTGCCCTTCTTCACCGCCACCACGCTGGGCTCGTTGAGCACAATCCCCTCGCCACGCACACACACCAAGGTGTTGCACGTGCCAAGGTCGATGCCCATATCAACGCTGAACCAGCTTAAGACGTTATCGATAAACAATGCCGGACCGTCCTTTAGCCACGACGAGCCATTCCGATTGGTAACAAGAGACCCAGAAAGCCAAACCTCAACCTTAGCGGTATGCCCTTGTTGTCAGGAAACGACGCCGCCGCTTTGAGATCAGCGTTCTATTGATGTAATGGAACACACCTTTTGTTAGACACCGCCTAGCACGCTGTTATACCACAGCCCCCGCTTGTGCTCACCCCCCACCGTCCGCCTGCACGCAAGCCGAAGAGAGATTAGCCCGCGTGCTTCAAGCCGGAGCCTGTGACGCACCCAGCCAACACCGCACGCCCGACGGGCGCGGGCCGATCACGCTGCGACACCACTTCAAACGGGTTGGACGTGCCGAAAAGCTCCGCGCCCCGGTACCAGATAAACCCAATACCGACAAGCAAAGCCAAACAAGCGATCAGCATCAGCAGCGTGTAAATATCGCTGCGCCCGGGCAGGAAAACACTTCCGCGACGCCGATGGTAGCCTTGATTCATCATGACGAATAACCCGACTCAAAACCGCTCTCAAACCGGCTGTCCCGGCTCAATCCCCGCCCGTCAACACCATGTCCCCAACCGACACCCTGCCCTGCATCAACTCGATGCGGCCCGCCGAGCTGTTCGCGTCCACCGTCGTGATAATCAGCGTGCCCAAGAACTGGCTGCCGCGGTGCACCAGGAACTTCATGTTGGATTCAACGCCGTCGTTGCGGCCCACGTTCACCTGGACAAACGTCTCACCCTCAAGCTGCTCGACTCGCGTGACCTGGCCGCGGATGGGCGTCTCGGGCACAAACGGGGCCACAGCCACTTCCTCCGATAGGATCTTCGCCTGCCACTGGGGCGGCAACTGAGCCAGCTTGCCCTGCAGGTCAGCGTTCTCCTCTTGCAGGTTCGTCATCTTCTCATGCACACGACGCACCTGCCGGGTCAACGCGGCCAGTTGGCTCTCAAGCTCGTTGTTCCGATCGGCTAGCTGGATCGACCGCGTCTGCTGATCGACGATCTGTTCGCGTCGCTGCTTGAGTTCTTCCTGAATCTCCTTGGTCATCTGGGCGTACTGCTGGTTCGCCGCGGTCAGCCGGCTCCAGTCCGCCTCGAACTTCGCCAACTTCCCTGTCTCGCGCTGCGCCGCGGCCTCAGCCTCGGCCCGCTGCTGCGTCAGCAGATTGTTCTGCGTGATCAGGCTCTCCGACTGGGCCTTGAACAGCGTGATCTGCTCGCTCTGGTTGCTCTGCACCGCGTTGAGTTCGCTCTGACGCAGCCTCGCGATCTCCTCGGCCGCGGTCTTGTCAGCCACGGACTCTTCTAGCTTCGCTTTGTAATTCTCAGTGTTGGCTACAAACGTCACCGCCAGCGTGCCAAGCAGCACCGACAACACCGTCACCAACACGACAAAAACTTTGGTCAATACGCCCAAGGCGACCTCCTCTCAATGTCAGGAGCAACCCGGCTGTTGTGGATCAGCATAATTTATCTCACCGCTATAAAGCCCGTTCAGCTTATAAGTAACGTAATATCTACGCGACTCGCCGCCTTGTCAACTCATCTTATGTTAATCAGATGGGCTCAAACTCCGCAAACAGCCGGCAACACGCTCGCCCCAACGGCCTCGTGTACCGCCGTCATCGCTGCCATCTTACACGTTGATCATACCCACAAACACCCACCCCAAACACGCTAATCCGAATCAATACGCATGATCGCCGCCGCGGCCGACAGGCGAACCTGTTCATCGGGATCACGCAAGAGAACCACCAACTTCTCCAACACTTTCGTGGCCTCGAATTGAGCCAACGCCAACGCCGCCTGGGCACGCACCGTCGCTATCTCCGACCCGCAAGCCTCCAAAACAAACGCCCGCCCGTCCGCTTTGCCCAACCTCGCCAGCGTCTCTGCCGCGGCCAGCTGCAATTCGATCGGCGGTTTGCTCAAAAGTTGAACGATCGCCTTCTCCATCCGACGGTCCGCCAGCGCCCCCAGCATGGACACCGCCACAACCCGCGCCTCGTCAAACGGCGAATACACCGCCGCACGGATCGCGTTGAGCGACGATTCATCCCCAAGCTTCACCAGCGCCTCAGCCACCTGCAACCGAACAAGCGCCGCCTGCACCGCACCGACGCGCGGCATGGGCACCCGGGCCATCTCCTTGAGCATCGCCACCGAGTCCGTATCGCCCATCTGCCCCAGCAGCATGGCTACGTTCCCACGCGTGCCGGGGTCGGAGCTGGCGAGCATCCCAGCCAACGGGCTTAAATCAACCACCCGACCGCACTGGTGCAGCGCCGCAAGCGACGCTGCGCGCACCGATTCAGACGGGTCCGCCACCAACCGCTCCGCCGCGGGGGCCAGATTGTGCAGCCGAAGCTTCCCGATCGTCGCCAGCGCCGCGAAACGCACCACAGGCGCAGAATCGTCCAACCCCAACTGCACCAACGGCACCACACGCCTAGGCAAACGCTGAGCCGTCTCAATCGCGTTCGCTCGCAAATACGGCGAATCGCTGCGGATCGACTCGAGCACCTGCGCCACCGCCCACCCACGCGCCTCACCCAATCGCTGCGAACCCTTTAACCCCTCTTCGCCCAACGCCACACCCGCGCCCATCAAACCCACGCAGCAAACCGCCGCAAAAATCACGCTAAAACGTACCACCATCATCCGTTCCTTATGACTCAAACCTTAAACATCATTGATTACCGGCTGGCGGCCTGCCCATTTTGGTATTGAACCAAAACAACCACCGCACACCTACCGATCATAGCAAGCCCGACGCGACGATTGGTGTGTCTAGCTAATTTGCTGAGCCAACCCGCCGCCGCTTAACCCCCGCCAAAACAATCAAGCAACCAGTCACCACCGCCATGCCCACCGCCGGGCCGTGCCCCAACCGGCTAAACCATGTCACACGATCGTCAACCCCCACCGCATGGCTCGCGAAGCCCTCAACCGCTTGGGCCCGCCCATCCACTCGCACCACAGGCCCAACACGACCGACCGAATCAATAAACCCGCTCACGCCCGTGTTCACGCTCCGCGCCATGGGCACACGCGTCTCAACACACCGAAACACCGCGACCTGCATGTGCTGAGGCCCCTGGTGCGTGCCCGCGTACCAACCGTCGTTGGTCAAGTTGACCAGCACGTCGACAGCCTTCGCCCCTTGCTCGTCGTACACCATCCGCCGCGTCACACGCGCCACCGCGTCCTCAAAGCAGATCGGCGTGCTCACACGCACGGGCGACGCAGCCGACCCACCCCCACTCACCTCAAACCGCGTCCAACTCCGCCCCGGCTGAACCGTGTAGTCAATCTCATACGGGCTCAGGTAGCGGATGAACTGCTTCTTCAGCCATGGCCACGCCTCAACCCACGGGATGTACTCCCCAAACGGCACGCGGTGAATCTTGTCATACCGCCCCTCCGCTTGCCGCCCGTCAGGCCCATACAAATACACCGAGTTGTACCGCTTGCCCGGCAACTCATACGCCCCCTGCCCGTCCGGCGCCCGCACCGTCACCCAGTCGTAGTAAGCGTGCGACCCGACCAGCAGGGCCACGCCAAGCTCACCAGCCAACTGGCCGATCTGCTCGTGGAACAACTCGTACTGCGAGCCGACCGACTCGTAATGCGCCAACGCTTCTTTATTAAGCGCAGCCGGCACCATCGTCTCGGGCCACACGATCAACCCCGGCTTGGGCGTCCCAGCGGCGGCACGCCGGGTCAGGTCGATCATGCTGTGCCAGTCGTCGAGCATCTGCTGGGCGGTGGGGTTGTTCTTGTTGTCTTGGGGCACGTTGGTCTGAACCACCGCGATACGCAAACCCTCAGCCCGCGCCGCCGCGTCGAACTGCTCAACCCGGTAATACCCATAACCCAACGCCGCGCCCACAACCACCGCCCACAACCCCGCCGCCGCAAGCAACGACGGATTCGCTTGTGCCTTGCCACCGCCCGGCACCATCCAAGGCCGAAGCAAAAAATCAGCGATCACACCGTTGGTCATCCCGACGATAAAACTCACGCCGTGATCCCCGAAAACATCCGCCACCTGGATCAGCCAACTCACCCCCTGCCCCTCGTCGTAAGGCGCCTGGCTGTGCGCCAACGCGAACCAATTAAAGCCGCCAGCCGGGAAGTACGTGCGCACCACCTCCAAACTCACCCACACCAACGGTACCGCCAGCGTCATCGGCACGCGACACCCACTGCCCAACGCGCGCATCGCCAGCAACGCCACCGGCCAATACACCGCCAGGTACGCCGACAACACCGCGTACCCCCCCACGGTGATTTGCCCCAGCCAATTGAGCTGTATCAGCCACCACGCCAGCCCAACCGCGTAAGCCGACCAAGCCAAACGCTTCTCGCTATCAGACCGAACCGCCAGCACCACCGCCGGCACGAGCGCCGCATGGGCTAACCACCCCCACCCCGGCTGCGGAAACGCCAAACCCAGCAACACACCCGAAACACCTAGCAACGCCAGGTGCCACCCCAAAGAGCGAACCCCCACACGCCCCCGACGCCCAACCTCGCTGGCACCCGTATGGACCATAGCGACAAGGATAGCATCAACGTGGGCGGTGTTTGGAAATAGGTGATCCGACCCACGTCCGACAGAAGCGGGTGCAAGCTAGAAATCTATACACGGCAGCCTTCGGCGCGCGGTGTGCCACCCGTGCGTATACGCCGAAACGTAGCGTCAACCACTGGGACTAGCCGGGTAAACCCGGGCGACGACGGCGATTGACCATGACCAGGGCGCTCAGTGAGAGCACGGCCGCCGTAGCGGGCTCAGGCGTCAGCACGCCGTAGATCGACGCGTGGTTCACGTTCATCCAGACCAGATCATTGACGGTGTCGACGCCGTAATACCCCACCAAGCCCTCGTGCTGGGGGAGCGTGGCCAACGCCCCCGCGCCGCGGGTGCCCGCGGTCGTCGTGCCGACGAGTAGCCACTGGTCAATATCTTCATCCCACCAGTAGGGGGCGATATCGCTTTCATTGATGCCGAAAGAAGCCAGCGACGCTTCGTCGTAAGGCAACTCGACCCGGAGGAACGCCTCGGCCGCCGAGGCGCCGTCCGCTTGCAGAGCGGCGATGAAATCAGCCACCGCAGTGTCGTCAAGCTGAACAATCTCAGAGACGAAGCCGATCCCCCCGCCTTGGTGGACGGGGTCGCCCAGCGGCGAGGTCCGGGTGGTGACGTTGACCGCGTCAAGCGCGTCGGTCACAGCCTGCTGCGTGGCCCCGCCCGCCGAGTTGTACGCCGGCGGTGCCAGCATCGGCGCGGGCATGGTAATCGTCTGACCGGTGAAACTTAGCGCGGTAAGCACGTTGTTTTCGGTCTCCGAGTAATCGATGACGGAGTCGCCGTTGAAGTCGGACTCGTAATAATACTGATCGGCGACGCGGAGGATGTGCATCCCGTCAGCGATCCAGAAGTCGCTGCGATTCGTGCTGGTGTTGAAGTGGTTGGGATTGCTCAGGGGTGTCTTGGTCGTGGTTTCGATCTCGCGGAAGTGGACGGCGTTGAACGTGCCCAGCGGGGTGGTGATGGTCTCCACACCGTCGTTGAAGTAGTCAACAGCCCACGTGCCGGTCCAGGGTTCGTACCCCCCGCCGAACTGTTGGGGAATATCCCACTGCCCCCGCCAATTGCCCGAGAAGTGCAAGGGGTTCGCCGGGTCGATCGGCGCGCTGGGCAAGAACGGTTTCGGGTCGGTGTAATACTCGTACCACTGGCCGAGGTTGGGGTTGTTGTCGGAGACGATGAAGACGCCGTCCGTGTTCACGATGTAATACGAGCTGCCGTTGTCGGGCAGGGAGTAACCGGGCTCCACCGAGGCGAGCGTGGCGCGGTGGTCGAAAATCTGCAGGTCAACGGCGCTGATCTCAAAGGTGAAGACGAGCGGGCCGTGCGACCCGGCCCCACCGTCGCTGTTGGAAAACGTGCCGGTCTCGACGAACGTCAAAGCCGTGCCGTCCCCGAAAGGCACTGACAGCGACGGGAACGGCTGGGCGAAAGCGTACCCCGCCAAGCCCAACACCACGGCGCTGACGAGAACACCCCCCCGACCCATCACCGCACACGCTGACCGTGTTTTCGTGAACATCTCGACGTCCCTCTCGTTTTTAAGTCGAATGAAAACCGATATGCCAAGGCATTATTGTAATAAATGACTGTAGGAAATCAATACAAAAAGTGGGCGCCAGACGCACCGGCAGGCATGCCTGTATCGACGCAGCGATACCCCGCCCGGTGTCGCCACATGAATAAATGAAGCATCACCGCTCAAAAATAATTAACAAGGGCTGCCGCGTCACGACAGCCCCTGTTACTTTCACCCCACCGCCCCGTTGCGCCGCCAATTTGTATGAATATGTAAACAGCGATCAATCATTTGCATCTCTTTCAATCAAACCGTTTGTGTAAATGAGAGCCGTCGTTCTAGGAAGGCACCGACACTACAAACACACTTGTGTTCTCAGCCAGGCGACGGCGTCTGTGAGTCAATAAAAAAACGCCGCTGAGCGCACTGGTGTTGGCGAACCGTGGCCAACGGCGTGGGACAGGTTAGAAAGAGCTAGCGGTCGTGGCTAGCGGTGTAACCGGGGCAGTTGCTGCCGATCCCAATCAACCGATCTTCAATTTTTCTTCCCCCTGCCGCGTTCTGGTGTTTCAATCAGAGTAACACACAGCCATTTTAGCGGCAAGGGGCTCTTGTAATGATTCTACTGTCTCTTTGCCGTTTTGCCAAGCAATTCTTCGCTTTCGACCAACGCCCGAGCCAAATCGGGCAGGCGGCGCCTCGTGTCCCTGGCTTGGCGCGTCAGGCGGCGCATCGCCTCGTCCTCGCCCAGCCGCAACCGGTCCATCAGCATCCCCTTGGCCCGCTCAACGTACTTCCGATCTTCCAAAGCGGCTTTCAACTCAGACACCTGCGAACGCAGCCGGTCGTACTGGCGGTACGCAGCCCAGGCCACCTCGATATTGACACGCAATTGGTCCTGAAGCACAGGCTTAACAAGGTAGCCAAAAATACCGATCCGCTTGCCGGCGTCCACCGAGTCTTGATCGCTGTGGGCGCTGACGATCATCACCGGGATACCCATCTGCTTAAACAAAACCGCCGCGGCGCTTAGGCCGTCAAGCACGGGCATCTTCAGATCCACAAGCGCCAGATCGGGGTTGTACTCACGCGCAAACTCGATGGCTTCCTGGCCGTTGCAGGCGGGGCCGATCGCTTCGTACCCCAATTGCTGTATATGGTGCTTTAGACTCGCGGCTAAAAATGCCTCGTCCTCCGCGATCAATACCTTAGAGGGGTGTTCCCTCAGATGGGCATCGATCTGTTTTGGAGATATCGCTTGAGTCATAGCTGGCGCGATAAAAAATAAAATATAAAATAAGTGCAAGGCGGGGTGGTCAATACCAACGGTGGCTCTTAACTTTTCCCTTCGATAGCAAATTCAACTCTAGCGCGTCTCTTGCCTAACCGTAACTCAGTTCCCGATAAAGGATAATTATCGAGTATCAAGCTCTATTTTTTTCTAGTATCGTTACACTTACCTATTTTGTCAAGACATGACCGCTCACGGATGTTCAAAAAATCTCTATCGCCTTTAATTTAAATGTCTTACGCAGCCTACAACACCCTTGATTTTTCCACCCAGCCTAAGCCGCAAGCCGATGAAATTTGTAATGCATACAACGACCGCCTTGAATAAGCCAGCCTAATGAAGCCAAAAAGCTTAGATTAAATGGTCTAATTATTACTCTTTATTTTTTTTCTTCGTGTCCGGCTTGGGTGTGCCAGTGGGTTGGCTTGAAGACTTATCGCTCGGTGCCTGAGGCTTGGCATGCGACGTGTCTTCTTTTTTAGATTTGGCGTCCGGCGTTTTGCCCGATGACGAATCCGCCTCCGCCTTGGCCGCTTTCTTGTAGCCCTCCGAGCGGTAGTCGGTTTCGTAGAAGCCCGAGCCTTTGAAGATCACACCCGCCCCGGTGCCGATCAACCGCTTGAGCTTGAGCTTGCCGCAAGCCGGGCACTTGCGCAGCGGCTTGTGCGTGATCGACTGGAATTCCTCAAACTCATGGCCGCAAGCGCCACACACATAGTCATACGTCGGCATCGTGTCTAGGCTCCGGGGCGGTCACTACCCGCTCGCTTTTTATCGGCTGATTATTCGGCAATGATCACCTTCGCGGGGCGCAGGGGCTTGTCACCCAATAGATACCCCGCTTGCACTTGCTGCGCTACCCGCCCGCTGTCGACCCCTTCCGTGGCGATGCGTTGCAAGGCTTCGTGACGCAGCGGGTCGAACTCATCGCCCGGCTGTACCTCCAGCCGCTTGATTCCAAATTGATTAAACACTTTCTGCAGCTCGTCGCGCACGATCTGCACCCCCTGGAGCACCGCTTGGGTTGTGGTCGCGTCCGGGTCGACCGCCAGCGCGTGGTCGAACTGATCCATCGGCGTGAGCAGGGCCTTGACGACCTGCATAAGCTGCTGGTCTTGAGCGTCGGTCAGGTTCTGCTGGCTGCGGCGCACGTAGTTCTGGTAATCAGCCGATACGCGCAAAAGGCGAGACTCCAGGTCGTCGCGCTCGGCTTGCAGCGCCGCGAGTTGCGCCTCGGGCGTCTGGCTGGGCTGTGCCTCTTGAGGCTGATCTTCGCCCGGCGCGACCGTGGGTAAATCGTCTCGCCCACTTTGATCGCTCGCGGGCGCGCGGTCGTGTAGTGATGGATCGGATTGCTCTTGCTGATTAGCCATGGCGGGCCCTCTACGTTCCCTGACCGGGTCTATTACGTGTGTTGATTGATGTACTGTTTGATTTTGTCCCAGAACCCGTGGCTCTCGGGCATAACGTGGCGGTCTTCGGTCTCTGCGAACTCACGCAACAACTGCTCTTGCTTGCTTGTTAATTTATTGGGTATCTCGATCAGCAGCAGCACCGCCAACTCGCCTTTCCTGCCCGATCGGAGGTTTGGCAACCCCTTGCCGGGCAGGCGGAACAGCTTGCCGTGCTGAGTGCCGGGGGGGATGGCCAGGTCTTCGTAGCCGTCGAGCGTGGGGATCTGCACGCTCGCGCCCAGCGCCGCTTGCGTGAAGCTCACGGGCATTTGCAGGACCAAGTGGTCGTCTTCGCGGGTAAAGAGTTTGTGCTGGGCGACGCGCACGACGACGTGCAGATCGCCGCGAGGCCCGCCTCTGCTACCCGGCTCACCCTCACCGGGCACGCGCACCGCCTGCCCGTCGTGGATGCCGGGGGGGATCTTCACGCTCAGCGTCCGCTTCTTGGGCACACGCCCCGTGCCGCGACACCCGTCGCACTTGTCTTTGATGATGCTGCCCTGCCCGGCGCAAGCCGGGCACGTGGTGACCATGCGGAACATCCCGCCAAGCCCGCTCTGGGCGACCTGCCCCGACCCGCCGCAGGCTGTGCAGTTGATCGGCGACGAACCGGGCTTCACGCCGCTGCCCGAGCATTTTTCGCAGTTGTCCTGACGGGTGAAATCGATCTCGCGCTCGACGCCGGTGGCCACTTCGTCGAGCGTGAGCTGCACCTGTGTTTCAAGGTCGTACCCGCGTCGGGCGCCGCGCCCCCGCCCGTTCCGCCGCCCGCCGCCCATCATCCCGCCGAAGATGTCGTCGAACATCGAGAAGATGTCGCCGGCGTTCATGTGTGAGAAGTCGTGGCCGCTGGTGCCGCGCAGCCCCGCGTGCCCGTGGCGGTCGTAGAGCTGCCGCTTCTGCGGGTCAGCCAACACCTCGTACGCCTCGGCGCACTGCTTGAACCGCTTCTCAGCCTCGGCGTCCCCCGGGTTGCGGTCGGGGTGGTACTTCATCGCCAGCTTGCGGTAGGAGCGTTTGATCTGCTCGTTATCCGCGTCTTTGGTAACGCTGAGGACCTCGTAATAATCAAGCTGCGTAGCCATTGTGTCACCATCGGTTACGCATGAAGCGTTCGGACCGCTGTGCAGCGGTTCAATACGAGCCGCGACCGTGAGGGAGTGGTTTCTTCGATGCAACCCAGCGGGTGCCGCACAGCAGCCCGCCAAAGTGCTGCGTGGCGTCTGTATTCGCACACATCGGCCTTCGGCGTGATGTGTGGCACCGGGCGTATGCGCAATACCCCGCGCCGTGCTTAGGTCGTGTCCAAAATCGGGCCGCAACGCCGAACCGGGACCGCTCCCTTACGGTCGCGGCTCGTATTGTGGCGTTTTTATACGCGCTCTTAAACTACCGCCCCTTCCACCGGCTGTTCGTCTTCCTTTAGTTCCGTAATCAGCACGTTGGTGGTGAGCATCAGCCCGGCCACCGACGCGGCGTTGGTCAGGGCCGTGTGCGCCACCAGCGCGGGGTCGATCAACCCGGCTTTGACCATGTCTACGTACGTGCCCGTCGCGGCGTCGAACCCGGCGTTGCCCTTCTTCTCGTTGAGTGCCTCGATCACGATGTACCCGTCGTACCCGGCGTTGTCGGCGATCTGCCGTACAGGGGTTTCCAGCGCCGCGGCGATGATATCGAAGCCGAGCTTCTCGTCACCGCGAGCCTTGGCTTTGGCGGCCAGCACCGCGGGGATCGCCCGCAAGAGCGCCACCCCGCCACCTGGCACGTAGCCCTCGGCCGCCGCTGCCTTCGTTGCGTGCAGCGCGTCGTCCACGCGGTCCTTGCGCTCTTTCATCTCCGTCTCGGTCGCGGCGCCGACGTTGATGATCGCCACGCCGCCGGTCAGCTTCGCCAGACGCTCCTGGAGCTTCTCGCGGTCGTAGTCGCTGGTGGTCTTCTCGATCTGCTGGCGGATCTGCTCGATCCGTGACTGGATGTCTTTCTTCTTGCCCGCCCCTTCGATGATCGTGGTGTTGTCCTTACCCACGTCGATCTTCTTGGCCTGGCCGAGGTCTTCGAGCTCGATTGATTCGAGGTTACGGCCCAGGTCTTCGCTGAAGAACGCACCGCCGGTCAGGACCGCGATGTCCGCCATCATGGCCTTGCGACGGTCGCCGAAGCCCGGCGCCTTGACCGCGCAAACTTTCAGCACGCCACGCAGGCGGTTGACGACCAGCGCCGCCAGCGCTTCGTTCTCCACCTCCTCGGCGATGATCAGCAGCGGCTTGTTGGCCATGGCGATCTTGTTCAACAACGGCAGCATATCCGGCAGGTTGCTGATCTTCTTCTCGTGGATGAGGATGTAAGCGTCTTCGAGCACGCACTGACTCGTGGCCGGGTCGGTCATGAAGTAAGGCGACAAGTATCCCTTGTCGAACTGCATGCCGTCAACGTATTCAAGCGTGGTCTCGGCTGTCTTGCCCTCTTCGACCTCGACAACGCCTTCGGAGCCGACCTTGTCGATGGCGTCGGCGATCAGTTGGCCGATCTGCTTGTCGTGGTTGGCCGACACGGTCGCGACGTTTCGCAGGTCTTCTTTGGACTTGCACTTGGTGGCCATGTCGGTGATTGCCTTGGTGGCAGCCTCGGCGGCGGCGGTGATGCCGCGCTGCAGGGCCATGGGGTTGGCCCCGGCGGTGACGTGGCGCAGGCCCTCGGAGAAGATCGACTCGGCCAACACCGTGGCGGTGGTCGTGCCGTCGCCTGCTTTGTCGGCTGTCTTCTTGGCCACTTCGATCACCATCTTGGCGCCCATGTTCTGGAACGGCTCGGGCATCTCCACTTCCTTGGCGACCGACACGCCGTCTTTAGTCACCGTCGGCCCGCCGAACGACTTCTGCAACACCACGTGCCGCCCGGTTGGCCCCATGGTCACGCGCACCGCGTCGGATAGGTGCTTCAACCCCTTCTGGAGGTGTGCCGCCGCGTCGACGCCGTATATCATCTGTTTCTTTGCCATCGGATAGACTCCGTAATATCTGTTTGAGTGCTAGTTGTACGTCCCATTCGTGTGACGCTAAGCGAGAATGACGCTTTGGCTCTCGAGCCGTGCACGCCCTCGTTTATAAAAACCCTCTCAGCCGCCCCGCTCCCTGATCCGCCTGAGGCGGACGGCTCGTGGCAGGCGCTATTCCAGCACGCCTAGCAGTTCGCTCTCGCGCAGGATCACGAGCTTCTCGCTGTCCAATTCGATCTCCGTGCCCGAGTACTTGCCGTATACGACCGTGTCGCCCTTCTTCACGGCGACCGCGGCGCGCGTGCCGTCGTCGTTGAGCTTACCGGGGCCCGTGGCGATGATCTTCCCACTCATGGGCTTCTCTTTAGCGCCCTCGGGCAGGTAGATCCCGTGTTTGGTCTTCTCTTCCGGGTCGTCGGGGCGGACCAGGATCCGGTCGTCTAACGGGCGGACGGTTGTCTTGGTCTTTGTCGCGGTCGCTGTTGCCATCGCTATCGTCTCCGTAGGTTGGGTTTGCTTTTAGCGGTATCCAAACGCCTGTTTATTTTGTCACTTCTGCTGACGCGCGCCCCGTGGCGCGGTCGGTTAACGCTATTACATCATCCCCGGCATACCACCCATGCCGCCCATGCCGCCCATGCCGCCCATCCCCGGCATGCCGCCGCCCATGCCACCCATGCCGCCGCCTGGAGGCGCGTCGTCGCTGTCCTTGGGGGCTTCGGTGATGATGCAGTCGGTGGTCAGTAGCAGCGTGGTGACGCTCGCCGCGTTTTCCAACGCGGTGCGGTCCACCTTGGCGGGGGTGATGATGCCCTTGGCGATCATGTCACCGTATTCCAGGTTCAGCGCGTCGAAGCCGAAGCTGCCTTTGCCTTGGGCTACCTTGCTGACCACCACGGTGCCATGTTCGCCGGCGTTGTCGGCGATGGTGCGTGTGGGCACTTCCAACGCCCTGCGCACGATTGCCACACCCGCGGCTTCGTCGGGTGAGTCGGTTTCAAGCTTCTTTAACGCGTCGATTGAGCGGATGAACGCCACGCCGCCTCCGGGGACGATCCCCTCTTCCACTGCGGCGCGCGTGGCGTGTAGCGCGTCTTCGACGCGTGCTTTTTTCTCTTTGAGTTCGGCTTCGGAGCCGGCGCCGACGTAGACCTGCGCCACGCCGCCGGCGAGCTTCGCCAGCCGCTCTTGGAGCTTCTCGCGGTCGTAGTCGCTGCTGGTCGATTCGATCTCGGTGCGGATCTGCTCGATCCGACCGCGGATGTCCTTGGACTGGCCCGCTCCCTCGATAATGGTGGTGTTCTCGGCGTCCACGGTGATCTTTTTAGCCATGCCCAACTGCGCCAGCTCGATCTTGTCGAGTTCGATGCCTAGGTCTTTCATGATCGCTTGGGCGCCTGTGAGGACGGCGATGTCTTGGAGCATGGCCTTGCGGCGGTCGCCGTAGCCGGGCGCCTTGACCGCGCAGACGTTCAGCACGCCGCGCAGCTTGTTCACCACGAGCGTTGATAGGGCCTCGCCCTCGATGTCTTCAGCGATAATTAAAAGCGGCTTCTTGGCCTTCTGGAGCTTCTCCAGCAACGGCAGCAGTTTCTGCACCGAGCCGATCTTGTCTTCGTAGACCAGCACCAAGCACTTCTCAAACTCCGCGACTTGCTGCTCGGCGTTGGTCACAAAGTTCGGGCTCAGGTACCCGCGGTCGAACTGCATGCCCTCGACGACCTCGACGTAAGTCTCGAGGCCCTTGCCCTCCTCTACCGTGATCACGCCGTCTTTGCCGACCTTCATGAACGCGTCTGCCATGATCTTGCCGATGGCCGGGTCGTTGTTGGCGCTGATGGCCGCGACGTTTGCGATGTCGTCTTTCTTGGTCACGTCGACCGGCTTGGCCATCTTGTTGATATTGGCCACGACCGCCTCGACGGCTTTCTTCATACCGCGCACCAGGGCGTTAGCGTCCACCCCGCTGATGACCTGTCTGAACCCCTCCTTGAGTAACGCCTCGGCCAGCACCGTCGACGTGGTGGTCCCGTCACCGGCTTTGTCGGACGTCTTGCTGGCCGCTTCCTTGACCAGTTGGGCGCCCATGTTTTCGTTTTTGTCGCTCAGTTCGATCTCTTCGGCGACGGTCACGCCGTCTTTGGTGACGGTCGGCCCGCCCCAGCTCTTGTCGAGCACCGCGTTGCGCCCGCGTGGGCCCAGCGTGCTCTTGACCGCCGCGGCCAGTTTCTCTACGCCTGTCAGCAAGCTCTTGCGAGCGTCCGTCTCGAATATTAATTCCTTCACAGCCATGTCTTGTTGCTCTCCAAGGGTGAGGGTAAGAGTTTGTCTTTCAAACGCTTGAGATTATCGCGATCGGCCGTCCACAACGCGGACCCGGTCACGGCCCCGCTGATTGGCTGCACAGCTTACAACAAGCCACGCGGTTCTGCTTTGTGACAAGCACGTTCAACCAATCCGCATCAAACCGCACCGACACCCACAGATTTGGCAATCCAAGTGCCAGGCTCAAGGCTTCGGACAATATGTGGATTTTTTCGTAAGCGGTTAAGTAGCAACGGACTAAAAACATTACCGGCCAGCAAGGGAATCGGCTTACTCTATGGCAAGCTGTCATCGTGACAGGCACCGCCCTGAAAGTCTGACAATCTAGCCGATAATGATGGAATATCCCGCGTCGTGAAAACGGCGCCTTTGAAGGCGGGAGAAACCTGTGGCGATGAAAGGATGGGCTTCCCAACAGCCCTTGGGGGTTAACCCGCTTCAGCCAAGTCCGACCGCCGCTTGGTGCACCGCGAGTGGATCTCGCCAAGCGTGGGCACCTCGCGTGTGGGTATCCGGAAGATCCGCCCGGCGTCGCGCCACTCTTCACGGATCAAGTCGAACGCCTCTTGTAGCTGATCCGGGCGGATGCCCAGGTGGAAAGCCTCGTTGGTGATCGACGACAGCTTGTCAGGCTCGACGGTCAGGCTGACCAACACCTCGGCGATTGCCCCGCTTAGGTGCAGCAGCTTGGCGAACTTGTAGGGGCGGGAGTCCGGTTCGAAGCCGGCCGCGTCCGGGTTCTGCTGGCCCCGAACCGATTCGGAGAACAGTTCGGGCAGCCGCCAGTCGTTCATCATTTCGGCGGCCAACGCGTCGTGGGATATGCCGAACAGCTCGGTCTCGAATTCGTTGAGCTCGTTTCTGTCTTCGCCAACCACCCGCAACGCCTGCGAATACCGATCCGGGTAAGCGCTGGCAAACGCCAGCCGCCCGATCTGCGAGAGCAGCCCGCAGGTGAACGTCTCATCGGGCGAGAACAGCTTGGTCAGCTTGGCCAAGTGCCTGCCCGCCACCGCCTGAGCCAAGGACTCGGACCAAAACTGGTCGTAGTCGAAACCTTCGCAAGTGGATTCACGGTTATCGGTAACAACCGACAGGCTCAAAGCCAGGCTCGCCACGGTGTTAAACCCCAGCAGCACGGTCGCCCGTGAGATGGACCCGACCTTGCGTGACATCCCCGACAGCGGGCTGTTGACGATCTTGAGCAACTGAGAAGACAGAGCCGGGTCGGACTCGATCACCACGCCCAACGCCTCGACGGTGGTGTCATCGCTGTCCGTCAGCCTCAGGATTTCAAGAGCCACACCCTTGGGCGACGGCATTCGCTGCGTCGCCTTGATCAGTTGGTAGGCGTCGCTTTTCATAAGCCCTCACATCAAAGAACTAGCGTTTACGTTGGCCTGTGTAACCCAGAAACACAAGAGGCCGTACTAATCATTTCGGTTATCCGGAGAAATGAGGTTAGGCCGCAAAGGGAAATTAGCCAAAGGGCGCGCAGGCGAGCACCCTAGCCATCGAATCCCCTGCCACCGCTACAAGCAGCAGCGGTTATCGGGAACTAAGGCTTATAAGACGGCGGTAAAAAAGCGGCGGGGCTACCCGTCGCGTAGCCGCTAGACGGGTAGGTCCGATGTGAGGTCGGCCCTGCCTAATTGTACGGTCAAGGCGATTCTCGCCAATTCCGCTGACGTGCGGGCCTTGAGCTTTTTCATCAGGTGCAGCCGGTGGGCCTTGATGGTCTTTTCACTACGACAAAGCTCCTCTGCGATCTGGCGGCTGGTCATGCCTGAGATCACCAGGTCCATCACCTGACGCTCACGCGGCGAGAGGTGGTTAAGACGCTCTTCGAGCTCTGTGCGCTTGGCTTGTGCCTTGCGACGCTGAAGGTCTCGCTCGACCGCCTCTTGGATACGCTCAAGCAGGGCCTTGCGGCTAAACGGCTTCTCAATAAAATCCACCGCGCCTTTTTTCGTCGCCTGCACCGCTGTGGGGATATCACCGAAGCCCGTGATGAAGATCACCGGGATCAACGCGCCAGCATCGTACAAGCGATCTTGAAGCTCCAAACCGGTCATCCCGTCCATGCGGATGTCCAACACGAGGCAGCCCGGGGCCTGGGGGTCGTACTGCTTTAGAAACGCCTCGGCTGATTCAAAAGCCCGGATCCCAAACCCCAACCGCCTGACCAACATCTGCAGGGAATCCCGCACGGCGGGGTCGTCGTCGACGATAAAAACGACGGGGTTACTGGCTTTCACATTCATCATGTTGACCTCCTCGTAGTGGTTGGAAGAGTGAATTGGAAAACAGCACCGCCCCCTGTTTTAGATCGTGCAGACAGTTTACCCCCGTGTGCCTCAATAATCGAGCGGCTGATGCTCAGGCCCATCCCCATGCCATCGGGCTTGGTGGTGTAGAAAGGCTTGAAGATTTCATCGATCCTGTCCTTGGAAAGCCCCTGGCCGGTGTCCGTGAGTGTCACACGGATGCCTTGAGAATTGAATGGCGCGGTATTGATCGTCAACACGTGCGGCCGATTTGACACCTCGGACATGGCATCCAGGCTGTTCTTGGCCAGGTTCAATATGACCTGCTCAATCTGGATCGAATCGCCCACCACCGGCTGGATATCCCGGTCCAGGTCCAGGCACACGCTCACGCCGCGAGTGCGCGTATCAAGATCGATCAATCCCACCGCTTCGTGAACAACGTCGTTGATGTTCATCGCCGTGGCGTGAAGCTCGCGCCTGCTGACAAAGTTCCTCAACCGACGGATGATCTTCGACGCCCGGTGACACTGGCCCGACGCCCTGTTCATGGTGTCGATCATTTCCTGCTTGTCCCACCCGTCGGCCTGCAGGTCCGCCACGCAGGCTTGGACGTAATTAGAAATCGCAGCCAGGGGCTGGTTCAACTCGTGCGCCAACCCCGACGCCAACTCCCCGGCTGTGGTGAGCCTGGCCACGTGCGCCGCCTGGGCCTGGTGCTGCTGGGCCTGCTCGTGGGCACGCATGCGGTCGGTGATGTCCCGGGCCACGGCGTACACCACGCCCGCATCCGTGTCCGTCACAGACTGCCACGACAGCCACCGCACCGAGCCGTCCTTGCAGACGTACCGGTTGTCGAAGTCGGTCACCATCTCTCCACGTCTTACACGCTCGATCTCTTTGAGGGTCTTGTCGCGATCGTCCGCGTGAATGAACTCTATAATTTTTTTTGACAGCAACTCTTCTCGAGCGTATCCAAGCGTGCGCTCGAAAGCGGGGTTGAACCGTTTGAAATAGCCGTCCATCCCGGCAATACAAAGCATGTCCAGCGACAAGCTAAAGAACCGGTCTCGTTCCTTCTCGGCTCGCTTCTGCTCGGTAATGTCTTCGATCACCGCGACAAAGTATTTTGAATTATCAGCCGCGGGCTTGACCATGCCCACAGACACCTTCCCCCACACAACGGCCCCGCACTTCCCGATATACCGTTTGTCCATCGCGATCTTGTCGATCCGCCCCGCCGACAGTTGCCCGACCTGTCTGACGCTTTCCTCTCGATCGTCGGGGTAGGTCACCTCTGAAAATTTGAGTTGCCTCATCTCTTCGATCGTGTACCCCAGTATCTTGCACATCACGGGGTTGGCTTGGAGAAAACGCCCGTCGGGCGCCACGTGGGCGATGCCGACCGCCGCGTGGTCGAAAATCGACCGGTACCGCTGCTCGCTGCTGCGCAGCGCCTGTTCGGCGCGTTGGCGTTGTATGGCGATCCCCGCCAACTGCGAGGCGGTCTCCAGCAGGCTTCGCTGGGACCCGGACGGCTTCTTCGCTTCGGTGTGTGTGATCGCGAACGTCCCGAAGACTTTCTTGCCTTCGGCCTTGCTCTCCACACAAATCGGGATCGACCAGCATGCGCCGATATTAAACCGGTACGCCACATCACGTATCCCCTCCCAGCGCTCGTCGGTCTTGGTGTCCTCGACAATCACCGGCTGGCCGCAGTATGCCGCCGTCCCACACGAGCCCGAACGCTCACCGAGCATCAGCCCGTCAAAAGCCTCGGTCATCTCGGGCAGCAGGCTCGGGCCGGCCACAAGCCGGAGCTTGTCGCCGCTTTCCGCCACCCGCATCACGGTACAGAACGAGTCGGGAGCTAACCGCTCGACCATGAGGCAAAGCGTGTTGAGCACCTCCTGCAACTCGCTGCCGATCGCGATCTTTTCCAACACCGTACTCTGTAGCAGCAGCAACTCTTCTGCCTGTTTGCGTTCGGTAATATCCTCACAGACCACCATGACGACCGGGTTGCCGTCCGCGTCTCGGCTGGTGTTGGCTGTCTCTTTGACCCAGATCACCCGCCCGTCTTTGCAGACTTTCCGGAACTCCCACCGCGCCACGCGCCCGGGGTTTTCTACAAAAGAAGCAAACGCCTTTTGTACCGCCGGTTTGTCTTGCTCATAGAACACGTCCAACACCGGACGCCCGACCAGATCCTCAACTGTATAGCCAAGCTCCTGTGCGCCGTACCGGTTGACCGACAGGACCGTCCCGTCGTGCGCCACCGTGAAATACATCGAGGGGTTGTCGTCGTACAGCAGGCGGTACTGAAGCTCGCTTTGGCGCATGGCTTCCTGTGCGAGCTTGCGAGCGGTGATGTCGCTGAACGAGCCCGACATGCGCACGGGCCTGCCCGCCTCGTCCCAGATCGCCTGTCCACGAGCGGCGAACCACCGGCATTGACCGCTTTTCGTAATCATCCGGTACTCGATGTCATAAGGCGCCCTGCGGTCGACGTGGTCTTGCAGCGCCTTGAACACACGGTCCGAATCATCCGGGTGCAACCGTGACGCCCAGCTATGGATTATGTTGGGGAACTCGTGATCCGAAAAATCAAGCAACTCCTTAAACCGGGGCGAGTAGTAAATCGGGTTTTGCGGATTAAACAAATCCTCTGACACCGCCCAGGCGTCCCACAGGCCGTCGCGTGTGCCTCTCACCGCCAACTCGAACCGCTCGACGCTTTCGCGCAAAGCCTTCTCGGCTCGCTTCCGCTCAATGATCTGCCCGAGTTGGCTACCGATATAAGCCATGATCTCGAGCAACGGCCCATCGGGTTCAACGGCATCGACATAGAAAAACTCCAACACCGCGACAACCTGCCTGTCGGTTGAAACGGGGAACCCGAACCCCGCTTTCACACCGATGTCTTTGGCCAGCCGGGCACGCGGGAAATTCGCGTCCTTGGTCACGTCGACAATCCAAGCCGGATCCCCGCTGGCCCAGACCCGCCCGGGCAGGCCCTCGCCAGGGGCAAAATCCGTTTGCTCGGTGATCCGCCGGAATGTCTCAAAAAGCTGGGGGTGCTTCAGGTACCAAATCGTTGACGGGTATAGTTCTCTGGCGCCGCGATCTGATGGGAAATAGACGTGGCCCACCGGCCAACCCATCGCGACGCATATCTTCTCCACGGCGACCAGCAGCGCGCCATCGATGGTAGGCGCCTCGTTCGCGGCGACCGTGATCTCCTGCAATAAGTGTAACGAATCGTTCTTCCGTGCCAGCAGGCCCTTGGTTTGACTATGCTTGTACAGCAGCACCGCCATAACCCAAATCAAGACCATCGTAATGTCGCGGTTGACGTGTGCTTTCCATGGATCCCCAGTCGGGGGTGACACAATGCCCCCCACAATCACTAACACGGTGCAGGCCGCGGCGACCGCGAACCCGCTCTTTGGTGAGACAAACCTCGCGGCCCAAAACACAGCCACGACATACAGCACAGGCGCCACAACGCCCAGTGGTGTGAAAAAATCGATCGCGGCGATCGCGGCAATTAAAACCGCGACCGTGACGATCGGCCACGCTTGGTTTCTTTGATACCCACTCACGTTGGAACTGTCTCTGTATAGATATTCGTGATTCTTAGCCCCACGTCGCACAACACATCAGACCCCGCCTGTGCCTGGTAGGCAACACTATTCAAAAAAGGGTTTTTATCCGCAACACCCAAGACACGCCCCGCCTATCCCCTGTATCAATGTGAATAATTCTATTATACTCTAACTAACTCTGTAAGACTAAGATATGATAAATTTATGTCTCTGCCGTCCTATCCGCATCAAACACGCGGCACTTCTGATACGTAAGCTCATTGAGCGAAGGGCGGAGAGATGATCAACAACGGTGGCACTAACTCATAACAAGGAGAACACAATGCCCCTTCAAACCGTGAAAGTCAGTATGTTTATCGCCCTGCTTGCCTTGGCGACCGCCCCACACGCCAAAGCCGCGGAGCCCCAGGTGGGCCAGCCCGCGCCTCAGTTTGAGTTGCAAGACACCCAGGGACGCATCCACAAGCTGTCCGACTACCAAGGCAGGATTGTCGTCCTGCACTTCCAAAGCACCCGCTGCCCGTGGGACAAAGCCTACCAACCGATCCTCAACGGGATCGCCCAGCGGATCACAGCCATGAACAACGACATGCCCGAATCAATCGGCGTCAAGTTCCTGGGCATCAACGCCAACCGCACCGAAGACGTGGTCGAGATCGATCAGTACACCCAATCAGCCAACATGCCCTACCCCGTGCTCAAAGACCCGGGCAACGTGATCGCCGACGCCTACAACGCGAAGACCACGCCCCACATCTACATCATTAACAACGATCAGCAGCAGACACTAGCCTACAAGGGCGGCATCGAAAAAGCGCCGCTGTCGTACGACCAATGCGGCACCAGCGACGAGCAATACCTAGAGCCGATTTTAAAAGCGATGCTCCACGGCGACGCAATCCCGGTCACGGAGACACGCAGCATCGGCTGCTCGATCAAGCGTGAGGAATAGCACGCGATTTTAGACGCGGCACCCCGCCCGCCCGACGCGCCCGGTGATCGACGGCTGAGGATTTTCAACCCCCCCCCGTGACCGCCGCGGCGGCCGTGTACCCGCTACGCACGGCGCCCTCCATCGTGGCGGGCCAGCCCGTGTCGCACCAGTCGCCGGCCAAGTAGAGATTCACGATCCGACCGGCTGCGCCGGGACGCAGCCGGTCGATGCCCGGCACGGCTGAAAACGTCGCACGCTTCTCTTTGATCACACGCCCGTGTACCAACCGTGGCGCGGACCCCGCCCGCCTGTGCCACAGCGTTTTGTAAACCTCGCCGACAGCCATCTCCAAAATCTGATCGGCCGGAGCATTCACCAAGTCGTGAGCGGCGCTGATCACGCCGTGCAGGTGCTGGCCGCCGAGCTGATCGTCGTACCCTTTGTTGAACACCCACTGCAGCGGGCTCTGGGTTAAGACCAGGTGCGGCAGCGTCATCAACGGTTGACCTTGCGGCGAATCGAACCACATATGAATGCCGATGATCGGGCTGGTCTCGATTTGTTCAAGCGGCTGGAGCCTGGCGTCGGCCTGACGCATGGGTTCGGGGCACAGCTTGATCAGCCGGTCGTGCGGCACGGCTGACACAAATTGATCGGCCCCTAGCACGTTGCCGTTGGCCAGCCGCACACCCGTGACGCGCTGACCGTCAAAAGCGAACCCCTCCGCGCCCGTAGACAGCAGCACGCGCCCGCCGGCGTCTTCGATCACACGCCCGGCCGCGTCATACAACCGCACTAGCGGCACCGAGGCAAGCCCCATGACATACGCCTGCTCGCTGGCCAAAAAACCCTCTTGGAACACCTGGACCGCGTAAGCGGCGCTGACACGCTCGGGCAGTTCGTTCAACGCGCTGATAACGATCACCGACCAAAACTTGTCCACCGCGCCTTGGGGCTGGTGGTGATCGGACAGCCACTGGGCGAAGGTTGTATCGCTTAGCTTGTCGCGGCCGATTGTGCCCAGGCGCATGATCGCCAGCATCCCCCTGGCGATCGCCGCTTTCTCGACCAGCGAAAACAAGCGGAAGCCCATGAGCGCTTGGGTAAGGTGCAGCGGCGCGGGCAGATCGTCGGCTTCAAGTTGATCGATCACGCCCGGCTTGCCCGCGAAATACAGCCGGCGGTACCAGCGGATCTGGTCGGCCACGCCCAAACGGTCGTACAAGTCCAGCAAGCCCGTGCAGCAGCCCATGAGCACGTGCTGGCAGTTGTCGAGCACCTGCCCGGTGGCAGGATCGACAAAGCTCGTGGCCCGCCCGCCCAGGCGCTTGCGCGTCTCGATGAGTGTGACCGCCAAACCCCGGTCCGCTAAGCGCACAGCCGCGGCGATCCCCGCCAAACCACCGCCCACCACAACGACGCTAGACCGGTCGCTTTGCGACTGACTAATCATTGACCCACCATGTTTATGACCACCGCCCCCACGCGGCGCGCGCGCCGATGCTTATCTTTTCAAGTTTGCTCAGCCGCACGCGACTCGTGAGCACCGCCCTGGGACGCCGCGACATCTTCTCTAGCAGCCGGTGGTAGATCCGCATCATGGCCCAACAGGTGGCCCGGCAGTCGGGCTCCAAGTGGTCCTCCAACCCGGCAGACAGTTCGTAGTAGCTGTGAGCGCGTGCCAGTTGGTCGGCCATGAGCCGGTCGAACGCCGCGTCGGCGTCGGCTTGCAATACCCACCGTGAGAAACGGGCTGGATCGAACCCGGCCCACTCAAGCTCATCGGCGGGCAGGTACACCCTGTCGCGTCGGGCGTCTTCAACCAAGTCGCGCAAAATGTTGGTCAGTTGTAGTGCGATGCCGCGGTGCTCGGCGAGCTTGCGCGTGGCCTCGCCGCCCGTGTAGCCCCAGATCGTGATGCACACCAGCCCGACCACGCTGGCGACCTTGTAGCAATAGTCGTAAAGCTGCTCGAATGTGGCGTAACGCGTCTGGTTCTGGTCGAGCAGTTGGCCGTCAATCATCGCGTGCAGATACTCGACGGGGATGCGGTAGCCCAGCACGATCTTCCGCAGCGCCGGCCAGATCAAATCGTGGTCCGCCAACACACGGTCCACCGCCGCCTCGGGCAGGTTCTGTTCAAGGTCAACCGCGGCGCCGGTGTAACGCCGGAACGCCTCGAGCCGCGCGATCTTTTCAGACACGCTGCCGCCTTCGTCCGCCAGGTCGTCCACCGCGCGCATCCACGCATAAATCACACACAGAGCCGTGCGCTTGGGCTCGGGTGTCAGCTTCAAGCCGTAGTAAAAGTTCTGCGCCTGGCGGCGCGTCACCAAACGGCAGTGCCGGAACGACCGGGCAAGCAACCGGTCATGCGGTTCGGCGGCCTGCGACGGTTCAAGGACGGCAGTGGTCACGACGCGGCCTCCAACGGGTACGCCCCGCCGGGCCGCCGACCCGACCCGAACAAGTTGATTGCCACAGCGCGCATCATCAAAGCGATTTTAGCCGGTTTGCCCAACCGGGGGCGGCGCACAAGCGTGTCGTAGCCTTGTTTTTGGATGAGCTTGAGGATCGACTCGCCGCCGAGCGAGAAAAGCTGGATGTCCAGGCGCACCTCGCGTCCCACCAGAGGCCAAAGCCCCCTACCCCGGTCGAACAGCGGCCACGTGCGGTCGACCAATTCACGCAGCGTGTCACCATAGGGCCCGCGCACCGCTTCGATCGCCTCCCCTGCGCCCCCACCCCTCGCGTGTCGGCGCACCGCCTCGACCATGCGTTCAATCTCCAGCCCGTGCTTGGCCGCCACGTCGGCGGGGACATACACCCGGTCGCGTTCGAGCGTGTCGCGGCGCACGTCTTGCCAGAAGTTGGCCAGTTGCAGGGCTGTGCACGTCGCGTCGCTAAGCGATTGGCGGTGTTCATCGCGGTAGCCGCACAGGTACAGCACCAGCCGCCCCACGGGGTCGGCGCTTCGCGTGCAGTAGTCCAAGACCTGGTCCCACGTCTGATACCGCGTGACGCGCTGGTCTTGCACAAACGCGTTGACCAAATCGTCAAACGGCTTGCGCGGGATGTCGTGTCGCTGGATGGTCCGGTGCAGCGCCACGAAAACAGGGTGCCTAGGCTCGCCTGCGTAGCAAGCGTCGATCTCACGCCCCCACCAAGCCAACAACTCCAGCGACCGCGCCCGGTCGCCAGCCTGGTCCCCCAAGTCGTCCGCCCACCGGCAGAACGCATAGACGTGTCTGAAATCATCCCGCAGTCGCCTGGGCAGGAACCAACTCACGACCGTGAAATTCTCGTAGTGCGTCTTGGCTAGCCTGCGCGTGTAGGCCGTGGCCTGGGCGTAGCTCAGCCGCTCGCAGCGGTCGGGGCCGAAGGTGTCGAGTTGATCAATAATAGACGAAACCATCGGTTTAAAGACCCCTATCCGCGGCTAATGACCGGTGTTTCTCATCATACCGCCACGGCTGCGTCTCCGCTGGGCGGATAACCCCAAGCCAGTGGATTCGACGTCATAAGACAGCTTTCACCAAGGCCCCGTCATGGGGCCTTGTCAAAACAGGAAAGATGAGAAAACCACACAAAATATACTGCTTTGTAAGCCTATCGATTTGCTCTTTTTCAAAGAACTGCGACAAACAAAGTGGCCCAGCCTCAAAATCCGTGGCATAAATTCAGTTGGAGAAAGAACTGTATTGGATGAGTGTACAGCCGGCGTGTGGCTTGCTGTAGATTCACGATTATTTTCACCTTAAAGGAGGGGTAGAAAATGAGACTATTTGGAATGGCTAAGCAAGTGGCGTTCGTCGCTGTCGCCGCGGCGGCGATGATCATGGGCCCGTCAAAGGCGGAGGCCGTGATCATGGCCGACCTGGTGTTCGTCGTCGACGAATCAGGCAGCATGGGCGGTGTTCAAACCAACCTGCGTAACAACATCGGCGCGTTCGCCAGCATCTTGAGCGCCGGCGGTGTGGACGCTCAGTACGCGTTGGTCGGTTACGGCAGCAGCACCGTGCGGCCCCGCCTGCTCACGGACCTGACCGATGACGCCACGTTCGCCACAGCCGCACAAGGGCTGCTGACCAACGGCGGCACCGAGCCCGGTTACGAGGCCACCATGGCGGCCCTGAACGGCGGCCCCACCAACACCCTCGGGATTTCCTTCCGTGGTGGTAGCGCTGTCAAGAACATCATCATCCTCACCGATGAACCTTCCAACGGCGACTTGGCCGGCGCCAACGCGACGACTCTCGACGCCCTACTGACCGCGGAAAGCGCCCTGTACAACGGCGTGCTCCGGGGCACCAGCACGATTAACTCTTACAGCACCCTGATCACCAACCACGGCGGGTTCGTGTTTGACCTGAACCAGTTCAACACGACCGACCAAACGGTGATCGACGCTTTCGTGCAGGACTTCGCCCAGCGCAAGCTGGAGGAGATCATCCAAGCCAGCGGTGCGACGCCCGAGCCCGTGACGGCCGTGCTCGGCCTGCTGAGCCTCGGCGCCCTGGCCGGTGCGACCAGCCGCCGTCGGATTGCCTAATCCCGGCGACAGATCAAAGTTTGAATACAGCAGCCGCCATCACACGATGGCGGCTGCTTTTTCAATCACACAGAAATACGGCGTGCCTATTTGGCTGAGGTTGGCGCAACACAGAGTGGCATACGCAAGCAAGATGCGTCCAAAACGATCCGCCTAACAAAACAATTTAAATGATAATATAGATAAGCTTCCACTCAAAAAGCCCGACTCAAAAACACACATTATCGCGTATATTATTTGTTTTTATAACAATCTGGCTTGCTATAGCTTTTGACGTTGGTATAATTAAAGGCTGATTAGAGCATTTCCTTGGAGGGGAAGGCTCCTAAATTAGTTTGAACGCAGTGCGGTCCTATTCACTTTTTTTAGGGGAGTTTTTGCAATGAGAGATGGATTGAAAAAGTTCGGGGCTATCGCCATAGCCATCGCTGTCATGGGAATCGGCAGCCAAGCTCACGCCGTGATTTCGGCTGACATCGTCTTCCTGATCGACAACTCGGCGTCGATGGGTAACGACATTACCGAGGTCAAGGCCCGCATCGGCGACTTCAACACCGCCATGATCAACAACGGCATCGACGCGATGTACTCGTTGACCCGGGTCGGTGGTGGTGCTCCCGGCGGTCACTTCCTCCAGGACCTGACCGACTTCACGACCTTCACCATGGCGGGAAACCCCTTCCAGAACCTCACCGCCAACGCCGGCAACCCTGAGAGCGGCAGCACAGCGGTGAACGTCGCCCTGGCGAATACCACCTTCCGCGTAGGCGCCGTGAAGAACTTCATCCTGATCACCGACGAAGACGACGACAGCTCTGTCGCTGACTTTAACACCGCCAACGCGGGCCTGGGCAACGCAAACGCGCTGTTCAACTTCATCGGCGTACCCGGCGTGGGCAACACCGACGCCCGGTACGGCGTGCTGGCGGCTAACCACGGCGGCGTGGGCTTCAATATCCTTGACTTCCGTAACAACCCCGATCCTTTCTTTGTAAACTTCATTGACACGAAGGTGCAGGAGATCATCGATGCGGGTAATGCAGTGCCCGAGCCCGTGACAGCCGTGCTCGGCCTGCTGAGCCTCGGCGCCCTGGCCGGTGCGACCAGCCGCCGTCGGATTGCCTAATCCCGGCGACAGATCAAAGTTTGAATACAGCAGCCGCCATCACACGATGGCGGCTGCTTTTTTGCGCGCCAAGCACCGCCCCATCTCACACGAGCATGGTTTTGCGGTAACCTATCACGCTGCTTCCATGGTTCAGCCTCATCACTACCGATTAAACAACCGTCGCTTATTGGCGTGGCTTGCACTGATCGCCTCGCTGGCAATCACCGGCTGCGGCGTGCCCAACGCCCTGCCGCCCCAGCACCCGCCGCCACGCTACAGCGTGGCCCAACCCGGCGAGCTGCCCAAACGGATCGACATCCCGCTACGTGAGCACAACGGGTACCTGCGCATCCCCGCGAGGATCAACGGCTACGAGGCGGGGCTATTCCTTTTCGACACGGGCAGCTCACGCAACGCCGTCACGCCCACCATGGCCAACACCCTGAACCTGCCATACGGACGCGTGGGCATCGCCACCGGCATCGCGGGGCAAGAGGCATACCGCTACAGACACGTCCACACGCTCTCCATCGCCGACTTAGCACTAAAAGCGAGCGAGCTAGCCTCGCTGGACCTCTACCGCTTCAACCGCTCGTTCGGCGGCAGCATGGGCGGCCTGATCGGGTTCGGCGCGTTTGGGGGGTTGCCGTTCACGATCGACTACCAGGCTTCAACACTCACGGTCTACAGCCCCGCTTGGTTCGAGCCCCCCGCCGGCGCGAGCGGAAGCCGGCTGTGGGTCTACCGGGGCGTGCCCATGGTCCAAGCGACCGTGGGCGACGGCCACGAGGTGTGGCTGATCCTCGACACCGGCGCGGACCAACACGCCGTCCTGCCCCAATCTTGCCTGACACAATGGCCCGACATTGTGCTGGTCCCCAACACCGGCGTGGGCCGCTCACAGGGCGTCGGCGGGTCGATCGCCAGCGTCAAAACCTGGCTACGCTCGATCCGGATATTCGATCAAACACTCAATCACATGCCCGTGAGCTTTGAGCCCGACCGGTTCACTCACCTAAGCGAAAACAGAGTGATCGGCCGAGTCGGAAGCCAACTGCTCAAGCAGTTCCAACTCACCCTCGACGCCACCAACCAGCGGGTCTGGGCCCAGCAACGCCCCGGCAGCTAAGGCCGGCGCGAAGCACAACGCCTTAAATGCCTTCAAATCAAGCGGATACACACACAAAACGCTTGTTTATTTTAAGATTTTTTCATTGACAGACACGGGTATTAAGTGATATACTTTGAAGGCCTAGACTTACGTCGCTACGAACTACCTAACACACTTTCATCCATCAGGAAGGTGGGAGATCAGGGATATGGGAAGAATGAACCGGTATACGTTATTGACAGCCTGCCTGGTAGGAATGCTTGGCTTTGCCGCGGCGACACCCGCTCAAGCCGAAGTGATCGTTCGGTTCCACACGGTGCTGGGGGATATCGACGTCGAGTTGTTTGCCCAAGAAACGCCCCAAACCGTTGATAATTTCCTCAACTACGTCCTTGACGACGATTACGTTAATACATTCTTCCACCGCTCCGCTCGGCTATTCGACGGCACGCCGTTTGTCCTGCAAGGCGGTGGGTATGTCGTTACCAACAACGACCCGCTGGCGTTGAATATTGTTCCCGACAAAGCCCCTGTCATCAACGAGCCGGGCATCTCCAACCTACGCGGCACGATTGCCATGGCCAAGATCGGCCCGCCACAAGGTCAAGACCCCACCCCCGAATCCATTAACAGCGCCACGAACCAGTGGTTCTTCAATCTCGGCGATAACAGCGCCAACTTGAACAATCAGAATGGCGGGTTCACCGTCTTCGGCCAGGTCTTGGGCAATGGCATGGATGTTGTAGACGCGATCGCCGCGTTGCCCGTTTTTGACGGCGGCGGCGCGTTCAGCGATATCCCGCTCATCAACTACCCAGGGACCGTGCCTGTCATTGGCGACAACCTTGCGGTTATTTCTAGTATTGAAATTATTGAAAACACGTCACCCGAAGTGCCCGAGCCCGGCACGCTCGGGGTATTCGGATTGGGTTTGCTGGCCCTGCCCCGCCGCACACGGCGAGCCTGATTTCACGATCCGACGCAACATTCAAGCTACCGACCTTTCTTTTTTACGATTTAGGTGCGCGCCCGGTAGTGTCGTCATGGCACGCCTGCAGCCAGCCCCCTACCATCCACAGCCATGGACCCACTGACCCAAGGCCTCCTCGGCGCCGCGGCGGCCCAGGCGGTGTTCACCAAACACCTGGGGCGTAGCGCGGCGGTGATCGGCTTAGTCGGCGGCATGCTCGCTGACGTTGACGTGCTGTTCTCACGCTGGTCGGACCCGGCGTTGCCCCAGGAACTGCACCGCCACTTCACACACGCGCTGGCGTTCATCCCCATTGGCGGTTTCCTCGCGGCGCTACCTTTCTTCTGCTTCGCCTGGTGTCGCCGGCGGTACAGGCACGTGCTGGGCGCCGCCGTACTCGCCTACGCCACACACGGCCTGCTCGACACCTGCACCAGTTACGGCACACACCTGTTGTGGCCGTTTTCCAATGCCCGGCTGTCGTGGGACTTGATCGCAATCATCGACCCGGCCTTCAGCGTGACACTGCTGCTGGGTGTTCTCGTTGTCTTCGCGCGGTCGCGCGCGCGCCCGGCGGCCATCTGCTTGGCAATCGCGGTTTCCTACCTCGGCCTGTGTGTGATCCAACACGAACGGTGTCGCAACGCTCAAGCACAACTCGCCGAGTCGCGCGGCCACACCATCGAACACGCCCGTGTCATGCCCACGCTCGGCAACACCCTCGTCTGGCGGTGCGTCTACATCGCCGACGGGCGTATCCACGCGGACGCCGTGCGCGCCGGGCTGGGGCGGCCCACGGTGAAAGAAGGGGCGTCCGTCGCGCTTTTCGCACCCGAAGACGTGCCCCCCGCGATGATCGACCGGAGCCGTATCGTCGACGTGCTCACGCGGTTTAGCCGCTTCGCTGACGGGTACACCGCGCTTGCCCCACAGCACGGGGCCGTGGTGGCTGACATGCGCTACTCGCTGGACACCGCGAGGTTCGCGCCCATGTGGGGCGTGTGGATCAACGCATCCAACCCGTTCGACCCGGTGGCGTGGGTCGGCCTGCCCGGCGGCCGCCGCGAGGCGCTGGTTACTCTGTGGGAAGAAGTCGCCCGCGGCTGGCCCACCACAGCAACGACACCAACAGACACGCCGTTACGCCCTCGGTAACATCTACACGCATGCCCCAGCCACACGTCTTGAACGCCGCCATGACGCTGCCGCTGCCGATCGAGCAAGTGTTCGCGTTCTTCGCCGACGCGGCCAACCTTGAGCGGATCACCCCGCCCGAGTTGAACTTCAAGATCACCACGCCCAAGCCAATCCGGATCGCCCAAGGCACGGTGCTGGACTATAAGCTGCGGCTGTTCGGCGTGGGTTTCCAGTGGCAGTCGCTGATCTCACGGTGGCAGCCGCCGCACCTGTTCATCGACGAGCAGACGCGGGGCCCGTACAAGCAGTGGGTGCACACCCACCGGTTCCGCGAAACGGACAGCGGGACCACGATCGAAGACGAGGTGCAATACCGCCTGCCATTGTGGCCCATCGGACAGATCGCCTACCCGCTGGTGCGGGCGCAGCTGCAACGCATCTTCTCGTACAGGGAACAAACGATCCGCGGGTGCCTGGGGCCGACCGCTTAGTGCTCGGGCGCGACGCCCCATAGTTCAGCCAACCGACGGTCGCGCCCGCAGTGGTGGCGGTAGCTCGTGTAGCGTTCCGGGTTCTTGCGATAAAAATCCTGGTGGTATTCCTCAGCGGGGTAGAAGGCTGTGGCGGCGGTGATCTCGGTGACAATCGGCTGATCGAATCGGCCGGATTGATCGAGGTCTTGCTTGGATCGCTGGGCGAGCCGCATCTGCTCTTGGTCGTGGTAAAAAATCCCCGTGCGGTACTGCGTGCCCTTGTCACAGAACTGCCCGCCGGCGTCCAGCGGGTCGATGTTGTGCCAGAACACGTCGAGCAATTGCGCGTAGCCGATTTTTTTAGGGTCATAGACGACGCGCACCGCTTCGGCGTGGCCCGTGGTGCCGTTTGAGACTTCGTGGTACGTGGGGTTGTCTTTGTGCCCACCGATGTAGCCGGAGGTGGTGGAGATCACGCCTTCGAGCTTGTCGAACGGGGATTCCATGCACCAGAAGCACCCCCCGGCAAAAGTGGCGGCTTCGCGAGGCGGGTCGGCGGCGGGTTGGGCGAGCGTTGTTGCAGTGATGGTTAATAGTGAAGTAGCAAGAGCAAAGGCGAGACAGGTGATTTTCATCGTCGCATTATACCTGTGAGAAAGCGGCGCATCGCAAACGGTAACACCGATCAGCCAGACCGGGCACACGGGTCGGCTCGCGTGGTGGTGTTACGCGAGCCGAACCCATGTCACCCGTCCCGTGCCCCGGTACACGCCGGGGTCTAATCTTTCAGCCCTCACGTCCCCCCGGAATCTCCCCCGGCCCCCAGAACTCGCCCCCCAGAATTCCCCACCCCCCCGGGGGGTTGCCCCCGGAATCTCCCCTCCGAGCGACTCTCTCCTGACCGCCCCTGCCCCCGGGAACCCCGGAACCCCGAAACACCGGATGTCCCCGGGCGATCTCTCCCCCTCGGGCCGCCCTCCGGGCGACGCGGCATTAACCGCCGGTGTTGTCGTCCTGGTTCCAGTGAGTCTCGACGTCGCCCTTGGCCGCACCGGTCTTGTGGTCGGTCTCGGTGTAGGTCCAGGTGATCTTGCTGTAGTTGAAGGCGACCTCTTCGAGCGGTAGCTTCTCGCCGCCC
>JAJDCS010000025.1 GCA_029260715.1 Phycisphaeraceae bacterium | reverse complement strand
TGTGCGATATCGAATGTGTTAGAGCACCTGTCGTGATTATCTTTGATGGATGTTCGGTGGTCGTTGACATGGCGAACCCGCATTTCACGGCTTGCAAGCAAGCCGTGCCACCCAGTCAATCAAATTTATAAATGCAACGTGCTATAGCCAGCGAAACTTTGCTACGCCGCGCGACGCCGTTGAATCCCAGCGCCCAGCGCACCCAGTGCGATGAACCCAAGCGCCGCGGTCATCGGCTCGGGCACGGGGCTTATGTGTACCGCCGCGCCGAAGGCGTCTGTGATCACCGAAAACGAGTCGATGCTGCCCGCGGGGACCGTGACGAATGCGGTTACTATTTCAGTGCCAGCGGCGCCGCCGGCTAGGAAGGCGTCACCCAAAGGGCTGCCCACCACGGGATGCACAAGCCAGTCGGCCACCGGCATCGCGCCGCCGCCGTCGTCGATCATCAGCGTCTCGCTGCCAGACGGGGCGAAGCCTGTCAGGTGGAAGAAGGGCGATGCGGACGCGGCTTCAAGCAACGCGTCGGTCTTTGTAAATACCCCGCTCCAGGTGTACTCAAAAGTAAACTCAGCCACCGCGTCTGTGAGGCCCGCGGTGTTGTCGAGCGTGACGAACACGCCATTCAAGACCGAGGCTTCGCTGAAACCGGCGGGCGCGTCGGCTGAGCCGGAGACCGCCGAGGTCTGCATCACCGATTCACCCGGCGCCAGGGTAAACATGCCCGACGGCGTCTGTATATCGGCGTCGATGCTGGCCACCGCGACACCCGTCGTCGACGAGGTGGGGACTTCAGGCCCTGTTTCAAAAGAAATGCCCATCCCCCCGGTGCTCACCAGAGTGAAAGTCGACATCGCTTCTGCGTCGTAAGTAGCGATCGCGCTGGCCGAATCGGCCACCGTGAGGCACGCCGTCGTGGTTAAGGCAACCATTAAATAGCGAAAATTCATAGCTCTCCTTTTCCTGTTATTGACGTAAACCAAGTAAAAACGTGTTCTCTCGTCTGTCCCTAATAGCCCAAGACATGGCTCGTGCAAACAACCTCTCCAACTGATTATAGCACCGACAGCAGCGATGTGAAGCTGTTTTTTATAAATATTTAGTATATCTAGGCATATGCAGCCTTAGAACTGCCGCAAAAACCGCACGTCGTTCTCGAATAGCCAGCGGATGTCGGTGATGCCGTATTTTCGCATGGCGATTCGCTCGACGCCCAGGCCGAAGGCGAAACCGGTCCATTCTTCGGGGTCGTACCCGACGGCTTCGAACACGTTGGGGTCCACCATGCCGCAGCCGCCTAGCTCGACCCAGTCCCAGGTGTCTTTAACGCGCATCTTGATGTCCAACTCAGCGGAGGGCTCGGTGAAGGGGAAGAAGCTGGGTCGCAGGCGGATCTCAGCTTCGGGGCCGAAGTAGGCGTGGGCGAATTGGATGAGCGTGGTTTTTAGGTCGGCCATGGTCACGTTGCGGTCGACGTACAGCCCTTCGATCTGGTGGAACATGGAGGTGTGCGTGGCGTCGTGTTCGTCGGGGCGGTAGACGCGCCCGGGGGCGATGATGCGGATCGGCGGGGCGGTGGTCTCCATCACGCGGATCTGGATGGTGCTGGTCTGGCTGCGCAGCAAATGGTTGCCGCCTTGCTTGGAGTCGCCGGCGGGGTGCTTCAAGTAAAAGTTGTCTAGCGGGTCGCGTGCGGGGTGCTGCTCGGGGATATTCAAGGCCACGAAGTTGTGGTAATCGTCTTCCACCTCCGGGCCGGTGGCCACGTCGAAGCCCATGCGCCCGAAGACCTCGTTCAACTCGTCGAGTGTCTGGGTGATAACGTGCGTGCGCCCCAGGCGAGGGGGTAGGCCCGGCTCGGTGATGTCCAGTGTCGGGCTTTTGCTTTTGGGTGTGGTGCTTGAGCCTAGCTCACCCTTGCGTTGTTCAAACAGCGATTCGATCTTGCCTCGCAGTTCGTTGGCGCGCTTGCCGAACAGCGGTTTTTGGTCGGGCGGCACGCTCTTGAGTTGGGTCATCAGCTGCTTGAGCAGGCCCTTGCTGCCCATGTATTGGATGCGGAATTGCTCAAGGTCTTGGGCGTTGGCGATCGCCGCGAGGTCCCGCGTGGCTTGAGATTCGAGTTCGTCGATGGGGTCGGTCATAGGCGTGAGTGGTTTTTGAGTGTGGCGTTGTGGTGCTACGACTTAGCGGTTTGCATGACGCGGTGGCCGATATCGCGGCGGAAGTAGGCGCCGTCGAATTGGATCTTCTCACAGGCTGCGTTGGCTTTCTGCTGGGCGGCGGCCAAGTCGTCGCCCATGGCACACACCCCCAGCACGCGACCGCCGGAAGTAACAAGCGGGCCGTCCTTATTGACGGTGGTGCCCGCGTGGAAGACCTGAACGTCGTGATCGCCGTCGAGAGCATCGATCCCGGTGATGGGCTTGCCTTTTTCATACGGGCCGGGGTATCCGCCGCTGGCCATGACCACGCAGCAGCAGCAGCGGTCGTCCCACGACAGGTCCACTTCGTCTAGCCTGCCCTGGGCGGTGGCGAGCATGATGTGAACCAAGTCACCTTTCAAACGCATCATTAGCGGTTGTGTCTCGGGGTCGCCGAATCTGCAGTTGAATTCAAGCACCTTCGGCCCGCCAGCGGTGAGCATCAGCCCCGCGTACAGCACGCCCTGATACACCACGCCCTCGCGCCGCAGTGTGTCCACCATGGGCACGATGATATGCCGTTCAATTTGGCTCATGAGCTTGTCGTCAATCAACGGCGTGGGGCAGTAGGCGCCCATGCCGCCGGTGTTGGGGCCGGTGTCGCCTTCGCCGATCGCCTTGTGGTCTTGGGCGGGGTCGAGCACGAAGATGTTGCGCCCGTCCACCAGGGCAAGCACGGATAGCTCTTGACCCACAAGGCGTTCCTCAACCACCACGGTGTCGCCCGCTTGGCCGAACGCGCGGTCGCTCATGATCATGTTGACCGCGTCGACAGCTTGTTGCGAGTCGTCACAGACGACCACGCCCTTGCCCTTGGCAAGACCGGCGGCTTTGACCACGACGGGTGTCTCGTGGCTGCGCACGTAGGCCAGGGCCGCTTCGAGGTCGGTGAAGGTACGCGCTTCGGCAGTGGGGATGGCGGCGGCGCGCATGAGTTTTTTGGCGAATGCCTTGTCGGCTTCTAACTGAGCGGCGGCCTGGACGGGGCCGAAGATGACCGGGATCGGCTTGCCCTGGCTCAATGCCTGGCAGGCGGCGGTGAGTTGGTCCACCAGCCCATCTGCCAGCGGGTCTTCCGGGCCGACCACCACCAGGCCGATCTTGTGCTCGCGGCAGAAGTACGCGATCGCGTCCACGGTTTTGGTGTTGACGGGTTCGGTGGCGAGCGAGACGTTTTCGCCTAGCGAGGCTGTGCCGCCGTTGCCGGGCGCGAAAAATAGCTTGTCGCACTTGGGGGATTGCTTGAGCTTCCAGCCCAGTGCGTGCTCGCGTCCGCCGCTGCCGATGACAAGAATATTCATGAGAACCGCATCATAGAGGTGGCGATAGACGCATGCAAAATATGAGCGGAAATGGCGGTGGCGGCCGTGCGGGGATCCGTTATGGCCGTTTAACCAGCCATTGACGCAGTAAGTCGAACGCGGGTTTGCCCCTGACGCCGTAGCCGCTGTCCCCCGGGCCGCCTTGGTGGTAGGGGTCCCACTCAAAGAAGAACACACCGGCTGCTACCGCGGGGTTGGGCTGGTGGATTAACAGGTCTTCCCACGCGGCCAGGAACGCGGCGTAACCTGCTGCTTGGGCGTGCGGGTCGGGCAGGGTGTTGTCGCTGTTGACGTAGTTCCACGGGTCTTTGATCGCCCAGGGGAGGGTGGGATACCCGATTTCCGTGAACAAAATGGGACGGTTCTGAGCGATTGCGAAGTTCAGCAGTTTTGTGCGGATTTGCGACCAGCGAGCAGCGAGGTCTTCGGGGGTTGGCGGGTCGTGGGTGACGCCTTTGGTCATGTCCCAGTAGCCGCTGATGCCGATCAGGTCCAGGTGCCGCCAGAGGGTGGGGACGTGGTAATGGTCCCAGTTGGTGGAGTAGGTCAGCAGCCCCCGGAAGCCTTGACGTACCTCTGCGATCAACTCCACCCAGCGGTCGGTTTGGCGCTCGGTGCTGAGCAGTTCCGACCCGACGCAGAAGATATCCACGTCGGCTTCGATGGCGACATCTAGGAAGTAGCCGATCATCTCGCGGTAGCTCTCCCACCATGGGGCCCAGTTGTGGGGGTGTATCTTGCCGCGCCACTCGTTGCCGCGAGGCTGGGTGAACAGGACCTGTGGCATGAGCGAGGTGGTTAGGCCTCGTGTTTTAGCGTGCTTGAGAAGCGTTACGAGCTGTCCCCGCTGGGGGCCTCGCCCGGGGCCGGTTTCGATGCGGATTTGTTGCGAGGCGCCGTCGGTCTGGAACGCGGGTGTGGCAACTTCAAGGCTATCGAAGCCCAGGGCGGCGATCTCGTCCACCGCTTGGAGGTAGAGCGGGAATTGGTCGGTGTGGTGGAGGCTGATGGCAAAGCCGCGCAGCGGCAGGGGCACGGCTGATCGCTGGGCACGCTGGTCGGTAGTAGGGCTATACAGAGGTTGACGGTGGGGGTGGTCGGTGACGAAGACGACGCCGAGCAGTGACAGGGTGTACAGGGCAAACGCGGCGATCAGAAGGGGGCGGAGCATAGGTGGTTTAACAGATAAGAGACCACTCCCTTACGGTCATGGCTCGTTGTGTGGGATTGTTGAACCGCAGGTGGCTTAAAACGGCGCCGGTGGCGGGCCGCGGCGGGGCCCTTGGTCGGGATCGAAGCCGTCGGGGCCGAACTGATCGCCAGGGGGCGGGGCCATCTGTTGGTCCATAAAGTTGTTGGCGGTGTCGTAGCCGAAGCGGATGATCTGGATCGGTGTGTGTACTTTCAAGCTCACGCCGTTGCCGGTGATGTGGCCGCCGACCGAGACGGGGGGCATGCCCTCGGGCACCTGGATGGGGGGCATGCCCATCATGGCCATGAACATGTTGGCGCTGCTCATGATGCCGGGGATGCTGATATACGTTTCATACGACGGGTTTCCGCCGAAGGCTGCCTGACGCGCCTGCTGGATCACGCCGCCCGTGCCCAGGCCGGTGTTTTTGCCGACAGACGCCAACGCGGTCTGCAAGAGCTGGACGTCGGGCGTGGTCGTCACGATGAGGTGGTTGTCTTTCGCCGCGACAAAGCCGGTGGAGCCGGCGCCGCCGAGCATCATGACAAGCGGCATCATCGGCCCCATTTGCTGCATCATGGCTGGTGGGTACTGGACCTGCATGGCGTACTGGTCCACGGACACGCCGTCGACCTGCTGGGCATCGGGCGTGTACCGGGTGATCACACTGACCTGCCCTTGCGGGGCTGGGTTGCCCCCCGCTGCGGGGTTGTTGGCCATGCCGACAATGCCCTCGATGCTCTTGAGGTACCCCTTAAAAGCGGCTTTGTAGGCCTGGGGGTCGTCGGTTTCGATCACCGAAACATTGCTCAGCCCGCCGCCCATCATCATCATTTGCTGGGCGGGCGGTGCGTAGAAGGAGGCCACGCCTTTGGTGCGTTCGATCATCGTCGTCAATTGCGTGACCAGCCCCATCAAGGGGTTGCCTGCGGCGCCGTCGTCTTGAGGCTGAGGCATTCTCTGTGAGAGGCTGTCCGACAGCAGTTGGCGGTTGATCCCCGCGAAGTTCATCGAAGATGCGATCAGGTAAGGCTGGTTCGGCAGCTTGGCCATGAGCGCCGCGGCGGGCCCGCCTTCGGTGAAGACCCGCGCCATGTGGCTGCCTTTTTTGAATTGAGCGGTGTAGGTCAGCGAGACGCCTTGATCGTCCAAGCCCAGGCCGGTGACGACGGTGTCGGTGTCGCGCAGCAGTGCGTTGGCTGAGTCGCCGTAGATTTTGATCATCGCCAGGCTCAAGGCCATCGTGGCTTGCTCGGCCGGGTCGAGCTGTTCTTGGCCGAGTTGGGCGTTCATTTTCGCCAGCTCAGCCTGGAGTTGCGGGCGGACGACCGGCTCGATGGCGCGGACGTTAACAATCACCACCGCGTCGCTTGTGGTGAGACACTTTGTTCCGAGCTTGCCTGCCATCTGCATCAGCCCCGCTTCGCCACCGCCGGGTTGGAAGGACGCGGCTATCTTCTGCGTCGGGGCGATCAGCGCGAATCGGCCGACCGAGCGCGCAAACGCAGGCGACCCGCCCCCGACCGACAGCGAGGTGATGCCGCGGTCGGCGTCGACCAGCGAGGCGCCTTGGAAATTAATTAAAAACGTCTTGTAGTCGGTCACCGGCACGAACATGGCCAGCGGGGGTTCGTTGGAATTAGCGGCGTTCTTGAGGCCTTCCACGTCCGTGATGACCATCAGGAACGGCCCGTTGTCATCGATGCCTTGGGTGATCCCCGCCGACTGCTTGGCCATGCCCAGCACGTCAGCCAACTCGGGCACCGACCCGTCCAGCGCCTGCCCGTTGAACCGGGCGACCTTGCCGCTGAAGGCCGCCATATTCGGCACCACGATCGCCACCGGGGCGGTGGGCGGGACCAGGCTTAAAGTGTCTTGCAGTTGGGCATTTTGGGCGGTTGCGGCGCCGGCGAAGGCCGCGGTTAAAAGACTCATCACCGCGAACAAGCGGATACTTTGGGTTGTCCACAACCGGTCCATAGCGTGCTCCTATTAAACGATCCTGCGTTAGGAAAGTTGCATATAAGGCTCTTGTGTGCGGTTTCTCACGTGGCGGTGACACAAGAGCCGGTTGTGGCAACGCGGTGCATGACGGAAAGATGAAGCCGTTAAATAAAGCCGGCCAAGCTTTTAAACTGTATGCGACGCGCATACCTGTTGTTCTTGAGAACCACCAAATTCGATTGAATTTTACCACCCGCCTGATCAGGCTATAACGTCAATAACACCTAGCTATTACAACGATTCATAAATTTATTTCGCACTAGCCTAGAACCGATTCGCCGCTTTGGCAAACCAAGCGGTACCGGCTTGGCTGCCCAGGCGAACGGCTGTGTTCATGATATCGGGGTGACAAGGGTATATCATACCGCTTATGCAACGGGCGAAGAAGAAAAAGGTTGTGGTGGCGATGAGCGGCGGGGTGGACAGCTCCGTGGCCGCGGCGCTACTCAAGCAAGAGGGCTACGAAGTCGTGGGCTGCTTCATGCGCCTGGGCAGCGAGGACAGCGTGGAGGCGGCCGAGGCGCAGGCCTGCGACCCCGCGCGAATCAAGCCGGGGCACCAGGGGTGTTGCTCGCTCAACGACGCCTCGGACGCGCGCCTTGTCGCGGCGATGCTCGAAGTCCCGTTTTACGTGCTGAATTTCAAAAAGGATTTCGGGAAGATCATCGATTACTTTGTGAGTGAGTACAACGCCGGCCGCACGCCCAACCCGTGTGTGCGGTGCAACGATTGGCTGAAGTTCGGCAAGCTCGCCGCGTACGCCGAGTCGATCAACGCCGACTACATCGCCACGGGCCACTACGCCCGTATTCAGCGTGCTAGCGGTGACATGCCCGCGAGGCTGCTGCGCGGGCGCGACGCGCGCAAAGACCAGAGTTATTTCCTGTTCGGCACGTCGCCGGATCGCCTGGAGCGGATGATCCTGCCGATCGGAGAGATGGAGAAGACCCACGTGCGCGACCTGGCCCAAGAGTTTGGCTTGCCCGTGTTCAACAAGCCCGACAGCCAGGAAATCTGCTTTGTGCCCGACAACAAATACATGGGCCTGATCCGCAAGACCACGCCCGACGCGGTTGAACCGGGCGATATTGTGGATAGCCAAGGGCGCGTTGTGGGCCGCCACGAGGGCCACCAGCAGTTCACCATCGGCCAGCGGCGTGGGGTGGCTGTGGCGCTGGGGCACCCGGCGTACGTGGTTGACAAAGACCCCGAGGCGAACACCATCAAGTTGGGCACCCAGCAGGACCTCTTTGCAAACGGGCTTGTGGCCGATCAGGCCAATTGGTTGACCGACGTGTCGGTTGGCCGGGCCGAGGCCTGCCAAGTGAAAATCCGCCACAACAGCCCCGCGGTGCCAGCTGTGATGACCAGGCTCAGCGAAGACACATTTGATGTGCGGTTTGACGAGCCCCAGCGAGCGGTGACACCCGGCCAGGCGGCGGTGTGTTACCGCCACGAAGAAGTCATTGGGGGGGGGTGGATCACCCAAGCCATTCAAAACGACAACGGGGTGTGTCAATCTCAAGCCCCGACGCGTCTCAGGGACGCCGGCGCGTAGCCCGCGATTGCTGGCACGAAATCAATCCATATTCCGATACCCCTATCATGGCTACAACGACCAGCGACACGCTGCTAGAAGACTTGAGCATCCCACACGAGCGCAACGTGCCGCTGGGACCGCTGACGTGGTACGGGCTTGGCGGGTCGGCTGAATACTTGGCCCACCCGTCGAGCGTGCAGCAGCTCTCGGCCCTGGCGGCTAGGTGCCACGAGACCGACACGCCTGTGTACGTGCTGGGCAGCGGCGCGAACCTGCTGGTGGCTGACCGGGGTGTGCGCGGCGTGGTGGTCCAGCTCGACGACCCGTGTTTTAAGCAGATCAAGATTGAAGGAACGCGGGTCACATCCGGCGCGGGTTACGACCTGGCCAAGCTGGTGTTAGACACCGCCCGAGCGGGGCTGGCCGGGTTGGAGTGCCTGGCGGGCATCCCGGCGAGCGTGGGCGGGGCGGTGCGCATGAACGCGGGCGGGGCGTTTGGCTGCATCGGCAACGCCGTGCGCCGGGTCATGGTCTGCGACGCGCGCGGGCAGGTGTACTACAGAAGCCGCGACGACTTGGAGTTTGGCTACCGCCGGACGAATATCGTGGCTAGGTACATCCTGGATATTGAGTTTGAGTTGTCGCCTTCGGGTGCCGACGGGTTGATGCAACGGGTGAAGGAGATTTTCCGGCTAAAAAAGAGCAGCCAGCCGTTGGCTGAGCACTCGGCGGGGTGTGTGTTCAAAAACCCACCGCCCACACCGTGCTCAGAAAGTGAAGAACCACCACCAACCGCGGGGCAGTTGATCGACCGCGCGGGGCTAAAGGCGTTGCGCGTCGGTGGCGCGGAGGTGTCTTCGCGTCACGCGAATTTTGTGGTGGCGCACCCGGGCTGCACAGCCGACGACGTGCTCACACTGGTGGGACGTGTACAGTCGCGTGTGGCGGACCGATTTGGCGTGAAGCTCGAACGTGAGATTGTGGTTTGGCCTTGACGGCGGACCGCTCGGGGCTCGCTTTGTCGACAGGTTGTACTGGCCTACGGCTGCGGCTCGACCTCTTGTTCACGCAGCTCTTGTTGCATCTGGGCTTCGGTGTGTGCGACGAAGACAAACCGGTCGATGACGAGCAATGTTTCTTGGCCGTCCTCGGGGGGCTTGCCCTGGTAGAGCCAGACGTTGATATGGACTTTTTCTTCCGCGGGGGTGGGGTTGTGAATACCGGTGTAGTTCCAGAGCTTGATCGGTTTTTTGCCGGCGATGTCGTGCCCGACGTAGCTGCGGAACCCGACGCCCGCCCTTGACCAGCTAAAGCCGTGCGTGGACCGGGGGTCCAAGACGCGGTACTCGGTGCGGTTGATGTTGGACGAGTCCACGCGGGGCTGTAGCACGTATTGGCTGTAGGCGTACTTCACATCGCGCGTCCACTTGGAGAACTCGATGTCGATCTCGTCGCGGTCGCTGCCGTGGACGAACAGCCCCACGGCAACGTTGCGGTCGAGGTTGTCCACGCGGCTGTCAAGGTAGAAGATGTACTTGCCGTACCCGAAAGATTTTTCGCTGTAGACCTCGGCGCACTGCCACTGGCCATTGATTTGGCGGACCTTGAGGTTCAGCCGACCCTGGGCGTCTACCCAGACCGACTTCTCCGAATCGGACCAGAAATTAGGGCCGGGGCCGTAGGGTGTCTCCGTGGCTTTCACAACCCATTTATGGCCGGACCATTCGATCGTGCGTTCCTCGGCAGCGATCGGTAGGGTCGGTGTCAGCAACAACAGGGCTGTGACAAGGGTTATTCTCATTCTCTCTTTCTTTCGTCTGATGTGTGTCGCTTCGCACCTACCGTGAATATACCAAAGATGTGAATGATTAAATGGTACGGTAATCTACCTATTATTCTATCTTATAAACGGAATGTTTCCAAGAAACTTGGATTTTATACCCGATGGCTGGTTGTGACCATTTAACAGGTTTTAACGGTGGACCGCTGCTGGTCACGGGGGCTACCGGGTTTGTGGGCGAGCATTTGGCCCGTTTACTGGTCGCTGTGGGGGGTGCGGTGACGGGGTTGGGCCACACGCGGTCGGTTGATTACCCTGGAATCGCCCTTCAGCGGATAGACCTGCGGGACGCCGAGGCGGCCACGCGCGTGGTTCGTGATCTCAAGCCCCGGGCGGTTTTCCACTGCGCCGCCGCCACGGACGCCGCGTGGTGCCAGCAGCACCCCGATCAGGCCAGGGGGCATATTGTGGACGCCACCAGCCACCTGGCCCAAGCCGTCCGTGAAGTCGATGCGGAGACACCGCTTGTGGCGCTGTCTACGGACCTTGTCTTTGACGGCGAACACGCCCCGTACAGCGAGCAAGACGCCGCGCAGCCGCTGTCAGCCTACGGGCAGTTGAAGCTGGAAGCGGAAGCGGCGGTCCTGGGGTTGCCCCGTGGGGTGGTGCTGCGTTCGGCGCTGGTTTACGGCAAGCCTGCCACCCACAAAAGCAGTTTCTTGGGTTGGATGGTGGGTACGTTGTCCGGCGGCAAGCCGCTGACGCTGTTTGAAGACGAGGTGCGCTGCCCGATCTGGGTGGAAGACCTGTGCTGGGCGATGGTCGCGTTGGCAGCCAACGGCCGGGGCGGGCTGTGGCACGCTGGTGGGCCCCAGCGCCTCAGCCGCGTGGCGATTGGGCGGGCGGTGTGCGAGGCGTTCGGGTTCAACCCGTCTCTGATTCAGCCAACCCGGCTAGCGGAGTCGCCCTACCCCGCGCCTCGGCCACGCGATGTCTCGCTGGACAGCGCCCGGCTGTGGGGTTTGTTGGGTCGCCGACCCAAAGCGATGGGCGAAGCCCTGGGGCCGATTGCGGGTGACTTTGCCGCGCGAGCCGGCAACAATACCGGGTGACGAACAGCGGGCGGTGGGCGTTTAGCCATGGTGCTTAGCAATCTACGTTTTCGGTTCAGCCATTCGCAACGCCTGCACGGGGGGCGGGCGTTTGCGTCGGTGTTCGACGGGCGATGCCGCAAACACGTGGGCCCGGTCACGGTTTACGGCAAGCCCAATGGCCTGGGGTACAGCCGCTTGGGGCTTAGCGTGTCTCGCAGGGTCGGCAACGCGGTGCGTCGCAACCGGATCAAGCGGCTGCTGCGCGAAGCATTCCGGCTCCAGCAGCACGACCTACCGAGAGGGGACGGGGATTCCGGGGGCTCCGGGGCATCCGGGGTGTCCGGGGGGCGGGACGGCCTTGGGGGCTATGATGTGGTGGTGGTCGTGCGTGCCCACGAGCCTGCGAAGCTAGCGGATTACCAGCACTGGCTAGCCGGGGCGGTGCGACAGGTGGACAAGCACTGGCAACGCCGTGCACAGCCCGGTAAGTCGGACGCGCCGCCGGGGCGCCATACGGGTCCGGACGGGGCCGAATCTGACCGATAAGGGGTTCATGTCGCTTATGGAGTTGATCACGACACACCTGCGGCGCGTGATCACCCAGCCGGTGGGTGAGCTGACCCGCGCCCAGCGGGCATTGCGGTTCTGGGCCGACCTGTCGCGGCACTGCGCCCGCGAGTTGGGCAGGAACCAAGCCACGCAGATGGCCGCGGCGCTGACCTATCGGACGATCTTTAGCCTCATACCGATCGCGGTGCTGATGCTGCTGGTCTTCCGCGCGTTCGGCGGGTTCGAGCAGGCAAGCGTCTCCATGCAGGAGAGGGTCTACCAATACCTGGGGCTTGCATCGATCTCTCTACCCGCTCAGAGCGGCGGTCCGAGCGTGGCGGCGGGTGGCACGGCTCAATCTACGGACGAGACCGCCGACCCCCAAACCCAGCAGCAATTAAAAGACAGCATCGCCCAGATCATGACGGACCTGACGAGCAAGGCCTCGCAAGCGAGCGTGGGCAGCGTCGGAGCGGTGGGCTTGTTGGTGTTGATCTGGGCGGCTCTGGCGCAACTGATCACCGTCGAAAACTGTTTTAATCAAGTTTACAACTGCCCGACCGGCCGGTCGTGGCACCTGCGCGTGCCGATCTACTGGGCGGTGCTCACGCTGGGGCCGGTGCTGCTTTTTGTAAGCCTATATGTGGTTGAAGCGGGGCTGGCGGGCGCGCAACATTGGGTGGAGGCGGGCGGGATGCCGTTGGTGCTGTTAGAAGCCGTAGGTTGGTTGGGTCGGCTGGCGGCGCTTGGGGCCACGTGGCTGCTACTGTTCTTGTTGTACGTGCTGATGCCCAACGGGCGAGTGCGCCTGCGCCCGGCGTTGGCGGGGTCTTTGGTCGCGGCGGTGCTGTGGGAGACGGGCAAGTGGGGGTTTAAGCTTTACGTCAGCCGGGCGGTGTCATACTCAGCGATCTACGGCACGCTGGGGCTGGTGCCGCTGTTCTTGTTGTGGCTGTACGTGACTTGGATCATCGTGCTGTTTGGGCTGGAGATCACGTACACGCTTCAGGCGATGCGTGGGCGTGTGTTTGAGAAAGCGGCCCAGCGCGCCGAGCAACGGTGCGTTTATGACCCGCGTTGGGTGCTGCCGATCATGGCCCGGATCGCCGGGTCGTTCAAACACGCCCAGCCCGTGGGGCCCGAAGAGCTTGCCGCGGACCTGGGCCTGCCGGTGAGGGGGGTCATCGAACTGGGCCAGAAGCTCCAGGCCGAGGGGATGATCCACAGCCTCCAAAGCAACGACGAGCAGGAAACGCGCTACACGCTGGCGCGCCCCGCGGAGGATATCACCATTCAGCAGATGCTCGACACGGGGCGCACGGTCAGCCTCAACGGCGCCGGTAAAGCCGGCAGCCAGGCGTGGGCGAGTGTGGCCTGGCTCGACGACGCCCAGCGTCAAGCGGCGGGCGACCAGACGCTGGCCCAGTTGCTTGAGACATTGTCGAGGTGATTAGCGTCTGAAAGCGGCCGCCGTGACCGAGCCGCTCACATTTCGTAAGATAGAATGATTATAAAATAGCATCTCGACACGCAAGTTTGTGTTACAATCGATGACGAGCAAGCCGACATTTAAACGGGGCGACGTGGTGGTGCATACCCGCCGCCCGGAATGGGGCAGGGGCGTGGTGGACCGGGCCACCGCTATCACCCACGAAGGCCAACAAGCCCAGCGGCTGGTGATCACCTTCGCCAACCACGGGCGTGTGACGGTCAATACAGCCGTCGCGACGCTGGCCGCCCAACAACACAAGGAGCCGACCATGAGCCACAGCGCCGACACACCACCCACCACACTGCCAGCCGACAGGGGTTGGCTAAGCACGCTGGAACAAGGCGGGCAAAACGAGCTGTGGCAATTGCCCGAAGCGATGACCGACCCGTTCGTGAGCCTTGCCGGGCGGCTGGACGCGACGCTGGTCAGCTACAGGTTTGACGAAAGCGACCGCGGGCTGATCGACTGGGCGGTGGCCCAATCCGGGCTTACCGATCCGCTGAGCCGCTACACCCGCCACGACCTGGAGCAGGCGTTCGACCGGTTCGCGATCAACCGGCAGAGACACTTGAACCAACTCGTCAGCGACATCAAGAAACAAAGGCAGGACGGCCTGATCCATGAGCAAATGCGCGAATTGCGAAACAACGCGGCGCGACTAGCGTTGAAGAAAGCCGTGGATAGGTAAGAGTCCTGAGCCCGTTGCACGTACCCCGGGCGAGATAGGAAATTCCGGGGGCGATACAATTCTCGCATGCCAGACCCCGCCAAGCAGATCGCCAAGCTGCGGCAGAAGATCGACGAACACAATCGGCTGTACTACGTCGAGGCGCAGCCGAAGATATCCGACCAAGACTTCGACCACCTGCTAGCCGATCTAGAAGCCCTCGAAGCCAAACACCCGAAACTTGTTACGCCCGACTCGCCCACGCAGCGCGTGGGCGGCGAGCCGATCGCGGGGTTCCGCACCGTGGCGCACGCGCGCCCGATGTTCAGCATCGACAACACGTACAAGCGTGAAGACCTGTTGGCCTGGGACGGGCGCGTGCTCAAGGGGCTGAGTGGCGGGCAGGCGGGGCTGTTCCAGGAAGCGGTGCAATACGTGGTCGAGCCAAAGGTGGACGGCGTGGCGGTAAGCCTGCGATACGAAAACGGGCGGTTGGTGCAGGCCTTATCTCGCGGCGACGGGCAACGCGGCGACGACATCACCCACAACGTGCGCACCCTCCGGGCAATCCCCCTGACGCTGGCTGGTGAAAGCCGCTCCAAAACCTCAACAAAAAGCAATAACGCGGGCAAAATTCCGAAGGTGCTGGAGGTGCGGGGCGAGATATTCATGGCTAACGCCGAGTTCCAGCGGATCAACCAGCAGCGCATCGACGCGGGCGAAGAGCCGTACGCCAACCCGCGAAACTTCACCGCCGGCACGCTCAAGCAACTGGACCCGCGCATGGTGGCTCAGCGGAAGCTGCTGTTCCAGGCGCACGGCCGGGGCGAAATCCAGCCAGACCCGTTCGAGCACTACAGCCAATTCTTGCGGACGATAAAAGCCTGGGGTGTGCCGACAAACCCGCTGACCCGCACCTGTGAGGGCATCGAAGAAGCGTGGGCGTTTATCGAAGCGTTCGAGCAGCAACGGGCCTCGCTGGGCTACGAGGTGGACGGCGTGGTGGTGAAGGTCGACGGCTACGGCCAGCAGGAGCAGCTTGGCTACACGTCCAAAAGCCCGCGGTGGTGCATCGCGTACAAGTACGCCGCCCAGCAGGCGACGACGGTCCTCAAGGGCATTACCTGGCAGGTGGGCAAAGGCGGCACGCTCACGCCCGTGGCCGAGTTGGAGCCTGTGTTCCTCGCGGGCACCACCGTCAAGCGCGCGGGGCTACACAACATCGACGAGATCCAGCGCAAGGACGTGCGCGTGGGCGACCACGTCGTCATCGAGAAAGCGGGAGAGATCATCCCGCAGGTTGTGCGCGTCGTTGAAGAGAAGCGTAAAACCGCCGGCAAGCCCACGGCCGCGCCCAAGCGGTGCCCCAGTTGCGGCGAGCCGGTCATCCGGGAAGAGGGCGAGGTGGCGATCCGCTGCGTCAGCCCGCAGTGCCCGGCCCAGTCGCGCGAGCGGCTGATCTGGTTCGCAGGACGCGGGCAGATGGATATCGAAGGGCTGGGCGAGAAAGCGATCCACCAGCTTGCCGACGCCGGGCTGCTCACCTCTTACGTGGATATCTACAAGCTAAAAAAACACCGCGAAAAATTGGTTGAGTTGGAGCGTATGGCTGACAAGAAGGTGGACAACCTGCTGGCCGGGATCGAGGACTCTAAAAAGCGGGGGCTGGCGCGCGTGCTGGGCGGGCTTGGCATCCGCCACGTGGGCGAACGGGCTGCACGTATCCTGGCTGAGCATTTCGGGTCTGTCGATGGGGTGCGCGACACGACGGAAGAAGAGATGACAGAAATCCCTGAGATCGGGCCGATCACCGCTCAAAGCGTGTATCACTTCTTCCACAGCACCGGCGGCAAGAGCGTGGTCAATGAGTTGGCCCGGCTGGGCGTGGACATGACCGCCCCCCGGAAGTCTAAGCCCAAGGCAGGTTCACCGTTCGCGGGCAAGACCGTCGTGCTCACCGGCACACTGGAGCATTTCGAACGCAAAGCGTTGGCGGAGAAGTTGCAGAGCCTTGGCGCTAAAGTCACCGGCAGCGTGTCGAAGAAAACCGATCTGGTCATCGCCGGCGAGAACCCCGGCAGCAAGCTGGACAAAGCGAATGAGCTGGGTGTTGAGGTGTGGGACGAGGCGAAGCTGATCAAAGCGATGGGTGGGCTGTAGTACGGAGTCCAGAGTCCAGAGCCTGCAGTCCAGGGTCATTTTGGCTTTGATGATTATCATGGCAGATGGTGGCCGTTGAGCCGATAGAAGCAGTGGTGTGCTAGTGAAATTGATTGGGTGAACCGAATGATCCGCCAAGCGATGGTCCATGACGTGCCCGCGATGGGCAAGATTATCAACGACTGCGCCGAGTACGGGCTGATGCTCCACCGGTCGCAGTCGTATTTGTACGAGCACGTGCGTGAGTTCCACGTGGCGGTGGCCGACGACGCGGTGGTGGGCGTGTGCGGGCTGCGCATCGTCTGGGCGAACCTGGCGGAGGTGTTCGCGCTGGCGGTAGGGCCCAAGCACCGCGCGCAGGGGCTGGGCAAGCGGCTGGTGACGGCCTGCGTGGACGAAGCGAGGCAGTTGGGCGTGCGCAAGCTGATGACGTTGACCTACGAGACCGCGTTTTTCAAAGCCTGCGGGTTTGACGTGGTGGACCGCCAGAAGCTGCCGTTGAAGGTTTGGTCGGATTGCGTGCACTGCTCGCGCAACCAGGCTTGCGACGAGGTGGCCATGATGCGCGTGCTTGAAGATGTGCCCGACGCGGCCCAGGAGCAGCCGGTGCCACCGCCGCCGCCCGAGGGGCGGTACGAGGTGCCGGTGACACTTGAGACGCGGCCCACGCCCCAAGAGCGTCGCCCGAAAATGGACGAGCCGAAGTAGGGCTTGTCCGCTAATAAAGTGTCTAGGCCCGCCGGTTGGTCGCACAGCCGGGCGGGTTGCACGTGCGCGCCGTGTTTGAGGTTGATGTGATGCGGGCTGAGACAGAAACAGAAGTAAAGCACGCTTGGCTGGAGTCGTTGATGGCGACGGCTCCGGTCCAGTCGCTCTGCGACCGCGCCACGCAGACCCAGCGTGTCGCGGTCAGCGGCAGTCGCGGATCGAGCACCGCGATTGTGGCGGGCGCGGTGGCGTTGTGCATGGGTCGGCCGGTGCTGATGGTCGTGGCCCACCCCGATGAAGCCGACGATGCGCTGGACGACTTGGCGTTATTCGAATCGCCGAGGCGCGCTATCCAAGGTCAGCGGTTCCCCGCTCTGGAGGTGTTACCCGGCGAGTCGGCGGTCAACCCGGACCTACTGGCGCAGCGGTTAGAACTGGTACGGCAGTTATCCAGCGGGGGTGAAGCGGAGCCCAACGCGGCGAAGGTCGTCATCGCCCCGGTCCAGGCGTTGATGCAGGCTGTGCCCACGCCAGCGGCGCTGCGGCAAATGGTGCTGACGGTCCAAGCCGGGCAAGATATGCCCCAGGGACAACTGCTGGCGTGGCTGACGGACGCGGGGTATGAGCGCGTCGAAGCGGTCGAGCAGCCGGGGCAGTTCGCGGTGCGCGGCGGGATTGTGGACATCTACCTGCCCACCGGCGTGCGGGCCACGCGCGACGCGGACAGCGACCCGTCGCAAGGCAGCGGTGGGGCGATCCGGTTGGACTACTTCGGTGATCAGGTCGAAACGATCCGTCTAATCGATATCGACACGATGGGCTCGGGGGCGTGCATCGACACGTGCCAAGTCTTTAGCGCCACCACCGCCAAGCCCCAAGACGATAGCGATACCACCAACATCATTTCGCTATTGCATGACGACACCGTGGTGATCATGCACGAGACGCTTGAGTTGGCCGAGCAGGCTAGGGGGTACTACGAGCGGCTGACCGACGCACGGGGGGTGTACGCGCCGCGGGCGGTGTTCAAGCTGCTCACAGAACGCCAACACATTGAGATAAACCAATACAGCGGCCAATCGGGCGAAGACGACGCGATGACGCTGCCCATTGAGGCGCTGCCGGGCTTCAGCCGCGACGCGCTGGAAGCGGTGGGTGAGTTGGCTGATCTAGCCGGTCATTCGGACACCGCGCACGACGGCCAAGAAGCCAAAGCCAAAGTCGTCGTGCTGTGCCAGAACACGGCTGAAAGAGACCGGCTGGTCGAGTTGTTGCGTCAGCAGTCGCCCGGCAGCGAAGCGGCGGTGCGGATCGACTTGGGCTACCTGCACCGCGGCTTTGTCTGGGGCAGCGAGGGCGACGGGCGGAAGCTTTACATCATCCCGCACCATGAGTTGTTCCACCGCTACCACGTGCGGCGGCGGCTGGGCAGGCTAAGCGGGCAGCCGACCGCGGGGGGCAAGGCGTCGGACGCGTTCCTGGACATGGCCCAGGGCGATTACGTGGTACACGTGGACCACGGCATCGCGCGGTTCTTGGGTTTGCGTACGATCCGTCGCAAGGGCAAGACCGAGGACTTCCTGACGCTCGAGTTTGCCAATAAGGCGCACCTGCACGTGCCGGCGTCGCAGGTTGAGTTGGTCCAGCGTTACATCGGCGGGTTCCAGGGCAAGCCGCCGCTGAGTTTGTTGGGCGGCAAGCGGTGGTCCAAACAGAAGCAGGACGTGGCCGAGGCGGTGAAGGACTTGGCGGCGGAGTTGCTGCGTGTTCAGGCGGCGCGGGCGAGCATGGCGGGCATCCGCTACCCGCCGGACACCGACTGGCAGCACAAGTTTGAAGAGGAATTCCCTTACGACGAGACCGAGGACCAACTCGCTGCGATTGTCGCGGTTAAACGCGACATGAACGATGTCACGCCCATGGACCGGCTGATCTGCGGGGACGTGGGCTTCGGCAAGACCGAGGTGGCGGTGCGCGCCGCATTCAAGGCCGTCGAATACGGCAAACAGGTGGCGGTGCTTGTGCCCACAACCGTGTTGGCCGAGCAGCACGAGCGCACGTTCCGCGAGCGCGTGGCCGATTACCCGTTCCGCGTTGAGTCGCTGAGCCGGTTCAAAACCGCCAAGGAAGCAGCCAAGGTGCTGCGCGACCTGGAGCGGGGCGAGGTGGATATCGTCATCGGCACGCACCGGCTGCTGTCGGGCGATATCAAGTTCGCTGACCTGGGGCTGGTGGTGGTGGACGAAGAGCAGCGGTTCGGCGTTGAGCACAAGCAGAAGCTCATGAGCCTGCGCCTGACCGTGGACGTGTTGACGCTCTCAGCCACGCCGATTCCGCGCACGCTGCACATGTCCATGCTGGGCCTGCGCGACATCAGCTCATTGACCACGCCGCCCATGGATCGGCGCGCCATCGTGACCGAGGTCATCCCGTTCGACACGCAGCGCGTCAAGCAAGCGATCATCCGCGAGCTCAACCGTGACGGGCAGATTTACTTTGTGCACAACCGTGTGCATGACATCCAGAGCATGGCTGACGAGGTGGGCAAGCTTGCGCCCAAGGCGCGCATCGCCGTCGGGCACGGGCAGATGCCCGACAACGAACTTGAACAGGTGATGCTGCGGTTCATGCGGCGGGAGGTGGACATCTTGGTGTGCACGACGATTATCGAATCCGGGCTGGACATCCCCACAGCCAACACGATTTTCATCCACGGCGCCGACCGGTTCGGCCTGGCGGACCTGCACCAGCTCCGCGGGCGCGTGGGCCGGTACAAGCACCGGGCGTATTGTTATTTGCTATTACCCGCTGATCGGCCGGTGACGGACACGGCCTCGCGCCGGCTGCGGGCGATCGAACAATACTCGATGCTCGGCGCGGGGTTCAAGATCGCTATGCGCGACCTGGAGATACGCGGCGCGGGCAACCTGCTGGGCAAAGAACAGAGCGGGCACATCGCGGCGGTGGGGTACGAGATGTACTGCCAGTTGTTAGAACAAGCGGCCAAGCACCTGCGCAACGAGCCGATCATCGAGCCTGCCAAGACACACCTCGAACTGCCCGTGGCGGGGCGGCTGCCCAAGGGGTATATCGCGTCGGAAAAATTCCGGATGTCCGCCTACAGGCGGTTAAGCCGCGCCGCTACGCTTGAAGAGCTGGATGGCGTGGTCAAGAGCATCACCGACGCGTACGGCGACGCGCCCGAGCCGGCCCAAACGCTGATGGACTTAGCCCAGATCCGCGTTGCCGCCACGGCGCTGGGCGTGGAGGCGGTGAAGCTCGACGGGCCTGACGTGATCTTCCGCACACCCAAGCCCCGGCAGCTTGAGCCGGTCCTAGGCGTGGCGGTGGGGCGGGTGAGCGTGATCGACGAAACCACGGTGTACTGGCGGCCGCCGGCGAATTATCTGGAGCCGGCGACGCTGTTGGCGGTGTTGAGGAAGTTATTGGTCACTGGGCGGGGAGACCACCGCTTTGCAGGTCCGGCTTCAGCCGGGCAGGGATAGCACAACGGCCATCAAAGTGTCCGGGCTGGCCCGGACCTACAACTGTGTTGCTTACGCTCGTGTTTACGAAAGGGCGGCGCTGGCTTGGCTGGTGATCTCGTCGAACGCCTTGGGATCGGCGATGGCGATTTCGCTGAGCATCTTGCGGTTGAGCGTGATGTTGGCAGCCTTCAAGCCGGCGATGAGGCGGCTGTAGGCCAGCCCTCTCATCCGGGCCGCCGCGTTGAGGCGCGTGACCCAAAGACGCCTGTAGTCGCGCTTCACCAATTTGCGGTGTTCTGTGGCGAACACGCCGGCGCGTATGACCGCTTCCTTGACGCGGCGCCAACTCCTGCTGCGGCTGCCGCGGTGGCCTTTGGCGAGCTTGAACCAACGGACTTTCGCCTGACGCCGTGCGGCGCCTTTCCTTGCACGGGGCATGATGATCTCTCCATGGTTCCATTCAAGCCTTAGCGACCTGAACGGTTAACTGAAACTTACCTGTAAACAAGGCCTGGGGCTTTCTAGCCACACCGGGCCGAGCTAATAATCCTTCTTTGCGGGTTTGAGCGGGCGGTGGAGCATGCGCTCGAGACGGCTGATGTCCCCCGGCTGGGCCACGCTCTTGACACGTAGCTGCCGCAGGGTCTTGCCGCTTTTGTGGCTGCGCAGGTGGCCCGTGAATGCTTTCTTAAACTTAACTTTGCCCTTCGCGGTGATCTTCACGCGCTTGAGCAAGCCTTTGTGCGATTTGGTCTTTGGCATGGCGAGTCAACCCTTTTTACGTACAGACCGGTTATTGTATCTTTACAACGGGTGTACGCAAGCAGCCTGCTCGCCATCAGTTTACAGCTATTTTGGCGGGGTCAAAAAATGGGAAATTGGACCGGGCGCAGGGGGTGGGGTCGCATGCGTCGCGGCCGAAAGGAGGGGTTGCCCACGGCGTTGAGGGCGAAGCTGAATCTCGGGTCGATCCCTGGGCGGAACCGCTGGGGGCGTAATGATCGTGGCCGCAGCCCCTTGGGCCGAACCCTTGGCTGGACCACCGGGCCTCTTGAGTCGCGGATCTCTCGAAAACCCGGCACCTGAAAGTCGATGTGCTTCTTCACAACCTGTGCCGAAGGGTCATCCCCGTGCGCCGCCATCACCCTAAGACGGTTAATAAAACACTTCTATGGAGGGCACTTATGAGCGTTTTTCTTATTGCAGCACACCCGGTCCAGCGGAAAAAGCCGTGCGCACACAAGGGCGTTGTCTAGAGCACCTGGCGTGATTATCTTTGATGGATGTTCGGTGGTCGTTGACATGGCGAACCCGCATTTCACGGCTTGCAAGCAAGCCGTGCCACCCAGTCAATCAAATTTATAAATGCAACGTGCTATAAGCCGCCTTGCGCCGCGTGGCTATGCCCAGCACGCCCAGGCCCATCAAGCCAAGCGTCCCAGGCTCTGGGATCGTCGGGGTGCCGGACGCCAACGGGGCGGCGCCGCCGGCGAGGCCGGCCACGGTGTCAAACAAGTGGCTCTGCCAGATCAGCAGGTCCAGGCCGTTGACTAGGCCGTCGAGGTTGAAGTCGCCTTGGACCCACTCGTCGCCGCTGAACAGGTTGGCTTGCCAGGTCAGCAGGTCCAGGCCGTTGACCGTGCCGTCGAGGTTGGCGTCGCCGGGGATCGCCGCGATGAGCGTTAGCCCGATGTCGCCGCCGTAATCGTAGATGGGGGCGAGGGTCATGTCGGAGTTGATGAACGCGCCGGCGAATTGATCAAACTCGCCACTTCGCGTAGTGGCGGTGATGACTTGGAACTCGTCAAAGTAATCGGGGGTGAAACCGCCCAGCAGCGAGATGTTTAACGCGCCGTCCAGGGACACGCCGCCGGTGACGACAACCTGATCGTGCTCGGTGATTGCGGCGGTGCCGCCTAGCTCGACCTCGGTGACGCTGGCTGATCCTTGAATTAATTGGTCGAACTGCAATATCCCAGCCGACAGACCGGGGCTGATGGTGCCGCGGGTGATGACCGTGACTTCCAATATTCCGTTGCCTTCGATGCGGCCAAGGCTGCTGAGGGTTTGGCCCGAGAGCGTGGCGCTGGGGTTCATTTCGGCTTCGCCCTCGAAACGCAGCACGCCTGCGGGGTCAAGCCCCCAGCCGGTGTTTGTGTTCACGTCGAGGGTTGCGTTGTTTTCGATCACCATGGTGTCGCCGAAATTAGTGTTGGTGTCATCGAGGCGGATCGAGTTGATGGTGAACGTTGCGCCGTTGGCCACGGTGACGGTGTGATCGGCGTCAGTGCCGCCGTCGAGGTCCAGGCCATCGGTGTTGATGGTGGTGTCTGTCAGCACGGTGAGGTCGTTGTCGAATGCCATGGTGCCCAGGCCGTTGTAGGTACCGCCGCTTAGTGTGGTGACGCCTAGCATTTCCAGGCGGCTGGGGACGTTGGGGATGCCCACCGCCGCGTCGGCGCGGAAGTCGGCCGGCGCGGTGATCCTGCCAAGCCCGTTAACGATTAGCGAAGCGGGGATAGAGCCGTCGCCGATGCCCACGGTTGACCCTGCGATGACGGCGGGGGCCGCGCCGCCGTTGCCGAGGAAGCCGCTGCCGTTGAACACCCAGGGTGCGGGCGTGTTGACGGTGAGCGTGGCGCCGCTGGTGATGTTCAGCGTTGCGTCGAACTTGTTGTTGCCGGATTTGACCACGCCCGGTTCGTCGATCTGTTCGACGTTGAGGGTCAGGTCGGCGTTGAGCAGCAGCGTGTTGGGCGTGGCTTCTTCGCCGTCCGCGTCGTAGCGACCCACGGAGATGGTCGTGGCTGCGTTGACCGTGGCGTCGCCGATTTGGCGGATGGTGCCGTTGCCGACATAGCTGCCGCCGTTGAAGGTGGTGTCACTATTAAGCTCGATCACTTCGGCGTCCGTTACGCTTAGCGAGCTGATACTCACAACGACGTCAGCCGTGTTGTTGAAGGTCACGTTGTTGTTGAAGTGGGCGATGCCGTCGACGACCTGCACGCCGCCGTTGACGGTGACGGCGGTATTGATGATGGTGTTGCCGTCGGTGTTGAGTTGGCCGGTGGTGTGTACGGTCAGCCCGCCCGCCCCGTTTAGCGTTGGGCTGATAAATTGCGGAGCGATTTGTGTCATATTCATCTCACCGTCGAGGCGCCACGCGGTGAGCACGCTCAATTGGCCGCTGGTGATGTTGATTTCCCCGTCGTGGCCGTCGTTGGCGGTGGTTTCAATGGTGCTTGAAGCGATAGACAGTGAGTCGGCCAGGCCGATGTTGGTGACGCTGTTACCGTTGCTGCCGTCCCAGTCGAGTGTGAGCATGCCCCAGGACGTGTCGTCTAGGATATCCACGGTGCCGTCGAGGCGTAGCGTGCCGTTGCCGACGTGTGAGCCGCCGCGGTAGGTCGCGTCGCCGAATAGCCACAAGACAGAGCCCTGTTCGAGTGTCACTGTGGCGGTTGATTCGAACTCTGTCTGGCCGTTGAACCGGGCGATGCCCGCGGTTTGGCCGAATTGGCCGATGTTCATGTCCCCGTTGACCGTGACGGGTGCGTTGATGGTGGCGTCGCCGGTGACGTTGAACTCGCCCGTGGTGTGGACGGTGACGCCGCCGACGCCGTTGAGCGTCGGCGCTTGACCGCCTGTTTCAGTAAGGTTCATGGTGCCGTCGAGCCGCCAGGCCGTGACGACAGACAGCGTGCCGCCGTTGATGTCGAGCGTGGCGTCGCGTCCGTCGTTTGCGGTGGGCTCGACGGTGTTGGAACTAATGGACAGGGTGGCCCCCGGGTTGATGGTCATATTACTTAACCCGCCGCCGTCCCAGTCGTAGACCGCGTTTCCGACTGAGAAATTACCTGTCACGGTCACGTCGCCGTCTTGCTTGAACACGCCCGCGCCGACGGTGTTGCCGCCGGCGTAGACGGTTTGGCCGTTGATCTCAAGCGTTCCGGAGGCGGTGTTGGCGGCCAAGTTGATCGTGGCCCCGTCTTCGATCGTCGTAGTGGTGGTATTGAGTAGCGCTAGGCCATCGACATTGACGGGTCCGTCAAGCGTGGTGGCTGAGCCTGCGATCCTTGCTGCATCGCTCACTTCTGCCCCGCCTTCAAGGTTCAACTCGCCGCTGGTGCCAAGCTCCCACCCGTCGTTGAACGTGACGGTCCTGCCTTCGCCGATGGTGATTAGGCCGTCGAACGAGCCCAGCAGTTCGCCGTTGACGACGAGGTCGCCCACGGTGGCGTCGATTTCACCGGCACCGCCGATCCCGTCGAGGTTCAGCGCGGGAAACGCAGCCGACGAATTGATCGTGATCGTGCCGCCGCTGGGACGGATCACCCCGCCGTTGGTGAAGTCCCCGGCGATATTGATTGTGCCCTGCCCCGTCACGCGACCGCCCAGGCCGTTCGCAACACGCACGGTCAGGTCGTCGCTGATGTCTGCCTGCCCGCCGATCAGCAGCAACTCGCTGCCGTTGAGGTTTAAGTCGTTGGTCTCGAACACGCCGCCCGCGTTGACCCTCAAAAACGGGCGCAGCCCGCCGCTGTTGTTTTCAAGGGTGGTGGTGCTATCGACCGTGAGCGTGTTGGCGTTGGTGGTGACCTCGCTGCTGTTGCTGATCAAAAGGTTTTCAACGCGGCCGTTGGCGCTGAGCGAAACATTCGCCCCGGTGCGCACAAAGGCGTCGTCTGCCGAACCGGGCACCGCGTCGCCTTCCCAGTTGAACGCGGTGTTCCAGTTATTGCCGCCCAGAAAGTCTTGGCGTTGCAGGTCGATATCCGTCCAGTTCGCAACCGTCGCGCCGGCGATCACGTCGATCGCGCTTGGGAGTATGCGTATATTCGCAAGGCTGCACACGCACATGAGGTTTGGCGCGCCAGCTGTGGACGATGGGTGGAGGTGGCTGTTGCCGGTCGATTGAGACAGCACGTCAAAATTAGCCCCGTTGACGAACTGGGTGTCGATGTCGTAATCGCCGTCGGTGCTGAATTCGTTGGTGGCCGCCTGCGTGCCTCCGACGCCGATGGTGTGCCCCAATTCGTGTATCCCGACGGTGAGCAGGTCGCGCGTGCCGGCGGCTTGCATTAAGGCAGGCGCCGAGGCGTTTGGCGCGCCGCGGAACCCCACTTCGAGCACACTGGGGACGTTTCCGGTGTACCACGCGGACTGCTGGCCTCCTGCTCCGGATGTCAGATCACGGTAGAGCGTTTGAGTCATGTCGAATTCGGAGTTGTCGAATGGGGTGGGGTCCACCCACCAGGTGCGGTTGGGGTTCATGACGATCAATGTCCACACCGCGCGCCCGCTCTGCTCGGAAGGGTCGCCGTTCGTGTTGTTGGGGTGTGCTCCGTAGAGCGACATCTGCCCGGAAAAGTTGGGGCCTAGCGTGGGCACCTGCCAGCGTAGCGCTACGTTGATCGTCCAGTTGTCTTCGATGATGTCTTCCCACAAGGTTGCGGCGCTGTTCATCATGCTGGTTAATTGAGCGCCGAATAGATCGACCTGGCCGTTGATGGTCGGCGGGTTCGAGTTGCCCGTCTCATACGTAAAAACAAAGTTGATCGACCACGCCTGGGCGGCCCAGCCCCAGCTAATCAAAAACGCCAACACAAGCAGCCATTTTGGGTGTCTCATGGTTTTCCTTTCCGTCCACCTATTTTTGTGGCGAATAAAAGCCTTGCTGATTATGGCGATGTAACAAAAGGTTTAATACTCCCCAAGCGATTGCCCGTGTGGAAATACCGCTTAATCCGGGGCAGGCGAAGCGACCCAGCAAGCATCGCCAATCCAAGCAGGTTGTCTCCCCAGGATTTCCCTTCATGGCCGCGCCGTAAGGGACACGGATCGACAGTTTGTCATCTTACAGGCAAGTCACGCCAGGTCCTAGACTTTTTTTCATTTTTCCTCAATGTTATTGGGTTAAATTGGCCTTTCGATGCGTGTTTGGATTGGCTGCGTCCGCATCGGCCAAGGGTTGAGAATCAGCTACAAATTCAGGCCGCTGGGGCGTACCGAGGTGCTTGCCACGCTGGATGTCGTGTTGCCTGTTTGAAATACCAAGCGTTTGCTAGCGGGTCCGGGTTGGTGTAAAACGCGCGCATGCTCAAGCTGGCGACAGCCTTACAAAACCCGGGTGAACCGGCCATGGCGACCCGGTACAGCGACCCCCAAGAGCTCAAACGGCTGGGGTACAACGGGCTGATTGTTTATGAAACCACGGCGCTGTCGGGCATCGGCAGCCCTGGTCGTGTGCAAGAAGAAGACCTCCGCCACTGGCTGACGCAGCAGCTCCACACGGTGCGGGAACGCCTGGGCAAAGCGCGCGGTGCGGGGCTGCGCACGTATATCTCATACGATGTATTTAGCCTGCCAAGGCAGGCGGTGCAGCGTGACGCCGGGTCGTTGTGCTGCAAGAACCACCCGCAACGCCTGTGCCCCGCCAAGGGGGCGGTGCTCGACCGCTCCGCCGAGGCGCTGGAGCAGTTGCTCGGTGAGTTGGCGTTGGTCGACGGTGTTGTCATCCGCTTCGGTGATTGCGACGCCCCGCGCTTGCCGTACTTGGTCGGCCACGACATCTATCAACCGAGTTGTGCCCACTGCCGCTCGTGGGACGCAGCCAAGCGGGTGGACAGCGTCTTGCAGCGGTTCTACGCGTTGGTCGTGGGGCGGCTGGGCAAGCAATTGATCGCCCGCGCGTGGAACGTTAGACCCGGCGGGCTGCACGACTCGCCGCGGGTTTGCCGAGACGTGCTCGAACGGCTCAAGCAGGGGCCGATCGGCGAGGAACTTGCTAACCGCGACAGCGATCGGTTCATCGTGTCGTTTAAATTCACGCGCGGCGATTTCGGCAGGTATCAGCCGTGGAACCCCGCCAGCCTGGTCATCGGTGAGGCGTGCCCGATTATTTATGAGTTGCAGTGCCAGCGTGAGTTCGAGGGCAAGGGCAGTGTCCCAAATTGGCAGGTGCCGCTGTGGCGTGACGGGCCCGGTGAGTGCGCGGATTCAGAGCCACAATCTCAAGACCGCACTGAGCCGCGGGGTGGTTTGGCCCAAGTCGCTGGCCGGGTCAGGCTCGCGGGGCTCTGGGCGTGGGTCCGCGGCGGGGGGTGGGGCGGGCCGATTGTCCAAAACGAGACATGGATCGATGCCAACGCTCACGCCGTGCCGGCATTGGCGGACGACCCCGCCGCGCAGCCACACCAATTGGCCCAAACCTGGGTGGCGGATCGTTTGGGCGTTAAAGACCCCGCTGTGGCCCAAGCGATCAAGCAGACCCTCGAACACTCAACCGACATTATCCTAAAAGCGTTTTACATCGGCCCGTATGCAGGCGAGAACCAAGACCGTTGGAACCCTAACGGCCGGTGGGTCCAAGACGACCTGCTCGATGTGCAGGAAGTTTGGCGGATCATCGAATCGCTGCCTCAATCGCGGCTGCCCGGTGTGGTGCAAGAAAAGCAGGAAGCCGTTGAGCGGATCGCCGCCGACCGGGTCGGCCTCCAGCAGTTGCTGACAGACGAAAACCACCACCGCCTGGACCCGCTGATTAACACGCTTCTGTACGGCGAGTCGCTGCTGGGCGCGTTGTACAACCTGTTCGCGGGGTTGGTGGCGTACCGGGCGTATCTCACGAGCCGGTCGCCGCGCGACGCCGAGGCGTGCCGGTTGCGCGTGTTGGCCGCTCAGAGCGCCTGGAACCACCACACCCAGCGCCACGGCACGCTGCCCGGCGCCGCGACGACCTTCCGCGAATCCCATTTTTGGGAATTCACCGAGCGCGTCCTGACGCAGACCAGCTAAACCGGTGTCGCGCCGTGAGCGTTGATGGGCCGGGTACCGTACGGCTGGTCGTAAACCCAACACCGCATCGCCCGCCGCGACCCGCATAGGCAAGACCATGAAGTTTAAAATCACCGGCTCGCACATGCACACGGGCGAGGACGTCGAGATGATCATCGACGCGGCGACCCGGGAATCGGCTGGCAAAAAAGCCGCGGGGCAGTCGATTATCGTTCTTTCGGTCGACACGGAAGACGAAGCCGATACCGCCGGGGTGGCCACCACCTCAATCTTTGATAAAGACGAGAAAAGCAACGCCAAAGCAACGCCTGAAGTGGTTTACTACGACCCGCCGAAAGAACGCGTGATTAAAAACTGGCGTTGGCTAGGCAAGCTTAGGCGGCTGGTGTTTTTGATATTGATCGGCGTGCTGCTGGGCGGCGCGGTGGTCTGGGTTTGGCTGACCTATGGCAGCGCCGGTATTAACCAGTGGCTTGAAGAAGCGGGCCGCTGGGCGCGGTGGGGGTTGGACCACGTCCTTGCGTTTATACGAGCGGTATTTGATTGGGCGTCCAGCCGCCAAGCCGTTTAGTAGGAGGTCACGCTGTGTGGCGGGGCGGGCACGCTTGGCAGAGGGTCGGTTTTCAAGTCGCCCTCCAAGCGGAAGTACACCGGGCCGGGCCGCTTGCTGACCACCGTATGAAACCTGGTGGGGCTGTCGAACACGATCGACGCCCCGGGGACAAGGCCGTCAAACACCTCAACGCCCCAACCGCCGTCTACGACCATACGGCTGCGTCTGCCTAGCCGCTGCACCCACAGCACGCTGTACGAATCGGGCGAGAAGGCCAGGTCTTCCACCCCGTGGCAGACGCCCCATCGTTGCCCGTCCACGACCACCACGGCTTTGCCCGAAGAGGTGCCGGCCACGTAGGCGAAGCGGTTGGAGTTGGGGCTAAACCGCATGCTCTCTGCGTACACCCACGCGTAGGTTTGATGGGGTATTTCATCGACGATCATGGCCCAGCCGCCCCGCCCCTGCGCCGCGTACGCCAGCCGCCCGGAGTCCGGGCTGAACATGAGGCTGCAGGGCATGATCGCGTCGAATTGCCCGGCCAGCAGCTTGCCGTTGAGCACGACCCGCCAACGCCCCTCGTGTTTCACGGTGTAGGCCAGGTGGGACGAATCCGGGCTGAAGACCACGCCGTCGGGGCCGATCGCCTCGTAACCGGGCTCGAAACGGTTGTTGATGACCACGTGCCAGCGCTTGTTGCGCTTCACCACGGCTGTCAGCATCGAAGAATCAGGGCTGAAGACAAGCCCGCCCGGTGCGTCGCCGATGGCTAACAGGTCTTCCTGCCCGTCGACAACGACCACCCATTGGCCTGACGACTTCTGGACCCAGTACGCCAGCCGTTGCGAATCGGGGCTAAACACCGGGTGGCTAGCGATGGAGTAAGCCTCGCCTTCCTGGCCGTTGACCACGACGAACCACGCCCGCCCCCGCCGCGCCACGAACGCGATGTGCTTCGAGTCGGGGCTGAACGTGATCATCTCTGGGGGGACTTCGTCATAGACCACGAGTTGACGCTTGGCGTCGACCACCACAAACCGCTGCGTGCCTTCTCTGGCAATGAAGGCGGTGCGTTTGGAGTCCGGGCTAAAGATGACCGGCGCGACAGGTTCTTGCACGGTCAGGACGCGGTTGTCGACTTCCAACACCCCTTGGTCTCCGGCGGTGTGTACGATGCCCACGGTGCTGGAGTCCGGGCTAAACACAGGCCCGTAAAGCGTGGGTGATTTTCGACCCATATCCCCATCCAACATGACAGCCTGCGCTTGGCCACCTCTGGTTTTGCCTACGCGAAATGCCACGCGCCTTGAGTCTGGGCTTGCGACCGCTGAGTCGGTCACCATGGACCAATCGTGCGGCACGGTGCTAAGTGGGATCAGGCGCTCGGCGAAGGTCGGCTGCTCTTCCGAGACCTCTTGCCCGCCCACGCGCGACTGGAACCCGAAAAACGCCGCGGCAAAGGCGGCGCCGATGAGCAGCCACCGCAGGAGGTGATGGGGGGTGTGCGTATGGATAGCCATGGTGCGAAAAAAATCCCGATGGTGCAGGTGCCTCCGTCCCCTTACTTGGCATCCGCTGTGGCAACACAGGCGCGTACAGCCCAACCGTATGATCACTGATACTAAACACTTCGACGCATCCGCCGTCACACTTTATTTTGAAGGGTTAACGCCTGGTGGCGTATACGGCGTATAAAGGTTTTACAGCTTAAAAGTTGTGTCGCCACAGCCGCCGACCTAGGGCCTCGCTGAGACGGTCGTGGTGGGTTCGACCCTCAGCTCCAGCCGCTGGTACCGTGGGCCCGGTAACTCGGCGATCCCGATCCGCAAGCTGGTGGGGGTGTCAAAGGTCAACGCCGCGCCAGGCAGAGGCTGCGCGAACGCCAAGCCGCTGGGCACGCCGTTGACCATCACGCGCCAACTCTGATCGGGCTGTTGGCTAAGCCAAGCGACATACGCCCCGTCCGGGCTGATCACCGGTTGGCTCACTCGGTCCGCCTGGGGCTGAGGTTCGCCGTCGATCACCACGCGCGACTTCGAATTGGACGTCGCCACGTACGCGATCTTTGACCCGTCTTCGCTAAACACAATGCTGCCGGGGTCGACTTGGTCGAACCCTCGGTGCTCGTAGCCGTCCACCGCGATCGCCCACCGACCGTCGCGGCTGGCGCCGTATGCCAGGCGGCTCGAATCCGGGCTGAACCGGACGGATCCGGCCAATAGCTGGTCGTAGGCTGGGTGTTCGATCATGTCTTTGACCATGTACCAGGACCACCGCCGCTTGGCTGCGTAGGCGACGTGTTTAGAGTCCGCGCTGAAGGTCAGGCTGCTTAGCCCCATGCCGTCGTAAGCCAGGCTCACCCTGCCGTCCACCACCGCCCGCCATCGCTTACCGCGCCGCACAAAACAGGCCAGGCGGCTTGAATCGGGGCTAAAAACCAGTTCGTGGAAAGCGTCGGCTTCGTAGTTGAGGTCTACCTTGCCGTCCAAGACCACGGCCCACTTGCCGTTGGGTTGCTTGGCCCAGTAGGCGACGTGGGACGAATCGGGGCTGAACACCGGCTTGCCGCCGATCTGCTTGCACGGCTGGCCGAGTTGGTTATTAACGGACACGCGCCAGTTGTCGCCCCGCACGGTGACGTACGCCAGGCGCGTCGAGTCGGGGCTGTAGACGAGTTGGCCTACCACACGGTCATACTTGCGGCTGGGTTGCTCGTTTTCGACCACGAACCACATGTTGCCGTCCCTCGCGGCGTACGCCACGCTCGACGAATCCGGGCTGAACGCCAGCGACTCGGCGTCGACTTGGTCGAACCGCTGTCCGTCTTTGCCATCGATGACGAAAAACCAGCGGCTGCCTTCTTGAGCCAGGTATGCCACGTGCGACGAATCCGAGCTGAAGACGGGGGGCGTCTGCGGCGGCTGGCCCAGCAGCGTGCGGTTATCAAGAACCAGCCACCAGAGGTTGTCCCGGCGGCCTAGGTACGCGAACCGCGAACCGTCGGGGCTTAGCGTGGGCCCAACGATCTGGCTGTACGGCTGGCCTACCTGCTGGTCGTGTACCACCAGCGCCTGGTTGTTCCGGGTGGCGGCGTATAACACGTGCGTGGCGTCGGGGGTGGACTGGAGCGTGTGGGGCAGCACGGACCAATAAGCGGGCGGTTTGCTCAACAGCGAGACGCGTTCAACGAACGAGCCGTCCTGCGCGTGCGCGACAGACGCCGATAAAAACACCGCGCACCATAAGAAAATGGACTTCGACACAAGAGGTGTCCCCGTCATGCTAGCGTGTCTCTCCTACCACCGGGCGAACGAGCCCACCGCTTCGCTGGGTAAGCTTCTTCTTAGATCGCCCGCATTTGCGGGCCGGTTTAGGTGGTATGGGGCGGGCTGCCCGATATCGCTCAGAAAAACGGCGTGTTTAAAGCAGAACCTCGGTGCCCGCTTCGATCGAAGCGGGCAGGCTTGCGCCGTTGCCGGATAGGTCGTCGGGCTCGATGGCTTTGAGTTGGCTGATCTCGATGACGGCTTGGGGGTCGCCCTGTTCATCGCGCGGCACCGCCACGCCGCACCGCTCGAGCCACTTGGCGGCGCGTTGGGTCTGTAGCTGGGCGCTGGTTTCGGGGCTGTCAACGCCCGTGGCGTTCTTGATCGGGGCGAACTCCTCTTCACGCTGGGTCTCGTACACGATCGACCGCTCACACAGGGGCAGCGCGTCGAACACAAACGTTTCGAGCTTCACCGCGTTGGGGGATTGCGGCTCGATCAGCTTGCCGGTGGTGGTGTCCAGGCAGGTGACTTTTTTCTCGGCGCGGTGGTAGGGCAGGGCGAACCCGCCGGGCGCGGTGTTGAGCGATTCCACGAAATCAACACGCATCATGTGGATCGCGATCGACCCGGCGTTGAACCGGAGTTGCCCGTTGTCGAGCCGCTGCTCGGTTAGTTCGTCAGGCAAGTCGGAGTATTCGATCACGGTCACGCGTCCGTCGACCAGGCAGAAGTTGCCCAGCTTTTCCTTCGGGAAGGCTTTGGGCAGCATCTTGGACGACATCCCGCAGTTGTCCATCGCGTGTAGCCCGATGAACACGGGGTCGATCACCTTCACCAGCGGGTTGTCCACCTGGGTGTAGCTGATCTGCTCGATGCCGCGCTGCTTCATGTCGTCGATCGCGCCGCTGGCGTAGAGGGCTTGGAGCGAGCCGCCATGCCCGTTTGGCGACAACGCCAGCCCGGATTGCGACGCCATGAGCACCTTGCCCGTGGTTGTGTCGATCGCCGGCAGCATGCCCTGGGGGAAGAACACAACCTGGTCGGGCGCCAGGCCAAGGTAGCCGTGGTCTTTGAAGAACGCGCGTGTGTCGGCGTCGTTGGCGGGGCTGGTCATGATGTACCACCGACAGGCGGTGCCGTATTTCTTCTCAACCTTGCGCAGGTACTCAGCCATGCACGCGAACAGCGGCAGCTTGCGTATCGGTGTGGCGGGGTAGGCGCCCTTGGGCCCCGGCCAACCCAGGCGCGTGCCCTGGCCGCCAGCCACGGTGAACGCGGCGACCTTGCCCTCGCGGATTAGCTGTTCACCCAACTCGCGCGATTTTTTGTACTTGTCCTTCAATTCGGCGGTGGGTGTGCTCGGGTAAGTGGGCACCGGCTCAATGCTTTCGGGCAGCTTGAACTCGGGTTTGTGCTTGACGTGGCTTTCGATCAGCTTGGCTAGCCGGTTCCAATCGATCGCTTCCACTTCCGACAGCAACCGCTCGGTCGCGGCCTCGTCTAGCTGATCGACGAAACTCAGTACGTGGCCTTGCCCAACGCTGCCGAGCGTTTCGCGGGCCTGTGATAGCCGGTCTGTGGTGGATGCGGTGGGCATGGCTGTTTTGGCTGCTCATTACCGGGCTCAAATGAGCCTGGACTACTTAAGATCGGCTTTGGTAGGGGCGATCTCCACCGTCCGTGCGACAGTTAAGAAGCCGATTGACTCTTAAGCGGGGCCTGCCAGACCGCTTTACCCACAAAAAATGGGCCGAGCTTTTCGAGGTATTGCGAAGTCTGGGTGGTCTTTCGCATGGCCTGGACGATGGCGGATAACGGGTGTAGCTTGCTGCCTGTTAGCCCGATCACAAAATCGTTGTCGTTCCGGTCCAGCCCGTGGCAGGCCAGGCGGATGTCGTGGACGTAGTCCGCTTCGCCGAAGGAGCGGCCGATGACGGCGTGTTCCATGAGGATCTGCCGCTGCTCCTGCTCGCTCAGTTTGATGAACTGGCCGCTGCGTCGCAAGGGGTACCACACCGCCCATGGCCAATCGGGGTTCAACGCCGTCTGTTTGGGCTTTTCCAGCAGCCATTGCTCTAGGTCCGGCTCAAAACCGATGGCGTATGTCCTGCCGAACATGGTGTAGTCGGGCTTGGGCGTCAGGTTGCTGAACGGGGCTTGATTCAGCAAACGCCGCCAGTCGGTGACGAAGTAATCGGGGTCTTCGTGCAACGCCAGCACCGCGATCCCTTTCGGGTCGTTGATGTCTTCGTAGACCACGCCCGTGACCGTCGACCTTGCCAAGGCCTGCGTAATCGCGGCACTGTCGCCGCAACCGCCGAATGCTAAAAATTGTATGAACAGCCGCCGGTCGCAGTAGCGTGTTTGGCCGTCTCGGCCGCGCGCTTGCTCGCGCAGGTCGGGCTTTTCAGCGGCGGGGCGGTTCATCGTGTTGGGCTGAGTGGGTGTGGTTGTTGTCATAAGTAGGCAATGAAACGGATAAGTGTACAGCCGGGTTGGTGTTTTTCCAAGCCGGTCGTCGACCCGTGCGGCTAGCAGATCCTTGTCAGATACCGCGCTACCGCTACCGCTGCCGCCGCCGCGGTTTCCACGCGCAGGGTGTGGGGGCCAAGCGACCAAGCCACGGCGCCCGCGTCGTTGGCCATGCGCCGCTCTTCGTCGCTCCACCCACCTTCTGGGCCGATCAAGATGAGCACGTCTTTGGCCTCGGCGATCTGTTTCGCGATGGCGTCGCCGACACCCCCGGGCGTTGCAGGCTGTGCGGTGTCCGCAAACAGGCATAGGCCGTGCGGTTGTGCAAGCACGTCTTTAAACGATTGAGGCGGACACACCCGCATCAAGTAAGCACGCCCGCACTGCTTGGCGGATTCGATGGCGACGCGCTCCAGTTGGCCAAGTTTGCCGGCGCGCGGGTCGGTCACGCTGTGCTCGGTCAGTAGAGGTGTAAGTTGATCGGCCCCGAGTTGGCCCAGTTGATTAACCATGTCCTTGGCACGCGTGCCTTTGGGCAAGGCGGCGGCGACGTGGACCCGTGGTTGCGGGGGCGGGGCTTTGCGCGTCTCGGTGAGTCGCACCAGGGCTTGGCTGCCCTGGAATTCGATTTCGCCTTGGGCGGTGGTGCCTCGGCCGTCGAATAGCTCCACCGCGTCCCCCTCCCGTAACCGCAGCACACGCATAGCGTGATGGCTCTCTTGAGCAGTTAGAGGGATAACCGGTTCCGATAAATTTGCAGGCGGGGGGGCTTGGGGCAATGCGTCAGGGCAGTAGAATCGGTGCATGGCTGTGCTTGGTAACGCGGGTCACGAGGGGCTAAGGGCTGTTGGTCAGCGGCCAAGACGCTTGGCGTCAACCCTTCAGTGGCTCGCCGAATGGGCCGATAAAGCTGCTGGCAGGGGATCGTTGTATCGATAAGTATACCAGGCACGATCTTAATCGATATAGTTAAGCCGACCGGTTGATAATAGCCCCAGTCGGCCAGTGACAACCCCTCTGTGAGACACGCCGGTGCCAGACCAACCGCAAACCGACGCCCCGGAAGAACTATCCATCGAGGAGCAACTCGATGCGCTGTTGGTCCAGCTAGAGCAAGCCGAGCCCGGGCTGCTTAACCGGCCCGAACCGCCGAAACCCCGTGAGGCAACACCGCCAACCGCGGCGGACGACTCGGCTACAGCCGTGGAAGAAGCCGCCGCGGTCGTAGAAGAAGCGCCTGCTGAGGCGGGCGTGACCGCAGAAGCCACGGAGGCTGTTGCCCAAGACCCGCCGCCCGCCGACCCGGCTGACCAGGTGATTGAGCAACAGATCGACCAGCGGATAGAAGATCAAGTCGAGTCCGTAACGGAATCAGCCGACGCGGAACCGGCGGCTGCGGCCGAACAGACCGCCCCGGTCGCTCAAGACGCTTCCGCCGCCGAATCGGACGGCATGGCCAACAAGCTCGATCAGTTGCTAAGCGAACAAATCGAGGATCAGATCGACGATCTAGAAGCCGGCATCTCCTTTCAAGACGAAGACGCCATCGCCGCATCCAACCTCGACGTTGCTAATGAAATTGACAGCCTCGTCGACCAGGAATTAGCCGCGACCGCTCAGGCTGACCAAGCCGACGAAGCGGACCCGCCTGTTCAAGAGATCGTAGAAGCGGAACCGCCACCGCCGCCTGTCGCTGAGGCAACCGAACCGGCCCAAGAGGCCGAAGTCCTCCAGGCCGCCGAGATACTTGAGGCCGCCGCAACCGAAGAAGCCCAAGAGGGCGAAGACGACGACTTCGATGAGATCGTAGCCATGGTGGCCCCGCCGGAGCCAGAGGCAGCGCCGGGAGCGGACCCGGAAGAACCCTCGGCCGACATCACCGATCAGCTACAGGCCTTGCTCGAACAGGCTGAGCAGGACGAGAAAGCAGCCCAAGCAGCCGCCGCGAAAGAAAAAGAAGCGCTAGGCGCAGCCGCCCCCTCGGCCGAGGCGGAGCCCGCTGCGGCACCGATAGAAGAGCCGGTCGCCGGTCAGCCCCAAGCGTCGGCGGTTGAAGACCAGGACATTTCGCTGGACGATATCGATGATCTGCTCGCCGGGGAAGCCGAAGGTGTAGACGAAGAATTCGGCGAGCTTGCTGAGGCGCCACGTGCCGCCATGGCATCCGCGCCGGATGACGCCAGTGCGCAAGACATCGGCTCATCCAGGCAACGGCACGACCCGTTCCAAGACGCCGCGGAGCCCCAGCCGGCTGGCGAGCCCCTGGACCTAAGCGCCAGCGGCTTTAACGCCGACGCCCAAGCGGTCGCCAAGGAACTCGACGAGCAACCCGAGCGCCGCCCCTCGCTGCAATCCGCGGGTCAGATGGCCGACGCTATGAAGCAGGCCGCGACACCCGACAAGAAGGGCCTGAAAATCAAGATCGCGGTGTGTGAGAAGCACCTGCGCAAAACCTGCTACGTAATGAACTGGCCACTGCGCAAAGCCCCGTCTTCCGTGAAAGAGATCGTCGGCTACGCGGCGCTGCTGCAACTGTTCATCGGGTCGGTTTTGATCCTGGGCAAGATGACGGGGTTGATCTGAACGAAACCTAATCAAGGCCTAGCTTTTCACCAGCCTCTTTAAGCCTGCCCCGCCTGGCCGTGCGGCTTTTCGTGGAACGCGAATATAAACAGCCCCGCCGCCAACACACACAGCACCGCGCCACACAAAAATACACGCTGCACGCCGGTCTCGGCGATGTGCCCCGCTACGAAGTTGCCCACGATACGCCCCAAGCCGTAAACGATCATGACGTATAGCCCCTGCATGGAGTTGCGGTAGCGGTCCTGGGCGTAGCGGTTGATGAAGATCGGCGGGGCCACGTGCACCACGAGCACCATCATGCCGTGCAACACCTGCGTGCCCACCGCTACCCAGATGGAATTGCTAGCGCCAAGCAGCGCGAACCGCACCGCCATACAACCCACACCGACGGCCATCAGCCGCTTGATGCCCCACGACGACATCAGCCTGCCGAACCCGAGCATGTAAAAGATTTCGATCCCCACGCCGATGCTCGACACCACGCCCAGCCACTGCTCGTCGAGGCCGACGCTCTCTTTGAGGTAGATGGGGTAGAAAAAGTAGTACGCGGCGGTGGCCATGTGCGCCAGGAACATCGCCAGGCAGAACACCAGCACGCGCGGGTCGAGCATGGCCTTGGCCGCTTCGAGTGTGGGCAGGCGTCGTGCGTCGCGCGTGGGCGCGAACGCTTCAGGGTCAGTGGGCCCCAGCCCTTTTTCAGGCGAGATCAGCACGCGCGGCAGGCCAAACGCGTTGAACAACCCTAACACGCAGAACCCGATCGCGAACAGCATGATCAGCCGTATGGGGTATCCGTGTCGCAACGACACGAACAGCAGCACGCTTGGCACGATAAAGCCCACCGTTCCCCACACGCGGATGCGGTGGTAATCCACCGTGGGCAGGCCGTCTGACCGCCGCCGGCCTTGGACCAGGAAATTCAACCCGTCTTGGAGCGACGTGCTGGCCGCGAAGGCTAGGTTGTACAGGCTAAAGAACAGCAGGATCGCCCAGAACCCCTCGGCCCGGTACATCAGCCACAGCACCGCGCCGCAGATGCCGAAGATAAACGCCAACAGCCGCCGCCCGCTGATGGTGCCGTCGGCCAACAGTGTGGCCAGTACCGGCGTGATAAGCACCGCGGCGCTGGCCGCCGAGCCGATGTACCCGATCTGCACCGAGCCCAGCCCGTGCTGCTTGAGGTACACGGGTAAGAACGGCAGCAGGCTGCCCATCACCGCGAAGGTGAGGAAGTATTGGGCTTTGAGGTTGAACAAGGTGTTAAGGGTATCAGCAACGGCTGCGATACGGTGTTGGCATCACGAAGCAAGATAGTGGGTCCGGAACGGCTCGAACGCGGGCGTTTATTGTGATTTCGTTGTCCGGACAGGCCCGGACCTACCGCCGGTCTTGCAGCTTCGCCAGCAGCCGCAGTATCTCCAGGTACAGCCAGACCAGCGTGACCATCAGCCCAAATGCGCTGTACCACTCCATGTACTTGGGCGCCCCTTGCTCGGCGCCGTTTTCGATGAAGTCGAAGTCCAGGACCAGGTTCAGCGCCGCGATCACCACCACGAACAGGCTAAACCCGATGCCGATCATCCCGCTATTGTGGATGAACGGCACGCTGGTGCCGAAAAAACTCAGGACAAACGAGACCATGTAGACCAGGAAGATGCCGCCCGTCGCGGCCGCCACGCCGAGCTTGAAGTTCTCCGTGGCTTTGATGATGCCCGTGGTGTAGGCGAACAGCAGGGCCAGCAGCGTGCCAAACGTCAGCGCCACCGCCTGCACGACGATCCCCGGGTACATCATCTCAAAAAGCGCGGAGATCCCGCCCAGGGCCATACCCTCGAACACCGCGTAGAGCTGGGCTGTCACCGGCGCCCAGGTCTTTTTGAAGATGGTGATCATCGCCATGACCAGCCCGCCGATCACACCGCCGATGAGCCACGGCAGAATCGCTGCGGGGTCGGGCGCCTGGTACGTCTTGTTCCATACCCACGCCGCCGACGCCACCAGCAACACCAGCAGGATCGCGGTCTTGTTCACCGTGCCCTGGACGGTCATCACGTCCGCCGGCTTCGCGGCGGTGGTCGGGTACAACTGGTCGAATGTCTTAGCGCTCAACGCGGGGTTCGCGGTACGCATCGCTGGTGCCTCCATACGGGATTGGGTGATGTAAATGGATCGGGTCGGCTAGAGCTTCATCGATTCGGCCTCGGCCAGGAATCCCTTAAACTCACGCCGGTGCTCTTCTTCATCGCCCTTGAGCGTGGTGCAGAGGTCTTGCGTGACGGGGTCAATACCCTCGCAGGCGTCGATGATTGATTGGTATTGGTCGATCGCGCCTTGCTCGGCGGCGATCACACCCTTGATGACCGCTTTGATGTCCAGCGGGTTCTTGGGCGGCTGCAGGGCTTTCTGGGTCATCTTGAGGTCTTGCGAGCCGGGCACGCGCCCCTCCAACACTTTGATCCGCCTGGCCAACGACTGGGCGTGGCCCAATTCCTCGGCCACGTCGGCTTCGAGGCTGTCCTTAATATGCTTGGCGCGGATGCCGTCGAGGTGTACGGCGTTGGCGACGTAGTTGATCACCGTCTCCAGTTCCATGTTGTAGCTGGTATACAGCAGCTTTACGATTTTTTTGCGTTGGGCGTCTGTCATGGAAGGGGCTCGCTGTCGGCCGCGACGGAGACCGTCGCTCAGAGGCCGAACTCCTGGGCGTATTTTTGTTCACGCAGCATCTGGTCGCTGGGCACCATGGTGATGCAGTCCCACGGGCAGACCTGGGCGCACAGCGTGCAGCCGATGCACCGCGGCAGGTCGATCGTGCAGTTCTGCATGACGTAGTTGTGCTCCGGGCCCGGCAGCGTGTCGATGCAGTCCACAGGGCACACCGCCACGCACGCCTCGCACCCGGTGCACATGTCCTCATCCAGCAACGCCAGTGATTTGGGCGGTTTCTTGGGCATGGTTAGCTCATATTCTAGAACCTGCTGCGTGAATTTCCACCGTCATGGTCAGCGGGTGCGGCCCAAGCAGCGGTGACTGTTAATTAAACACTGCCCCAGACGGTGTTATCGGCCATCGGGTCGGTTGTCCTAAATCCGTGGTGAAAGACACGCCCGGTGGCTTAGACGGGTTTTTGTAAGCGGCGGTTTGATCGGTGGCTTACGCTCGCGGGCCTGTGGGTGGGGCGAGGCGTCGGCGTTGAGGTTCCACGGCCGGTGGCCTAGGATTGGCCCCCATGCGCTACTCCCTGATCATCGCCGGCGGCTCGGGCACCCGCCTGTGGCCCATGAGCCGCAAGCAACTACCCAAACAACTGATCCCGTTCATCAAAGGCTCGTCACTCTTGGCCATCGCCGACCAGCGGCTCGAAGGCCTGGTCGAAGCCAAGCAGCGGTACATCTGTGCCGGGCTGTCACACCAAGACGCGGTTTGCAAAGCATTGCCCGGCTTTGATAGCCGTCAGTTCATCGGCGAACCCATGGGCCGTGACACGCTAAACGCCGTCGGGCTCGGCGCCGCGGTTTTGAGCCACAAAGACCCAGACGCCGTGATCGGTGTGTTCACCGCCGACCATATCATCGAGCCGATCGACCGGTTCCAGGACGTCATCCGCGCCGGATACGAACTGGTCGAGGCCCAACCCAACACGCTTGTGACATTCGGCATCACGCCCACTCACGCTGCCACGGGCTACGGCTACCTAGAGCTAGGCCAGCCCGTGCAAGGCCACGACGCCCACATCGTGGACCGGTTCAAAGAAAAACCCGTCGCCGCCACCGCCCAGCAGTACTACGACCAAGGCCCAGATCGCTACCTGTGGAACAGCGGCATGTTCGTCTGGCGGGCGGCCACGCTGATGGACTGCATCCGCCGCTACAAGCCGGAGAACCACAAGGGGCTAATGCGCATCGCCGAAGCGTGGGACACCCCGCGGCAAGACGCCGTGTTGGCCGAGGTCTACCCCACGCTGGAGAAGACCAGCGTCGATTTCGCGGTGATGGAGCCGGCCTCCGACGATGCGCAGGTGCAAGTAGCCGCTGTGCCCATGCCCGTTAGTTGGCTGGACGTGGGCTCTTGGCCCGCGTTCGCCCAGACTTGTGACGCTGACGCCGACCGCAACGCCATCGCCGCCGCCAAACACGCCGCCATTGATACGCACGACACGCTGATCGCCTCCAGCGACCCTGATCACCTGATCACCACGATCGGCTGTGAAGGGCTGCTGATCGTCCACACCCCCGACGCCACGCTCGTCTGCCGAGCCGACCGGGCCCAGGATATCAAGCAGTTACACGAAGAAGTCGGCAAGCGGTTCGGGGATGCGCTGCTGTAAGAGCGGGTGACTTTTCGATAATCAGAACCCTTCTCATGCGCCACCTCGCGATAGACCTGGGTCAGAAACGCACCGGCTTAGCGGTTGGCGACGACCGCACGCGCATCGCTACGCCTGTTGATGTGATCGAAACCGCCAGCGAGCAGCACCTATTGCGCTGCATTGGCGAGGCGATCCAAGAGCACCAGCCCGATGAACTGGTCGTGGGCTTGCCCCTGAACATGGACGGCTCGGAAGGCCCCGGCGTGACCCGTGTACGCGCGTTTGCGGACCTGCTTAATCAGCGGTTTGGTCTGCCGGTTCACCTGGCCGACGAGCGCCTCACCAGCGATGCCGCGGACGAACTCATGAGCCAATCCGGCCTAACACGCAAGGGCAAAAAAGCCCGGCGCGACGCGTTAGCCGCGGCGCAAATCCTGATGACGTTCTGGGCTTCACGGCGGGGGGGCTAGCCGGCACCCGCGGCGCCATGATTCAGGCGGACTCCGCGCGAGGCGGCAACCATGTCATTTCCATAGCCTGCTCGATCAGGTTCTGCGGGGCCTGGGGCATGGGGTAGTGCTTCATGAGGTACTCGCGTAGCTGCTTGGCGGGCACGACGCGGAAATACACGACCGACTCAAGCCTGTTGGCTGCGAACGTCACCGCCCTCGCCAAGCGGCGGTCCGACGCGGCCACAACCAGCTCGCCGCCCGGTTCGTAGTGCAGCGGCATCATCTCAAACTGCCAAGCCTGTCGCCTGTTGATGGTGTGCAGCACCCGTGGGTCGATCTGTTCTTGCGACAGGTCCATCTCCCCGGTAATCCTGCAATATTGGTCGACCCACGCGCGCTCCATGCTCTGGAGCGTGACGTCGAACATACGCTCAGCCAACACGCCGAACGGCTTGTGCTGCTCACGCTGGGCTTGGAGCACCTCGAACACCTGCTGCTCGCTGAGCACGCCGTGCTCGATCAAGATTTGGCCGATGTGGATGGGTTTCGACACCTTGCTATCCCCTTTGTTATGCCTCCAAGACATGTGTTGAATCGGCTCGGTTACTTCACCGCTCAAGGCATCCGTGCGTAGTTAAGTGGTTTGGCGATTGCTTGTACCGGTTGCGGCGTATGGAGAAAGCAGCCCGTAACAGTTGTGGAACATAGGCAAGTAAGCACACCCAAGCCGACCGCAAAACCTAAGCCAGGCAATCCCGTCGATCCGGTCGTGCGAACGGCCGAATTACTTTTTCTTTGAGCCGACCGGTTTCGCCTCAAGTCCAACCCGCACTATGGATCGGCGCGGCTAGGGCGGGCCTTGTGCCAAGCGGTGTCACCACTATGGCACACTAAAAGTGGAATGCTCTCGTTGGTTTTACGCGGCTCCTCCCCCCCAGGAGCTACCGGCACAGCCGCTATAGCCAGACGGGGCAGGCGTTATAGACGGGGGAGTAAGAAAACAAGGCGAATGGGCGCGGCTGGATTCGAACCAGCGTAGGCATAAGCCAGCAGATTTACAGTCTGCCCCCAAACCAACGCAAACTGTTGTAAACACTCAATCTTTACCCGACGAAGTGACCGCGCTTGCGCAGTGCTTGCGCCAAAACCCTGAGCTAGTGGAGTTGGTCAACGCTTGGCCGCGGCTGCCGGAGGCGGTGCGCATGGGCATTGTCGCCATGGTCAAAGCGTCACAAACACACGTGAAGGGTGAATCATGACAGCTCACAAAGTAAAAGCAGAGATATTTTACAGCTTGGGGTCCTTCTGACGCGGGGGTACGGAGGTCAGAAAATCATCATCTCGGAACTTTTTTGCGTACAGGGCATGATTTCAGGAGTTAGTCAGTTGCGCGCAGTAGTAGTAGGAGCCTAACACATGGGGTCACCACGTAAACCTCACCGGCATAACGCCTGGTTTAGCAAACAAGCCACCGCTCTTATGTTCGACGTGACCGAGGCCTACTTTGATAGGCAGATTCGGCCGCTCGTGTCTCCGCAACACGTCGATAAAATTGGAGGTCGGCTCATATTCTACGGGCGCGGTGTCATAGATGCCTTTGTACGCTCTAAGCTTTCCCCCGCCACCGTCACCGATGTAAGTGATGAGCAATTCGACCGCAATCTGGCCGCAGCTCAGATGCTTGTACAGTCGATTGATAATTTTATCTGATTCTTAACTTATTCGTTGAGATTGTCAGTTCTAATTCCTAGAAGCCATCCCAAAACCCCTCATGAGGTTGAATTGTGTGCCACTGGCTGCTTGCCAGCCAGTGTAAATGGCGGAGGTTTGCAACGGACCGACCGTTGCCGGTGATCTGCCGTTTGGGGTTTTGGGATGGCTTCTAGTTAAATCAACCCTAATATCCTAACCCATAAGTTTCGTGCGCTTGTCCCCTAAGCTGAGCCATTTGGAGGTTGAGGCTTTGGGCTTCATCCGGCCAGGCTAGCCTGGCCGGATGAAGCAGCGAATTCCTTGGGGGCCAGGTTGCCCAAGGCACTGTGTGGACGGTCATGATTATAAT
>JAJDCS010000024.1 GCA_029260715.1 Phycisphaeraceae bacterium | reverse complement strand
CAACGGGACGATGTCGGTGGTAGACACGGATATCATCCGGATCTTCAACAGCGCCAGCAGTTCGCTGACGTTCTTGAACGTGTCATCCAGCGGGCAGCTGATGTCCAGCGGCTCGGTGTTCTCGATCCAGCAGGTATCGCTGGCCGACGGCAGCGTGCTCAACGCAGGCGACCTGGTCAACAACCAGTTCAACACCACGCTGATTACACCGGCGACTTATGTTCCTTTGCTGGAAAACAATCAGAGCTTCACTACCGTCCAGATCCGTGGTGGGACACTGACGCAAGACGTGACGTGGAACCTGTTGGGTACAGTTACAACACAAGATATGGTTTATGTGATGCCCAATTCGCTAACAATAGCTGATGGTGTAACCCTCACCTTGGCTCAGGGCACGCGACTAGATGTGCTACAGAACCAGACACTAACGGTTAATGGCTCGATTGTGTTTGACAACGCCGACCGTATCCGCTTCTTCCAGGACTTCACCCAAAACACAGGAATCGTGGTCAATGGCAGTCTGTCGGCCACCGACACGGACTTCTTACAGGTCAGCACTCACTCGAACGGCAGCACGTTCATCGATGTGAACGACAGCGGCCAATTTTCTGCTAGTGGGTCTACCTTCTCGGTTGAACGTGTGTCGTTAGACCACGGTAGTGTGTTGAACCCCGGAGTCGTGACAGACAACCAGTTTAACTCTACTCTGATCGTGCCGGCTGCATTCGTGCCGCTTTTGGAGGACAACCGCAGCTTCACTACCGTCCAGATCCGGGGCGGAACACTGACGCAAGACGTGACGTGGAACTCGATGGGCACAGTCACGACACAGAACCTCCGTTATCTGCTCGGGGGGGCGTTAACCGTAGCCGGAGGCTCCGCACTGACCCTGACGGACGGGGTGCGTTTTGACCTATCACAAAATCAGACGCTGACGGTGGATGGAGCGCTTGTGCTGGCCAATCTAGAACATGTGCGTTTCTTCCAAGACTTCACCGATAACACGGGGATTGTGGTCAACGGCAGCCTGTCGGCCACCAATACCGATTTTACCCAGATCAGCACACACTCAAACGGCAGCACGTTCATCGACGTGAACGATAGCGGCCAATTCTCGGCCAGTGGGTCGTCGTTCTCGGTTGAACGGGTGTCGCTGAGCCATGGCAGCGTGTTGAACCCAGGAACGGTGACAGACAATCAGTTCGATACAACTTTTATCGTACCAGCCGCATTTGTACCGTTGTTGGAGAACAACCGTAGCTTCACTACCGTCCAGATCCGTGGTGGGACACTGACACAAGACGTGACGTGGAATCTCATGGGCACCGTCACGACGCAGGACCACCGCTACCTGCTTGGCGGACCGTTGACTGTAGCCGGAGGCGCCACACTGACCCTGACGGACGGGGTGCGCTTTGACTTAGGGCAAAACCAGGTGCTTACGGTGGATGGGGCGCTTGTGCTGACCAATCTAGATCGAGTTCGCTTCCTCCAGGACTTCACCGATAACACAGGGATCATAGTCAACGGCAGCCTGTCGGCCACCGACACGGACTTTTTACAGGTCAGCACACACTCAAATGGCAGCACGTTCATCGACGTAAACGACAGCGGCCAATTCTCGGCCAGCGGGTCGTCGTTCTCGGTTGAACGATTTAAGCTTGCCGCATCTTCATTTGGATCTATCCAGCTATCAACATTCAATACTGATCTACAGGTCTTAGGCAACATGAATGTGCAGCTTCGCTTTAATGATTTTACTGCGACGACAGTAACGGCAAGCGGAGACTCCTCGGCAACAATCGATTTACAAGAAAACTGGTGGGGTACAGCGAATACGGGCGCGATCGAAAACAAGATTACTCACAACAGCGACGATCCGGCCCGCCCGACAGTTGATTTCAGCGGCTTCCTGCTTGCCCCCCCATCTGTGCCTGATCTAGTTGCTGAAAACCTCAGCGTCACGGCAGGCGACCCGCTAGTGCCCGGGACCACGCTCACGGTGGAGTACGAAATCCGCAACGCCAGCCCCGGCGTGGATATCGGCGCCACCACCGCAGTGTTCTTCTTGAGTGAGGATGGTAGCTTGACTAACCCGCTGTTCATCGGCATCACAGCGGTGCCTTTGCTAGTGGCGGGGGCTTCGACGGGTGTTCTTACGCTTACCATGACACTCCCCGGCGCCGCTGACCCTTGGTGGGTTGGTAAGACGCCAGGCCCATTGACGCTATCGATGAAAGCGGACGCTTTGGCTCAAGTGATCGAATTGGACGAGTTAAATAATATTGCGAGTGTGGGTGTCACCGCCAGCTAGAGCTTAATCTACTTTTCAATCAATTTTAACAGCTATAGAAGAGCGATTGTGTCTCAATAATTATATCAACAGCAGAATACCCCCTACGCGATAGGCTGAGCTTGATATCCCCTGCGGTCGGGTTGGTCCGACCGCAGGTTTTGGCTCCTACCAGGTGGTCCAGGGGATTGTTACCGGTGTCCGATGTGTCAGTGACAGCCACGCTCGATTGTAGCGCAAATATTTTGTGATAAAATACTTACGTGCTGTCATGTCCGTTGAACCCTGACACGTCATCGGAGATCGCATGTCAAAACCTCCATCAACCCCATTATGGCAGATCATCGATGCTGTGGCTACCCTTTTCAGCCGTGCGTACATGCTCGCGCGGGCCCGTGCGGCGTCCTGTCCATCACCAGTTCTCCGCATGATGGCACGCCGCGACCATACCCATTGGGAAGCCCGGATGCTTGAGCGTGAGTTGGCGGTGTTCCGCGCCCATCGCACCCGCTTGGAGCCACACCGTCGACCGCAGTATTCCCCAGAGCAGCGGGCCGAGATTATCCAGATCATGCGGCTGAGAGGTTGGTCGGCCAAGCAGTCGGCCAACCGGTTCGTGATCCACCCCAACACGATCCGGTCGTGGATCAAGGCATTGAAGAACAAGGGTCGTGGTAATCGTTTGTTGGGCCAACCGCCCTGGAATAAGTACCACGAAGGCGTGCGATGGTTGGTCCACGAGTTGCGACATTTGTGCCCGGAGCGTGAATTCGGGGCACGAACCATCGCAACGCACATTATGAGGGCGGGCATCCGGATCAGCCGTTCAACGGTGCGGCGTGTTCTGACCGAGCCACCGCCCACCAAGCCCAAACGAAAGAAGCCACGTCTTGATGACTTCTTCACGATGCGTGCTGCCCACCTGATAGACCCGAAACGACCTAATCAGGTTTGGCACCTTGACTTAACCAGTGTCAAATTCCTTTGGATGCACCTGCGAATCGCGGCGATTGTGGATGGTTTTTCAAGGCGTCTGATCGCTCTGAAGGTCTATCGAACTGCACCGACGACGGAGCAGATGATCAGGTTGCTTGGCCGAGCGATTATGCATGAAGGCAACCCACGATTCTTGATTACTGATCATGGCTGTCAATTTCAGAAGGTGTTCGACAATCGCCTCGATAAACTTGGCGTCAAACTTATCCAAGGTCGAGTCGGCTCCTGGCAGATCAATACGAAAGTCGAACGCGTCTTCCGGACGTTAAAACTGTGGCAACGATTATCACTGATGGTTATATCTACGCGATCGATTCAGAGGCAATTGAATCTGTATCGAATGTGGTACAACCGACATCGACCACACACGTCGCTGGGGATTCTGACGCCGAGCGAAGCGGTGGCTGGGCATCGATTCTCCGAAGCCATCCCGGTCCGTTGGCGAGGAGAGCTAGAGCCATCCTTCAAAATTGCTCGCGATTATTTAGGCGGTGATCCGCATCTGCCGGTGATCAAGATTGATGCTGAGCTCCGACCACGCTTGGCGGCGTGAGCCGTGGCTTGTTCTTTGAAAAGTGAATCAGAGCGAGGCGAGATCTCGGAGGAATCTGTACGCAGACGAATATGAAAGGTGAACATCTATGTCGCTATAGGCAGGCTGAAATTTTGAAATTCGCCTTCGACCAGCTATCGAGAACAGCCCACAATCTCGCTGGCCCGCTACTCATTCATCGTTGGATTGGCAAACACCCGCCGCGTTTGCGGCGAGCCTTGAAGACCCGTCGGCCGGGGCGTTCCCGGCCGCACCGCCTGGCGGCCCTCCGGTCGGGGCTGCGCCCCTCCCTACGACCCACCAGGCGGATCAACCCACAACGATTCTCTCATAGAAACTGGTACAAACATTCCGAGGTGACCTGCCCCCACGTGTTGTACCAATGTCTATGTTAGTTGAACGTCTGTTCCTTGGGGTTGTTGAGGCGGACGAAGCGTAGCGAAGTCCGGCTCAACAACGAGCCAAGCCTCCGGGGCCGGCGGCCGATAGTCCAGCG
>JAJDCS010000023.1 GCA_029260715.1 Phycisphaeraceae bacterium | reverse complement strand
CGCTGGACTATCGGCCGCCGGCCCCGGAGGCTTGGCTCGTTGTTGAGCCGGACTTCGCTACGCTTCGTCCGCCTCAACAACCCCAAGGAACAGACGTTCAACTAACATAGACATTGGTACAACACGTGGGGGCAGGTCAGTGGTGTTGCCGGAAGCATTGCGTCCGCCAGAGGGCAGCCATTCTGTTTACTTGATCAGGCGGTTGGATCATCACGGTCGGTCAGAAGGGGGGACTCGTGTGGTCGAGGTTGTCGGTGTTTCGGGTGGGTTTGTTGTGCCGCCTGTTTTGCCGGTGTGGCCCGACGCGGAGGGCTGGAGGGTTTTGATAGAAGATAACTCGGTCAGATTGATTATTTTGTGGGATCAATCTATTCGGAATAGCCAGATTGAGGTGGTCGAGCTTGAAGGCGAGATTGATGGGGGAGCAGCCCAAGTGATTGAAGTTTTCACGCCCAGGCCAACCGATCGATGGGTTCAAGCGATTGAGTCATTCCCCGTGCAGTCTGGTCGCTACCGGTGGCGATTAAGGGGTAGTTCGGGTGTAGAGGTGTATACGCCTTGGTCGGAGTTAATCCAACCGTTGCAGGCTGTTCCTGTGGCGGTACAAATTGAAGGCGTGTATCCATGAAGGCTTGCGCTTCGGTAAACGCCGTTGAGGTTAGTGGGGCTGGGGTTGAAAGCCCGGCGGTTGTGTTCGTCGATGGGGTGCCTGAAGAGCGGTTGCTGGCACGGTGGTATCAGACGGCAGGGCCGTTGGATAGGCGGGTCGCCCAGGTGGGTGGGGGTTTCAAAGCGGATCGGGCGCTATTTTTAGAGCGATTGTCGAAAGCGGCCGTTACGCTGGCGGTGCCTAGTCGGCTTGTGGACGGGCAAGTGCGTTGGGTGGTCCTGGTTCATGGTCAGGTTCTTAGCGGTAATGCGGAGTTGTCGGATAGTCGAGACGGGTGTGTATACGAGTTTGTAGATTCATGGAATAGATTGTTAGATCAGAAGCTGCCTGCGATATGGTGGCAGGGGTCGTCTGGGCTGGTTCACGATGCAGATCGCTCGGCTGTGCTTCGAGTGGGGGCTAGGGGTAATCGATCAACCGGCGTATGGTCGATCGGTGATGAGTTGGTTCATGTATTACAGGAAAATGGGCAGCAGTGGACGGTTTCAACGGCGTTAGCGGTTGTGAATGCGTTTGCGGGATTGGGGTTGTTTCTTGGGATGATCCCTCATGAGATTGGCCGGCTGATGCTTTCTGACTCCGTGGATTTACGCGGTTCGGTGGGGCAGGCTCTGCTACGGATTTTGGAACCTCATGGGCTGATCGTGCAGCGGGATATCACCCGTGAATCGAACCGTGTGATTGAGAGGCGAGCTGTTCGGCCAGAGGGTAGCGGACGCGTGATCCGGCTGGGGTGGGCCGGCGGCGATCACACGTGGGGGCAGGTTGTGGGTGTCGATGCGGACCACCGTGCGAAACGTAGCAGGCAATGGGTTGCTCGCGATGAAGGCTGGCGGGTGGAATCCACTTTTGAGTTAGTGCACGGTTGGGATCCGTCTTTGGAAGGGCAGGCTGATTCGACCTATAGCAAAGCGGATAATCCCCAGTTCAATACATACGCCAATGTTTATCGGCTGTGGGTGCTCAACGAGGACGGTCGATTCAGCGGGGAACCATACAATCAAGGCCCCGCGTTTGATTTGGAGACGCTGTTTGGTCAAGCGGTGGCTCCGGCGCAGCCCTTGCGTTTCTTATCGAATCTGACGCTAGATGACACGGGGAGTGGGAAGCAGCCAATTGTGGAGGCTAGCACGGACAACGGTATGAATTGGAAGGTGTATCCGGGCTTGGTGGAGGTTAGAGCCGATCGTGCCGCGGTGTATTTGAGAGACACTGTTCTTGACACTGAATTTTTATCGGCGGCGCAAGCGGGCCAAGCGAGGGTCCGAGTGACCGCGAGCTTGCAGAGCCCTGAGCCTGTTCAGGTAGCCAGGTGGTCTGGAAACCCATTCGCGGGCGAGCAACCAGCGGAGGTATTGGATGCGGGTGAGGCGTTTAGTTTCCGCCGCGTTGCGTCGCAGAGCATTCATTATGCGGGTGTGGTCAATGGAACTCTAGATGCGGAGCAGGCGGACGACACAAACGCAATGGATCATTGGTTAATCAATCAGATGCTATTGGCAGATGTGGCTGGCGGTGGGCAGAGGCGGGTTGGTGTGACGCTTATTGGCTCATGGCCGTGGTTGCGAGTAGGCGACCGGCTAATCAATGCTAGCGGAGCGGGTGTTGACGGGATGGGGCGGGCGGAAGCCGTAGGGGGCGGCGGAGGGCGTGTCCGATCTGTGCGGTGCACTTGGTCGGAAGGCCGGGTTTCCAGCGGGCGTGGGCAGGGGCGATTGTCGGGCTGTGTCCCGGTCACAGAGGTGGAACTCGCACATGAGTAGCCGGTGACAGCATTGATCGTATTGCACGGAGATTCGCCTCTCCGTAAGGTGGTTGCTATAGATGGAGCCATATTTAGTACGGCTAGTCATATTGCACACTACTGAGGGTTGGCGTCTACTAATTCCAAACCATTAACAGCAGGTGTCCGACGTGTGGCAGAAGATCATGTGGCTTGGTGTGGCTGGTGGGATGGGGACGGTCGCGAGATACGGGCTGTCCAACGCGGTGCAGCGTGTATGTGGCAGCGGGTTTTGGGGTGGGTTCGGCGGTGGTTTCCCATTTGGCACGCTGGCGGTCAACGTAGCGGGGTGCTTTTTCTTCGGCCTGGCGTGGTCGTTGTTTGCTCATGGGCTGCAAAGTGGGCAGGTCCGGCTCATTGTTTTTGTTGGGTTTCTAGGTGCGTTCACCACATTTTCAACTTACGCGTTCGAGGCTACGCAATTTATGCGTGACGATCGCTGGGCTTTGGCGGCGGCCCATCTCTTGGCTCACAACACACTCGGTTTAATCTCGGTTGTGTTGGGCCTTTGGTTAGGGCGTGGGTTGTATTCGATGTAGCGGGATCAGGGTTTATGCGGCCTATCATTATTATTGAAGGCCTTGCCCCATTACGCCGCCATTCGTTCAGGCGCAGGCTGCGCAACCGGCAGCAGTGGATCATTCATTACTTGTTGGTAGACACTGAAAACTTTCGCCATGCGTTGGGTGAAAGTGTAGCGGTTTTCAATCCGGGCCCGCGCGACGCGTGCGATTTGTGACCGACGGCGCGCGCTGTCCAACAAGTATGACAGGCGATCGGGCCAGGTTGACTCGTCTTGACTCAGGATGACACCGCACCGTCCGTGGTCGAGCAGGTCGGACACGCCGCCAACGTCGGTAGCGGCGACGGGAACACCCATGGCCATGGCTTCGAGCACCACGTTCGGTAGCCCCTCGGTGTGGCTTGGCAGCAGCAGCACGTCCATCATTTCATAAAACCGTTGGGCCTGCGTCTGCCATCCCCAAAACCGCACGGCTTGTGATATCTCGAGTTGATCGGCCAGGGCCTCGAGGTACGCCCGTTGCGGTCCATCACCGATTAGGTGTAGCTCCGCGTTGGGGTATTGTGTGCGTAGCTGAGCGAATGTCTTGATTGCCCTATCCACGCCTTTCTCGATGCTAAATCTGCCGATGGTCCCGATGATCAGCCGATCGGTCCAGACGCCTAGTTCGCGTCGGGCGGCCGCGTGGTCGTCCACAAAGCGATATTCGTTTGGCTCGATCGCGTTGGGGATGTACGTGATACGTTCGTCTTGGACGCCCAGGCGTTTGCAGTGTTCCACGTGTTTGGGGCTGACGGCGATAATGTGGTCGTAGCGTTGCAGGCACCAGTTGTCGACGTGGTAGTAGAGCTTTGTCCTCACGGTTTCCCACGTCCAGCCATGTATCGTGGTCACGAGTTTCATTGGCCAGTGGCGGGCTAGCATGATCCCCAAAGCGTTCGACTTGTAGTCGTGTCCGTGCCAGATAGCTACGTTTAGTTGTTTACAGAGGTTAAGCAGCCGGTGTGCGGTACGCGGGTCGACCGGCCCGCTTTCAGGAACTTCCCAGAATGGGCAGCCCCACCTCTGTGCATTACTGCGGAGCGTGGCGGTGCCGGGGTCGCCGTATGGGCAGATATATGCCGCGTGTAGACTTAATCGCGTATGGTCAATATAGCGGGCCGATCGGAAGATAGTCTTGTCCGGTCCACCGCCGCTGCCTCTTACAACGCGTGTGTGCAATACTACGGGCGCTTGTCGCGGGCGTACAGGCGGTTGTGTGAGCGTTGCCCCTACAAGTGACAGTTTCGGCTTATCGCCTCTTTCGATCATCTGCGGCAGGGGTTCGATCATGCTAACACTTTTCCTGCTAAATCCACGGCTTGCTTACCCGCGACCCATTGAGAGTCTCATTCTTGTCTATGCGGTACTACACCATGAACCCCGGGCAGGTCGCGCAGGGGTTGTCTTTAGCCTGGTCGCTTGTAAGCTTGCGTTTAAAGCTGCGCCGTGCCATGCGGTATTTTTTTCCGTTCCAGATTTTGCCGAACGGCTGCTCGAATACGTTGCCCATGTCTTCGCTGGGGTCGAATGACCCACAGCAGGTGACTGCCTGCCCGTCCCAGTTCACCACGCTCTGGCGCCACGGCCATGAGCAGTCCATTTCTTTGTGCCCGTTGTACGCCTCGTCGCGGTGTGACCCGTTGAGGATATTTTTGTATGGCTTAATCACATACTTTTCGTCCTTGGGCAGCCACTGCTCAATGTGTTGTCGGGCTTTCTTGGCCAACACGTCTTGTGCCAGCCCCAGCGGTTTGAGTTGCTTGTCACGATCAAGAAACCGCACGTTCAGCGCGGGGGCGGAGAACACCGCTTTACAGCCAAGCGAGTCTGCCAGGGTTTGGAATGCTTGTTTCTCGTGTTCGTTGTGTCGTGTGACGACAAAATTGAGTTGGACGGCAGGCGTGGCGCTGCCCATGCGGTTGCGCGTCTCGATGATGTGTCTGATTTTCGACACGGATTCGGCGAAGTTTTTGCCCGGCTGGTAAGCCTCATAAGTCTGCTGCGAAGCGCCGTGCAGGGAGCAAGTCAGCAGGTCCAGCTTGCTGTTAACAAGCTCTTGGGCCTGTCCCTTGCCTGGCTTGAACGCGTGGAGGTTGGAACTGATATAAGTCCAAATCCCGCGGTCGTGAGCGTAGCGGATCATGTCATAGATCTCCGGCACGATCAGCGGGTCGCCCCACATCGAAAGGTCCAGTGCCACCAGGTACCGCCGCATTTGCCCGATTAGTTTTTTGTATTGCTCAAATGTCATCTTGCCTTTGGGCCTTCCCTGTAGGCCGATCCCGGTTGGGCACAGCTGACACTTTGTGTTGCAGATATTTGTCGATTCGATCTTCATTTTGTACGGCCGCCCGATGACGCGTTCGGTCTTAAGCCTAAACTGGATATTGATCGCGGCCATGTTGACTAGCTTGATAGCCGACAGGTACCGCCGGTTACGCCAAACGTGGAACACCCCGCGGGCGACGAAGTCCAGCGCCCCCAACACACCTGCGACACCCCAGGGGCGGCGGTGGTCCGCTTTGAGTTGCGAAGTCAGCGCCACAATCCGGGCAAGGTGTCTGTTGAGCGATGCGTCTATCGTGCTCATGGCGGGTCTGCCTTTCTAGCTGGTCGGTATCGCATCCAATCGGCGCCGGGGTAGGTATCCCGTTGGCCGCAAGGGTTCCACCGCGGCAGAGGTCTCTCTGAATTCCAGGGGTATCATCGAGTCGATATGCTTTTCGATGAGGCCGGGCATGAGCCCAGCCACGGTGATTATTAGCCAAGGCAGTTCGACGATCTCAATCGATAAGAAAAACGCACCGAAGCAGAACGTAATCAAACCACCCTGGATCCCCAGCGCGATGTTGCGGTATTGGTCGATTTCGTCGAGTTGATGCTCTGTTATCTCGTAGAGTTTGTGCTGGTCGTCTTGTCTCAGGAATCTTTCGCACTTGAGTTGTGATCGGCGCAGGTTGTGTACCGCCAACCCAAGGATTACAAGATAGACACACGCTGCGGGGATACCCGAGTCGGCTGCGATCTGGAGGTATTGGTTGTGGATCGTGCGTCCGGCCTTGTCAGCACCGTAGTAGTACATGTACTGATTGGAATTGCGTATGCCCTGCCCGACTAGAGGCCGGTCCCAAGACAGCTTCCAACCCGCCTGCCAACTGGCCAAGCGTGACTGGCCGCTGTAATCAGTTTCGTGGTCTGTCATCGACATAAATCGTTCGCGGATTTCTTTTCCGGCTAAGACGGATACCACAAAGCACAGCACGATCGCGATCATCCCCGCTTTGAGTCGCGGCCTGTGGTGGATCAACAACCAAACCGCCCCCACGATCGCGGCAAGCATCGCCCCACGGGAGTAGCTCATGAGCATCGCGTGCAGCATCAGCACACCCAGGAACCAAAAAAACGCACGCTGCCAGATGTGGCGTGAGGTGACCGCAAAACAGTAAGCGAACATGATGCCGATCGACATCAGAAGCCCGGCCCCGTTATTGTCCAGGTTCCCGTAGCCGTGGTGGAAGATGTCCAGACGCCCGTCCACCAGGTAGAGCATGTTCATCTCCCAACCCACGTAACCCAGCATCAACGCGACCATCAACGCGATCGCCTTCACCTGCCACGCGTGTTGGATCACCATCGTCGCGATCAAGGCCATCAGCAGAATCTTGTAGTACTCAATCCCCCATATCTGCGCTGTCACCGTGTCGTACGCCGTAATCACACTCACCCCCAGCAGCACCGCGTACACGACGATCAACACCGATATCAGATTAATCCTTGTCCGGTCCACGACGCGGTCTAGATTCAAGACCACGCTGAGCACCACAACCACCGCGGCGATCAACGACCACCGCAATTCAACCGGTAGCGCCCAGTTCCACATGTACTGAGGCCGAAGCACCGCCAGCCAGTAGTACAGCAAGATCCCCCAGAACGGCTCTACCAGTGACGCCACACTACCCCCGACGGTTACCAGGATCATCAACAGGAATTGCTTCATGGCTCGCCTTTCACTTGGCTTGGGCCGGCTCCGCAGTCGAACCTCACCGCGGGACGCCTACCCCGCCATACGCGCCGACACCGCCGCCCCGACCGTGTCGGATTGATCAGCCTGACGCATCGCACGTTCGATCGCCTCCACGGCTCGACGCGTATCCACATGGCTGACACAGATGTTGTCTTGATCACAGTGCCGCTTGTAGCAAGGCGCACACGGCACAGACGCCACAAGCTTCTCGCCACGCCCAAACAAATCGATCTCCTGCTGGCAAGTCGGCCCGAAGAACACCACCGCGGGCTTGCCAAGCGCTACCGCCACATGCATCGCCATGGTGTCGCCGCTAAAAACCGCATCGCACGCGTCTACAATCGCTACAAACGAGGCTTCGTCATGGTTGGTCCCGCTATCGATCACACAACTCTGCGCATCGAGCATGCGAAGACGGGCGTTGATCGCGTTAATGGTCGGCCGCTCGTCGGGGCCGCCCAGCAGCACAACCTGCACCGCCGGCATCGCCGCCCGCAACTGCACGATCAGGTCAGCGGTACGCGGTGCCGCCCACATCTTGTTGGCAAACACATGCCCCGCTCCCACATTGATCCCAAGCGTCGGCTGGTTGTGACGCCAACCACGTGCAGCCAGGTGAAAACGCATCCGGTCGCGCGATGATTGTTCCAGTGCCAACCGGTACCGCTGCCCCTCATACGGCCAGCCCAACGCTTCGTAGATCAGTTGCGGGTAGCTTTTGGTGTTCTGGTGGAATTTCAATTCGTCGCTCAGCCCCAGATGGAAATAGGCGTGCGCCTCTTGGTTCAGTGGGACCGGCGTGCCGTGTTCACTAAGCCCAATGCCAAGTTTCTTTTTTGCCTTGAGAGACATCGCCACCGCGCAAGGCCCCGGCTCCTTGTCCAAGTTGATCACCAGGTCGAAGGCTTCTTGGTTCAACGTCATGGCCGTTATCGCGTCGAACGGCAGCAGCCGATCGATCATCTCGTGACCGGATAGCATCCGGCACCCGTTGGGCTTGCTTACCCATGTGATATGCGCATCGGGGTAGCGCTGCCGCAGGTAGGGCAACACACACAGCGTGCGGATCACATCACCCAGAGCGCCAATTTTGATAACGCAGATTCTTTGCGAGTACGGCTCGTAGTGTTCACAACCCAGGCACAGCCGGTTGTGTACGCACGGCTTGTCCCCGCGGTAGTGGCGACAATCTGGCGCGATCTGAGCTTTCGGCCGCTGCGACGCACCGGCCACCCTAACAGGCAGTGGCTTGCCCGCCGCGGCGTTGGTCGGTCGGTTTGTTGGATCGTTTCTCATAGCTGACGCACCGTAAGCGGTATAACCCTTACAATCGTTAATTTCGGCACAATTGATAAAGCCCTTAATCACAAGGTTGGAATTATCGGCAGGTCCGGATAATGCCCCGCCGCCTAACGAGCCGAAGCCGTGAAAGAACACGGGCGATATGAACCCTTGCAACGCGGCCGCAAAATTTGACTGGGTGCGTACCGCTTATGGGATGCGCTTGTGGTAACGGGCAGGCACAAACCGCTTACGCCGCCCGGCGCAAGCCGTCTGTATCGCTCGCGGTTGATAAGGGTTGCGTGTCTTCGTGTCTCGGCGCGTCAGCCACGACCCCACGGTTGGTCCGAAAAGCAACCAACGACGCTATCGCCAACGCCTGGACACCAAGGATTGGCAAGCGGAACCGCTCCAGACCCGTCGCCTGTGTTGTGATCAGGAAATACAAAACGATCCCACCCAGCAGCAGCAGCGGCGACCACTGCCGCCGAACCGCCAAGCCGATAAGCCCGAACACCATCAGCGTCGCTAACAAAACATTCCACCCCACCCACGCCGCCGCGACGCCAACCGAAGCCAATGCGCCCTGATCAATATCGCCCCACCGACCGCCCAGAAGCTTGTCACGCAGCCCACTGGGCTTGTAAACCCGGCCCAGCGTGCGGTAGAAATCACCAACAGAGTGGTCGGTCATCAATTTCACCACGCTTGCCCCGATCACCTGTGCGTACAGGGCGGGCGCCGCGGCGATCTTATCCAGCGTCAGGCGGTTCATCGCCTTGAACACATCCTCACCGGGCTGGATCTCGCCGATTAGTTCATTAAACAACAGCCCGACCGTCGCCGGCCAGTCGTCTCGCGTATCAAGACCGTTGCTTTTAATGTGCATGTACGCGCTGGTGTAGAACAGCGAGTTAAAAGACGGCACACTACTGATGCGTGGCCCAAACCCTACTGACGCGTTGCGGCCCATCCACAGCCCCGCCGGCAGCAACGAGCACGCGCTAAGCACAGCCGCGATACCAACCGTCCGCCACCGCCGGTCTGTCGCAACCATCCACAGCCCGATCGCCGGCCCAAGCAAGATCGTGATCGGCCGCACCAGCACTGACAACCCAACCACCAGCCCCACGCCGCCACCCGCCCACGCGCCACGCCCACGCAGTGACACGGATAGATACAAACCCAAGAGCATGACCGTGGTGAACAGCGTTTCACTCAACACCGAATTGGCCGACAGCCAATCCGCCGGGTGCAACGCCACAACCGCCGCCGCCGCCAGCCCCGCCCAGTGCGAGCCAAGAAGCCGCTCACCGATTAGGTACACCAACACCACGCCAGCCGTGCTGAGCACGCACTGCAGCACCAACACGCCCCACACGCCCAGCCCGACTTGGCGCGCACCGGCGATAAACGCGGGGTAACCCGGCGTGCGGAAAATCTCCGGACGAAGGCCGTGTGCGTCGCGCTGCTCGATTTGCCCCAAATCACTGCGCAACTGAGCCAGAGGGATATGTGCCACACCGCTCGCCTCCTCTGCCTTACCGAAAACGCCGTAACTCAACAGGTTGTTGGCCAACTCCAAGTAGCGTGGCGAATCGCCGTAGTAAGTCAACTCCACGTCATGCGCAGGCCCCGCTAAGAACATGCCCAGGCGCAGACCCAACGCAATCACGCACACCGTGATCACCCCAGCCGCTTTACCTAGCCATGGTTTTTGGGTGACAGACGCCTCAGGGGCAGACGAAGATGCGCCACCCGCGGTAGAAAATTCAGATGGGCCCGTCTTATGTTTCATGTTGTGCAATCCCGGCTGACGCATGGCGCAGGATCGTGCTCAGCGGTCGCGGTACAACCCAAACACCGCCACCGACGCAAACCGCCGCAACGCGGGGATTTTCAGCAGCCAATGGTCCAGCCAGTGCAGCCCCACAGCTAGAGGCCAGTTGTTGGGAAAGAACGGCCAGACACGGCTAAACAGTTGGAACTCCCGCTTCTCGATCCGGTCAAACGGCCGAGTGAATTCAGCGATCACGCTGTTGTTTAGCGGCACTTCGTCTTCGCTCGGTTTCACGTGGTACACCGGCACACACCGCCGCAGCACGTGCCAGAATTTCGAGTTGATCACCGGCTCCGCGAAAACCGCCACCCCGCCTGGGCGCAGCCGGTCGTACACCTGCTGGGCCAGCCCCTCCATGGGCACGTGGTGCAGCGCCGCATACCCGATCACACAGTCAAATTTCTGCCCCGCGAACGCCTGGGTAAAATCACCGCACACCTGTAGCTGCATCCGGTCGGACACACCATTGATCTGCGCCCGCTGCCGCGTCAACTTGACCGATTCCGGGCTCAGGTCGTAAGCGTGGTGGTTCGACCCATTGTGCGCACAGATGCTCGCGTCAATCCCGTTGCCGCAAGCGATCTCCAACACGTCCTTACCCGCCAGCGGTGCCAATAGGTGGTAGTAGTATTCGCGTGGGAAGATCGTGTTGGCGGGCGGGTTCGTGTAACGGGATTTATCAAAATCGTTTAGCGCCTCGATACCCTTGGCCGCTTCCTGGGCGTAGTGGCCTTGGAAGTGCTCGACTTCGCGGGCCAATTGGCCGTCTAGCTGCATGGCGTCACGCATGGCGCGGTCTCCTATCAGGTAGCGCAGGCTATCGGCTGTATCGGTTGTATCGATCGAAGGGTTTAGGCCGGTTGTGTGGCCGTCGGAGATATCGGCCGTAAACGGCGCGGCATTTACTTTACCGGACTCATCTCCACATCCCCGCCCGGTCCCGTTTGGCTTGTAGCTCCAACAATGTGTACCGCTGCATCCGGTCGTGGCTAAACCGCTCGTCCGCGCGGGCCAAACCCGCCGCAATCAGCCGCTCGTTCAGCACGGTCCCATCGGCAAACTCCACATGCGCCAACAACCTGCCGTACTTGCCGCGGTGACGGTGCGATTCCAGATACAGCCGCACACTCTGGCCTTCGCACAGGGTTTTTGCCAGCGAAGCGCACTCGTCTGCGAACGGCTGGGCGTCTTGATTTTTATCCGAATGGGCAATCTCGGGTGCGTCGATGCCCCAGAGCCGGACTTTCGTGCTGCGCCTGCCGCCGTCCGTCGCGTCAAGCACAAGCGTATCGCCGTCAATCACGTACAACACCGTAAACAACTTGCCGTGGTACCGCTGCCAATCCCCACCCCGGTACAGCAGCCACCCCTGCCGATCCGCCGCCACCAGCACCGCCAGCGCCACGACAATCACCGCAGCCGCGGTGCGTTTCTTAGTGCGTCTAGCGTGTATGTAGTGCTGTAGAGGGATACGGCTTTTTTTGTCACGGCGGTGTTTAGCGGTATCAGAGCCCATGACGCGCCGATGGTTCACCCCGCCCCGACCAGCGACTGCAGGTGCTCTAGCCGGAAGTACCGTAGCGCCGCAGCCAGCAGGATTACCACCGCGGCCAAGTGGATGTTGATCATCTGGCACACCTTCGGCCGAAGAATCCCCGCTTGCCCCACCCACACCATTCCGAACATGATCAGCGCAAGCAGCACCTTGATCCCGATCAAGGCATTGCCCACAGGGCCCATGGCCTTGTAAGTCGACCCAAGCATGGCCCAGTTGTACACACCGCTGATAACCAGCCCGCCGATACTGATCCAAAGCACCTTGTGAAACTTCGCCCGAATCAGCCGGATCCAAGCCTCGCTGAAGCCGTCGTCCAACACCCGAACCACCGGCATCAGGCACAGCAGCATAAAGCTCAAGCCGCCGACCGCCATGATCGCCGACACGATATGGATGTACCGCATGAGGATTTGTATCGCCGCACCGTTCATAGAACACTAGCGTAGGCTCACACGCGTGGCGATTCAACTTCGGCTTACGGTCAATTACGGTTTACCGGCTTGGAGCCAAGCGGCCATCACGATATGGCGGAGCTGATCGAGGCTCTTGCTGTGGAGGAAGTCATCGGCGAAATCGATCTTCGGGCGGTTTAGCTGCCGCAGCTCAGCGATACAGCGACCGCGGCCCAGCGTCCCGGCTTTCATCGCTAGTTCGTTGAGAGATTCACCCAGGTTCATGCCAACCCTCAGCCGCACCGCCTCAAAGTTAATAGGCGGTGGTCATCCCCCTCACCACGCGTGTTACGCCCACACGTCGATAAGGTTGCCTAAGTGATCGGCTGTGTACGGCTTGGCGCTTTGGGGGCTGGCCGCCGCAAGGTCCGTAAGCGGGTTATCGGGTCGGCGGCTCTTTGCGAGCTGCGCGCCTGCACTTGGCAAGTCGGACAGCCGTTGCCCCGGGTGGGTGGTGATCTCAGGCAGCGCCGCGGGGAACGCGGTGTCATAAGGCCAAGGCTGCGCCTTGAACACCGAAGACACCGGCTGCGGGGCGCCGAATCGGTCCGCCATCGCCACGGGGCGGGCCGCGTACGCGCCCACGATCCTTTTACCTCTATCCGCGCCAGCCACATGTGGCAGCCGCAGCGGCTTACCCTGGGTCGGCCTAAACCGGCCGGGCCCGAACAGACGCTGCCTCAAATGGGCTATCTTAAGATTGACGTGTCCCCCAATACGCATACGCCCTAGTGTACTGCAAGAGCCAAGCCAGCGCAAAAAGATCACGCGACGAGTCCGTAAAATGTTGTAAATAAAAATGTTATATTTATATCAACGGCGTTTTCGTTTGTCGCTCTGCGATACGATTGTAGCCGGTGGTCAACACCCCTGTAGCCGCCGCTCCACCCGACAGTTACCATGCGACACCGCCTGACACTTCAATCGCCCACCATGCTCACCGCCGACCTGCACTACCACCTGCCCCCGGACCTGATCGCCACCCACCCCGCTCACCCGCGCGACACCGCCAAGCTCATGGTGATCGACCGCCAAGCCGACCGCGTCCTGCACCGCCGCGTTTGCGACTTGCCTCGGCTGATCGGTGACACCGATCAATTACCCTCCGCGCCGCGGCCCGGTGATTTGCTCGTGTTCAACCGCACCCGCGTGTTGCCGGCGAGCTTCACGGGCCGTCGCGTCGCCACCGGCGGCGGAGTCACCGGGCTATACCTCGAGTCGCGCCGCGACCCCGACGCCTGCCTCTGGCAGGTCATGCTCGAATCACGCGGCAAGCCCCAAGAAAACGAACGCATCGCACTAGACAGCAACTCCCATCTCGTCCTTGAAAACCGCCTAGGCAACGGCCAATGGCTAGCCCGGCTGGAAAGCCCCGAAGACACCCTAGCCTTGCTCGATCGGATCGGTTCGCCCCCGCTGCCGCCGTACATTCGCCGCCAGCGTCGTGCCCAAAATCAGCCGGAGGTCCAGCCGGAAGACAAGCAAAGCTACAACACGGTCTACGCTGCCCAGCCCGGCTCCGTCGCCGCTCCCACCGCAGGCCTGCACTTCACCCCGCAATTGCTTAGCCAGCTCGAAGACGCGGGCTTAAAAAAAGCATTTCTCACGCTGCACGTCGGCCTTGGCACCTTCGCACCCGTGCGCACCGACCGCGTGGAAGACCACCCCATCCACGAAGAATGGGTGTCCATCCCCGCGTCAACGATTCAGTCGCTACGCGACGCCCGTACCGCCGGTCGACGCGTCATCCCCGTGGGCACCACCACCGTGCGCGCCCTGGAGAGCCTGCCCGACCCGCTACCGGCCCAAGGCGATTTCACAACCAAGACCAAGCTGTTCATCCAACCCGGATTTAAATTCCGATTCACCGATGCGCTGATGACCAACTTCCACCTGCCGCAATCAACGCTGCTAGCCCTCGTCGCGGCCATGCCCGGCGTCGGGCTCGATCGCATCAAGAATTGGTACCAGCAAGCCATCGACCAAAGCTACCGCTTCTACTCCTACGGCGACGCCATGCTGATTTTGTAGGCGCAGGCTTAAAAGTTACTTGTACGTGGGCTGCGTGCTGAGTTGTTCGATTGCGGATCGCATCGCGACATGATCGATTTCATGCACGTCCACGCTTCGCCCGATCCGCGTCAGCAACGGGATGGTTAGCCGTCCGCCCAAGTGTTCGCGGAACTCTTCTAAGCCGTGCAGCAGTTGATCAACGCAGCGCAGCGATTCATGGTGCAACTCAAAACCCAGTTGCGACAAGCACGCCAACACAGCCTGCGCCTCTTCGCGCGGCAGCAGCCCAGTCGCTTGGCTGTACAGCACATCAATAGCCATACCAATCGCCACCGCTTCGCCGTGGCGCAACTCGTAGCCGGACATCTGTTCTAGCTTGTGCGCCGCCCAGTGCCCGAAGTCCAGAGGCCTACCCGTACCCGTCTCAAAAGGATCGCCCCCGTCGGTGATGTGGCGAAGGTGCAGCAAAGCCGACTGGCGCAGGACCGAGTGTGATACCCCAGCCTCACGCCGCGCAATCCCCGCCCCCGCGTCCACAATCCGTTCAAATAGCTTCCGGTCTTTCACCGCCGCGACCTTCACCGCCTCGCTAAACCCGCACCGCCAATCACGATCGCAAAGCGTGCTTAAGAACCGTTCGTCGTTGATCACCGCCCAAGGCACGCTGAACGCGCCCAGGTAATTCTTCTTCCCAAACGCGTTGACGCCGTTCTTAACACCTACGCCCGCGTCGCACTGGGCAAGTGTCGTGGTAGGCATACGCACCAGGCGCACCCCTCGGTGGCAGGCCGCCGCCGCGAACCCGACCACGTCCAACACAGCACCGCCACCAATCGCCAACACACACGAGTGTCGACAAAGCCCCGCGTCGTGGATCGCCCGGCAGGCCGTTTCAAAATGGACGGTATCGTTCTTGCAAGCCTCACCGCCCGGCACCACGCGCGCCTCGCCCGCTAACACCAGCGTCCCCGCGTGGGCGCGAACATAGGCGGTCAGCCGTTCAACCAAGTCAAGCTGTGCGTCGATCACGCCCCGGTCCACAAAAGCCAGCACAGCCTTGGCTACGCCGCCGGGACCACCGCTTGGATCAGAACCGTTAATGGCTTCCGCTAGCACGGGGTTGTCCGGGGCCAGCGCGTCGTGTGTAAACCTCAGCCGATGGGTGTATCGCACCGTCAGCGCGGCATCGATGCCGGGCGTGTCGTCATACGGCGAAGTCGGTTTGGGCATTTACCTGGTCCCGCGGCAGGGGTATCATTCAGTAGCTTGTCAATGAAATCTTAGCACCGGTGCTCGAAGCCACGACACGTCTAGTAAAAAGGAAGGAAAACCATTGGGAACGCTTGTATACATCATTGTCTGGTTGTTCGGCCGGATCAATGAAGTCGCGGATTTGGTCAATATTTGCTACTTGGTCTCGATCGACACTTTGGCACTGTTCTTATTCTTGATCTTCCTCCAACTGCGAAAGAGGGCATGATTTCCGTCCACTGGCAGCCCAATCGGATACACCCGGGTTGCCCCGGATTACGTCTGTAGGTTGTTTTCCATACGTATCTTAATGCTTTTTCTCTCCGGGCCATGTTCAAGCTGGTTGACACGCTTCACCTATTTACATTACGCTATCAAAGCAATTGAGACTAGAATTCAATTGCATTGACTCCGTCTGCTTTTGTTATCGGCTGGTATGCGTAGCGGCCCGCCTGTCGGGCGGTCGCAGGGGATCAGCACCATATGTCAACTAGTACCGACGCCAGTGCCAGCCTGGACCAGATGCAGCCCATGCAGTGCGGCACGGTTTACCAGGTGGATATCGAAGACCAAGCCACCGCCGACCAACTCAAAGCCATGGGCGTGTGCGTCGGCAGGATGATCGAAGTGGTCAAGCGTGGCGACCCGCTGATCCTAAGGGTCTTGGGGTCGCGGATCGGGGTGTCGGCCCGTTTAGCGAAGCGCGTGCGCGTGTCGCTGTGCGAAGCCGGGGCCTGTCAAACGCCTCCGCCAACTACAAACGCATCACCACAACCAAGCGACCGGGCGACTTAAACCCACGGGGCAAGTTATCACCGCCACCACGGTCCAACTCGACGTTCTCCAAAAGCCACAAGGTGCTGCGACACAAGGCCCGTGTTTTGCGTTGGTCGGCAACCCAAACGCCGGCAAGACCACACTCTTCAACGCACTGACCGGCCTACGCGCCAAAACAGCCAACTTCCCCGGCACCACCGTGGAGGGCCGGTTCGGCAGGGTGACCCTGGGCGGGCAGGTCGTGCAACTCATCGATCTGCCCGGGCTGTACAGCCTGGCGGCGGCGACGGCTGAAGAAAAAGTCGCCGGGGACCTGTTGCTGGGGCTCGTGCCTGGCAAGCCCAAGCCCACCGCCGCGATTGTCATTGTCGACTCGACCAACCTAGAGCGGAACCTCTACCTCACCAGCCAGGTGCTCGAGCAGGGCTTGCCTGTGGTCGTGGCGTTGAACATGACCGACCTAGCCAAGCGAGAGGGGATCGACATCGACCCCGACAAGCTGGGCAACGAACTGGACTGCCCGGTTGTGCCGATCAGCGCCCGCAGCGGGTTCGGCGTTGAACACCTCCGCCGCGTGTTGGAAGGCCTGATCGATCCATCTATAGATGCCGCCCAATCATCAGCCGCTCAGGCACCGACAGCCAGTTGCACCGCCTGCGGCAGTTGCCCGTTCCAAGCACGCTACGAATGGGCAGAGGGCGTGGGGTCGCGCTGCTCAACGGGACGCGTAGCTGTGCGCGGCAGTGTCACCGAGAAAATCGACCAAGCGCTCACGCACCCGGTCATCGGTGTGGCGGCCTTCATGGCTGTCATGTTCGCTGTGTTCGTGGTGATCTTTTCGATCGCCCAGTACCCCATGGACTGGATCGATGGGCTGTTCACCACAGCCGGGTCGCTGGTCTCGCAATACCTGCCCGACGGCGACTTAAAGAGCTTATTAGTAGAAGGCGTGATCGGCGGGGTGGGGGGGATGCTCGTGTTCCTGCCGCAGATCTGCATCTTGTTCTTCTTCCTGTCGCTGCTGGAGGACACGGGTTACTTAGCCCGCGCAGCCTTTGTGATGGACCGATTAATGAGGCGGGTGGGGCTACCGGGCAAGGCGTTTGTCCCGCTGCTGTCAGCTCACGCGTGCGCGATCCCGGCGATCATGGCCAGCCGCGTGATAGAAGACAAACGCGACCGGCTGGTGACGATCCTCGTCGCGCCGCTGATGACCTGCTCAGCCCGCATCCCCGTATACGCGATGGTCACAGCCCTGTTGTTCTGGCACGAACCGCTGATGGGGGCGCTGCTATTCACCTGCGCCTACTCGCTGGGGATCATCGCGGCGTTAACCATGGCCTTTGTCTTCAAACGCACGATCCTCAAGGGCGAGAGCAAGCCGCTGGTGCTCGAACTACCCAGCTACAAGGTGCCCAGCCTGCGCAACGCGCTGACCTTGATGTACGACCGGGCCATGCTGTTCATCAAGAAAGCCGGGACGATCATTCTGCTGATCTCAATCGCGCTGTGGTTCCTCGCGACGTTCCCCAAGAGCGACCCGCCCGCCAGAGCCGAGGCCCTACAACAGCAAGCGGTCGCAGCCGAAGCACAGGGCCAATCGCAACTAGCCACCGAGCTGCTGACCGAGGCTGAACGCACCACCAGCCAGCACGCGCTCATGCACTCCTTCGCCGGGCGTATGGGCAGAGCCATCGAACCGGTCATCCGCCCGCTGGGGTTCGACTGGCAGATCGGCGTGGGCGTGATCAGCTCGTTCGCGGCCAGGGAGGTGATCGTGTCAACCCTATCAGTCGTGTATGGCGTAGGCGCTGACACCGCCGACGAGAACCCCCAGACGTTCTACGAAACCCTCCGCGCGGCTCAACGTTTGGACGGCACGCCCGTATTCACCACCGCCACGTGCATCAGCTTGCTGGTGTTCTACGTGTTGGCCATGCAGTGCCTGCCGACCCAGGCCGTCACGAAGCGCGAGACCAATAGCTGGAAATGGCCCGCGTTCCAGTTGGCGTACATGACCGTGCTGGCCTACACCGCGTCGCTGGTGGCTTACCAAGTAGCCAGCGCTTTGGGCGGCTGAGTGTAGAGCGGCCGTTCGACACCCACCGGCTTCGCTCTTACCCTTGTGCAGTTCCTCCACCAACCGGGCATTTGGTTTCGCTGATGAGTAAGACACTATTGCTATTCGACATCGACGGCACGCTGCTCAAAACCAGCGGCGCGGGCATGCGCGCGATGAACTGGTCGATCCGGCAGGTATTTGGCCAGACGTTTTCGCTCGACGGCATCCAGGTCTCCGGGCACCTGGACCCGCTGATCTTCGCTGAGGTCGTGGCGATGAACGAGTTGGAAGACGGCCACGCAAAACACGACCAATTCCGCGAACAGTACCTTGCGAAACTCGAAGAGGAACTGGCTGTGAGCCGCCACGACGTGTACGCGCTGGACGGCATCCACGACACGCTGGCACACCTACGCCGCCGCGAAGACGTGGTGCTGGGTATGCTCACCGGCAACTACACCCAGGCCGTACCGATCAAGCTAAAGGCTGTGGGGATCGACCGCTGGTGGTTTAAAGTCACCGCCTTCGGCGACGAGGGTCCCAGCCGCGCGGACCTGGTGGCCGTCGCGATGGAAAAATACGCTGCGTTCACCGGTCACCCCGCCAAGCGAGAACGCGTGATCGTCATCGGCGACACGCCGCGCGATGTGGCCTGTGCCCACGCACACGGGTGCATCGCGTTCGCCGTGGCGACCGGCCGGTTCAGCGTCGAGCAGTTGCAAGAAGCCGGGGCCGACGTCACCGTCGCGGACCTATCCGACCCGTCACCGCTGTTTGAGTTGATTGATTCAAGACGAAGCGACGGCGCGGCTGCGGTCACCACTTAACCGAGGTGTCTGCCCATTGCGGGCTCCACGATTCCGCATCACCATCGGGTAGAGGGGCTGTCTCCACAACAGCAGCGTCGGGCGGCGCTGCCGCGTCGCGAGCGGCGTCCACCAGCCGCCCGCCAGCCACACCCAACATCACCGCGCCAACCGCCGCAACCAACGCGCCCAGTTGCACCGCCGGCGAGACCGCCACCTGTGTTTGATCGTTCGGCTTCGCGAAGTAACAAGCACCGATGATGCGCAGGTAATACACCGCCGAGATCGCGCTATTAAGCACCGCGATAATCACCAGCCAGATGTACCCGTGCTGGATCGCCGAGCCGAACAGGTAAATCTTGCCCAAGAAGCCCACCATCGGCGGCAGCCCGACCAGCGACAGCACGCTGATCAGCATAATCACGCCCAACAGCGGGTGGCGCTGCCCCAGCCCGGCGATGTCGTCGTAGGTCTGGGCTTCATCGCCTTGGTCGGTGGTGACGCAGCCCAGCACGGCGAACGCGCCAAGCGTGGCTAGCCCGTACGCCACTAAGTAAAACAGCAAAGCCGCCACGCCGTTGCCCAAGTGCTCGCCAGCCGTCACCGCCCCTGGCGTCGTCGCCGCGGCCACCGCCGCGATCAAACCCACGAGCATGTACCCGCTGTGAGCGATCGAACTGTAAGCCAACACCCGCTTCACGTTGTGCTGCAACAAACCAAGCGTGTTACCCACGGTCATTGACAGCACCGCCATAATCCACAGTAGCCATATCACCGGTTGCAGTTGCTCGGCGTTGGCTTGGCAGGCCGGGCCCAGCAGACCAATCAGCGAAACAAATCCAGCCGTCTTCGGCACAAACGCCAGGAACGCCGTCACCGGCCCAGCAGCGCCTTGGTACACGTCGGCTGCGTAGAAGTGCATCGGCACCGCGGCGATCTTGAACGACACGCCCACCACCGCCAGCACCAGCCCGACGATGAACAGGGGCGGCAGCGCCTGGCCCGAAGCGGATTGGGCATGCACAAACGCGGCGATCTGGTCGTACTGCGTGGACCCGGTCGCGCCGTAGATCAAAGCGAACCCATACAGGAACACTGCCGCTGCCATCGCACCCAAGAAGAAATACTTGACCGCTGATTCCTGGGCCCCCGCCCGGTCGCGGCTCGTGGCCACCATCACGTACGTCGGCAGGCTCGTCAGTTCCAGCGCTAGGAACAGCCAGACCAAGTCCTCCGCCCCGGCGCACAGCATGGCCCCGCACAGGCTCAGCAAGAAAAACGCGAAGAACTCGCCCCGCATCACGCCCGCGGGATCAAACACCCCGCCCCGCCCGGTTGCGGCTTCGGCGTCTTGCGTTTGACGCAACCGATCAGGCACTTGCGATGCAATCAACAGCAGCAGCAGTCCAACCGCGACAATCGCCATTTTGACGTACACCGCTAGCCCAGCAACGCCCACCAACGCGGCGCCGGTGTGCCGCGGCTCGGCGACGCTAGACGTGGCCACACACAGCCCAGCCAAAAGCAGCGACACCGCCGCGATCCAACGCGGCGACCGGCGGACCACCGCCGAACCAGACAAACCCGCCAACATACACACGCACGCCCCAGCCAAGAGGGTCATCTCCGGCCAGAGGGTTGAGAGTTTGTCGAGCATCGGGTTCATCGTGGCGATCCTGCGATTAATGATTAATGGCCGTGACGCGCGGCATCGGGGTCTTGCGGGTGCCCGTGTTGTACGGTCGGGTCGATGAAGATGATGGTCGTGACTTCGTCGATCGTGGCCTCGCCGTGAGGCCTACCCGCCAGGACCAGCCTGGCGGGCTCAACGAGCTTGTCCACCGCCGGCTTGAGCGAGCTTAACAACGGCGTGGGGAACAGCCCCAGCAACAGGCAGCCCACAGCCAACGGCGTGAGCGTCATAATCTCGCGTGCGTTTAGGTCCCGCACATGCGCATGTTTGCCGTGGGTGTGTCCCGATGGATATGGCGGCTGGTGTTGGTCGTCGTGCTCGGGAATCAGCACCGGCCCGAACACCACCTTACCCACCATATACAGGATATAGATCGCCGCGAGGATCATGCCGAACCCCGCAGCCACCGCGTACCCCACACCCAACACGTCCCTAGCCATAAACGCGCCCAGCAGGGCCAGGAACTCGCCCACAAACCCGTTCAGCCCCGGAAGCCCCACGCTAGCTAGTGAGAAGAACACCATGAAGAACGCCCATATCGGCATCACCCGCGCCAGGCCGCCCATGCGGGCCATCTCACGCGTGTGGAAGCGCTCGTAGATCATGCCGATGCACAAAAACAACGCGCCGGTGGACAGCCCGTGATTGATCATGTACATCACCGCAGCGCTGACGCCGATCGTGTTCAACGCGAACATACCGAGCACGCAAAACCCCAGGTGCGACACGGACGAATAGGCGATGAGCTTCTTCACGTCTTTCTGCACCCAGCAGATCAACGCGGTGTAGAGGATGCCGACGACTGCGAACGTGGCGATGGTGGGCGCGTAGACCACCGTGGCGATCGGCGTCATGGGCAGCGCAAACCGCAGCAAGCCGTACGTGCCCAGCTTCAACAGCACCCCCGCCAAGATGACCGACCCGCCGGTGGGCGCCTCCGTGTGCGCCAGGGGCAGCCACGTGTGTACCGGGAACAGCGGCACTTTAACTGCGAACCCCGCCAGCAACGCCAGCAGCACCCACGTTTGCTGCTCCAGGCTCATCGCCTGCGCGGCCCGGGCCAATTGAGCGATCTCAAAGCTCCACAGCCCCGTCTGACTCGCGTTGAACCACGCCACGTACAGCACGCCCGCGAAAGTGAGCATCGACCCGGTGAATGTGTAAAGGAAGAACACCTTCGCTGCCTTGAGCCGCTGCGTGGAGCCAAAGATCCCGATCAGGAAAAACAACGGCACCAGCGTGAACTCAAAGCAGATGTAGAAAAAGATCAGATCCGTGGCCACAAACGTCCCGATCATGGCCGCTTCGAGTAACAGCAGCCATGTGTAGTACTCTTTCACACGGTGTTTGATCGCCGAGAACGAGCCCAGCATCACCAGCGGCATCAACGCCGTGGTCAGCAGCACCAGCCACAGCGAAATCGCGTCCAGCCCGAACGAAAAGCTCAACCCAAACCCGTCGACCCAGGGGATGAACGACTCGAAGAACAGATCGCCGCTGGACAGAAACGTCACCGCGGGGTTCCCGTCGATCGGCTGGTACGCGAGACACGCCACAACCACCGACACCGCCAGCGTCACCACCGTCCACACAAACGCCATCGCCGGCACGACCTGGTTCGGCAGCAGCGACAGCGCCAACCCACCCACCAGCGGGATCAACACAAGAAGCGGCAGCAATTGATCGGGGCTATACATCATGGTTACACAGGGTTAGCATCATTTGTCGAACAACCAACCCGGTAGGGTGGCAGGGGTTAAGTCCGCCTAAGGCGGATGCCCCAGGATGCACCGTATTCACTCATTCAAAAATACACCATCAAAACCAGCAGCACGACAACAGCCGTCCCCGTGGCCATGCCGATGCCGTACCCCTGTAACGCCCCCCGCTGAGCGGGGCGCAGAGCCAGCCCGAACATCCTGGGCACAAAACCGACCGTCATGACCAGCCCGTCAATAATCAGCCGATCAAACACAAAGCAGAGATACCCGATAAACCGCAGTGGGCGGACGATGACGCTGTCGTTCAACTCATCCACGTAGTACTTGTTGGCCAGCACCCTCACCAACCCCGCCCACTTCGCCGCCACGCGGTCAGCCGCCCCACGGTTGAGCCAGTGGAAGTACGCCGCCGTCGCGATGCCCACCACGGCAATGACACTGCTGATGTACATCATGGCTAAGTGCAGGTCCATGCCGAACAGCGTGGCGTGATGCGCGGCCCCGTGCGCGCCTATCGCCTGGCGCAGCGGCCGGGCGCTGGAGCCTTGGATCATGTCGCCGATCCAGTGGTGTGCCAGGTACCCCGCCAGCAGCGCACCGGCAGCCAAGACGAGCAGCGGTGCGTTCATCAGCCAGTTCACCTCGTGCGGCTCATGGTGGTGCTCAACCTTAATATCACTTGACACACCGTCGGGATGGTGATCGGCGCCGTGGCCGTGCTCCTGGCCCATCTCATATTTCGTCGGGCCCATGAACACGCGGAACCACAACCGGAATGTATAAAAAGCAGTCAAAAACGCCACGAACAACCCGGCCACCGCCAGCACGGTGTAAAGCGTGCTGTGCCCCGTCAACCCCTTTTGCAGCGTGTCAGCCAGGATCATGTCCTTGCTATAAAACCCCGCCGTGAAGGGGAACCCCGCCAGTGCCAGGCACCCGAAGAACATCAGCCAACACGTCACGGGCATCTTCCGTCGCATGCCCGACATGTGCCGCAGGTCCAACTGCCCAGCCAAGCTGTGCATCACCGACCCCGCCGTGAGGAACAGCAGGGCCTTAAAGAACGCGTGGGTCAGCAAGTGGAACACAGCCGCCGTCGTCGACGCCACACCCAAGCCTAAAAACATGTACCCCAACTGCGAGATCGTCGAGTAAGCGTAGATCCGCTTGATGTCGTATTGACACATCGCGATTGTCGCCGCGAACAACGCTGTGGCCGTGCCGACGATCGCTACCGTCGGCAGCGCATACGGTGACAACTCAAACAGCGGGAACAGCCGCGCGATCATGTACACACCAGCCGTCACCATGGTCGCCGCGTGGATCAACGCCGACACCGGCGTGGGCCCCTCCATGGCGTCGGGCAGCCAGACATACAGCGGCAACTGCGCGCTCTTGCCGAACGCACCGAGCATCAGCAAAAACGGGATGATCTGTACCGGCGTGCTGGCCTCGCTGGGCTGCGTGGCGAGGATCTGGAACAACTCGCTGAACTGCACCGTGGCGAATTGGTGGTACGTCAGAAAAATACCCAACGCGAAGCCCAGGTCGCCGATCCGGTTGACAATAAACGCCTTCTTCGCCGCCGCCACCGCAGACGGCTTGTCGTAGTAAAAACCGATCAGCAGGTACGAGCACAGCCCAACGCCCTCCCAGCCCAGGTACAAAAGCACCAGGTTGTCAGCCATCACCAGCGTGGTCATGGCGAAGATGAACAGGCTCACCGCCGCGAAGAACCGGGCGTACCCACGGTCCCCAGCCATGTACCCCGCCGCGTAGATCGCCACCAGCGTGCCCACACCCGTCACCACGATCAACATGACCATGGTCAGCGGGTCGAGGTAGTAGGACATGTCAGCCGTGAACCCGCCCACGCGGATCCACGTGAACAGCCAACTCACGTGGAACACCCCGTGCCCGTGGTCGTCAAAGACGTGCGGGTAAGCTTTGAGGGTCAGCACAAACGCCGCCGCGATCGCCGCGATGCACACCGGCGCCGCCAACACACGCAGCTTTCTGCTCGTGCAGCACACCCCGCACACCACCGCCGACAACGCCGGCAGCCACGGGATCAATCTCGCGATATCGATGGCGCGGTCATCCATGCAGTTGCGACCAGGCTAAAGCGTCCAACGTCCTCTTACGGCGGAACAGCAGCACAACCAGCCCCAGAGCCAGCGCCGCTTCCGCCGCGGCGATTGTCAATACAAAAATCACAAACGTCTGGCCCGTGTCGTTGGCGTGGTACCGGCTAAACGCCACCAGCGATATCGCCACGCCCTGGAACATCATCTCCGTACACAAGAACATCACGATCAGGTTCCGTCGCGACAAAAACCCCACCAGACCAAGCGCGAACACCACAGCACCCGTCAGGAGGAAGTGTGAGAGGATGAAGCTGTGTAGGCCGATCGTTTCGGGCATGGCTCAGTCGGCTTGTGTTTGATCGGATCCGGAAGCGTTAACAGTGCACATCAAGCGTTATACCGCATCGGCCGCCAGTCGGCCCGCCGCGTCACCGTCCCCCCCGTCTGGCTGCGGGTCAACACGCAGCCGCGCGATCACCACCGCCCCTGCCAGCGAGACCAACAGGATCACTCCCGCCAACTCCAGCCCCAGCGGGTGCCCTCGGAATAAATCTAAGCCGATGCGTTCAGTGTTGTATAAACTCGCCCGGTCTGCCAGCGCTGTCGGCAGACCGGGCGCACCCTCAACGCCCGCGCCGGTGTGTTCCGCCAACCGCTTGGCAGGCCGATCGGTTAGCACCGTCGCGATAATGCGCTCGTCACTTTCGCCCCGCGCCGCCGGGTTGGCCGGTGCGGGGTTGAAAGACGCCACCAGCAGCGTCGCCAGCAGCAAAAAGCCCACCGCCACCGCCGCCACCGGCTCGTAAGGCAGCCGTTCGTAATCGCCTTTCTCCCCGCTGGCCTCGCCCGCGTCCTGCGAGGCGAGCATGATCACAAATAGGTACGTCACCAGGATCGCACCGCCGTAGATAATGACCATCGCCATAGCCATAAACTCAGCGCCCAATAGCAAAAACATCCCCGCCGACGCCAGCACCACCATGACGAACCACAGCGCCGCGTAGACCGGCTTGGTGTGCGTGATCACCCGCACGCTCGACGCGATCGCGATACCGCTAAAGATGTAGTAGTAGACAAACGCCTCGTCGGCGATACCAAGCGTAGCTGGCAGCGCCTTGGCCAGGTACAGCCAAAGCCCGCCTAGCGTCATCGCCCCCAGCAACCCCCCGATACGGCTGGGCGTGTAACCGCGACGCGGCATCATCATATAAACCGCCACCGCCCCGATCGCTGACGCCATGTAAAGTGCGTAGTGCATACCCGGCCATACAAGCCCCGGCTGCCGATCGCCGCGGCGGTGTTACGTCCTTAAGCGATAGCAGGATAAGAGGCTGACAGGGGGTTTGCAACAAGCGACACAACATCGTCGCCATGCACCGACGGGCAAGGCTGCGATAAAGAAGTTTTGTATACAGAGGCTGTGAGGCCAGCCGGTTGTCACCCCGCCCTGCGCCGTGTCGCCACGCCCAGCGCCCCCAGGCCCATCAGGCCGAGGGTGGCTGTGAGCGGTTCGGGGATTACACCCGGGGTGCGCAGAAGCAACCGGCTGGCGTTCTGCGACGGCAGTGATTGTCCATCCACGCTCAGCACCGTGTACAGGTCGATATAACTCTCCACCATCATGCCCGAGGGCGTCTCGATCAGCGCCAACCGCCCCAGCGACGGGCGCAAATCGTCCAGCGTCAAGAGCAACCCGCTGGGCAGCCCGAACAGATCGAATGAGAGTAATTGTGTGTCGAACAACTTGAACCCGTCTTCGAGCTGGGTCAGCGTGAACTTCTGCTCGACTAGCGCCTCTAGACCTTCGAGAAGAATGATCTGGTCACCGTTGTGCAGCTCCGCACTAAAATTCAACATATACGATTCGATAGCCATGTCGCCAATGTCGAACAGCCCCATCGGCACGGCCCCGAGGTTCCCGTCCATGAGGATCTTCTGGAGCGTATAATCGCCGTCGTAGGCCTGAGCCGTTATCGAGTCGTAGCCGCCTGTGCTGTCGGGGCCAAGGAACACCTCGTTGCCACTCACGACGGCTAATTGGCTCAGGGAAGTGGCCCACACGTCCTTCTCGGGGGCGTACTCCTGGATCGTCCAGAAAAGATGGCTGCCGGAGCTCGAGTTCGTAGCGCTGTAGTCGCCCCAGCGGTTGCGGCCAATGGCGTCGAGGTTTTTGTAGGTGGCTGCGCTGTCCGCACCGATTGTGTAATCGGGGTTCCCAAATTTGACGACGCCGTTCGGACCGATGACGCCACCAACTGCGCCGACACTGGGGGCGCCGATCCCGCCGGGGACATTAGTGGCGTCTAACATCCAGTTGAAGCCGATGACAATCTTGCCGAAGTCACTGACCGCGATCGATGGATAGAGAAAATGACGATCGACGTTTTCGATCAGGCCCGTATCGATCAACTGACCGGTTTTGTCATCGATGTTGAACCACTGGATCGCGTTGTTGAATTTTGAACCGTCATTGGAGCCTATGACGTTTGTGATGCCCCAGTAGCCGAAGGGTGTGAGCACGAAGTTGCTGCTGGCTTCCGCGCCCACGCTTATGTCGATGGGAGTCAGATTCTGACTGGCCTGGTAGTCAACGTCCTGCGCCGCGGATCTGTTGCCGGTGTTGAGGATGTCCACCAGCGGGCCCAGGGCGCCGCCCGAGAAGAAGTCCGACGGGATCTCAAACATCTGCGGCCGCTCCCCGGATTTCGTGGTAAACGCGCTGTAGACGGTCTTGGGGTCGGACGCGGTGATGCCACTGGTGTCGATCGCGGGCTGCACCGCGTTAGTTAGGCCGATGTCTTCGACCATGCGTGCGTTGGCAATGCTGGGCACGGGCGCGGTCAGCGAAGCCAGGGGAATGCCGGTCAGGTGGACTTCTTTGCTGGCACCCGTGCCATCAATGGCGGGCATCTCGGTGGCGATGAACACCCCCTCGTTGCTGTACCCGAGCGTGGGGAAGTCGGCCCACTGCTGGTTGTCCATATCCGCGTCGAGGACAAAGCCGCGCCAATTGGCGGGCGATGGATCGCTCGAGGTGGTCACCCCCACGTAGATGCTGCTTTGGGCGCTTTCCTTATAATCCACGGAGACGGCGTACCAGCGCTCCGTGTTGGCGTCGTAGACGATACGCGGGTCGAATGCGTTGTCGGATTTGAACAACTGCGGCTGAACATCGCCTGGGTTGTCGAAGGTGTTTTGAAACGCGTTGTTCCAGAACTGATCGAGGTTCATCCGGTTACCGATCAGCACGCCGTCCGTGTGCTGGTTCACCGGCTGCGAGCCCGTGTCGTATTGGGCGTACCCGGCGTTGATCAACTCGACGTACGTGTTCCCCGAAGGCGTCCCGATCGTACCCATCGTGTCCGGCGGAAAACTCTTCTCGGTGCCTGGGTCGCCAAACCTGGTCCCCTCGAACTGCAAAAACTCTATGAGCGTCGGCGCCGCCCAACCCGTCGACGCCAAACCCAATACAGCGACACCGATGACCGTCATATGGACAAGACGATCCATGGCCCCGGTCCCGCTGCGACGTGCATACTTCAACATGGTTGGGTTCTCCTTCTCGCAACCGTCTTTAACTGAGACCTTGATCCGGTGTTTAACTAAAAATGGTGCGCCACAAGCACTCGCTCCCTTCCATGGGCGTGTGCTGGCGCAACTAGAAATTAGCCGTCGATTTTCTCATACATGCACGACACAACTCACGAAATGATCCGCCTCACGCTTCCCACCACACTGCGCGCCTCTACAGCGACACGCATGAACAAACAACCATATTACCGCCGCCGCCTCTCGGCGCCTAGGTTTTTTTCACGGTTTGCGGCCATAAATTTGATAATTCCGCTCCTCATCCATCCCCCGGTACGCCCAAACTTGCCTCGCTTAACACCGCCGTCACAGCTTCATAAGCACATCCAATCAAAGAACCCCCAAACCCTCCGCGCTGCACCCGCCAACCCCTTTTGCTACGATGTCGCCAAGTTACACGCGGATGGGGACGGTGTTTCGATTTAACGCTTCCACAGGTACCGGCCCATGGCAAAGATCACCATCGACGGCAAGGCGTTCGAGTTCGACGGCAAAAAAATGATCCTCCAGGTCGCCCTGGAGAACGGCGTCGAGATCCCGCACTACTGCTACCACCCCGGGCTGTCGATCGTCGCGAGTTGCCGCATTTGCCTAGCCGAAGTGGCCCAGCCCAACCCCCGCAAGGACAACAAGGTTGAGCTGATCCCCAAGCTCTTGCCCACCTGTCAGACCATGGCCACCGACGGCATGGAGGTCTACACCCAGTCCCCCAAGTCCATCGCCAACCAAAAAGCCGTCATGGAGTACCTGCTGGTCAACCACCCGCTGGATTGCCCCGTCTGCGACCAAGCCGGTGAGTGCCACCTCCAGGACTACAGCTACCGCTACGGCCACGCCCAGTCCCGCTTCGAGGAAGCCAAGGTCAAGCAGCCCAAAAAAGACGTCGGGCCAAACGTTTACCTTTATTCAGACCGCTGCATCATGTGCTCGCGCTGCGTGCGATTCACGCGAGAGGTCTCCGGCACCGGCGAGCTAGCCATATTCGGCCGCGGCCACAAAGAACAGATCGACGTCTTCCCCGGCAAACCTCTCGATAACGAGCTATCCGGCAACGTGGTGGACATCTGCCCCGTCGGAGCGCTGCTGGACAAAGACTTCCTCTTCGAGCAACGCGTCTGGTTCCTCACCAAAACGCCCAGCATCGACGGCATAACCTCATCAGGCGACAACATTACCATCGAGCACAACGAGGGCCGCATCTACCGCGTCAAGCCGTTAGCCAACACAGACGTCAACCAGTGGTGGATCAGCGACGAAATCCGCTACGGCTGGAAGTTCATCCACCGCGAAGACCGCCTACACACGCCAAAACGCCTCCAGCACGGCACTCAGGTCGAATCCACTTGGCCCCACGTCTACGAAACCGCACGCGACAACCTCAAGCGGATTGTGAAGGATAGTGGGCCAGGCAGTCTGGCTGTCATGGTCAGCCCCATGCTGTCCTGCGAAGAGGCCTACCTGCTGGGCAAACTCATACGCGGGCTCGACCCGCAAGCCACCCTCGCCGTCGGCCCCATACCCATCGAAGGCCAAGACAAAGCCTTCCCGGGGGGGTACACCGTTCGGGCCGAAAAATGCCCCAACAGCCGCGGCGTGCGACGGGTCCTGGAATCGCTCGGTGGCGGGCAGGTGCTCGCCTACGACGCATTCTTAAAAGCCATCGGCGACAAAGCCACCAAAACTGCCGCCGTGCTGGCCACGGGTAACTACCCCAGCGATTGGGCCACAAAAGACCTAACCGCAGCATTGAGAAGCAAATACGTCGTGTTGCTCGACACCTTGCCCAACGCCCTAACCCCCAAAGCCGACGTTTTGCTACCCACCGCCACTTGGGCGGAAAAATCAGGCACTTTTGAAAATGCCACCGGCCGATTGCAGACCTTCAGCCAAGCCATCCCTATCATTGAGTCAGCCCGCAGCGAAGGGCAGATCGCCTTGGACCTGGCCGCGGCTTGCGGGCTGGGCGAGCCAATAATCTACGACGCCGCCAAGGTTCGCCAAGACATGGGCGGCGTGTTCGTGTCAGACGTACACCACCCGTCCGACGCGTTCCAGCGAGAGCCCGACATGCAGTACGTGGAGCTTTGAGCCGGTTACATAAGTGAAACAACAACGAGCCGTCCGCCTCAGGCGGATAAGTGAGCGGTCCGGACGGGTGTAAACGACCTAATCACACGCCAGCAACTTCCGACCATCAACGTCTTTGCAACCGTCCAACGCATATGCCCATGACCCTTGAACAACTCGCCCAGCGCATCGGCGCCCAGGTCCAGGGTGACCCAAGTGTCACGGTGAACCGCTGTGCCGGGCTCGAAGACGCCGGGCCCGACGACGTCAGCTTTTTAGCCAACCGCAAATACGTCAAGCGCGTCGCAGATAGCCAGGCAGGGGCCGTCATCGTTAGCGCCGACGACGCCAAGCTCATCGAGAATCACAACCTCCTCGTCGCCGCAGACCCGTACTTCGCCTTCCGCGAGGCCGTCGTTGCACTGCACGGCTACCGCCAGCACCCCAAGCCCATCCCCGACGGCCAACATCAAGCCCCGCGTTTCATCGACCCCACCGCCACCGTAGGCCCCGACTGCACGCTGTACCCCATGGTCTACATCGCCGCTGGAGCCAAGATCGGCGCACGCTGCGTGATCTACCCCAACTGCTTCATAGGCCCCAACGCCGTTGTCGGAGACGACTGCCAACTGTTCCCCAATGTCACCGTTTACGATGGCTGCGTCCTGGGCAACCGCGTCACGCTGCACGCCGGGTGCGTGATCGGCCAAGACGGCTTCGGCTACGCCACCCACGAAGGCCAACACGACAAGATCCCCCAAGTCGGCAACGCCGTGCTCGAAGACGACATCGAACTGGGCGCCTGCTGCGTCGTCGACCGCGCCACGGTCGGCTCCACACGCATCGGCAAAGGCTCAAAATTCAGCGACCTCGTCGCCATCGGCCACGGCGCCTCCATCGGCCGCCACAACCTGCTCGTCGCACAAGTCGGCGTCGCCGGGTCGTCCCAAACGGGCGACTACGTGGTCATGGGCGGCCAAGTCGGCGTCGCGGGCCACCTGAAGATCGGCGACGGCGCGCGCATCGCCGCCAAAGCAGGCGTTACCAGCAACCTTGCCGGCGGCGAGGAGTACGGCGGGCAACCGGCCATGCCCTGGAAGCAGGCCCGCCGCAGTTGGCTGTCCATCGGGAAACTACCCGAGATGACCCAAGAGCTACGGGCCCTACAAAAACGCGTCACCGAACTCGAAGCACAACTCGCCTCCGAGACGCAGGTTCGGCCGTAGAGCGGCTTGGTTGACCGTATTTCCCATCATAAATCGCGACCGTCAGGGAGCGGGCCTGTCTCCGCCCAAGCGGATGGGGCAACTGGGCGTGTTTCGTGTACCCTCACCACCCGTCGGCAGACGATTATGGCGTGTTGAGTTTGTTGAGAGGCTTTTAACCCCGTCATGTTGCGAGAAGATCGATTCCGAAATCTTTTGCTGATCTCGACCCTGCTGGGCATTGGCGTGGGTGTTTTTAGTGCCGGCTTTGCGCTAGCGTGGAAGTCGATCGACGGCTGGGTATGGTCGTTGGTTCCTTCGCCGATCCATCGTCTGTGGATCAGCCCGGCGGTGGGATTGGTCATCGGCCTGATCATGCACAGGTTTTTCGACCCCGGCAACATGTCCGCGATTGTGAAGCACTTCCACGAGCGAGGCCGGCTCCCTTACGCGGACAACAAGCCGATCCTTCCGGTTTCTTTGCTCGGATTGGTAGGCGGTCAAAGCGCCGGTCCCGAAGGCGTCTTGACCCAGGTTTGCGGCTCTTTGGGCACCTTCCTATCCGAGCGATTCGGCAAGCCGCGGTTCATGCGCATCCTAACGCTCGCGGGTATGGGCGCGGGCTTCGGTGTATTTCTTCGAGCACCGGCGGGCGGCGCGATCCTTTGGCTTGAAGTGCTTCACCGCCGCGGCCTCGAATATTACGAAGCCGTGATCCCGACGATCCTGACAAGCTTCGTGGGCTATATGGTGATGACCGGGCTGTTGGGCATGGACCTGGTGCCCATGTGGCATTACCCGCCGAGTCACCCCGAGGCGTGGTGGTGGCTGATCGCGGCGATCGGCGTGGCCGGTGTCTGCGCGGCCGTGGCCCATGGCTACGCCTGGCAGTTCCGCTTTATCGGGCGCACGTTCGGCCGATGGCCGATGCCGATCTTTATCCGCACAACTTTGGCCGGAGTCATGATCGGCGTGCTGGGCTACCTATTCCCTTTAAGCTATTTTTACGGCGGCTATCAGATGAACGAGGTGCTGAATCAGAGCATGACGCTCAAGCTCATCCTCGGCACGCTTGTCGCCAAGATGCTAGCCGTTTCGTTTACCATCCGGGGCCACTGGCAAGGCGGCCTTATTATTCCTCATCTTTTGATGGGGGCGATGATCGGGAAAATCCTGCATCTGATCGTGCCCCCTTTGGACCCAAGCATGGCCATGCTTGTGGGGATGACCAGCTTCAATGCCGCCGCTACTCAAACCCCGCTGTCTTCTGCAATGATTGTGCTGGCGCTTACCGGGTTCGGGAACCCCATCCCAATATTCTTAGCGAGCCTGACCGGTTACTTGGTCGGGTATCGCATCGACCTGATCGAACACAAAGGCTCCCGCACAGAACCCCCAGGCTTTCATCTACCCGACATGGACAACGGCGTGGTGTGAGCCGGGTGCCACACTTTGACCCCGAAGGGGCAAAGTGTGCTCGCCCTCACGCGCATACGTCGACGTGCTACTCATTTTCAATCCCGTTTGTGTTCTGGAAGGCCCGTGGGTTGCGCTAGAGTGAAGCGCGCTGGAGGTCGACGATCCAATCGGGGGTCTGGCGGAGGTAGGCTTTGAGGAGCTTGTCTTTCTTGAAATAATAGCGGGCGTTGAGCCCTTGGAAGATAACGCTCAGCACGATCACACCGCCGTAGACCACGAGGGTCAGCGTTGTATACATCGGCCCGATCGGTCCGAGCATCTGGGTAAGTTCGGGGTGTTCCGCGATGTAGACATCGTAGGGGCTGGGCCCCGTTAGTGTGGTGTAAATGGACCACAAGCTGTAAGCGACGAGCAATGCGATGAACCCGACTTGGTTCCACCCTAGCAGTTGTGTGCCGCGGGGATCGAACCACCGCAGGAGCTTTCGGCCGTGGAACTCGTTGCGTGCGATGATCACCAGCCCGGCCCCCACGCACAGGGCCGTCACGCTGAACAATGCAGACAGCAGCGACAATCCCGCAAAGATGGATGCGACGCAGCCGTTGAACTTTGCGACGTTGCCGGCGCGGAGGATGTTGCGTGCCTGTTGGTTGGCTTGGGACAGGTCCTGACGGTGCTGATCCGACAGCGGCCCGCCGCTTTGATTCGCGGGGTTTCCCGGATAATCGGCCGGGTTTTCAGGTCTCATGAGGTTGTTATCGGCCGAATGAGAGGGCTACTTCGTAGGGCGGTGGCAGCCGGGGTGCCATGGCCAGCGAGCGCAGCGAGTCAGCCGTGCCGAACCAAAGGTGAAGCCCGCTGGGTGACAGGGCCCACGCCCATCAAACATGGGTAAGGTCATAAGCAGGTGGTAAACTTGCATCCAAAGCGTCCCCAACAAGGACCTACTGCGCAAGATGGGCATCACATACGAGCAAATTTATAAAGTGGTGACGAAGATCCCCCGTGGTCGCGTCGCCACTTACGGGCAGGTCGCCGCGGTGGCGGGCATCCCCGGTCAACCCCGACAAGTCGGCTATGCCCTGAACGCGCTGCCTGACGGGCGGTCGATCCCGTGGCACCGTGTGATCAACGCGAAGGGCCAGATCAGCAAGCGATTAGAATCGTGGTGCGAACAAACACAACGCGAGTTGTTGGAGTGTGAGGGTATTGCGTTTGACGCCAACGGCCGGGTCTCGCTCTCACAGTTCGGCTGGCAGCCACGGCCGAAGCGAGCATTGCGGGCGGCCACGCGGTAAATCCATGCCCGCAATACACCACCCACGCTATGATGAACGCGGAAGGAGTCGATTGACTATGGCCAAATCAAACTTTCAGCAGGGCGCCATCAAGCGGTATTACGAGAACCGCGACACCATGGCCCTGCAAAACCTCGGGGAGATCGCATCGGACCTGTTCCTTTGCGAGGATTCCAAGACAGCCGCCCGCCTGTGGGACCGCGTCGGTAAAGCCCTCAAACACACCGACGCCCCGCCCGCGACGATTGAAAAAATACTCGCCAACCGCGACATCGCCGAACTGGGCAAGCTGGTCAATCAACTCGCCGCACCCGGTAAGCCCGGTGCAAGCCCGTCACCCGCGTCACCACCCACCTCGCTGGCAAAACCCGCCGCCCAAGCACCACAGCCCCCTGCCCCCCAAGAGCAGCAGTCAGACGACCCCATGGACCCGCAGGTGCAGAAGCGAGCCATGAAAGCCTTCCGCAAGCGCCTCAAGCTCACACGCCTCGACGAAGAATCAAAGCTCGGGCGAAGCCCCCTAACCGGCGGCAAGTCGTTGGGCACCATGGCGATCACCCCGCCCCGCCAGTACCCCCCAGCCGTCTGGGAAGAGCTCGCCAAGCAGGGCAAACTCAAGCGCGCGGGCACCGGGTTTTACACGCTCGCTCAGTAGCCGCCCCCCGCCGGGGTTGAACCCAACCGCCGCCTCGTGTCGAATAGTGGGCGTTACCCAGGGATGCACACCACACACCAAGGGGCTCCGTCATGGCTTCATTCGACGTCGTCAGCAAAGTCGAGATGCACGAACTCGACAACGCGATCAACAACACACTCAAGGAAATCAGCACGCGCTACGATTTCCGAAACCTAAACACCAAGCTCACACTCGACAAGAAAGAGAAAGTGATCCGCGTCGTGGCTGCCGACAAGATGAAGATGGAAGCCATACGCGAGATGCTCTTAGCCAAAGCCGCCAAACGCAAGATCGACCTTCGGAGCTTTAAGTTTGAAGACCCCCAGCCCACCTCAGATGCCGCGATGAAGCGAGACGTCAAGATCCGCGAAGGCATCGAGCAAGACACCGCCAAGCGCATCGTCAAGATGATCAAAGAAACAAAGCTCAAGGTCCAAGCCGCTATCCAGGGCGACGCCGTTCGCGTCACGGGCAAGAAGCTCGACGACCTCCAAGCCGTCATGGACATGCTCAACCGCGCCGATCTGGACATCCCCATTCAGTACGACAACATGAAGAGCTAGCGTGTTCGGCGGCGAGCGGCGCCGTCTCGCAACGTCTCATCAAGACACAACGCACAGCCGGCGCCGCCGGTCAGCAAGCATTGGACGATGGAATGGCGCTTTTATTGAACCGCCGCGCTGGGTTGGTGGCTGTCCACAGCCCCCTCGGTGTACTGCTGCGAGTAACCCAGCGAACTGTTCTTAACGAATGAGTAGGTCGGGGTGATCGTAGCGGGTGTGGGGCGGTGGGTTGAGCAGCCGCCTAGGGCCACCAGCGATAGGCTTAAACAGATTAGCGGAATCCAGAATTGGATATGCACAGCCAGACCCTTGCTGCCACCAGGCCTTGACTAGGTTCCTGGGCTACCCAGTGCCGTCAACAAGATTTAGAAACGAAGCCGAAAAACGATCACTTACGAATGCTTTATGATCATCGGCCCGGCCAATAAGGCTCTTGAGCTATCGGACAAGAAAATTTGTAAAATGGTTATCGGCCCCGGATGGCCTAAGATAAAGGGCACAAGTGAGCGGCGACGGACGGCTTTTCGATCGCCGCAGCGCCGACAGAGATATAGGATAGGGCAAAGGGCTTGGGGGTTCTTCACGGCTGGACAGGCGGTTCGGCCGATATAGGGTTTAGCTATAATCAGTACCCGGTCGAGGCAGTTCAATCGCATCGGTTTTACACTTAGCAATAGAGGTGACCGCGTTGCCTGATCCTCAACGACTAGCCACCGAGACACAAAAGAAAATGACACAGACGCCCGGCCGAAGCTGGCAAGACATCACCGACGCCGGCAAGCGTGGCGACGTGCCTGAAGGGCTTTGGATGCGGTGCCCGCGGTGTGAGGCCATGGTCTACCGCAAGAACGTCGAGCAGAACCTGCACGTCTGCCCAGAGTGCGACCACCACTACCGCATCGGCGCCGACGTGCGGGCCCGACAACTGTGCGACCCCGAGAGTTTCGAGCCCCAATGGTCGGGCATGGCCCCGGTGGACGCGCTGGGCTTCGTCGACGCCAAGCCCTACAAACAGCGCCTCGTCGAGGAGCGGGAAAAATGCGGCCAACCCGACGCGGTGGTCTGCGGCAAGGGGTTTATCAAAGGCCGCGGTGTTGTGCTCGCGTGCATGGACCCGCAGTTCATGATGGGCTCGATGGGCAGCGTGGTGGGCGAGAAGGTAACGCGGAGTATCGAACTGGCCATGGACACGGACCGGCCGCTCGTCGTGGTGAGCTGCTCGGGCGGGGCACGCATGCAAGAAAGCACGCTGAGCCTGATGCAGATGGCAAAGACAGCCGCGACGTTGGCCAAGCTCGACCAAGTGGGCGGCCTATTCATCAGCGTGCTCTCGGACCCCACCACGGGCGGCGTCAGCGCCAGCTTCGCGATGCTCGGCGACGTCATCCTCGCCGAGCCCAAGGCCCTGATCGGGTTCGCCGGGCCACGCGTGATCGCCAACACCGTACGCCAGGAACTGCCCGATGGCTTCCAACGCAGCGAGCACCTGCTCGAAAAGGGCTTCATCGACCGCGTCGTCCACCGCCGCGACCTGCGCAGCGAGATCAGCAGGATCATCGACTACGCTGGCAAGTGATTTAAATTAGATATAATAAGGTTAAGTTGATGTGCCCCGCGCGTCGCGGCGGCTTTGTGGTCGTAATCCGATGGCGGTACGCAAGCTTAAGCGATGGGGTACACGGGTAACAGCCGCGCTGGCGGCGTGCCTGGCTTCTTCGCCCGCCACGGCGGTCGACCCCGACGAGTTGTCAAAATTCGACAGCCGGTTCTACACCATTCACACAAATCTGGGTGTGGACGAGGTCCGCCCCTACGCTCTGCACATGGACCGCGTCTTCGCCGAATACGGCCGCCGGTTCAGCTCGTTCAAAACACGCGACCGCAGGCAGATGCCCCTGTACCTGCTACGCACACGCCAGGATTACAACACTCTGCTGAGTAAGTTCGGCATCAACGCGTCGGCCTCGGGCGGGATGTTCTTTACCCGCCGACAGGTCCAGGGGCTGGCCACCTGGGTGGACGACGAAAACCGCTCGCACGATTACATGCTCGAAGTCCTCCAGCACGAGGGCTTCCACCAGTTTGCCAACGCGTACATCGGCGGCGACCTGCCCGTCTGGGTCAACGAGGGGTTGGCCGAGTATTTCGGCGACGGGCTGCTTGTAGGCAGCGGCATGAAGCTGGGGCTGGCCACCGATAATCGCGTGAAGACCGTGCGCCACATGATCCGCGAAAACACCGCGATCGGCTTCGACGAGCTGCTGGACATCTCTAGCCAGCAGTGGCACGACAACATGCTCAACGGCTCGCCCCGAGGCGCGATGCAGTACGACCAGTCTTGGTCGATTGTCCACTTCCTGATTCACGGCGACGGCGGGCGGTACCGCCGGGCGTTCGAGAAATACCTGCAACTGGTCAGCCAGGGCCGCTTAAGCTCCAAGGCCTTCCGACAGGCGTTCCAGACCGAAGACACCACAGCCTTCCGCAAACGCTGGGAGCAGTACATCCACGACCTCAAGCCCGACCCGCTCTCAACCGCTGTGGGCAGGCTGCGATTCCTGGCACGCGGGTTGAAATACCTCAAAGCCAACAACCAGCCGGCCCCTGCCAACCTCGACGCGCTACGCCAGGCGCTACAGCGTCATGGTTTCCGTCTCACCAGCACAAGCCACGGCATAGAAACCGTCAAGAGCGCTTCGGACGAATCGTTCTATTATTTCATCCGAGACAACGGCTCGGAGAGCCGCTTCGAAATGCTCGAACCCGAAGCCGCAGGCCTGCTGCCCAGGATCACCGCCCCCGGCCTACGCCCACAGCCCACCCTGGTGTGGCATAGCGACCACAGCGGCGGCCTCGAATCGGATATCCAATACAAATAACGCCTTTCGCAAGCGATCCCCGTCTCATTATCCGGCGCTACCCAGCACTTGGCCGCAAGGCCGGTTAGCGGTCTGTCGATACATCCATACGAGACCGTCCGCGCTACGCGGGCGGTACATGTTATTGGACGCGTGTATCCATGCGGTTAACGATCGGCAGAAAGCTGGGGCTGGGGTTTGGCGCCATCTTGGTTTCGATGGCCGCCGGGTCTGCGGTGATTCACTGGAAGGTGTACCAACTCCGGCAGATCCACCACCGCGTGATCGACCTGCGATACCCAGCCGCACAGGCCAGGGAACGCCTGATCAACTCAGTGAATCAATCACTCGACGAGGTCAGGGGGCACATCATCCCTCACACAACAGGGGAAAAATGCCTCGACTGTGACGGGTACACCCAGGCTTGGCAACAGATCGACAGTTCATTCGAAGCCATGCAGCGGCTGTTCAGCGCGTGGTCCAAAGCCACTCAGCCCCACCGGCTGATGGGCATACTCAAGAACGAACTCGAAGCGCTGCGGTCCGACCAGAAAGAGATCCTCGCCGTGACTCACGCGGAAAAGAACGTACCCGCGTTGCACCTGCTGCTCAAAGACGGCGCCCCGCAAGCCGCCGTGATACTCAAGACCCTCACCGGCGTCATCGATGAAGAGGTGACGCTTGAAGCCACGCAAAAACGCAAAACGCTGCTGAAGAACCTAGGCGACAGCAGCAGCTCTTTTGCCGCCGCCCTGGCGAGCATGCGAGCCTACGTCATGTCCGGCGATCAGCGGTTTTCTAAATCATTCGAGCGTAGCTGGGAACAGAACCAAGCCGCGTATCAGCTCATACAAGAGAAGATCGCACTGCTGACCGTCTCGCAGCGCCCCCTGTGGGACACATACGCGCGTTTGAGGCGGGGTTTTGTGGACCTGTCATCGCGCATGTTCGAGATGCGCGACGCTGCCGATTGGAACGTGGCTAATTTTATGCTGGTCACAAAGGTCACACCACGGGCCGACCGGATCAAGTCCATCCTTAACGAGATCGCCGCGTCGCACCGCAGGCAGATGGAAGACGACAAACAGGGGCTCGAAGAGGTCGCCCGCGCCATGGAAAACGCGGTCTTCGTGGCGACCGCCTGCGCCATGGTCATCGCGCTGCTCGTGGCGGCGGTCTTCAGCCAACGCATCGTCGGCAGCATCCACCGCCTGATGGTCCGCGCAGAGGCCATCGCCGACGGCGACCTGTCCGGCCAGCCGCTGAAGCCCAGGGCAGGCGACGAATTGGGGCAACTCACCATCGCCATCAACGACATGTCCGAATCGCTTAGCAACCGCGTCAAAGAGATCACCGACCGTGCCCAGCAGTTAGAGGTCGAAGTCGCCGAGCGCAAGCGGGCCGAGGCCCAACTGCTCCATGTCGCTCACCACGACCGCCTGACCGGGTTGGCCAACCGCGAGCTGTTCACACAACGCCTAAGCAGTGCCATCGAGCGGTCCAGACGGGACACCGGGTTCATTTTTTCCGTGATGTTCATGGACGTCGACCGCTTCAAGCACATCAACGACACCCTCGGCCACGAAGCGGGGGACCTCCTGCTCGTGGGGCTGGCGGGGCGCGTCCGAGAGGTGCTGTCTCAGCAGCAAGGGTTTGAAGGCGATGATTGGTACACCGTCGGGAGGCTGGGAGGCGATGAGTTTGTGGTGCTGCTCGAAGGCGCGGACACCGGGGTGGCCAGGTTGTGCGCCGAGCGGATACAAGAGTCGCTCTCAATGCCCTACGACGTCTGCGGGCGGGATATCCACGTCACCGCCAGCGTCGGCGTTGTGATCAGCGACATCGGATACAAGCAGTGCAAAGACGTGCTACGAGACGCGGACCAGGCGCTCTACAAAGCCAAAACAGGCGGAAGAGCCAGGTACGAGGTGTTCGACAAGCGCATGCACGCCTCGCTCTCGGACCGGTTCAATTTAGAAGCGGACCTGCACACCGCAATCGCTAAGAACCAGCTCAAGCTCCGTTACCACCCGATCGTCTGCCTGGAAAGCGGGCGGATGACCGGTTTCGAAGCGCTGATCAGGTGGGAGCACCCCGAGCGGGGCAGCATCGAGCCCAACGAGTTTTTGCCTGTGGCGCAGGAAACGGGGCAGATTGTCCCGATCGACGACTGGGTGTTTAACCAAGCCTGCCAGCAGCTACGGACCTGGCAAGACCGCTACCCACAGCGACAACTGACCATGGCTGTCAACCTGCACAAGCGGCACCTGATGCAGCCCGGCTTGGTGGACCACGTCAAGACCATCATCAACCACAAAGGCGTGGCACCCCAGGCCGTGACCATCGAAGTCACCGAGAGCACGATCATGGAACCCTCCGTGGACATCATCCCCGTGCTTACCCAACTACGCGAGTTGGGTGTGAAGCTGTCAATAGACGACTTCGGCAGCGGCAATTCGTCATTGAGTAGGCTGTACGAATTGCCCGTCGACCAGATCAAGATCGACCGGGCTTACATCGGCGCAATCGAGACCTACCAGGAGTATTCCGCGATCGTCAACGCCATCGTCACGGTGGCGCACAGCTTCGGCATGACAGCCGTGGCCGAGGGGATCGACACACCCGGCAAGTTGGCCCACCTCCAAGCACTCGAGTGCGATTTCGCTCAGGGGTACTACTTCGCCAGGCCGCTCGACGTGGAAACCGCCGAGCACCTCCTGGCTACTGCCGATGAAGCGGCCTTCAAAGTGATGTGAATTGTCGGGGCCGTACCGTGGCCTTCAGACCCACGCGTCAGGATAACACCCCGCTGCCGCGGTGACGACCCGATCCGTCGTGGATACCGGACGTTGAAAAAAAATTAAAGAGCGACAGCCCCGTTTTGTTCGATGTACCGTGATAATGACCGAAGCCGCTATCACAAAACGAGCCACACACGGCACACACCGCCACCGCAAGCACCGGTCGCGGTTTCACGTGCCCGTATCGCTGTGGGAATTGTTCTACTCATTGAGTGTCTTCATGATGGCGGTAGGGATCGGCATGGTCGCCATCGGATCGTTCATCGTGCTGACCTTGCTGGACACGCAGAGCTACGCGGCCAACGCCAACCGGCTTATAGGGCCCGTCACGTCGTTCTCGGGCCTGTTGCTGTTCTTGTTTGGCCACCACGCCCACAAACGCTTCAAACGCCACCTGCCTCGCTACCGCTTCAGGAAAGAGCGGCTGCACTAACCCGATAAAGTTTAGTGATTATTAGACCCACCAGCCGCGCTACTGCTGCGCGGGGGTTCGATGTACAACTCAACGCCCACCGAGACGCCGAGATTCTCTGCGGCGCTGCCGTCGCGCACCGCTACCTCCAGCCCGCCGCCGCTGCCCCAATACGCCAGCAGTTCACCCACACACACATCGCTAAACGTCCTGCTGATACGGCCGATCCGGTGCCGGGCAATCCGGATAACCACCGGGTCGTTCTGTCCCCACAAGCCCGCTCGCCACCCATCGAACTGCCCCACTGTGAGGTTCGTGATAATGTTCCCGAAGCGGTCGACGCGGATCGCCCGCAGCTTTAGCCCCGCCCCGTGCGCGACCGGCTGGGGCCAGTCCAGTTGCGTGATATCAGCCAACGGCGCGCCTAGCCGCCCCATCGCCACGCCGTTGGCCAGGTGCGCCGCCGCGGGCGCAAAGATGTCGCGCCCATGAAAAGTATCGCTAACCGGTTGGCGGTGAAACTCGGGGTTGGAAAGCGAAACAATTTCAAGAGGGCGGTGGCGTTCCAGCGCAGCAGTAAACAACCCATTGTCAGGCCCAACAAAAAAGCACCGTTCGGTGCGCACCGCGATAGGCCGACGCCCACCGCCCACGCCGGGGTCCACCACCGCGACGTGCACCGCCCCGTCGGGAAAAGAATCAATCGCTGAATCCAGCATGAGCGCCCCAGCGACAACATCCTGAGGCGGCACGCCGTGCGAGATGTCCACGATCGCGGCGCCGGGCGCTAGCCCCAGCATCACGCCTTTCATCTGACCGACGTAGCTGTCAGCCGTGCCAAAATCCGTGGTGAGGGTGATGATCGCCAACACAAACCCCGTCCATCAGTATTCCTTGCGCTGCCGAGCGGTGGGGATATTGAGCTGCTTGCGGTACTTCGCAACGGTGCGCCGGGCGATCTCAATGCCGTTGCTCTTGAGCTTCTCGACCAAGTCGTCGTCGCTAAGCGGATTGGCCTTGTCCTCTTCGCTGATGATCTGCTCAAGCTTCGCCTGGATCGCCGCCCAACTCATCTGGTCGCCGTCTTCGGTTTCCGTGCCGCCGGAGAAGAACATGCGTAGCGGCACGATCCCGCGTGGCGTCTGCAAGTATTTTTCGTTCACAGCCCTGCTGACCGTCGCCACGTGGATGCCCAGTTGGTCGGCCACCAGTGTCATCGGCAGCGGCTTGAGCATCTGCGGGCCGTGGTCGAAGTAGTCGCGTTGAGCCTCGACCACCACGTTGATCACCCGCAGCAGCGTGCTACTCCGCTGTTGAATCGCCTCGATCAGCCACCGCGCCGACCGCAGGTTGTTGGTGATGAACTGGCGCGTGGCTTGCTCGGCCCCGCTTTCACGGATCATTTTCAGATACTGTCGGTTGATCCGCAGGCTTGGCACCCGGTCGTTGGTCAGAAGAGCCGTGTAGCAGTCCAGTTCCTCGTCGTACTCAATGACCGCGTCGGGCCGGATCAACCGCGGGCGTTCGTCCACCAGCAGCCGCCCGGGGTGCGGGTGAAACTGACGCAGCCGGACAATGGCGTCCTTGACCTGTTCGATCGTCATGCCCGTGGCCTTGGCGATCTTGGGCATGCGGTTGTTCTCGATGTCTTTGAGGTGGTCCTCGACCAAAGCCCTCGCCACGGCAAACCCGTTGGGCGTGGCGTTTGCGCGGTCTGCGGCGGCGAGCTTGGCCCTCGCGTCGATCTGCAGCAGAAAACACTCGCGCAGGTCGCGGGCGCCTAAGCCGGCCGGCTCCAGGCTCCGCTGCAACAACCCGACCGCTTCGTCGAGTTGTTCCGGGGTAACGCCCGAGGGCATCTGATCAACCAGCGTGTCGCGGTCGGTCCGCAGATACCCATCACTATCGATGAACCCGATCAGGTACTGCCCGGCCTTGTCGATTTCCGTCGAGGTTTCCACCAAGCCCCACTGGGCCAGGAGTTGGTCGGTCAGGCTTGTCGCCCTGGCGGCGGTGTTGGCCATGGCGTCGAGCTTCTTGTCCTCTTCGCCGTTGCTTGAGTTGCGGCGGTAGCTCTCGCCGGTTTCGTAGTTATTGGGCTCCCAGTTGTCGCCGTAGGCCTCGGCCAGGTTGTGGAGACGCTCAAAATCATCTGCGTGACTGGGATCGACGGACTCGTCTTTGACGATCAACTCGCGTTCGCCTTCGTTGGCGTCTCGCTTGTCCTGGATGCGTTCGTCTTCGAGCTGCCTCTGGTCGTCCGCACCGGGTTCTTGCAACTCGAGCGTGGGGTTGTTCGTCAGCTCCTGCTCGATGCGCTCCTCCAGCGCTATCGCGGTCATCTGCAGGATCTCCATCGACTGGATCATGCGCGGCGCCAGCTTCATGCGCTGGTCGAGGCGAATATGTTGTCCGGTATCGATCCGCATGATGGGTCAAGCCGCTGTTATAGGACCACTGACGCGTCCGTTGCGATACCCGCGTGCCCCCCGCGAGGTGGGCGTGTAACCAATTTAAAAATCGGCGATTGAGACCTGTTAGTCAACTGAGATCGCTTGCCTGCCGTGGATAGAGTCAGCCAGCACAGCCTTGCTAGCCAACTCAACGCTCCAACCGGTGGGCAGCCCGCGAGCCAGTCGCGTGACCTTAACCCCGACTTTGTCCAGCCTTTGGGCCAAATACAAAGCCGTGCCGTCGCCTTCGAGCGTGGGCGACGTGCCGAGGATCACTTCTCGGACGTTCGCGGAAGAGCCGTCTTGGGGCGTGTCGGGTGGGGGGCCGCCTGCCGACAGGGCGCCGGATTCCTGAATCCGTCTGATAAGCGCTTCGATGTTCAGCTCACCGGGGCCGATGCCGTCCAGCGGCGACAGCCTGCCCATCAGCACGTGGTACAGCCCGCGGTACGTACCGGTCGCCTCGAAACAGGCCGCGTCGCTGGGCTGCTCAACCACCATGATCAAGCCGCGGTCGCGAGCCGGGTCGGCGCAGACTGGGCAGGGGTCGCGCTCCGCAAGCGTGAAGCAAGCCGAGCAGTGGTGAACGCTGCGCTTCAGGTCGGTGATCGCCGCTGCCAGTTCAACCGCCTCCTGGGCCGGCTGCTTGAGTAGGTAGAACGCCATGCGCTCAGCCGACCGCTTGCCGATACCCGGCAGACGGCTTAGGCGCGAGATCAGGGTTGTCATCGCGGATGTGGACGCCGGGGGGTGTGGTGCTCTGGTACGGGCCATGCCGGGGTATTCTAGCGCGTTTCACGAATGGGTGTATTCAAGCCCACGGATTACGCCACGGGTTTCAGGGCAAGACCTGATTATAAATGTGACGCACGCGGAGCGGATTACTTCGGCATCTCGTGCGGCTTGGGCAGCACAATATCCCTAGCCAGGCCCACCAATCCCAGAAAGCGGATCACCCAGTAAGTCATATCAAATTCGTACCACCGCAACCCGTGCGCCGCCGACCGCTGCACCGCGTGGTGGTTGTTGTGCCACCCTTCGCCAAACGACAGAAGCGCCACCCACCAAAGATTCGTGGAGATGTCGTCGGTTTCGTAGTTGCGGTAGCCCCACGTGTGCGAAGCCGAGTTAACAAACCATGTAGCGTGGTAGACCACCACCGTGCGCACGCACACCGCCCACAGCAGCCACGACAAACCGCTGGTCTCCCACCCCCACGCCGAGGCCGCCCACTGGCCGCCCGCGTAAATCAAAAAGAGCAGCACAATCTGCGGCACCCAGAAGAATTTGTTGAGCAGGCGCATGCCCGGGTCGCGCAGCAGGTCTTTGGCCGCTTCATGGCCGTTACGCCCGTCGGCTTGCTTGTGCATACACCACAGCGCGTGGGCCCAGGTAAACCCGTGCTTGGGTGTGTGCGGGTCGAGCTCGTCGTCGGCGTGCTGGTGGTGCAGCCGGTGCACGCCCACCCACTGGATAGGCCCGCCCTGCCAAGCCAGGCAGGCGATCATCGTCAAGAAATACTCGAACCACTTAGGCGTCTTAAAGCTGCGGTGCGTCAGCAGCCGGTGGTAGCAAAGCGTGATGCCGATCGCGCCGGTCAGCCAGTACAGCAGCACCGCCAGCCCCAACGCGCTCCATGAAAAGTACAACGGCGCCGCAAGACAACCCAAGTGCATCGCGCCGATGCCCAAGACAACCGGCCAATCCACTTGCTTCAAGTTGATACCACGGTGCTGGAACTTTTCGGCTGTGTCGTTAAGCTTGTGCATCCTTGCATCCTTGTGGTGTTGGAGTTGTTCCGTGTGTGTGATCGATCTGCTCATGGAAATGATGGTCTGTGGGCGTTAAGGAACAAGTGGACACGTTTCGTAGAACGTATTAGTCAGAAGCATAGCCCAGGAACATACGGTGATCCAGCGTGTGGGCTTTGTCAGCGGCGGCGGCATTGTTGTTATTGTAGGTAAAACAATCACTTAATCGCATTGTGAATTATCATGAAACAAGCCATTTTTAAAACCAACAAGGGAACGATCCGCGTCGAACTGTACGCCGACAAGACCCCCAAGACATGCGAGAACTTTGAGAAGCTCGTCGGCGACGGGTTCTACGACGGGTTGAAGTTCCACCGCGTGATCGCGGACTTCATGATCCAAGGCGGGTGCCCCAAGGGCGACGGCACCGGCGACCCGGGCTACAAGTTCGAAGACGAGTTCGACCCCGATCTAAAGCACGACGGGCCGGGCGTGCTCTCGATGGCTAACAGCGGGCCGAACACCAACGGCTCACAATTCTTTATCACCCACGTCGCCACACCATGGCTCGACGGCAAACACTCGGTCTTCGGCCGGGTCGTCGAGGGCCAGGACGTGGTCGACACGATCCAGCAGGGCGACAAAATCGAAAAAGTCACCGTTGAGGAAGCGTGATCGGCATCTGAAGTAAAAATGAAACGCCCACCACGAACCGTCCGCCTCAGGCAGATGAGGAAACGGGTTCTTCTGCTTCCTCCAATTGTCGCAAAATGAATCCGAATTAAAGCCCGCTGGACCCACGAGATAAGTCTTCTTCCACCGTCTCAGGCAGGTGCAAGCCGCACTCTTGCTTTAAGCCATGGAACCGACCCGACCGCTCGTGGGCGTCGTCGCCGACCGTCTCAGTGGAGTGGGTATCCCCGATGGACCGGTACCCCTGCTCATACAGCGGGTGGTACGGCAGGCCGTGCTGAGTTAAGTAGTTGTGTACGTCCTGGGCCGTCCATTTGAGGATGGGGTGGGCTTTGTACACCCCGTCTTGAACCTCGATCGGGCGCAGCGATGCGCGGTGGTCGGTCTGCTGGCTACGCAGACCAGCCAGCCAAGCGGTAGCCCCCAACTCGCGCAACGCACGCTGCATCGGCTCAACCTTCCGCGCCTGGTTGTACTGCGTCAGCCCCTGCTCGCCTTGCTCCCACTGCCTGCCGTGTAGCGCCTCATACCGGGCGGGGCTAAGCAGCGGCTGATACACCTTCAGGTTCAGACCCAGCCGCTTGGTCAGCGACTCGGCAAACGTATAAGTTTCCGGAAACAGGTACCCCGTGTCGATGAAGATGACCGGGAGGTCGGGCACGACCCGTGTGGCCAAGTGCAGCATTACCGCCGCCTGGGTGCCGAAGCTGGAGGTCAGCACCAGCCCAGCCCCGAACGTGTCGGCAGCCCAGCGCACGACCCGCTCCGCGTCGGCGTCGGCCAAGTCGTGGTTGACGCTTGCGAGGTCGAGCTTTTGTGGGTGGGCGGTGGCTTGGGGCATGGTGTCAAGTGTCTTGGATTAGCGACCCAACACACAGCCGGGCCTGAAAAACACGGTTTAGTAGCCATTGTAGGCGTGGATGGCCGGTATGGAAACATATCGTCAAAGCCACAACCGACCGTTTGCTTACAGGCCTGTGCAAGGGGAAAATCAGTGTGTACGACCCGCGGGCCAGACCGTGTGAAGGATTCAGCCATGGCTAAGGTGTTTGTCGGGATCGGGTCAAACCTGGGTGACAGGGCGGACTATATCGAGCTCGCCCGTCAGACACTCGCCCGATTGCCTGGGACTCAACTCATCGCCATGAGCAAGATGTACGACACCGAAGCCCAAGGGCCGGTCCCACAAGACCGCTTCTTGAACGCGGTCGCCCAACTAGAAACCACGCTCGATCCCTACGACCTGCTCGACGCCTTGCTGGCCATCGAAACCCAGGCCGGCCGCCCCGCCCAGCGACCCAAAGACCAGCCACGCACCCTGGACCTGGACATCCTGCTATACGACAACCGCGTGATCAGCAGCGACGAGCTGGTCGTGCCCCACCCGCTTATGCACGAGCGGTGGTTCGTGCTCAAACCGCTGGCGGACGTGGCCCCAAAAACCGTGCACCCGCTATTGCAGATGACGATCGCCGACCTGCTTGCCTATAGTGAGCAAGCGGCCGGGCAATAGGGCGGCCTATCAGTTCACCCACCTGGCACGACTTATCATGAGCACCCTCCGGATCAACGAGGTCTTCCATTCGATCCAGGGCGAGAGCACCTGGTCGGGGTGTGCGTGCGTGTTTGTACGCCTGACGGGTTGCCACCTGCGGTGCCACTATTGCGACACCGCATACGCGTTCTACGAGGGCACCAAGCGCCCGGTGGATGAGGTCGTCGAAGACGTGCTTGCCTACAACTGCGACCTTGTCGAGGTAACAGGCGGTGAGCCGCTGCTCCAGCCCCCCGTCCACGGACTCATGACACGGCTGTGCGACCTGGGTAAGACGGTGCTCTTGGAGACCAGCGGCGCGAGCGATATCTCGGCTTGCGACGGTCGCGTGATCCGCATTATGGACTTAAAAACACCCGGCAGCGGCGAGACGCACCGGAACCTCTGGTCGAACATCGACCACCTCAACGAACGAGACGAAGTGAAGCTGGTGGTCTGTAGCCGGGAAGACTACGAGTGGTCGCGTCGCGTAATTGAGCAATACCAACTACACAAGCGCGTCAAAGCCGTCTTGATCAGCCCCGTGGGCGCCGTCGAGCCGGGCGACGACATCGCGGGCGCCGACGGACTTTCACTGCACGATCTCGCCCAGTGGGCACTCGAAGACCGCCTGCCCGTACGCGTCCAAACCCAGTTGCACAAGCTGATCTGGGACCCGTTGGCTAGGGGCGTGTGACGCTGGATGAAAAAGCGGTGCTCGCTAGGCCTCGGGCTCAGCGCCATCCGGCTGGGACGTGTTGTGCCCCAGCTTGTCTACCTCGCGTAACTGCTCAAGCACTTTGCTAAAGACCAGGTCGTGCGTCTTGGCGGGCTTGGGGGGAGCCAAAGTCTCGGTTGACGGTTCCGCGTCGTCGTCCGTGGTGCTCTGAGCGAGTTTCAAGGCCGGGACGGGCGGCGTGTCAGGCTGATCTTGAGGCGGTACTTCAGCGGAGGGCATTGGGTCGGCTTTAGGTTGAGCGGTCGGCTGCGGGGCACGGTCGGCGGCAGGGGGCGGTTGCTGACGCATGTGGTCCAGCAGCGTCTCCGCTCGGCCCACCAGCGCGACGATCCGCTGCTCCACCGCGGACCACTGATCACTCAGCGCGTCCACACGGTCTTCAATGCTCTTGAGCCTCGCGGTGAACCGCTGGTCGAACTGGGCCATCCACTGGTCGTAGGTCTGCAGGCTGCTGGCCAAGTCGTTCTGCAGCTCTTCCTTGAGGGTGTTCTGCTCGGCGCGGACCTGGTCGAACACCGCTTTAGCGCGGGACGCCTGAGCCTGCGCCGCATGGAGCAGTTCGGCCCCAAGCTGCAGCCGCTGCTTGGACGCCTTGTCGACCAATTGCACCGCCTGCTTGTGCTGCGTGGGCGACAGCGGCCGAGCCGGCAGTTCCGGCGGCGGAGGGGGGTTGGTTCGGATGACCCGTGTCGTCTGGCTCATGGTCATTAGCTTCTTGGTCTCAGAAGCTTTAGATCGTCCAGTCGGCGGTTCGGGCTGCACAATACGGCGGTTCTGCGGTAAGCTTTGGCCATGAAACTGGAATCCGTGCTCAACGTGTTACGGGGCTTGGCCCCGGAGAATCTGGCCGAGCCGTGGGACAACGTCGGGTTGATCCTTGGCGACCCCCGCTGGCCAGTGCGCAAGGCGATGCTGTGCATTGACCTAACGGAACAGGTCCTGCGCGAAGCGGCAACAGCCGGCGCGTCGCTGGTCGTGGCATACCACCCGCCCATTTTTTCGCCTCTCAAGTCACTCACATCGCTCGACCCCAAGCAAGCGATCATCTTGGCCGCAGCCAACCGCAAAATCGCCCTCTACAGCCCGCACACAGCCCTGGACGCTGCCCCAGGCGGCGTGAACGATTGGCTGTGCGACGGGCTTGGCGACGGCACGCGCCAGCCAATCCAGCCCACCGGAGGCGGCCAAGCGAACCAGTACAAATTGGTCACGTTCGTGCCCCACGACCAGGCCGACGCCTTGCGAACGGCGTTGGCGGCCGCCGGCGCGGGGGTGATCGGCGACTACACCCTCTGCTCGTTCAGCCTAAGCGGTGAGGGCACCTTCCTGGGCGGCACATCGACAAAACCGGCTGTGGGGCGCCGCTGGCGCCTGGAGCGCGTGGCTGAATTACGCATCGAGATGGTCTGCCCAAAAGCAAGGCTGGCACAAATCATCGCCGCGCTTCGCCAGGCACACCCATACGAAGAGCCGGCCTTCGATCTGTACCCACTGGTTGAGCCGCCGTCTGACCCCGCGGTTGGGCCGGGGCGGGTTGTCACCTTAGACAAACCCGTGTCGCCGGCCACACTCATTGACCGCGTCAAGCGGCGACTGGGCGTGAAGTGGCTGGGCATAGCCGTGCCCGATGGGTTGAAAAAAGTTCAGCGGTTAGGCGTGTGCGTGGGCGCGGGCGGGTCGTTGCTCAAAGATGCCGGCCGGATCGACGCTTTTGTCACCGGCGAGATGCGCCACCACGACGTGCTGGCCGCCCAGACAGCCGGCACCATGGTGCTCTTAGCCGGGCACACGCAGACGGAACGCCCGTATCTAAAAGCCTACCGCAAGCGCATATTAACGTCCGGCGTGGCGGGGGTTCGAGACGTGCAGTGGCTAGTTAGCAAGGCCGACCGAGCGCCGCTGGTGTGGCGGTAGGGGGTCGAGCCTGCGGTGTCACTGTGTGGACTTGGGCGAAATCTTTTTCCCGTGATCCTCAACAACGCCCTTGAGCTTCTCTAGGCCCCGGTCGAACATCGGGCCCACCATCGAGTCCATCATCAATGCGAAGTACCCGCCGATGAAGGGCGTTTTTGTGTCGCCGCTCATGGTCCAGGTGACTTTGGTTTGGCTGTCGGTGGTTGCGTCGTACAGCATCGCGCTCTTGCACTGGTACTTGCCCTGCTCAAAGGCCAGGTCGTATTCAATACCCTGATCTGGGTCGGACATGGTGACAGTCAGCGCCCCGTCGCCGTCTTCGCCCACCCAGGATTGGCTGGCCCCGACGCCCGACCGCTTCTGACCGGGTGTGATCTCCAGCGTCGGGTCGCCCTCCTTCCAAGGCGACCACGCCTCCCACTTGTCAAGGTTGCCCACGTGTCGGTGGACAGCTTCTGGCGTAGCGTGGATTGTCACCTCACGGCTGACCGTGTACTTCGTGGGCAGCACAAAGCCAACAACCACAAACGCTGAAATAAGAACGATTAACACGATCCCGATTTTGCTGAGCGTCTTTTTCATAGCGACTCTTTCTTGAATACGTTGCGTGCCACGAAGACACCCAGTTAGAGAGCATGATCGGCCTTGCCGGCTCTAGCCTGCCGAGTCTGGCAGGTCACGATTCATTTTACCATACGCACGCTCGACTTCGCCTTAGTGGCGACGCGCCGATGATTTGCCTATCATATTCGTCGTTTTGGATATTGTGTTTCCGTCGCCCCGGGCGCATTAGTTTGGGGCTACCTAACCCACGACGGAGTGATAAACCCATGGCGGAGTTCTCCCAGTTCGGCGGCGCCCCTCAGCGCGTCAAGGTCGCGAAGAAAAGCAGCACCGGCGTGCTACACGTCGATTATCTCGACACAGAGTCCCTCCAGCGCCTGCTAACACCCAACGGCAAGATCCAAGGCCGCAAGCGCACGGGTCTCAACGCCCGTGAGCAACGCCTAGCCGCTCAAGCGGTCAAGCGTGCCCGGCACATGGCGCTGCTGCCGTTTACGTCGGCCACGCTTTAACAAACCAAAGTCCGTAGTCCAGGCTTGTTACTTCCGGGGGCGCTCGTCTGTGCCTGCGCCGTCCGCTAAGCTTATTGGATGGCTAGCAAGACCATTTCCATCCGCGGCGCGCGCGAGCACAACCTCCAGAGCGTGGACATCGACATCCCGCGTGATCGGTTCGTGGTCGTGACCGGCCTGTCGGGCAGCGGCAAAAGTTCGCTGGTGTTCGACACGATCTACGCGGAGGGCCAGCGCAAATACGTCGAGAGCCTTTCCGCTTACGCACGGCAATTCTTAGAGCAACTCCAGAAGCCCGACATCGAGTCAATCGAGGGGTTACCCCCGACCATCGCCATCGAGCAGCGATCCGCTTCGCACAACCCCCGCTCGACCGTCGCCACGACCACGGAGATTTATGACTACCTCCGCCTGCTCTTCGCCCGCGCCGGCCAGCCCCGCTGCTGGCACCGCGACGACGACGGCCGCGCCTGCGACCACCCGATCAGCAGCCAGTCCGCCACGCAGATTGTCGACCTTGTGTGGGCCTCGCCCGACACCACGCGCCTGATGGTGCTCTCGCCGCTGGTCCGCGGTAAGAAGGGCCACCACCGCGAGGTGTTCACCGCCATGACACGCCAGGGCTTCGTACGCGCCCGCGTCAACGGCGAGGTGATCGACCTACGCGGCCCAGCCACTAAAAGCGGCGCGCCTTCCAAAAAATCCGTCGCCCCCAAACTCGACCGCTACAAAGCCCACACCGTCGAAGCCGTCGTCGATCGCCTCGTCATCAAGCACGACGACGAATCCGACACGCGCCAGCGCCTGGCAGACTCCATCGAGCTAAGCCTAAAGCTCTCGGGCGGCATGGTCGTCATCGTCACCGCCGACGCCAAAAACCCCGACGCCTGGACCGACACGCTGTTCAGCGAAAACTACGCCTGCCCCATCCACCCCGAGTGCAGCCTCGAAGAGTTGGAACCCCGCCTATTCAGTTTTAATAGCCCGTACGGCGCCTGCCCCAAGTGCGGCGGGTTGGGCACTGTTTTGGAGTTCGACCCGGACTTGGTCGTGCCCGACCCAACTGTGTGTTTGTCGGAAGGGGCGATCGACGCGTGGCGGCACAGCGGCAAGCGCATGAACATCTACTACAACCGCCTGATCCGTCGGTTCTGCAGACAAGCGGGGGTGGACTCGTTTACGCCGTTTAACAAGTTGACCAAGACCATCCAGCGCGTGCTTCTAAACGGCACCAACGCGCGCGACGAAACCAAGCTGGGCTTCCACTTCGAAGGCGTCATCCCCAACCTCCAGCGACGCTGGGAAAAGACGGACAGCGAGTATGTGCGCGCCCGGCTGCACCATTACCTCTCCGAAGCCCCATGCGAGTCGTGCGCCGGCGCCCGTCTGCGCACCGAAGCCATGCACGTGTTTTTAGACTCAGACAAGAGCGACCCAATCAACATCGCCGACGCCACGGGCATGACCATCGAACGCGCCGTCGCGTATTTCGGCAGCCTGTGCCTCGCCGGCGAACGCCAACACATCGCCGCGCCCATCCTCAAAGAGGTCGTCGCCCGTCTGGGCTTCATGCAGAGTGTCGGCCTGGGCTACCTCACCCTCGACCGCACCACCGGCACACTGTCCGGCGGCGAGAGTCAGCGCATCCGCTTAGCCACGCAAGTCGGCTCCGGGCTGGTCGGGTGTTGTTACGTGCTCGACGAACCCACCATCGGCCTGCACAATCGTGATAATGACCGGCTCATCGCCACGCTTCGCCACCTGACCGACATCGGCAACACCGTCTTGGTCGTCGAGCACGACGAAGACACCATCCGGGCCTCGGACTGGCTGATCGACATCGGCCCCGGCCCCGGGCGCCACGGCGGGCGCGTCGTCGCCGAAGGCACGATCAAAAAAGTCTTGCGGTCGCCCCAATCAATCACCGCCAAGTACCTCAACGGGCAGTTGACCATCGCCACGCCCCCCACGCGTCGGACGCTCAACCACAAGAAGCCGCTAGCCGTCATGGGCGCCTGCGAGAACAACCTCAAAGCGATCGACGCGGCCTTCCCCCTCGGCGGGATTGTCTGCGTCACGGGCGTGTCCGGCTCGGGCAAGAGCACGCTGGTGAATCAGATCTTGCTCCGCGCGGTTAAGCGGCAGCTATTCGGGTCGCGCGACAAGCCGGGTACGCATGACCGCGTGCTGGGGCTCAACAGCATCGACCGGGTCATCGAGGTGGACCAATCCCCCATCGGGCGCACACCGCGTTCCAACCCCGCTACCTACACCGGCGCGTTCGACGCGGTGCGGCAATTATTTACGCAGACCAAGGAAGCCAAGATTCGCGGCTACAAGCCCGGCCGATTCAGCTTCAACGTCAAGGGCGGCCGCTGCGAGTCCTGCCAGGGGCAAGGCACCAAGAAGATCGAGATGCACTTCTTGCCAGACGTCTACGTCCGTTGTGACCAATGCAAGGGCAGGCGGTACAACCGAGAGACCCTTGAGGTCCATTACAAGGGCAAGTCCATCGCCGATGTGCTGGACATGACGATCGAGGAGGCAGCCGGTTTCTTCGAGAATTTTCCGGTCATCAAGCGGCTGCTCGACGCGCTGAACGACGTGGGCCTTAGCTACGTCCAACTGGGCCAAAGCTCGACCACCCTCTCCGGCGGCGAGGCCCAGCGCGTCAAGCTCGCCACCGAGCTGGGCAAACGCGCCACCGGCCACACGCTCTACATCCTCGATGAGCCCACTACCGGCCTGCACTTCGCGGACATCGACAAGCTCATGGGCGTGCTGGGGCAACTCGCCGACGCGGGCAACACCGTTGTCGTCATCGAGCACAACATGGACGTCATCAAGTGCGCCGACTGGATTATCGACCTAGGCCCGGAGGGCGGCGACCGCGGCGGCACCGTCGTCACCGCCGGCACGCCCGAACAGGTCGCGGAAGTAGAAGCGTCCTACACCGGGCAATACCTTAAAAAACACCTGTCGCTACCGCTTTTAACTCAGGCCAAATAGGGAAGCACGCCGCATGAACAACCTGGATCTGGTCAAGCGGCTGTACACAGCCTTCTCGCAACGCGACGCCGACAAAATCCGCGAGATATTCCACCCGGACATCGAGTGGATTCAGAACGAGGGCTTCCCTAATGGTGGACGCCACGTCGGCGCCGACACTGTGCTCAACGAGGTCTTCGCCAAGTTCCGCACCGATTGGGATTCTTGGCGGGCGGTCGTTCACGAGTGGCTTGACACCGGCGACGCGATCGTCGCGCTCGGCGAGTACCGCGGCAAACACAAAGTCACCGGAAAGTCGGCCGTTGCCGTGTTTGCCCATGTATACGACTGCCGCGACAACCGGATCATTCGCTTCCGCCAGTACACCGACACCGCCAAAGTCACCGAGGCTACCGTTCCATGATGCATCATGGAACGGTGCTGCTAAGAGCACCTCCCGGAACCCTCTCGCCACACCGATTTTTCGTTGAGTGGCTAACGATTACGCTTCGGAATGGTCCGTCTGGTGGTCCAAGAACGTGCTCAGGCCCGGCCGGAACACCGCTTTGTCGTCCACCACCACCAGCTTTTCATCCAGGAACATCTGCGTGGCCTGGCTGAGCACCTGGGCTTCGAGCGATTGGCCCTTGCGCTTGACGTCCGCTGCTGTGTCTTTACCCACGTCGATGTGGAACACGTCCTGGAGGATGATCGGCCCTTCGTCGAGGTCTTCGGTCACGAAGTGTGCGGTGCACCCGGTCACACGCACACCGCTTTCGTAGGCTTGCTTGTACGGCGAGGCGCCCGGGAAGTGCGGCAGCAGCGACGGGTGGATGTTGATGATCTTGTGGCAGAAGCCTTCGACCACATTTGCGGTGAGGATCTGCATGTACCGGGCCAGCACGACCAGGTCCACCTTGTATTTGTCTCGCATGGTTTCGAGTAGCCACGCCATATGGGCCGGTTTGTCGGTGGACGCCTTCCACTCAAACGGCAGGCCCGCCTCCTTGGCGACCGGTTCCAGGTCCGGGTGGTTGGCCAAAACGCAGGCAATCTGCCCGCGTCCCGAGAAACGACCGGCGTGCTGATCTTCGATCAGCCGTTCGAGGCACTGGGGCTCCTTGCTCACCAGCACGGCGACTTTCTTCTGGCGTCGCTGGCTGTGGAGCGTCACACGCACCTGCATCTGGATCGACTTGCCAAGCTCCAGCAGCTCGGTGATCAACCGGTCGAGGCTGATCGCTAGGTCGGACAGGTCCACGAGCATGTCCATGATGAAGTGCCCGTGTACCACCTGCTGCTCGATATCTTCAATATTCACCCCGTGCTCGGCGAGGTACGTGGCGAACCGCGCGACCACGCCCTTCTGGTCGCGACCGATCACGTTGACGACTGCTTTGACCTGGCTCATGGCGAACTCCGTCACTTCCAACCCAATAAATCTACCGGATTGTATCGCCTTGACGCCGTAGTGAAATAACCTGTGGCAAATTAGCTAAAATGCCCGCTCACGACTGTATTTTTAACCCAAGGACCCGCACCCATGGCCCAGAACCAGACGTTTGACCTGATTGTGATCGGCGGAGGCCCGGGCGGGTACGTGGGTGCAATCCGCGCCGCCCAGCTAGGCATGCGCGTGGCGTGCATCGAGCGGGACCGGCTGGGGGGGGTCTGCCTGAACTGGGGGTGTATCCCCACGAAGGCTTTGCTTGCCGGGGCGGAGTTCTACCACAAGCTCAAGCACGAAGCGGCGGGGTGGGGCATTGAGGCGGACAATGTGCGCCACGACTGGGGCAAGGTGATCGCAAGGTCGCGCGGGGTGGCGGATAACCTGAATAAGGGCGTGGGCTTCCTGTTCAAGAAGCACGGCGTGACGCACGTCCAGGGCCAAGCGCGTATCGCCTCGCCGGGGGTGGTGCAGGTGACGGACGCGTCGGGCCAACCCGGCACGGCCCTACACGCCAAGCACGTATTGATCAGCACCGGGGCGGTGCCACGCAGCCTGCCCGGCGCCGACTTCGACGGCCAGACGATCATTAGCTCCAAAGAGGCCATGTCGCTGCCCACCCAGCCCAAGCGGCTGGTCATTGTCGGGGCCGGGGCGATCGGCATGGAGTTCGCTTATTTCTACAACGCGTTCGGCACGCAGGTGACCGTGATCGAGATGATGGATCGGCTGCTGCCGATTGAAGATGAGGAGGTTTCAAAGGCGATCGCCAAGGCCTACCGGAAGGCCAAGATCGACTGCCGCACAAGCACGAAGACGCTAGCGGTCAAAAAGACAGGTAGCGGCGTCGAGGCCACGATCGCACCGGTCGACGACGAATCCAAAACCGAAACCATCGCCGGGGACAAGCTCTTAGTGGCGATCGGCGTGCGTGGGCGGTACGACGGGCTGTTCGATCCCGCGCTGGGCATCGAGCTATTCAAGGACCACATCAAGGTGGACAAGACGACATACCAGACAAGCGTGGCGGGTATCTACGCGGTGGGGGACGTGATCGGCCCGCCTTGGCTGGCGCATGTGGCCAGCGAGGAAGCCATCGTTTGCGTCGAGCAATTGGCGGGGCACCACCCCACGCCGATCGATTACGACGCCATCCCCGGCTGCACGTACTGCCAGCCGCAGGTCGCTAGCTTCGGGCTGACCGAGCGGGCGTGTCGTGAGAAGGGCGTGGCGTATAAGGTGGGCAAGTTCCCGTTCCAGGCGTCGGGCAAGGCCCAGGCGGTCGGGCATACGGACGGGTTCGTCAAGATCATCACCGACGAGAAATACGGCGAAATCATCGGCGCCCACATGATCGGCGAGAACGTAACCGAGCTGATCGCGGAGTTGGGGTTGGCCAAGCGGTTGGAGGCGACGGCCGAGGAGGTCATCGCCACCATCCACGCCCACCCGACGATGAGCGAGGCGGTACACGAAGCGGCGCTGGGCACACAGGGGCGCATGCTGCACTTCTAAGACCTCACACAGCCATGATCAACGCAGCTTTTATGGTTCTTTTCAGCACCAACGCCCTAGCCATTTTTTAATCCGAACCCTTCCGATGCCTTGGGCGTAAAAATGAGCGTCATTTAACACTGCCGCCCATATCAAAATCTATAATGATTCATTAACACAGGATGTTTATATGCCATCGCCCCCCACCAACCCCGGTCACGCTCGGATCAACGAGCTTAGCGAAGAGATCAACCGCAAGAGTGAGCCGTTCCGCCGCTTGCTTGAAGAGGTGGGGCGGGTGATCGTGGGTCAGGAGCACTTGCTGCGGCAGATGCTGGTGGGGCTTTTGGGCAATGGGCACTTGTTGATCGAGGGAGTGCCCGGTTTGGCTAAGACGACGGCGGTGGCGTGTTTGGCCAAGGGGATCCACACGGGTTTCCAGCGTTTGCAGTTCACGCCCGACCTGCTGCCGGCGGATCTGATCGGCACGCAGGTGTATCGCCCGCAGGAGCAGCGGTTCGTGGTGCAGAAGGGGCCGATCTTCTCGAACCTGATTTTGGCGGACGAGATCAACCGCGCCCCGGCGAAGGTCCAGAGCGCCCTGCTTGAGGCGATGCAGGAGCGGCAGGTGACGATCGGCCCTGAGACGTTCAAGCTCGACGAGCCGTTTTTGGTGATGGCGACGCAGAACCCGGTGGAACAGGAGGGCACATACCCGTTGCCCGAAGCGCAGATGGACCGGTTCATGCTCAAGGTGGTCGTGGGTTACCCGAAGCGCGAGCAAGAGATCGAGATCCTCAAACGCATGTCGAAAACGACGCAGAAGATTGAGATCCAGCCGGTGCTGACGCCCGAAGACGTGGTGGCGGCGCGCGGGCTTGTGGACGAGATTTACATGGACGACCGCGTGAGCGGGTACATCGTGGACCTGGTCATGGCCACGCGCCAGCCGGCGGATTACAAAGTGCCGATCGGCGGGTTGATCCAATACGGCGCATCGCCCCGGGCGACGATCAACCTGTCGCTGACCGCCAAGGCCAACGCGTTCCTTGAGGGGCGCGGGTACGTCACGCCGCAGGATGTCAAGAGTATGGCCATGGACGTGCTGCGCCACCGCGTGATTGTGACGTACGAAGCCGAAGCGGAGGACAAGACGCCCGAAGACGTTGTCGCCAGCATCCTCAGCCACGTGCCCGTGCCATGATCCCTCAAGAGCTGATCAAGACGATCCGGCGGATCCAGATCCGCACGTCGCACCTGGCGGATGACATGCTCGCTGGGCAGTACCACTCCGCGTTCAAGGGGCGCGGCATCGAGTTCGAGGAGGTTCGGCCGTACCAGGTGGGCGACGACGTGCGCGCGATCGACTGGAACGTCACGGCCCGGCACGGCGAGCCGTTCGTCAAGCTGTTCCGCGAGGAGCGAGAGCTGACCGTGGTGTTACTGGTCGACTTGAGCGGTTCGCTGGCCACGGGCACGCATGATCAGCTGAAGCGCGCGTTGGTGACGGAATTGGCGGCCACGCTAGCGTTTTCAGCGGTCAGGAACAACGACAAGATCGGGCTGCACCTATTCACCGATGAAATCGAGAAGGCCTTACCGCCTCGCAAAGGGACACGGCACGTGCTGCGCGTGATCCGGGAGTTGTTGTACTGCCAGCCGATCGGCACGGGTACGGACATTGCCAAAGCCCTGGAGCACCTCAACCGGACGATCAAACGCAGAAGCGTGGTGTTTCTGATCAGCGACTTCCAAGACCAAGGTTACGAGAAGACGCTTAGCATCGCGCGGCGGAAGCACGACATTGTGCCCGTCGTGGTGGCTGACCGTTGCGAGCGGGAGCTACCCAACGCCGGGATCGTTGAGCTATTCGACGCCGAGACGGGGCAGGCCGTGGCTTTTGACACTACCAGCAAGCGCCGCCGTTTGCAGTATCGCGAGCAGGCCCAGCAACGAACCGAGCGGCGGGACCGGCTGTTCAAGCGCCTGCGCATGGACCGTGTGTTGCTGAACACCGGCGAGGACATAGTCGAGCCGCTGCGTCGGTTCTTTTACAAGCGGGAGGCGGGGCAATGGCGGTAGGGGTTTTTTCAATCTCGCGAATCGCTCGCGTGATGAGCCGCGCCAGTGGCACCCGATCCAGAATTTTCCAAAAGAGCCTGTTGCTCATTGGTTTTGGGCTGGTGGCGGTTGTCACAAATTTTGCGAAGGCTGACGGGCCGCCGGCTGAGCATGGGGCGCCTCACGACCCGCTTACGTTCCGGCAGCGGGTTGAGGATGGCCCGGTGGGTATGACCGTCACAGTCGGCCCCACCACTGCACAGGTGGCCGAGCCGATCGAGCTTACGATCGAAATCCAAGCGCCTGAGGAAGTGGCTATCGCGTGGCCGCCATACAAAGACAAGGCGGGGCCGTTCGAGGTCGTTCATGCTCAGATTGTCCCCGATGTTCCCACAAGCGACGGGCGGCGGCTGTGGCTACGCAAGTACAAGCTTGAGAGTCTGGTGTCGGGCGAGCAGACGATTCCGCCGGTCGTGGTCGGGTACGCCGATCGGCGGCAAGACCCACCTGACAGCGGGGCGGCACGGTCGTCGGAGATCCCCATTCAGATCACGACGCTATTGGAAGGGCAAGCCGACCCGAGGCGGTTCCGAGATATTAAGGGTGTGGTGGAGTTGGCGGCGCCGCCTAGGCGGGTTGTGCCGTGGGTGATTGGGGCTACCACCATTGGCGTTGCCGTGGTTGTGGCCAAGACGGTAGGTGGATCAGCGATTTTCGCTGCGATTGCGGCGGCGATCGGGGGCTGCCGTGTTACTCCAAAGCAGTCGGCTAATCAGTGGGCGTTGGACGCGCTTCAACAGCTTGAAGAAAGCCCCTTACTCGAACACGGCCCGGCTCAGGCGTTCCACGACCGGCTTACGCGGATTGTTCTGGAATACCTTGAACGGCAATTCGGTATCCACACGGCTGACCAGACGACCGATGAACTCCTCCAAGCGGTGCAGAGGCATGGCGCGTTGGAGCAGGGCCAGTCGGACGCTGTTGTCGGGCTGCTGGAGATGGCCGACCGGGTGAAGTTTGCCCGTTATGAAACGGCGTTTGTGGATCACCAGCAGGCGCTGCTCGCGGCGAGGCAATTGGTTGAGCAGACTTCGTCGCCAAGCCGCAGCGGTGAGCCTACGCATCATTCCGGGGGGGTAGTATGAGTTTCAACAACCCTTGGGCGTTGGCGTTGCTGGTGCTGCTGCCGGTGATTGTTTGGCGGTGGGTGGCGATGCGAAACGCGTCGGCTATCCGCTTCAGCTCGACGCGGGTGTTTAATGAGATCACCCCGAGCCTGAAGCTGCGGCTGCGTTGGGTGTTGCCGTTGCTGCGGATCGGGGCGATTGGGCTGCTGATCGTCTGTTTGGCCCAGCCACGCCAGGGGCGGAAGCAGACGTCAATCGATACCGAGGGCATCGCGATTCAGATGCTCGTGGATCGGTCGGGCAGCATGCAGGCCATGGATTTTCAGTTGCAGGGTCAACCCGTCGATCGCCTAGCCGCGGTGAAGGACGTGGCTGGGCGGTTCGTAGCCGGCGCCGACGGGCTGGAGGGTCGCGGCAATGACTTGGTGAGCCTGATCACTTTCGCGCGGTATGCGGACAGTGTTTGCCCATTGACGCTGGACCACGCCTACCTTGTTCACAGCCTTGAGCAAGCTCAGATCGTCACGCAGCGCAGCGAAGACGGCACCGCCATCGGCGACGCGATCGGCCTGGCGGTCGAGCGGCTCAACGCCCTCGAAGCCAGCCGCCGCCACAGCGGGACGCCGCCCGTCAAGAGCAAGGTGGTCATCCTTTTGACCGACGGCGAAAGCAACGCCGGGCTGGTCGATCCGGTCCAGGCAGCAGAGCTTGCCGCAACGCAGGGCGTGAAGATCTACACCATCGGCGTGGGCACCAAGGGTCGCGCGCCTATGCCCATGACCGACCCCTTCACCGGGCGCACCGTGATGCAATGGGTGCGTGTGAACATCGATGAGGCTGCGCTCGGCCGCATCGCCCAACTCACCGGCGGGCGGTACTTCCGCGCCACGGACACAGCGTCACTCGAATCGATCTACAAAGAGATCGACCAGCTAGAGAAAACGCGGATCGAAGAGAAGCACTACGTTGATTACAAGCACTGGGCGGTCGAGCCGATCCACGCGGGGCGGTGGACGCTGCCGCCGCTGCTGCTGGTGGCGTTTGTCGTGCTCGCGGCGCAGGCTTTGTTGGCGCACACGCTGTTTAGGCGCGTGCCGTGATGGAGAGAATGTGAATTAATGGACGTGATTTTCGGCAACCCGATGAACTTTCAACTGCTGTGGGTCGCGGCGGCGGCGGCGGTGGTTTTTGTGGTCGCTTCGGTGGCTCGCCGGCGCGCGCTGGCGCGGTTTGCCACGGTGAACCTGCTGGGGACGCTGGTGGGGCGGCTCGCGCGTGTACGGCGGCGGGTCGAGGCGGTGTGTGTGGTGGCGGCGCTGGCGCTGATGGCTGTGGCGCTGGCTGACCCACGGTGGGGCAGGGTGTGGCGGCAAGTGCCCCAGAAGGGGATCGAGGTGGTGTTCTTGTTGGACGTGTCGCGCTCCATGCTCGCCCAGGACGCCGCGCCCAGCCGCCTCGAACGCGCCAAGCAGCAGATCCGTGACATGACCGATGCGATGGCTGGCGATCGTGTCGGCCTCGTCGCGTTCGCCGGCGGCGCGCAGCAGAAAGTGCCCCTGACCACGAATTACCACGACTTCAAGATCGCGTTGGAGGAAATCGGCCCGCACAGCGTGCGCCAGGGCGGATCGCGGTTGGGAGACGCGATCGAAACCGCTGTTAAGGCGTTTCTCACACAGACGCCCGATCACAAGGCTTTGATCATCATCACCGACGGCGAGGATCAAGAGAGCAAGCCCGTGCAGGCCGCCAAAGCTGCTTACGGGGAGCGGGGCGTGCGCGTGTTCACGATCGGTATCGGTGACATGGGGCAGGGCGCGCGCATCCCGGTGAGCAGCACCGCGTCGGGCAAGACGTACCTGCAGCACGAGGGCCAGCAGGTCTGGTCGAAGATGGACGGTGCGGTTCTCAAAGAGGTGGCGCTTGCCGGCGGGGGGGCCTTCATCCCGGCGGGGATGAAGCGGGTGGATATGGCCCAGGTCTACCACCGGTACATCAGCGTTGTCGAGCAGACGGATTTCGAGACGGCGCGGATTAAGAGCTACCAGCCGCGGTACGCGTGGTTCGTGGCGGCGGCGTTGGCGGTGCTGCTGGTTGAGGTGGTTTTCCCGCTTGGGGGTTGGCGCAGGCGTGTTGGCGGCGGTGGTGTGGTGTACGCACGCGGCGGGCGCGTGGGTCAACAAGCAGCGGCGGTGGTGGTGACGCTGGCGATGGCGGCGTCCGCCTCGGCTCAGTCGCCGTCGGATTTGGTCAGTCAGGGTAATAACGCATTGCAGGCCGGCGACCCCGACAAGGCGATACAGAGCTATGAGCAAGCGTCAGGTTTGTCGCCGGGCCGGTACGAGCCGTTGTACAACCGGGCGGTGGCCCACTACCGCAAACACGAATACGACCGCGCCCGCGACCTGTTCACCCAGGCCCTTGAATCGTCAGACCGCGACACGCAAGCGAGGGCGCAATTCAATATTGGTAACTGCGATTATGCGCAGGCTCTGGAACTGGCGCAGCACGACCGCCCGGGCGCCATCAAAAAACTCCAGAACGCGATCTCGCATTACCGCGGCGCTCTGGCGGTTAATCCGCAAGACGCCGACGCGCGGGCGAATGCTGAATTAGCGAATACCTTGATTGATCGTCTTGGGCGTGAACAAGCACAGCAGCAGAAGCAACAACAGCAGGATGGTGAGCAGGGGCAAGACCGGCAAGGCCAACAATCCGAACCCGGCCAAGATGGGCAGCCAGACACTCAATCTGACGAGCAGCGTGAAGACCAACAGCGGCAAGGGCGTGAGCCGGGTAACGATGAGCAAGACAAGCAAACCCCAAGCGCATCGTCGGACCCGTCGCAGGGGGGACAATCTGGTGATCAACCGCAGCCCGACGGGCAAGATTCGCCGTCACAACAGCAACCCGTTGGCCAAGATGCGCAGCCCCAGCAACAGGCCGGCCAAGACGCGCAGGCGGGCAAGGGGCAAGACGCATCACAAATGGTCCCGGGTGGCCAAAGCGAAGGTGAAAACGACGCTAGCCAGGTCAGGGTCATGACCGAACAGGAAGCCCAGAAGATGCTCCAAGCGATCCGCGACCGCGACCTGCAGCGTCGGCTCCAACAGCGGCAACAGTCGGGCCGCGGGCGGGCGCCCGTTGATCGTGATTGGTAGCCTTGTTGTTATGGGTGTGGAAGAATAGCCATGATGCGACTCTTCAAGTCAACTTTTTCAATGGCCGCCGCCTTGATGATCGGGGCGTGTCTGGCTGCATTGCAGGCAAGCGTTGTTATAGCCGCTGAGGTCGAGCTGTCGCTTAGCGCTCGTGAAGCCTACGTGGGGATGCCGGTCACGGCTTACCTGGCGGTGCGTAACGCCGAGGACCACGAGCCGCCGACTTTTCCCGACATCGCTGGGGCGGACGTGCAAGCCGCCGGCGTGCCCAGCAGGCAGTCGCAGACCGTCATCGTCAACGGCCGAGCGACTTATAACAGTTCCGTCACCTACGCATGGCAGATCACCCCGCGCCGCGAAGGCGCCTTTCACATCCCCGCCGTTACGGTCAAGGCGGACGGGCAAGCCCTCCAGACCAAGCCGATCGAATTTGTCGCCAATAAAAGCGATACGGGCGACTTGCTGTTCGCCCACGTCGCCGGGCAGCGGCCTTATATCTACGTGGGTCAGCCGATCACGCTGACGCTCAAAATATGGGTCAAGCCGTACACGGACACCGAGCACAGCGTGCGCCTGTCGCCTTCGGATATGTGGAGCCTGGTCGCCGGCGAGCAGAGCCGGTGGGGCGTTTTCCAGAAGCGTCTCGAAGAGTTGGCCCAGAGCCGCCGGCAGCCCGAGGGTGGAGAGGTGTTGCGAGCCGATGAGCGGGGCGTGCAGCGTAGCTACTACCTTTACGAAATCTCAACCACGGTTTACCCGCAAAAGCCCGGGCGCGTTGAGACGGGTGACGTGCAGGTGGTGGTGGCGTACCCGACGGGGCTTGCGCGGACGCGTGACATGTTCTTCTCCCGTGGTGGGTTATCGTTGCAGGGTGTGCGTCCGATCGTGGCGGACGCGGCGGTGGAGCCGATCGAGGTGAAGCCCGTGCCTACCGAGGGGCGTCCCGAAGACTACCGGGGCGCGGTCGGGCGGTACGAGGTTCAGGCCGAGGCTGTGCCCACAAAGGTGCAAGCAGGTGATCCGATCACGCTGCACCTGACGATCCGCGGCGACGGGCCGCTTGATTTGGTCCAGGCGCCGTTGCTCGCGGAGCTAGAGACGCTGACGCGTGATTTCAAGGTGCCCGCGGAGCCGCTGGCGGGTGTGGTGCGGGACGACGTGAAAATTTTCACAATCAGCATCCGCCCACAAAACGAACGGGTCACCAAGATTCCGCCGATCCCGTTCACTTTTTTTGACCCATCGCAGGAGCGGTTCGTGACAGTGAAGAGTCAGCCGATCCCGATCACGGTCGCGCCCGCTGACACGCTGGCGCTGGATTCGATCGTTAGCGCTGCGGGTGCGGCGTCTTCGCCCCGGCCGGAGGGGGCTCAGCCGTCACACGTTGGTCCGACGCTTTATGCGAATGACACGGGCCCGGGCTTGCTGGTGTCTCAACGCCCGCCCAGTGTCTGGGTGGTTGGACTGGGGTTGTTGGTTCCTCCTGTGGTTTGTGGCGTGTTGTTTTTGAATCGCGTTCGTTTTCGCGGTGACGGGTCAGCCTCGCGGGTGAACAGGGCCGCTCGCAACGCCAAGCAAGCCATCAAACACGCGCGCGACCCGTCGCAGGTGTCCACGGCGTTGTTGGGCTATGTGGCGGACCGGACGGGCCTGCCGCCGGGCACGCTTACCCGTGAGGAAGCCGTAGCCACGCTGCGCGAACACGGGGCTCAGATCGGTGTCGAGGAATTCGACCGGCTGCTGGCGCGTTGCGAACAAGCCTGTTATGGCGGCTTGGCCACGGAGGACACCGCCCAGCTATCCGCCACCAGTCGGGCGTGCATTGATCAGCTTCACCGGCGATCGTGGAAGGGGTAAATGAACTGCTGTAACCACACAAGGGTTTGCACGGAGGGGTTGACCGCCGGGCCATACCGCGCGGGTGGGGGTGCACCACGGAACGCCCGTTGGCGGCTGTTCGCGGCGCTAACCACACCGGGGTTGCTAACGCTGTTCGTTGTGGCGGTGCTCGCAGTTGGTGCTCGCGCCGCGGTGCTCGAATTGTCAACTAGCCAGCAGACGCAGGTCCTTCAAGAAGCCCAGACGGCGTTTGACCGTGGCGTGCAAGCTGTAGTCGATCGGTCGCCGGACGCCAAGGCTTTGTTCGGCCAAGCCGCGGACAAGTACCGCTTGCTCGTGGGCCAGGGCGTGCGCAACAGCAAGTTGTATTTCAATCTTGGCAACGCGTGTTTGCACAGCGGCCAACTGGGAAGCGCCATCGCCAACTACCAACGCGCGTTGCGGCTTGATCCGGGCGACAGGCACGTTGCGGCTAATCTCGCGTTTGCCCGGTCAAAGCTTGATCCGGCGGCTGCGGGTAATCCCGCTTGGTGGCAGGCGATCTTGGATTGGAACCGTATCGTGACGGTGGGCGGGCGGTTGTGGATTGGGGTGGGGGCGTGGTGCGTTTTATGGCTTGGTTTGGCTGCGGCTTTTTACGTTAACCGATCCTGGTTGCGTTACACCGTTGTTTCGGCTGCGGTGGTCGTTGTGTTGTGCGCTAGTTCGGTCGGTTTGGATTGGGTTGGGCCGGGTGGCGAGGATCGAGGCGTCGTGGTGACGGGTGACGCCTATATCCGCAACGGGGGCGGCGACGGCTTTGCGCTTAAATACGAGCGGGGGCTAGCGGAGGGCACGCCGTTTAGATTGATTGAGCAACGGGGCGGGTGGTTGCGCGTGCGTCTCGACGACGGGCGGACGGGGTGGATCGCCGCCGATCAGGCTGAGCTGGTCTTTGCGAACCCGTGGCACGATCCGTCTGCGTGACCGTCGCGGTTTAAGGGTAGGCCGCCTCGAACAGGCTCGACCGGTTGTAGTGGTGGTCGGCTGCGTCGTGGGTCAGGGTTGAGGGCCACTCCCACCTTGTTGTGCCGTAGAGGTATGAGAGGTCCTCATCCTCGTAGGACGCGATGCCCAGGCCGGACGTCTCGTCGAGCGTGATGGGCCCTTCGAGGCGGTTGGCGGTGAGGTGGCGGCCGATTTCGTCGAACGCGACTACGACTGTTGGCTCAAATGGGTTGGTGCGGTTGTGGTTGGTGACGACGGCGGTGCGCCCGTCGGTGAGACGCACGAGCGAGCCGATGGGGAACGGCTGTATCAGGCTAGCGAGGGTTCTGACGAGCACGGGGTCGAAGAACCGCTGGCAGGGGCCGTTTGCCATTTCCCACAGGACGCGCACGGGTGAGCCGGCGTCTGCGTAGACCTTGTTTGAGGTTGCGGCCGAGTATGCGTCCGCGATACGCACGATGCGGGTGAACACGTGCTGTTTGTCGCCCGGCACGCCGTCGGGGTAGCCGCTGCCGTCGAAGTTTTCGTGGTGGGTCTTGATCAGGATTTTGGTGGTGGGTGCCAGCCACCTAGGCAGCAGTTGGAGACCGGCCATGGGGTGACGGGACAGCATCAGCCAGTGCTTGACGGGCAGCTTGCTGGCGGTGTTGAACAGGTGGCGGATGGGGACCATGCCCACGTCGCAAAGGGCAGCGCCCATGCCCAGGGGTAGCAGGTCGGCGTCGAGCAGTGAGGATAAACCCCGCGGTGAGACGCGCGACGTGGGCAGCGGGCAGGACAAGGCTGTCTGTGAGCGGAAGGTCAGGGCCATGAGCACGCTCAGGTAGAACACGTTGGCGGCGTGCACGCTTAAGTAGTTGTCGATGTCGGTGTCTCTGTAGAGGACAGCCAAGGAGACCGGGTGGTCGTGTAGGTATCCGACAAGGTGTTTGACGGTGGCTTCGATGTCGTCGTACATGGCGTCGTCCATGGGCTCGCCGGCGGCGACGCGTTTTTCGATTTTTGACATGCTGGCGATGATTTTGTCTTGGGCGTAGAAGGCGACTTCGTGTGAGTCGGAGGTGTCTTCAAACCCGATGGCCCGGTCGAGGATGGGGTCGCGGACTTTTATATAGCAGCCGGCGTACTGTTCGTGGAGCTTGTCGGCCTCGGCCTTGGTTAGGGTTTTATTGATAGGTAGGAGTTCACGCCCTCGGAAGGTAAAAGGCTCTGCTAGTTTCATCCCGGTCATGGCTGATTTTGTTGGGATTCTCAGAGGCATGTTTCACGCTCCTAACTTTCTCCCTCGGTCCCCCCGCCTTTTCAGACGCTTGCGTTTCTAATTGAATTGTCGATTTCAGGGCCTAGGTGGGGCAACCCCGTACTCATATTGAATGGAGAAAGTAGCCCCATGTGCGGGGTCGGTAAGATAGGTAAAGCCGGTTAGGTAAAACAGGCAGTTAAGGGCCGCAAACGACCGTGGTAAAGCGTTTTCCAGATTTAAGTATTGGCGTTTGGCTTGGTGTTAGGCCAGGGCGTCTAAAAGCCGCCCGGATTGAGGGATGAAGGTGGTTTGAGACGCTGCCGAAGCGGCTGATATTGCTGAGGTTACGTCAAATGAAGGTGTTTCGCCGGTGTCGGAAGGGGCCTTAGAGGAGGTAGAGTCTGCTTCTTGGCTTGATTCGCCTTCTGTCTGTTCGCTCGAAACGGCCTCAGTGCCTTGGCCAAGCTGGCGGGCTTCTTCTGATCTCAGTTCGCTCAGTTCGCGCCGAGCCTGCTGCTCGGCGCGGGAGGCCTGGGCGGCCACGGACCGGTCTTGGGAGGAGGGCTCGGCTGGTGCCAGCGCCGCTTGGCGGACGGCTTGCATCTTCTGGATCGTGGCTTGGGGGTCGTCGGGCACGGGGCTGGTGTCGATCTGGACCTCGCCGCCCACGGCGTACTGCCGCCCGTCGGGGCCTTTTTGGTAGGAGTAGGTTGGCCCGCCTTGGGCGTGTTGGCCAGCGGCGGCTTTGTGCGCCTGCTCATGGCGGCGGACCTCTTGGTCACGCTGCTTCAGTTCATCGAGTTGTTTCTTTTCGTCTTCGTTCAGTTCCCGGCCCGTGGTGGATTGGGCTTCGGGCGTTTTTGATTCTTTGGACTCGGGTTGGTCTTTGTCTTGGTCTTTGGTTTGCGTGTCGCCGCCGGTGGTGGTGTGTTCACCTTCGCTTTTTGAGGCTTCGGTTGCTTGGCTGGAGATATCCACGTCGGCGTCGGGCCCGCGCTGGGTCTGGTCCGCGTCGGGGTTGGTCTGCGCGGGCAGCCCGTTGGGCGCATCGGCTTGGGTGTGGGGCGCCGCGGTGTTCTGGGCGTGAACGAGCAGTTGCGAGGTTGTGGCGAGTATCGCTGACATTGCGTGTGTCGCTCCGATAATCCGTGTGCGCGCGGCACCGTTGGGTTTGTATCGGTTGCGTGGGTGGTGGGCTGTAGCGGCCGGGCGCGATTCCGGATAACAGCTAGCCGCGTTTGAATGGGGGGCGAGGCGGTGCTAGTCGTTGGTGCGGTCGCCATGGAGGTGGGACATGACGGCTTGCTGCATGGCTTGGGCGGTGACGAGTTCTTCGACGATGACTTGGTTGGCGCCGGCGTTGGTGGCTTGCATGGCGGCGCTGGGGTGGTTGGTGCGAGCGACGATGAATAGGTTCGGTGTCATTTCCCGTGCGGCCTTGCAGGCGCGGAGCGAGGCTTGCTCGTCGGGGATGGTCAGGATGAGTGTGTCGGCTTTGTCCACGCCGGCGCGTTGTAGCACGCTGGGGTCAGCCGCGTCGCCGTACACGATGCGCTTACCGAGGGTCTGCTGTTTGTCGCAGGTGTTTTCATTGAGCTCGATGATGGTGACGGGTGTGCCGCAGGCTTCGAGTGCCTCGGTGACGACGCGCCCGACCGGGCCGTAGCCTGCGACCACGATGTTTTTCGTGGCGGGGCGTTGTTTGGCTTGTGTTGATTGTGTGGTCACGGGTGGTGGTGCTCAACTTTCCCAGAGACAGCACGGGTCGCTGTCGCATCATATCGCAATCGCGTGGTTTTGGATACGTTTTTTGGGCTACCTACGGCTGGGCCGCAGCGCGTCTCGCAGGCGGTAGACCCACCGGGGGTAGATGCGGCGGTTGATCAGCGTGTTCCGGGCAACGAGGTCGGGGAAAAGCCCTGCGGTGCGGCGGCGGGCGTCGGCGAAGCCCTGGACTTGGCGCCGCCAGTAGCGGTCTTCGAGCGTGTCGATCATTTTTTGGCCGAGTTCGCGGTCGAGCTTGTTGAACAGCTCGTCACCTAGGGCGTTTGCGCGTTTCCGGCACCAGGCGACGCGGCTTTCGAGCGAGTAGATCGTGTGCCAGGGGTTTTTGGTTTGTTGGCCGGCGTGGGTGCGCTTGGCGACGAGGGTTTCATCCACCAGACGCATGGGGCCGGCGAGGCGCACGTCGGCCATGAAGAGCATGTCCTCGCTGTGGCGGACCGCCTCTTCGAAGCGAAGCCCATTTTTGGTCATCGCGTCTTTGCGCACGACCAGCGTAGACGGCGAGATGTAGTGGTAGGAGATCAGGTCTTCGACGCTGGGGTCGTCTTTGGTTTGCTCGGTTTCGGCTCGACCGTGGTCGTCCAGGCTGTCTTGGAAGTTGAACACGCGTGTGTGCACGGCGACGGCGTCGGGTTGGTTTTCGAGGGCTTGTAATTGCTTGGCGGTCTTTTCGGGTAGCCAGAGGTCGTCGGCGTCGAGGAACGCGACGAACGCGCAGGTTGCCCGGTCGATGCCGATGTTGCGGGCGCGGGACTCGCCGCTGTTGGCTTGGCGCACCAGTTCGACGGCGCCGCCCGAGGAGGCGGCTAATTGCTCGACGATCGCGGCGCTGCGGTCGGTTGAGCCGTCGTCGATCACGATGGTCTGACGCGGCGGGTCGGTCTGACGCAGCACCGACTCGATCGTGTGGCGGATGAAGCGCTCGCCGTTGTAGCAGGGGATGATGACCGAGACGTCAGCCATGGTTTTGCGGGCTCTGTGTTGCTTGTCGCTTGTGTCGCAGTTGCACGCCACGCAGCGTGCCTCGCCACTGATAATACAGCATCTGGTTTTGGAATCGTTTTTGTGGGTTGGGTATGAGCTGCGCGGCGGTCGCTTTGACCCACAGGGCCAGCAGCCTTCGCCACATCCAGCGTGGCGCGTTCCAGAGCCAGGGTTTTTCGTTGTGGCTGGTGTCGGTCAATGCGGAGGTAAACCAGATGCGTTCGTGTCGGCGTAGCGTCCATTTGGGTGTGGAGCGTTCGCGGGGCACATAGTGCCAGACTTTGGCGTCGGGGATGTACACGCCCTTGGCCCCATCGGCGAGCAGGCGGTCCTGGATCTCAAACTCTTCGCCGACGGGGTTGCCCTGTGAGCCGATGCCCAGGTGGGCCATGAACCCGCCGACGCTGTTGATCCGTTCGATGAACGCGCCGTAGTTGGCGCCGAGGAATGCTGCTTTTGTGATGGCGGCGTTGGGGTCGTCCATTTGCCAGCCGGTGACGGAGGGCGGCAAGTGGGATAGCAGCCAGGGCGCGGGTGACTTTTCATAGTCGATGCACAGGGGGCCGCCGTAGAAGGCGTCGGGCCCGTGCGTGGCGGCGGCGTGGGCGTAGGCGGTTAAAAAGGTTGGATTGACGCGCACGTCGTCGTCGGTGAAGACGACCAAGCCACGGGTGATCTGGTCGAGCGCGTGTTGGATCGCTCTGCTCTTGCCGGGTTGATCGAGGTGGATGTATTGGAGGGGTAGACGGGTTTTGGCTTGTTCGCAGGTGAGGCGCGTGCCGCAGTCGGAGCCGTTTTCGACCACCCAGACTTTTTCGAAGCCGGTGGGCCTTTCGACGGCGGCGAGGCTGTCGAGGGTTCGTTGCATCAGCGAGCAGCGGCCCTGCGTGCAGATCACCACATTGATCGGGAAGGTATCCCGCTGAGGCGTCATGGGGTTACCTTTGTGGAACGGCGTCTGTTTTGGCGTGGCAGGGCTGTATCGGGGGCGGGCTATGCAAGAAGGCTTTGCACCAATTGGCCACGGTGAGTGTGTGCCAGTACATCTCTGTTTGGTCGTAGGACCAAGGCTCTTGGTCGAGGAGTGTGTCGGCGTGGCGCGCGGGGATGACGGGGTCGATGTATTGGCCCATATCTTCAATTAAGTTTGAGAACGTTTTGCGCATCGAAATGAGGGTTTGCGTCTGCCACGATACGGGTTCGGCGGGGCGCAGGGCGCGGTCGTACCACTTCATGGCGGTTCGGACGATGCGGTTTGACGCGATGCGTCTTCGTCTGGCGGCGTAGGCCAGTTGGGGCACCGTGGGCACGGCGGTGGTGCCGGGCCAGGCGGCTTCGATGGCCGCGCGGATCAGCTCGTCGTCTCGTTTGTCTTGGGGGGGAGCTGACATGCCGCGGTATGTCCAGCAGGGCATCTGAAGCGGGTCGACGACCCAGGTCCAGCCTACGTTGCGGCGGGCGGTGGCCCAGCGACGCATCTTTTGGTTGACGTAGAACCAGGTGGTGGTTTGGTGGGGTGATAGGCCGTTGTCTTGGGCTTGTGTTAGCAGTAATTCGATGGTGTGTCGGGTTTGTTCAAAGGACTCGCCGTTGGGCCACCACCGCTTGCGGTCGGAAAGGGCTTTGCCGAACACGGGGTCGAGCCGTCCGGCGGTGACGGCGGCGTTGGAGGCGTCGGTGCCGAAGTAGTATGCGCGTCCGTATTCGCCGCCCAGGCCTTCCACGGGGAGGTAGCCTTCGTCTCGGATGTAGGGCAAGTCGTACCGTCCGGCAAGGTATTTCAACGACATCAGCCCGTCACACTGCCAGGCGCAGGGCTGGGTGTGGCTCATGAATGTTTCGAGCGGGGGCACATGGCCGTCAACGGTGCGGTAGGGCAAGCCCAGGAATTTGGTGAGGCGTTTGGCGCTTGGTACTTCTTCGTTGGGCGTGCCGTGTGTGATGCACAGGGGCCGGAAGCCGTAGTGGCGGCACATGGCCGACACGGCGCGGCTGTCTTGCCCGCCGGTGAGGTGGACGCGGATTTCATCGCCGCTGTCGCGCATGGCTTCGATGAGCGGGCCCATGGCTTGGACGGTTTGTGCTGCGGCTTGGTCTTTGGGCTGCTGGTGGGCGAAGTAGGCGGCGGGCAGGTTGATATAGGGTTGCGATTGGTGGCCCGCTTGGCTGATGGTGATGCGTGTGGCGGGGGGCTCGAGTTCGACGCCATGCCAGAGCGAACGGTTTTCGAGGCAGTGTGACAGGATGATGAACTCGGAGGCGGCTTGGTGGCTAAGCCGTTGCTCGACGCCGGCGAGCAGGGCGGCTGCGGCGGCTTTGTTGGACCAGACGGTTAGGCCGTCTTTGGCGGCGCGGTACAGGGGCACTTCGGCGAGGTAATTGGTGACGAGTTGGATGACGCCTTGCGGGTCGGCGTGTGCGGCGACGAAGTACCCGCCGCAGAAGCCTAGCTCGGCGGATTGCCCGGGATCGCGCACGAGTTGTGACAGCTTGGCAGGCGTGAGCATGGCGCTTGGGCTGTCGGGTGGGCAGCACAGCAGGGGCAGGCCAGCGGTGGCGAGTGTGCCGTGTTCGTCTTTGTGCCAGCTTGACCAGCCCAGGCGGTCTTCTTCCCACTTGAGCAGCACGACGGTGGCGTGTGGCAGGGCGAGGGTGTGCTTGGTGGCGGTTGAGGCGTAGGCTTTGTCGTAGAGGCGCGCCAAGTCGGCGGCGATGGATTCAACGGGGCGTATCGCTTGGCCGGGGTGCGAGATAACAACCAGTAATTCCAAGGGCGTGCCCTTTATGATCCGCTGGGCGTGGTGGTGGATGGTATCGACTGATCCAAGAATGCAAGCCAACACGTCCCACCTATCCAACCGATAAGCCCAGCGGTGCCGTTAGATTAGTATATTGAACCGATCCTGTTCGCTGGTACACAGAGCTATGCCCGATAGGCCTGATAATACCGTCAGCGTGCTGATGCCGTGCTACAACGGCATGCCGTACCTGCCCGAGGCGTTGGACAGCGCGTTGGCGCAGACGCACCGCGTGTTGGAGATTATCGTGGTGGACGACGGGTCGTCCGATAACAGCGCCGAGGCGGTGCGTGACTACGCCAAGCGTCACGAAGACTTTGAGATACGGCTGATCCAGCAGGCGAACGGGGGTGAGCCGTGTGCCCGGAACACGGGCATCGGCCAGGCGAAGGGAGCGTGGGTGGCCATGCTCGACACGGACGATTGGTGGGACGCGACGAAGCTGCAGAAGCAGCTGGCGGCGGCCCAACAGGCGGGGCCCGAGTGTGTGATGGTGCACACGGGCGTGGTGCACCACTTCCCAGACGGGCGGGTTGAAGAAAAAGACCTTGACGCGCCGGCTAGGCGGACGGGTTGGTGCACGGAGGCGCTGCTGGAGCCGACGAGCATCGGCCACCCGTCGATTATGGTGCGACGCGAGGCGCTGGAGCGGATCGGGGGGTACGACGAGTCGTTCAAACAGGCGTGTGATATTGACATGTACTTCCGGCTAAGCGCGGTGGGCACGTTCGCGTTTGTGCCCGAGCACCTGTTCCACTACCGCATCCACCCCAAGCAGATGAGCGCCAGCCAAGTGGACCAGATCGGGTATCACCACCGCGCGGTGCGGAAGTTCTTTGCGGCGCACCCGGATATCGGCAAGCGGATCGGGCTTCACAAGGTGGAGGCTGCGTTGGCGAAGCACGTGGCGGTCAAGCTCGGCAGCCTGTATTGGCGGCGGCGGCTGAAAGAGTTTCGGCAGTTGCTGGCTTACGCGCGTGAGGAACAGATCGACAGCGGTGAGATCCGAGATTGGCGGCGGCGGGCGATGGTGCCGGATTGGCTGATCCGGTGGAAGGACCGCGTGGGTTCGAGCGGGGCGAAAAAGTGAGCGATTTTACCGTAGCGATCTGCACGTACAACCGCGCCGACCTGCTTCCGGAGACGCTGGCGTCATTGGCGGCGGTGGATCGGCCGGACGCGGCGTGGGAGGTGCTGGTGGTTGATAACGCATGCGATGATCAGGTGCGGGTGATCGTGGAGGGGTTCAAGGGCAAGCTGGATATCCGGTACGTGGCTGAGCCGGAGGTGGGCATTGCGCGGGCGCGGAACCGGGCGGTGGGCGAGACACGGTCGCCGATTATTTTGTTCGCGGATGACGACGTGCAGTTCGACCGGGGTTGGCTGTGCGCGATGGTCAATGCGGTGCGCCAACACAACGATTGTGATTTTTGGGGCGGGCGTATCGAGCCGGTGTGGACGGTGGAGCAGCCGGCGTGGTTCGACATCGACCGCTGCCCGATGCTGGGCGACTCGGTGGTGCGGTACGACGTGGGTCGCGAGCCGCGCGCGTGGGACCCGGCTGCGGACCCGCCGTTTTATACGTGTAACTTGGGGCTTCGCGTGGAGGCGATCAAGCGTGAGGGGCTGTTTGATGTGACGCTTGGCCACCAGGGCAAGAAGCGGGGCGGCGGCGAAGATAGCTGGATGATCAAGGCGATCTCGCGGTCGGGCGGTAAGGGTTGGTACGCAGCCGACGCGGCATTGGAGCACCCGGTGCCGCCGCAGCGGGTGACGCTGAAACACGCGCGTGCGTTTGCTTGGTGGCAGGGGCGGGTGGGCGTGGACATGCTGCGTCGGGAGCACGCTGCGGCGGGTCAGCTGCGGGGTCGCACGCCGCGGTGGCTGTACCGCGTGGCGGTTGAGCAGCTTTTTAAAGGGGTCGGGTGGTGGGCGGCGGGTGTGCTGAAGCGCGACGCGGGCTTGGCGTTTACGGGGCAGTTCACCGCGCTGTTTAATCTTTCCAAGCTCTGGCACGCGTTGAAGCGGTGAGCGTACACGTGCGTGGCGCGATACTGTATACCCGTGAGGCGGGGTTGTTGAGATATTCTGTCATGAGCCAACCCCAGGTCGCTGTCATTATCCCGACGTACAACCGCGCGGCGTTGCTACCGGCGGCGTTGGACAGCGTGGTTGCGCAGACCACGCCCGCGCGGATCGAAGCGGTGGTGATCGACGACGGGTCCACGGACAACACCGCGCAGGCGATTGAGCCTTACCTAAAGCAACACGGCGACCCGGCGGGCAAAGTGGCGATCCGGTATATCCAGCTCGACAAGCAGGGCGTTGTGACCGCGCGCAACACCGGTATCGCCCAGACCACCGCGCCGTATGTGGCGTTTCTGGACAGCGACGACTACTGGGTGCCCCGGAAGTTAGAAGACCAGCTTGATGCGATTGAGCGTGATTCGGGCACCGTGCTGGTCCACACGTCTTTCCGGTATGTGGACGAGCAGGACAACTACCGCGACGACGGCCCCAACCGGTTGGACAACCCGTGCGTGGGGCGGTGCGTGGACGCGTTGCTACACGAAGACCTCGTGATCTTTTCCAGTGTGCTGACAAGGCGGTCAGCTATCGAGCGAGCCGCCGCCGCAGAGTCGCACGGATTGCCGTTCGATCCCCGTTGGACTAATGCGCAGGACTACGACTTGTTGCTGCGCATCGCGCGGCTGGGCACGTACGTGTACTTGCCTGAGCCGCTGACGCTTTACCGTCTGCACGGCGGCCACGGGGCGATGGGCAATCTGCGTCGTGCTTACGGTTTTCACTGTCGCGTGCAGATCGACTTTGTGCAGCGGTACGGGGGTGAGTTCGGCATTGACGAAGCCGAGGCCAGGCGTCGCGCGGCGGGTTTCCTGTTCGGTCGGGCGGAGTCCGCGTTCTGGCAGCGTGATTTCAAGACGGTGAAGGGGTTTTGTGAATTAGCCACTGAGCTTGGGGTGTCGGACGAGCGGTTTGAGGCGTTGGGTCGCAAGTCGTCGCGTCCCGCTTGGGTGTATCGCCTCAAGGACGGCTTGGATCGGCTTGTGGGGAGGGGCTAGCTTGATCATGAACTGCTCAAACTCGTCGCGCCCCTTGCGGGTTTTGTACGTCGCGCGTGCGCCGTTTATCAGCGGCGCCGAGCGGGCGTTGATGTCGATGTTGAGGCACCTGGACCGTGGGCGTGTTGAGCCGGGGTTGGTGCTGGGTCACCACACGGAGCTGGTGGACCAGGCCAGGGAGTTGGGCATCCCCGTGATGCACGTGCCGCTGCCCAAGCGGAGCCAGTACAACCCGCTGATGTGGGCGTGGTCGGTGCGGCGGCTGTACCGGACGATCCGTGGTTTCGAGCCGGACGTGCTGCACGCCAACGACATCCCCAGTTGTCAGGCCATGAGCCAACTCGGCGAGCGGCTGAAGATTCCGCGTGTTATCCATGTCCGCTGGGTGATCACGGCGGAGGACGCGGCTTGGTGGGCGCGTTGTGGTGCGGAGTGTGTGGTGTGTATCAGCCAGTGGGTGCGTGCCCAATTGGGCGACACGTCGGGCACCGCGCTTCGGTCGGCGCATGTTGAGGTGTTGCACGACGGGGTGGACTGGCCAGCCATGGACGGCGAGGCGTTTGATACGACACGCGTGGCGGTTGAGCCGGCCACGCTGGGCTTCGCCGGGCAGCTCATTGAGTCCAAGGGGTTGGACCTGGTGATTGAAGCGATGGGGCGGTTGCCCGAGGGTGAGCGGCCTCGTTTGCTGGTGGCGGGTGAAGACAAGCAGACGGGCGGGTCGTACCAAAAGCAATTAGAGGAATTGGCCCAGCGTTGTGGCGTTGCCCAGCGGGTTACGTGGCTAGGGTTTTTGGATGACGTGTCGCAGCTCTACCGTCGGGTGACGGCGGTGGTCTGCCCGTCGCGCATCGAGCCGCTTGGGCTGGTGCCGCTTGAGGCGGCAAGGTTCAGCCTTCCCGCTTTCGCGAACCGCTTGGGCGGTTTCACCGAAACGATCGATCACGGCATTAGCGGGTATCTCGTCGAGCCGACGGTCGAGGCATGGGCCCAGGCGCTGAAGAAAGCATACGAGGGCGATACCATGGCGAGGTTCGGCAAGGCTGCGCATGAGCGGACGCGGCAATTGTTTTCACCCGCGGCGTACCAGCGGCGGCTGATAGAAACCTATCGGCGCGTTGTAGACACTGAGATGGCTTGATGCAGGCCCGCAGGAAGGCGAAACTTTGGCGAATCGGCACACAGACATTCTTCTAAGCCAGAAGTTTCTGCCCGAGCCTGGCGGGTCGATCCGTTGGATGTACGAGGCTTACCGCCGCTGGCCGCGTCCGATCGAGGTGATCACGCACGACTATTACGCGGACCCGCCGAACACGCCCGAGTTTCCCGATGTGCCCCCCCCGCCGAACGGGCGTGACCATGTGACGGACGCGAACCTGCTGATGGACCGCAGGAAGATATTCATCAACGACTGGGGTATGGAGAGCCCGAAGCGGGTATTGCGGTACGCGCGCATGACCAAGGCGGTATACGAGCGCATCCGCAAGCACAAAGCCATCCGTGTCCACTGCACGCACGCGGTGCCGGAGGTGGTAAGCCTGCTTCCGCTGCGCAAGCTGTACGGCGATCGTGTCAAGATCGTGTGCTACGCGCACGGCGAGGAAGTAACAGCCTGCTGCTCAAGCCGGCAGTTGCGTTTCTTGATGCACCGGGCCCACAAAGCGATTGACCTGATGATCGCGAACAGCCAATACACCGCGGCCGTACTGAAAGAACACATCGACCCTGACAAGGTCCGGGTGGTCAACCCCGGTGTGGAGATATCCGAGTTTGACGGTGTGGCGGAGAAGGGGTTGAAGTGGCGGGCCCAGCAGGGTTACAAGGATAAGATGGTGGTGCTGACGCTCGGCAGGCTCGACCCGCGGAAGAACCACGCGGCGGTGATCGCTGCGGTCGCGGGGCTTGGGGAGAAGTTCCCACAACTGGTTTATGTCATCGCGGGTCAGGGGCGGCAGACGCAGGCGCTGCGCGACCAGGCTGCAAAGCTGGGTGTGGCCGACCGGGTGGTCTTTGCGGGCGCGGTGGACACGCCGACGAAGCTGGCGATGTACGGCGGGTGCGATGTGTTCGCGATGCCCGCGATTCAAGACGGGACGGACGTGGAAGGGTTCGGCATGGTTTTTTTGGAGGCCGGCGCGTGTGGCAAGCCCACGCTGGCGGGTATGGTCGGAGGCCAGGCCGAGGCGGTGATCGATCAGAAGACCGGCCTGGTGGTCGACGGCACGGACGCCCAGGCGGTGACTGGGTCACTCGGGAAGCTTTTGGAGGACACGGCTTTGCGGCAGCGGTTGGGCAAAGCCGGTCAAGAGCACGCTTTAGAGTTTGATTGGCCTAAAGTTGTACACCGTATCTGCCAACTGGTCGAAGAGGTATAACAGGCGTAAAGTTCGGCTGTTAACAGACGGCTTGCTGAAGCGGTCTGCTGGGTGAGGCGCTGCGACAATGGAATCCGGCTGGCTATTTACCAATATCTTGGCTGTGACCGGTGTGGTCTACGGTTGGATGAACCCGTACTACGGGTTGATGGTCTATTACTGCTTTTCGATCTTGCGCCCGACCATGCTGTGGTTCTGGTCGGATTGGCCGACCGAGCGATACAGCTTTTACCTGGCGTTGACGGTATTGATCGGGTGGGTTTTCAAAGGCTTCGGCGAGTGGTCGGGTTTGCGAGGTGTTTGGCTACCGGTGTTCGGCTTGGCGTTGTACTTGTTTGCGGGTGTGTTTACGTGGCGCTTTACGGCCATCTCCGCGCCGCGCGCGTGGCACTTCCTGTACCCTCAGTTGACTGTCGGGATCATGATATTGGCCACCATCTCGCTTGTCCGTAGCGAGAAGGAGATCCGCACGTTCGCGTGGGTGATTTTGTTATCGCTTGGGTACTTGGCGTGGGTGTTTAACAGCCAATACTACTTCGACGGTTGGAACCGCGTGTACTGGAACGGCTTCGGCGGGATCGACAACAACGGCGTGGCGATGATCATGGTGACGGGGATCGCCCCGGCGTTCTTCTTGGGCGTGTTAGCCAAGCGGCAGTGGGTCCGGGGGCTTTGCTTCTTCATGGCTTTGCTGCTGATGCACGTTATTTTGTTTTCTTTCTCCCGTGGCGGTCAGCTTGGGCTGGCGATTGTATTTTTTGGGATCATTTTTATCGCGTTGTTCCAACTCCCCCGCAAAGGACTGACGCTCTTGCTGGCTGGTATGTTCGCTATTCTGGCGTTTAACTTTGCGGGGGCCGAGGTCCGAGACGAGTTCTGGAGTATCTTTGTTGATGCGGAGGATCGCGACGCTTCAGCAGCGAGCCGGTTCGATACTTGGTCCGCCGCGTGGCGGTGTATGAAGGACCACCCGATGGGTGTTGGGGCGCGCAACTTCAACCTCATTAGCCAATACTACGGGTTGTCGCGGAACAAAAGTGTGCATAATCTTTTCCTGCAGACCGGCGCGGATTACGGGTTTGCGGGGATGTTCGGGCTGATTATTTTTTACTTGGGGTCGATCATCAACGCCTACTTTATGACGCGTACGGCAACGGCGAAAAAGCTCGTGTGGCCGCGGTACTACGGGCACGTCACGTGTTTGTCTTTAGGCGGGTTGCTTGTTTGCAGCACGTTCATCGGCATGGAGTCCGTGGAGGTTGGCTACCTTATCGCGATGTTGGGGATGTGCACGACCGCGTACGTGTACCGGATCGAAGCGTCGCACAAGGTTGAGCTGCCCGGCCAGTTGCCGGAAATGGAGCAGGTTTCGCTGCCTGACCCATACGGCGAAGTCACGACGGCGTGAGCCGTGCCGGGGTTTTCGTCGGGCTTGAGCGGCGTGGCTACGCCTGTATCAAACCAAACACCGTCTCTGATTATCTTATTTTTCGGTAGCCTAGGCTGCGCGGTGTCCACACATCGCGTCGAGCGGCTAGACTACCGCCATGCCACACGCCCAGCGTCCCACAATCGCCCATGTGCTGCACCGCTTGTATCTGGCCGGCGCGGAGGTTTTGGCAGCGGCGTTGGGGCGGCGGCTCCAAGACCGGTATCGGTTTGTGTACCTGTGTCTGGATGAAGTGGGTCCGCTTGGTCGTCAGCTATCTGAAGAGGGTTTTGCGGTTGAAGACCTTCGTCGCCGCCCGGGTGTTGATTGGTCGGTAGCCGGGCGGCTGCGTCGGTGTGTCGAACAACACGGGATCGACCTGCTTCACGCCCACCAATACACGCCTTTTTTCTACGCCGCCACGGCGCGTGGGCTGCGGGCTACGCCGCCGGTCCTGTTTACCGAACACGGCCGCCACTACCCCGACCACCGGCGAACTAAGCGGGTGATCGCCAACCGGTTCTTGCTGCGTCGGGCTGACCGCGTGACGGCTGTGGGCCAGTTTGTGAAACAGGCGTTGATCGATCATGAAGGGATCGGCTCGGGCCGGATCGAGGTGGTTCACAACGGGATCGACCCTCAAATATTTGAACAGGCGTGTACGCCCACGGCCCGAGCGGCGGTGCGCGGCGAGTGGGGGGTTGCCGACGATCAGCCTGTGATTTTGCAGGTCGCCAGGTTTCACCCGGTAAAAGACCACGCCACCGCCATACGCGCTTTAGCTGGTGTTGTCCGGGAGGTTCCCAATGCAGTGCTGGTCATGGCTGGCGACGGTGATCGTCTTCAGGAGATGGAAGGGTTGGCCCAGCGGCTGGGTGTGTCGGGTAACACCCGGTTTTTAGGCGTGCGTCAGGACATCCCGAATCTGATGGCCGGCGCCGATGCGTTCATACTCAGCAGCCTTAGCGAGGGGATCTCCGTGACGCTGCTCGAAGCGATGGCTGCGGGGCTTGCGATTGCCACGACGGACGTCGGCGGCAACAGCGAGATTGTGGTGGAGGGTCAGACGGGTTTGCTGTCGCCACGCGCGGACCCCGAAAAGCTATCGCAAAACTTGGTCCGGCTGTTGCGGGACGAAGACCTTCGCGGGCGCATGGGGCGTGCGGGGCGTGAGCGGTTGCACGAGTGCTTCACGCAGCATCGCATGCACGGTGCGTATCAAGCGATCTATGAGCAGATGCTCGGAGTAGGCAAGCCTGATTGATCACACACGGCCAATCCGGCGGTATCGTTATGCCGGGGTGACTGTGTGTAGACGCGAGTCATACCCGTGGAACCAGTCAGTGTCATTGTGATGTCGAAGCCTGCGGTTCCGGGTCTGGTCAAGACGCGGCTTATCGGTCCGTTGACCCCGGTCGCGGCAGCGCGCATTCACGCGGCGATGCTCGCGTGCGTGTTGGAGCGTGCCTCAATGTGGATCGCGCCATCTGGTGGCGTTCGTTATTACTTGGCGACGAACCCGTTAGAGGGGGGTCGTGTGCCGGGTGGTCGTGTTGTGTCTGCTCCACCTAATCCGTGTCGCCTGTGGCAGTGTATCGAGCAGGGGGGGGGCGACCTCGGTCAGCGGCTGACCCGTGTGTGGCGGGCTGTCGGTGGCGGGCCGGCGGTGTTTTTAGGGACGGATAGCCCCGATGTGCCGGCTGAGGCACTGGGCTCGGTCGCGGGGGCGCTGGGGCACGCGGATTTGGCGGTGGGCCCGGTAACGGATGGCGGGTACTGGACGCTGGCCGCCAGGGCTTTCGTTCCGAAGGTGTTGACTGGGATCGACTGGGGGACACGGGCCGTGTACCATCAAACACGGTGTGCCGCGAAGAATGCCGGCCTGCGGATGGCGGTTTTGAGGCGGTGGCACGACGTGGATGAGCCGAAGGACTTGAGGGCATTGCGCCGCCGCCTAGTTGATACGCGAGAGCCGGCGCTGACCGTGTTACGGTCCAAACTGAACAAGATTTTACAGGGTAACGCCAATGAGTAATCAAGACGCCGTACCGACGGGGCAGCCTGTAGCCGGGCAGGATCCGGGTGCGCAGGACCGCGAGTTAGAGGGGGCGACCATTCTGATCGTTGATGACAACGCACAGAACGTGGAATTGCTCCAGGCGTATCTGGAAGTGCTGCCATGCCAAACCGTGACCGCGCGGGATGGTATTGAGGCCATGAAGCTGTTCGAAAACCGGTCCAACCCGTTACCGGACCTTATTCTTCTCGACGTCATGATGCCCCGCATGAGCGGGTTTGAGGTTTGCCGCAAGATCAAGGAGGACCCCTACACAAGGTCCATACCCGTGATCATGGTCACGGCGTTGAATGAGCTTGGCGATATCGAGCGTGGGGTGGAGTGCGGCATCGACGATTTCCTATCGAAGCCTGTCAACAAGTTAGAGCTGATTACACGCGTCAAGTCGCTGCTACGGATCCGCCACATGAAGCGGGAGTTGGACAGGACGGTGGCCTACCTGCGAGAGGTTGACCCCGGGCAAACACGTCAAGACCATGCGTCGGGACAAGACGGCGTCAATATAGATGAGCCGGGGGTAGGCCCAGGCCCCGTGGCGTGACGGGTCGGCGTGCGGAGTTCGCTTTAATTCGTGCATTTTAATGGGCGCCAGCCCATCAGGCGGGTGCGTCGTGGGCTGCAAGACGGCGGATTGTTGCATAACGGCCTATAACAACGCCGCGGTTATTCCCGCCTTTACTGCCTGTAACAGGATAGGTTAACGGAGAAAACGCTTCTTCCTTTCAGGGGCGGGTTGTGACGCTTTGCGCGTTTGTTGTCGTCGATACCGGCTGGGCGCCCTAAGCACATCGCAGGTTTTGTGTCGCTGAGGTCAGTTAAAATCGGTTGAGATAGATGGAACTTTTGTAATGGGCGTCACGTCTTTAACGCCATGTTTGTATTGAATTTAGGGTCTTGGCTAACGGTTGAGTCATTTCCGTAAAGATCCCGCCCGATCACACTGGGGCCAGATGCAACGGTCATAGGAAATCGGACCGTGAATCCTGGCTGCGGTGAATAGGCGCTGGGCAATGAAGAAACACAATCGCAAGCCTGTAGGAACGGGAAGGGTCATGCGAAGCGTCCGAGAAAATCGGCATTATAGGACTTTGAGGGCGATTAGCTGCGTGCGGGCGTATCCGGATCAAGGCGATTCGATGACGCGGCACGCAGAGAGCATAGATCGGAGCGTTGGGCAGGTTTGAGATAGAGGATTTGAATTACATCAGACGCCGAGAGTCGGCGGTCTTAGGAGCAGGAGAAACACCCCATGAGTCGCATCAACTCCAACATCACGTCCCTGATTGCCCAGCGCGTGCTTGGGCAGAACAACCAGTTGCTGTCGAAGTCGCTTGAGCGGCTGAGCACCGGTCTGCGGATCAACCGAGGGGGTGACGACCCGGCCGGGCTGATCGTCAGCGAGCGGCTGCGGCAAGAGAAGTCCCGACTGACCGCGGCGATCGGCAACTCTGAGCGTGCCGACCAGATCGTCAACATCGCCGAAGGCGGCTTGGTTGAGATCAGCAACCTCTTGCTTGAGGCTCAGAGTCTGGTGAGCCAGAACGGCAACGACGCCGGTTTGAGCTCCGACGAAAAGGAAGCCAACCAGCAGCAGGTGGACCAGATCCTATCCACGATCGACCGGATCGCCGCGGTGACGACGTTCAACGGCTTGAAGCTGCTTAACGGTGGATTTGACTTCAACACCAGCAGCGTCAGCACCAGCGTTAGCGACTTTGAGATCAACGCCGCCAAGTTCGCTGACAACGTGAACTTGGACGTGAACGTTATCATCACTCAATCGGCTCAGCACGGCGGGTTTTTGCTGTCATTCGCCGCGAATAACATCAACCTGTCGGCTGCGGGGAACAGTTTTTCGATTGAGCTGGCCGGTTCGAAAGGCACGCGTCAGTTTACGTTCGGGTCCGGCACGACACTGGCAGCCGCGAGGGACTCGATCAATGCTTTCAAGACGGCTACCGGTGTGTCTGCTTCAATCAGCGGCACGGGTTTGGTGGTCAAGAGTGACGAGTTCGGGTCTGATCAGTTTGTTTCGGTATCGGTGCTCACGGATGGAGGCATCAACGACGCCACTGCAGGCGCCGGCGCCACCGCAGGTATCTACGACCTAACGTCCACCGATGAGAGTACGGCCAACACGACGGTCAATTCTACTTTTGTAGCTGCCAACAGCGTGATTCGTGACGCGGGGCAAGATATTGGTGCGTCGGTCAACGGCTCGGCTGCCCGAGGAAAGGGCCTGGAAGTCAGCGTGTCCAACGACGCGTTGGATATCAAAATTACGGTCAATTCAACGGCTGGCACAACGCCCGGTAACCTGAACGCCTTGACGATCACCGGGGGTGGAGCCAAGTTCAACCTGGGCACCGACGTGACCCTTGCCAACCAGATCCGCTTGGGCTTGCCAAACGTAGCCGCGCGTAACTTGGGCAACGTGGCCTTAGGTTTCCTCAACGACGTGGGCACGGGCGGGAGCCTGTCGATTATTAATTCCAATAACGTCGACGGTGCTCAGCAGGTTGTTGGTGAAGCCATCGACCAAGTCTCTAAGATCAGAGGCCGCCTCGGTGCGTTCCAGGGCAACGTGATTCAGTCGACGATACGGTCGCTCAACATCGCGTTTGAGAACACCTCCGCTGCTGAAAGTTTGATCCGGGATACGGATTTTGCGAAAGAGACCGCCGAGTTGACGCGGTCACAGATTCTTGTGCAGGCGGCAAGCAGCGCGTTGAGCCTGTCGAATAACTCATCGCAGAACGTTTTGGGCCTGCTCGGTTAAGCCCGATTCATTAGACTTGCGAATCGCAAAGCGGTTCCAATAATTTAAGTTACACACCCACCCACGCAGCGGCGGCCTTAACGGCCGCCGCTTTTTTGTTTTAACATCTTTCTCTGCAATGGTTAACCGATCGCGCGATGCCGCGTCCGGTTGGCCGTCTGTGCCGTAAGTTCCTGATGTTCAGTGGCTAGCGATCGTTTTGTCCGTACCGCTGGTGGCGGCTAAGGCGATCATTCTGCTTTTTCTGCGCATTCTGAATGTGGCGAGCTTAAGGGGTGTACCGTTTGTGCCGATGCAAGCGGTCAGACGGGCGAAAAACGCGCCCAGGAGATCACAAGATGCAACTGGCATCGCAGAACAAATTAGCCGCCGGGCAGCCGAGCGTGGGCAACACAACCGCATCGCGGTTTGAGTTCACAGGTTTCTCAGGGCCTGGGTTGTCAGAAGGTGGCTACGACATGGAGGCGCTGGGGCGAGACCCGCCAGCACCGAATCGAAAGGGGGCTGAACGCGTCGAGCGTCCGCCCCGGTCGAGCGGCCCTGTGCAGATACTTTCGGGAATGGAGAAGCAGTCAGCCGGCATGATGCCAACGCACCCAAGTGAACCAAACAAACAAAGGCAAGCGTTCACGGAGGACCAACTACCATGAGCCGTATTAACACAAACGTATCGTCATTGCTGGCTCAGCGAATCCTGGGCCAGAACAACAAGTCGCTCGTCACATCGCTCGAGCGGCTGAGCACGGGTCTGGCGATCAACCGCGGCGGGGACAACCCGGCGGGTCTGATTGCCAGCGAAAACCTCAGATCGGAAAAAGTCTCCATCGACGCGGCGATCGACAACGCCGAACGCGCCGACCAAGTGGTGAACATCGCCGAGGGCGGACTCCAGGAGATTAACACCATGTTGCTGGAACTCCAGAACCTGGTGACCAGCACCGCGAACGACGCGGGGCTCAGTCGCGAGGAACGGGAAGCCAACCAGCTCCAGGTCGACTCGATCCTTCAGACGATCGACCGTATCGCCAACACCACGAACTTCCAAGGCACGAAGCTGCTCAACGGTTCGTTTGACTTCAACGTCACCGGTCAGCACGCCAACGTCAACGAGTTCAACATCAACGCCGCCAAGCTGGGCTTCGGCGAGACGCGGACCGTCCAGGTCTCCGTCACCGGGTCCGCCCAGCACGCGGGTGTGTTTCTTTCCGCCGGTGCGAACAACATCAACTTGTCGGCCGTGGCCAACCGGTTGGTGCTGGAAATCGCCGGCGCGGAAGGCTCACGCGAATTCAGCTTCTCGTCAGGCACGACGCTGACAGAGGCGGCAACACAGATCAACACCTTCAAGTCGATCACAGGTGTCTCGGCCTCCACCAGTGGCACGGGCCTGGTGCTCAAGAGCACCGAGTTCGGGTCTCAACAGTTCGTGTCGGTCAAGGTTGTCAGCGACGGCGGCATCAACGACGCGACTTCAGGTGCCGGTGCCACAGCGGGTATCCACGTCTTGTCGTCAACCGATGAGAACACCGCTAACACGACGATCAATACCACGTTCGCAGCCGCGACCAACCCGGTGCGTGACGTCGGTCAAGACGTTTCGGCAATTATCAACGCGATCAACGCCACGTCTGACGGCACCACCGCCAGGGTCAACACCGACTTCCTGGACCTGAGTATCAACCTGGATACAACCGGTGCACAGACGCTGGCCTCGTTCAACGCCTTCACTATCCAGAGCGGCGGTGCCAAGTTCATGCTTGGGCCGGAGGTGAACATCTCCAACCAGGTGAGCATCGGCGTTGAGAACGTCGCTGCCAGGAACCTAGGCGACCTCGCCGCGGGCTTCTTGGATGACCTGGCTTCGGGCAGCGCCCGGAACTTGGTGGACGGCAACCTGGAAGAGGCTCAGATTATCGTCGACAACGCCATCAATCAGGTTTCGAGCCTCCGTGGCCGCCTGGGTGCGTTCCAGAAGAACGTGGTTGGTTCGACGATCCGAGCACTGGGTGTGGCGTTTGAGAACACCAGTGCAGCTGAGAGCTCGATCCGCGATACGGACTTCGCGTCTGAGACAGCCGAATTGACACGTTCTCAGATCTTGGTGAACGCCGCGACCCAGTCGTTAGGCATCGCCAACGCCAACCCGCAGAGCGTGTTGTCACTACTCGGCTAAGAACTAGCCAACCTAACGTATGTTCGCATCCACGCGAACATCCGATCACTGATGCGGAAGCGGCGGCCAAACGGCCGCCGCTTCTTTTATTGGAGGGGTGTTCAGTCAGCCCATCCTCCCGCCGCGTTTATGACGGGCAAAACCACCCGCTTTTTAGGGTATAAGGCGTGTTGTTTTAGGGACTTGCATCAGGCGTCCGGCGTCAAATTTTCGGTCTTCAACATTCACAATTTAAGGGGTTACTCATCAGGTTGGGTGCAGGCCTGCGTGCCCCCCCCGGCGGTGGGTGCGTCCTATAAGTGAGTGTCCGATAAACAAGGGTCCAATACAAAGTGATTTTTCGGGCCTCGATCCTCCGAATTGACTAGTGCCCAATAACGAACTGGGTCACGGCCGCTCGCAGCGGCGCCGGCCAACGGGCTTGAGAAGACACGCCCGTGCCCGCGACTCAGAGAAGATAAATTGGATCGGAACCGTCGGAAGTGGCAGGACGCCTCAAACGTTTCAGTGATCAAAGCAAGGTCCCAGTAGCAGCGTTCACGAAGGACTTACTGCCATGAGTCGTATCAACACAAACGTATCTTCAATATTAGCCCAGCGGATCTTAGGGCAAAACAACAAAGACCTTGTCAGGTCGCTGGAGCGGCTGAGCACGGGCTTGTCGATCAACCGAGGGGCGGACAACCCGGCTGGGTTGATTGCCAGCGAAAACCTCAGGTCGGAGAAGGTCTCCATCGACGCGGCGATCAGCAACGCCGAACGCGCCGACCAGGTGATCAACATCGCCGAAGGCGGGCTCCAGGAAATCAACGTGATGCTCCTCGAGTTGCAGCACTTGGTGACAGGGACGGCCAACGACGCCGGCCAGAGCCGCGCGGAGCGAGAGGCGAACCAGCTCCAGGTCGACTCGATCCTCCAGACGATCGACCGGATCGCCAACACCACAAGCTTCCAAGGCGCTAAGCTGCTCAACGGGACGTTCGACTTCAATATTAATAACCAGCACACCAACGTGGACGAGTTCACCGTGAACGCGGCGAAGCTCGAGTTCGGGCAGACACGTACCGTGCAGATTTCGGTGACGAACTCGGCTCAGCACGGAGGTTTTTACCTGTCGCTGGGTGCCGCGACGGTCAACCTGTCAGCGGCGGCGAACCGCTTGGTGCTGGAAGTCGCCGGGACAATCGGTTCCCGTGAGTTCACGTTCGCGTCGGGCACATCGCTGGCCGACGCGGCGACCCAGATCAACACGTTCAAGGCGACGACCGGCGTCTCGGCCACCGCCAGCAGCAACAACACCGGGTTGGTGCTCAAGAGCACGGAATTCGGCTCTCGGAATTTTGTGTCGGTCAAGGTGGTCAGCGACGGTGGTGTTAACGACGCCACGTCGGGTGCCGGCGCCACAGCGGGTATCTATAACCTGTCGTCAACCGATGAAAACACAGCCAACACAACGATCAACACGACGTTTGTGGGCGCCACCAACGCGGCGCGTGATATCGGGCAGGACGTGCAGGCGATCATTAACGCGATCAACGCAACCTCCGACGGCAAGGTCGCCAAGGTGAATACAGACTTTATTGACCTGAGTATTGAGTTGGACAACACCGGCGCTCAGACGCTGGCCACGTTTAACGCGTTTACCATTGAAGGCGGCGGCGCCAAGTTTATGCTCGGGCCACAAGTTGATATTTCCAATCAGGTTAGCATCGGTGTTGAGAACGTGGCGTCGCGCCACTTAGGGGCATTGACGATCGGGTTCTTGGACGATTTGGGCTCGGGTAATGCCCGAAATTTGGTGGACGGCAACTTAGAGGAAGCCCAGAAGATCGTCGATAGGTCGATCAACCAGATTTCCACGCTCCGAGGGCGGTTGGGCGCGTTCCAGAAGAACGTGATCGGCTCGACGATCCGGGCGTTGGGCGTGGCGTTTGAGAACACCAGCGCCGCCGAGAGCGTGATCCGCGACACGGATTTCGCGGCTGAGACAGCTGAGTTGACGCGGTCGCAGATCCTGGTGAACGCGGCGACTCAAACACTGGGCATCGCCAATGCCAACCCGCAGAGTGTGCTGTCGCTACTGGGATAAACCGCGCGGTGAGGTAAGAAATTAGTGGCCATCCTTTACGGGCGACTAGACGGCATACAACTTAGTTTGACATGCGTGCTCTTAAGCGGGCACCCGATCACTGACGTGGAAGCGGCGGTTTTTTGACCGCCGCTTCCTTTTTATTTCACAGCGAGCTGTTCGATCTTGTTCCACATCAGCCTGGCGGCCTGACCGCGGTGGCTGATGGCGTTTTTTTCTTGCGGTGAGAGTTCGGCCGTGGTCTTGCCTAGGTGGGGCACGAAGAACAGCGGGTCGTATCCGAAGCCATTGTGCCCACGTGCTCGCTCGCCGGGGCCGATGATTTTACCCTCGACGGCGCCTCGGACGATGATGGGCGTATGCGCCGTAATATCTGATTGATGAAGTATTTGTGGGCGGTATGGTGGCGAGGGGGAGTCGTTCTGTAATGGCTTTGGCGTCTCCAAAGCCATGGCACACACAAACCGTGCGGCGCGCTGCTGGGCCGGCACGTCTTGGAGTTGCTCAAGCAGCCGTTTGTTGTTGGCTTGGTCGACGACCGGGCGTGGGCCTGTGACGCCCGCGTACCGCGCGCTTCTCACGCCGGGTTGCCCGCCCAGCGCGTCGACCTCCAGCCCGCTGTCGTCGGCGAGGCACACCTGGCCGGTGGCTGCGGCGTAGTACCTGGCTTTCAACAGTGCGTTGGCTTCGAAGGTGTCTTGGTCTTCAAGCGGTTCCGGGATCGTTGACCCGGGGTCGATGTCGCTTAGGCCGATGAGTTGAAAGTTGTGCGCGTCCCGCTGGCTAATCAAGCGGTACCAGACAGCTTTGATCTCGTCGATTTTGTGCGGGTTGGACGTGGCGACGACAATCTTCATACACGCTAGCATAGCAGCGGCGTATGGGGCAGCGATCCGGGGGCTTGAGTTTAGTAAGTCGTGTCCGCTTCGTAGCGGGCCAATACAGATCGCCTGTGATCTACCAATCCTTGTTAGCGCCCATCTCGTATTCGAGCGCTTTTTGGACAGAGTCGGCGCTGTCGTGGATGTCTTTGCCTAGCCCCTTCATCATGTTGCAACCCGCCGCGGCGAAGACCACGAGGATCGCTGTGAGCCATAACCAGCCTGTTCGTCGCATGGGTCGAGCCTCCATTTGCTTGAATCGGTATCGACAATGCGGGGGGGTGGGGTCTACTTTTCCGCTTAGGTTTTGGCCCAAGCGAGGTTATGGCCGCTGGTTACCGCATTTTTTTATCGGTTGTAAGGGTTACATTGACAATTGGTTAGCCATATCTGGGGCAGGGGGGGTATGATGGACGGCATGTCTACACCATTGACCTATCAAGAAACGATTACGGTGCCGATCAGGCGGCTGCCGGGGCAGGGTGATTTGCCGTTGCCTACATACCAATCGCAGCACGCGGCGGGGATGGATCTGCACGCGGGTGTGCCCAGCGAAGCTTCGGTGGTGATCGAGCCCGGTGCGATCGTGCTGGTGCCTTGCGGGTTCGCGATGGCGGTGCCTGTGGGTTACGAGGCCCAGATTCGCCCGCGGTCTGGCCTGGCGGCCAAGTTCGGCGTCTCCATGCCCAACACACCCGGCACGATCGACGCCGACTACCGCGGTGAGGTGAAGGTGCCGTTGATCAACCTGGGGAAAGAGGCGTTCGAGGTGACGCGGGGCATGCGTATCGCTCAGATGGTGATTAAGCCGGTGCCCCACACGCAGTGGCAGGAAGTGCAGGAACTGCCCGACACGGGTCGCGGCGAGGGCGGCTTCGGGCACACGGGGCAATAAAAGCTTCACCCGCGTTCGGCGGCTGCCGTGGTCGGTTATTCCTTTTCAGACTCCCGCTCTTCGACCAGGCTCACGATGGTTTGGCCGGGCTTGGGCTCGGCGGTATTGTCCGTTGTGATGACCGAGAGCTTGCCGCTGTCGTCCACGGTGAACAGTGGGATGGCGGTTGGGCCGTAGAGGTTGCGGAAGGCTGTGTAGTCGAATTTTTCCGTCAAGGGGGTTGCCTTGACGATGTGCCCGGCGGCGACGCGGTCGTGCAAGTTGCGGTAGGTGGCTTCGGGGTCGAACAGCAGCCGGCTGTGGGCGGTGTCTTGCTGGTCGGCGTTGCGTGGCGAGTTTTTATTGGGTGTCAGGCGGTAGACGTTGGCGGTGCCGAATACGGGGGCGAACCGCTGTGTGGCGAGTGTGTTTACCTCGTCGTTGGGTGTGGCCGCGAGGAAGCGGCCCGTGCCGCCTAGGTCTAAGCGGTCTAGCAGGTGCTCCGATAGGATGCTGCCACGGTAGGTTTCGATACCGACGGTACGGGCTGCTGCGATGCGGTTGTAATTGGTATCGATCAGGATGACGCGCAGGCCGCGGCCCTTGAGCGCTTCGGCAACGGCGCGTGCCCACACGTCCGCGCCGGCGATCACCAGCCCCTGCGGGTTGGGGTCCGCCACTTTGAGTTTCCTGGCAAGCCACGGCGCGCTGAGCCCGTACACCGACACCGTGCCCAGGATGACCGCGAAAGTGGACGACACGAGCACCCCGGCTTGTTCGTACCCTGCTTGTTCGAGCCGCAGGGCGAAGACGGAGGAGACCGCGGCCGCGACGATCCCGCGCGGGGCCATCCACGCCAGGAACAGCCGCTCGTGACGCTGCAAGTCGGACCTCAGGGTTGACGCCCACACGGCCAGCGGCCTGACCACGACGATCAGCAGCACGACAAAAGCCACCGTGGGCGGCCCGACGCGCATGATAGCTTCGAGTTTCAGGTGCGCCCCGAGCAGGATAAACAGCATGCCGATCAGCAGGACGCGCAGGTCTTCTTTGAATTCGATGATGTGCTCGACGGTGACGAATTTTTGGTTCGCCAAGGCGATGCCCATCACGGTTGTGGCGAGTAGCCCCGATTCTTCTTGGATCATGTGCGACGCGCCGAACGCCGCGACAACAAGCATGAGCGAGACGGGGTTTTGCAGCTCGTCGGGGACCCAGTACCGCTTCAAGAGCAGTGTGAGTAGCCCCGCGGCGCACAGCCCCAGCCCGCCGCCGACCACGATGGTTTTCGCTAGGGCCATGCCGCTGTGCGTGAGCAGGTTGTGCCCTTCGCCTGATGAGATGACCTCGAAGACAAGGACCGCCAGCAGCGCGCCGATCGGGTCGATGGCGATGCCCTCCCACCGGAGGATCGGCGCGACCGGGCCGACGGGGCGGATCAGTTGCAGCAGCGGTCCGACCACGGTTGGGCCCGTGACCACGAGGATCGCGCCCAGCAGTATCGCCAGCGGGGGCTCCATGCCCAGGATCAGCCAGGCCAACAGCGACGACAACACCCAACCCACCCCCACGCCGACGGTCAGCAGGTTGCGCACAACGCGTCCGACTTTTGATAGCTCATCGAGGCGTAGGCTCAAGCCGCCTTCGTAGAGGATCAACCCGACCGATAGCGAGACAATGGGCAGCAGCGACGCGCCGAACAGGTCGCCTGGGTGCAGCAGGCCGGTAATGGGCCCCGCGGTCACGCCGATGACAAGCAGCAACAAGATCGATGGGAACCGGAGCCGCCACGAAAGCCACTGGGCGCCGACGCCTAACACAATCACACTGGCTAATGCGGCAATCGGGTTCTCGAGCAATGCGTGGTTCCTTTTGTCAACACAACGCCGCGAGCGGAAACATCTGACTGGTGCTAACGGCTTTTTGCATGGTAGCAGCGCGTTGTGGGCTAGCAAACGGGGTGCGTGGTGTACCCGCCGGTCAATTATTCAAACCGCGAGGCATGTGATATATAATGTGTGTGTAATGGGCCCCTGCGTGTGACGGGCATTAGAATGATGCGGGCATTTAAATCAGAGTTGATCGCAGTCAAAAGGATCGAAGCATGATCGAAGCCGCCGCCGGGGCCGTGATGGAGACAGGCTTGCCGCTTGCGAACCGCAGGCAGGGCAAGGTACGTGATATCTACGACGCCACGCTGGGCGATGGGACGCCGGCGTTGGTTATTATTGCCACCGACCGGATCAGCGCGTTTGATGTGGTGATGCCCAACGGCGTGCCGGGCAAGGGCATTGTGTTGACGCAGATCAGCCGGTTTTGGTTTGAGATGATCGCTAAGAAGCTGGGCGCCGAGGTTAGCCACCACTTACGGTCGACCGATCCGGCTGACATCCCCGGCTTGTCCGATGAGCAGCGTCAGCCGCTAGGGGGGCGTGTGATGGTCGGGCGGAAGACCAAGGTTGTGCCCATCGAGTGTGTCGTGCGGGGGTACTTGGCGGGGTCGGGTTGGAAGGAGTACAAGCGGTCGCGGACCGTGTGTGGGATCAGCTTGCCGGAGGGGCTTAAGCAGTGTGAGAAACTGCCCCAGCCGATCTTCACGCCGTCAACGAAAGCGGAAACGGGGCACGACGAGAATATTTCTTTTGAGCAGGCGTGCGAGGTTGCCGGCAGCGATTTGATGACGCGGCTGCGCGACCTGAGCATCGCGATCTACCGGATGGCCCACGACTACGCCCAGCAGCGGGGGATTATCCTGGCGGACACGAAGTTCGAGTTCGGCCTGCCGCTGGGTCAAGATGACGCGGACGCATCGCCGATCTTAATTGACGAGGCGTTGACGCCTGACAGCTCGCGCTTCTGGCCTGCTGATCAGTACGAGCCCGGCCACGATCAACCTAGCTTCGACAAGCAGTATGTACGAAACTATCTGCAAGGATTGGTCGATAATAAACAGTGGGACAAGACGCCGCCCGGCCCGGCGCTGCCCGACGAGATTGTCCGCAACACTTTGGAGAAGTATCTTGAGGCTTACCGGTTGCTGACAGGACAAGAATTGAGTCTATAATAGTTTCATAGGAAAACAGCTCGGCCTTAGTGCTGGCTAATCGGGGGCCCACGACGCGCCACGCGTGGGCCTCTTTTTTTATGCGCGTTGTTCAGCGGTGTGACACCGCCACAAATCCTAGAGCCACGCGCACCCTTTTTGTCGGTTCCAACAGCGTGTTGCGGGGCGTTTCGTGCTGGTGGGTCCACCTTAGGCGGACCAGCGGCACGCAAAGATACAAGTGGCTCTGGGGCGAGGTGTTGGGCTTGTGCGTTGTCGGCGGGGTTTGAGGCTTGCTTGCCGCCCCGGTCGGGTGTGTGTGGCTAAAGTGGGTTAATAAGATAGAATGCCCATCCGTCTGCTTTGAGACGGGGTGTAGCTCAGCTTGGCAGAGCGCGTCGTTCGGGTCGACGAGGCCGCAGGTTCAAATCCTGTCACCCCGATTTTTGACGCCCGTTGGCATCTTTGGCTGGCGGGTATTTTTTTCTGGGCTGCCCTAAAAGTGTCCTGATCCCCTAGATTATTACCGTTTTGTAGTAGAGTTTTCCGGATCAAGAGGTTGATTCAAGGAGAACTCGATGAAACGGATGAAGTTTAGAGCACCTGGCGTGATTATCTTTGATGGATGTTCGGTGGTCGTTGACATGGCGAACCCGCATTTCACGGCTTGCAAGCAAGCCGTGCCACCCAGTCAATCAAATTTATAAATGCAACGTGCTATAGCGAGCAGCAGATTATCGCGATCTTGAAGGAAGCCGTGTCAGGGCGCCGATTGACGGGTCTGCCCCGTGTCGTAAACCGCTCGCTTGCGTGCGTCTACCGTTCTGGTCAAAACAGGAAGCAATCCGGGCGCCCCCTCATTTTCTAAATCTGTTCTTGGGGTAGGTCGTATCTACCGTCGGCGGTCCGTGCGTCGATCGCGCCGCCGAGGGCCTGGAAGACGCGCATCACATCGTTCAGCAACAAGTACAGGCACGGCAAGATCAGCAGCGTGATAAAGGTCGCAAAAAGAATGCCGTAGCCTAACGATATAGCCATGGGGATCATAAACCGAGCCTGGCGGGAGGTCTCGAAGATCATCGGCGCCAGGCCGCCGAACGTGGTGAGCGTGGTGAGCAAAATTGGGCGGAACCGCCGCACGGCGGCTTGGTGGATCGCGTCGGCGGGTGTCAACCGGTCTTGACGACGCAATCGGTTGGTGTAGTCGATCAGCACGAGCGAGTCGTTGACCACCACGCCGCTCAGCGCCACGATGCCCATGATGCTGATGATCGAGAGGTTGTAACCCATCAGCAGATGGCCGAGCACCGCGCCGACAAAGCCGAACGGTATCGCGAGCATGACGATCAGCGGCTCCACGTAGCTTCGGAACGGGATGGTTAGCAGGACATAGATAATTAACATCGCCATGCCGAAGCCGTTAATCAGAGCGCGGAAGCTGTCCTGGAACGCCGCCTGCCTGCCTTCGTAACCGTAGGTTAGGCCTGGCATCTCCATCGCCAGTTGCGGCAGAATTTCGGTATCAAGCTCTGTTTGGACGCGGGCGGATTCACCGATCGGATCGATATCGGCGGTGACGGTCAGGATTCGTCTCCCGTCGCGGCGTTCGATGGTGGTGAACGCGCGTCCGTGCCCGACGGAGGCGACGTCCATCAGCCGCGCGTGGCCGCCGTCGGGTGTCAGCACAATCATCTGCTCAAGGTCATAGGCGTTGACCCGCTGCGATTCGGGCAGGCGGACCCTGACGGTGACTTCGTTGCGGCCTCGCTGTTGGCGGATCGGGCGGGCGCCCTGGAAGGCGTTACGGATTTGGCTGGCTAGGCTTTCGGCGGTCAGCCCGAGGCTCTCGCCTTCGGGTGTGATCTTGAAGCTCAGTTGACGCTTACCGGGGCTGTACCCTTCGTCGATGTCTTTGACCACGGCGAACTGTGCCAGGCGGTCAGCCAGCGAGGCGGCGGCGTGGTCGAGTGTGTCGATGCTGCGGTGACTCAGCTCGACGGTCAGCGCGGCGCCCGACCCCGGCCCCCCGCGGTCGGACTCGAATCGCATTGAAGAGGCGTCGGGCTGGGGTGGGGTTTGGGCTCGCCACAGCCGCGTGAACTCCATTGTGGAAATCGGGCGGGTGTCCGGGTCGGTCAGGTAAAACACGACTTCGACGATATTGTTATCGATCTCCGTAAACACCCCGGTCGATAACCGATCGCCGCCGTGCGCCTCCACAACGCGTTGCCCTGCGGCGATCAGGGCCTGGCACACCCGCCGGGCGCTTGTGATTGGGCTACCAAGCGGCAGTGTCGCCGTGACCACGGAGCGATCGGATTCGACCCGCGGCATGAGGATAAAACCCAGCCGCCCGGAGGCGACATAGGAAAGTGTGAGGATCAGCGTTGCCACGCCGATCGCGACCGATAGCAGGCGGTAGCGCAGGCAGCGGTGGAGAAAAGGGCCGTACACGCCGTAAATGAACCGCCGCACCAGCTCGCTGAACGCCTGCTGGCGGCGGTGCAGCGCGCGTGTGAATGCCGTGCGGCCCTCGCTTTTGATGTGCGCCAGGTGACAGGGCAGGATAAACAGCGCCTCGAACAGTGAAATCAAAAACACCGTGCAGACGACCAGTGGGATGACTTTCCATGTCTTACCGATGTAGCCCGGCACGAACAGCAGGGGCGAGAACGCGACCACGTTTGTGAGGATCGCGAATATGACGGGCACGGCGATGTCGCGGGCGCCGCGGATGGCTGCCTCTATCAGCCCCATCCCACGCTGGCGGTATTCGTAGATGTTCTCGCCGGCGACGATCGCGTCGTCCACCACGATGCCCAAAGCGATTATAAACGCGAACATCGAGATCATGTTGATCGTCACCCCGACCATCGGCAGGAACAGCAGCCCGCCGAGAAACGAGATCGGGATGCCCATGGTGACCCAGAACGCCAGCTTGAATTCGAGGAACAGCCCCAGCAGAAGCAAGACCAGCACCAACCCGATGAAAGCGTTCTTAAGCAACAGTTCTAGCCGCTGGCGGTAGATGTCCGAGTCGTCGAGGCGCAGGACGAGGTTAATCCCAGGCGGCAGTTCCGCTTCAATCTGCGGCAGCAACTTCTTGGCGGCGTCGGAGATGCTGATGGGCGTTTGGTCGCCGACGCGGAACACGTCGATCCCGATGGCTGGCATGCCGTTGAAGGCCTTTTCGTAGTCGGTGTCTTCAAACCCTTCGTAGACCTGGGCGATGTCTTCAAGGCGGACGAGCGTCCCGTCGTCCGCGACGATGATGGGGATGCTTCCGAATTGCCTGGCCCAGTCCCGGCGCTCGGCGACGCGCAACAAGACCTCCCCGTTGCGGGTCTCGATTTTTCCGCCGGGCAGTTCCAGGGCCGACTGACGCACCTTGGTCGCGATATCGGCCAGCGTTAGGCCGTACCGCCGGAGGTTTTCATGCGGTGCCTCGATGTGTACTTCGTAATCGCGGGCGCCGTCCAGTTCGATCTGCGTAATCTGGTCGCTCTGGAGCAGCCGGTCGCGGACGTGTTCCGCGGCGTTGGACAAGGCCCGTTCGCTCACGTCGCCGTATAGTTCGATGTCTAGCACGTCGTTGTGGCGGGTATTCAGTATGACTTGCGCTTCCTCGGCCTCGGCGGGGAAGGTGATGATCCGGTCGATCGCCTGTTTGATGTCTTGGAACGACTTCTGGCGGTCGGCGCCTTCCAGGAGCTCGGCGGTCACGGTGCCGTATCCCTCGGACGCGGTAGCGCGGAGTTCCTCGATCCCTTCGACCCCGCGGATCGCTTCTTCGATGGCTAGGATAATGCCCTGCTCAACTTCTTCGGGGCTGGCACCGGAGTAGGGCACGTTTACCGTGACTGTGTCGAGTGCGAATTCGGGGAACACCTCTTGCTTAATGCGTGTGCTGGTGATCAGCCCGCCGACGATCAGCACAAGCATGAGGATGTTGGGCGTGACGCGGTGGTGAACCATCCACGCAATGAAGCCACGCCGGTCGTCGTCGTGTAGCGACGGTGTCATGGCCGCCCCCCGTTGGCTGCCGGTGGCGTTGTCCCAGAAGAACCGACCGCAACGCCGTCGCCCGGGTCGCCGGCCCCGGTGCGGAGGGGCATCCCTTCGACGGGGACGGAAAGGTCGGTTGTGACGATCTTCTCACCCGCATCGAGGCCGGCGGTGATCATAATCCGGTCACGCCCGCGGTAGAGCACTTCGACGCTGCGGATCTGCAGCGTGCTGTCGGGTGAAATAACCCAGACGTGGTCATCATCCCGCAGCAGCTCACGCGGTATCACGACGGCGTTTTCCGTTGAACCGCCTGTGATTTCGGCTCGCACGTAGGTGCCAGCCAGCAGCGGCGGTGTGTTGGCGGTTTCTTGCGCCAGCGCCAAGGGGTTTTTGACGGTGACGAGGAGGCGCGCCATCCGGCCTTTGGGGTCCACGCCGGGCAACCGCATCAGCACGCGGCCCTCCCGGTAGACGCCCCGGCCCCAAGCCGCCGTGTCATAAAGCCGCACGGGTGAGCCCAGCCGGTCCGGTTCAACGGGCGCGTCGATCCATTTCAGATCGCGCATCGCCACCGCCAACTCCACCCAGAACTCGTCGGTGCCGACAAGCTTGACCAGGGGTGTGCCGTTGGTGACCGTGTCGCCTAGTTCGACAAGTTTTTCCATCACGGCGGCATTGAATGGGGCGAGGATGTGGGTTCGCTTCAGGTCTAGTCGCGCCTGCTCTAACCTCGCGTGCGAGGCTTGTAGCGATGCTTGAGCTGATTTGACCCCGGCCTGGGCGGCTTCCACCTCGGCCTTGGCCGCTCGCAATTGGGGCTCCCGCAGGATCAATTCGCGGTTTTGATCGCTGGTCTGATCCCCGAGCAAGTCGTACTCGCGTTGTGCCACCGACTGGCTGCCCATCTCCATGGTCAAGTCACGTTCTGCCAAAACCAAACGCCGTCGGGCTTCGACCACCGCTGCCTCAGCCACACCAATGTCTTGTTCGCGCTGGGTTGTGGCTAGCTCATAGTCGCGGGGCTCGATCCGCAGCAGCGGTTCGCCTTGACGGAAATAGGCACCCGGTATCAGACGGGGCGCAAGCCAGACGAGCGGCCCCGATACTTGCGGTTTTAGTTCCACCTGGCGGGCGGGCATGACGGTGCCCATGGCCTCAACCGTGATGGCCTGGGTGGCGGCTGTTGCTTCATAAAACTCGACCAGTTTTGCGTGGCGCTGGGCGGGCCGGCGGGGCGGGCGGGGCGCGGTGTCCATCATGAGCCGGGCAACCAGGATCGTTACCGCGAGAATCACCAACGGCAAGACGCCCTTCAGCAGGACCGCGATCAGGCTCCGCATCAAAGGGCGCGGGGGCGGCTGAGGGGGCGCATCGCGCGAGGCGGTGTCATCGGCGTTGCTTTCGGGGGGCACTCCCGGGGACGGTGTTTTTGAAGGGGTGGTATTCACGGTGCGTCAATCGGTTCTTCAAGTGTGGCCAAGTCGGGCCGGTTGATGGATATCGGGCCGGCCAGCGCACGGTGTAACTGGATACGAAACTCCAGCAACACCAAGCGTGCGCGGAGGTGTTCGCGTTCGAGGCTCTGGCGGCTGGTGACCGCGTCGAGTACGCGCAGGTAATCGAGTTGGCCGTTGAGGTAGCTGGCGCGGGTGCGTTCGATGACCCCGTCAGCGGTCTTGAGTTGCTCGTCCAAGCTGGACAGGTAGATCGTCTGATAAGACTCGGAGGATAGGGCGTCTTCCACTTCCCGCAACGCGGTCAGGATGGCCAGGCCGTATTGATGGATCGCTTCGGACACCAACGCCCGGTGGCGATCGACCTCGGAGGCGAGCCGGCCGGCGTCAAACAGCGGTTGGACAAGGTTCGCCGCCAGGCTCGCAAGCCAATTGTTGAACAGATCGCGTGTGTGGCTGCCGCCGGTTTGCAGGTCGCCGACTAGGCTGATGCGCGGGTACTGGTTGCGTATGGCTGTCGCCATGCGTCGGTCGGTGGCCAGGACACCGAGCCGGGCGCTTTGCACATCGGGGCGACGCTGCAGCAACTCCGCGGGGATACCCGTTCGCGGCAGCGGCGCTGCGTGGACAAGGGCGGGCTGGGGCATATTCAATTCATCGGTCGGCGGTCGGCCTAGCAGCACCGCTAATTGGTGTTGCAAAACCGCCCGGTCCTGCTGGGCCAACGATTGCAGCCCCTGTGTCGATTCGAGCAACTGGCGTTGTCGCAAGACATCGGCTGCCTGAACCTGACCCTGCCGGAAACGCTCGGTGACGAGTTCGAGCAATTCGCGATTCGTTTGGGCCTGTTCGCTTAGGACATTGACCTGTGCGGATGCTTCGGCCAGGCGGTACCACGCGGTGGCGACCGAGGCACTGAGCGACAGCGCCGCGGCTTGGACGTCCCACTCCGTGGCGGCCACGTTGTAACGCTCCGCTTCATGTGCCGAACGGACCCGCCCCCACAGATCGACCTCGTATTCCACCGCGAGTCCTAAGAGGAAGCTGCCGGTGTGAGACGTGTTGCCGCTAAGCCGCTGGCCCGTTCGCCCGGCCCCGGCCACAAAATCCACGCCCGGGTACCGGCCCGCCCCCTCGCGCCGCGCCACGGCCTCGGCTTGGGACAAACGGTCCCATACGCCGCGCAGATCGAGATTATCCGCCAAGGCGATCGCTATGGCCCGATGCAGGCCGGTGTCGTCAAAACTTTCCCACCACACGGCTTGAACCGGCGCAGTGCCGCTATGCGAAAAGGTGTCGGGTAGGGGGATCGGGTTCGTTAGCGTGGGTTTGTCCTGGTGACAGCCCACAGCGACAACCAACACGGCGCAGACCGACACGATCGGTCTGAAGCCCGATTGGCGCGCACCGGCCCACGAACGGATGGTGTGGCGGCCTATCTGGTTATACATCACCACATTATAGTCGGTTGGACTGGAAGATTGATCTGAATGTAACTCTGATTGTTGTCAACTGTGAGCCCTCAACTAGACCCGTTCTATATATAGAAGACGTATAAGCGTCACGATACCTCAACAGGGAAAAATGGCGGCTTGATTGTGGAGCGAAAATTGTTGGTGACACCTCACGGCTCCGCCATTCCGTGAGTCGGTTAACGGAATATTCATCTGGCCCGACGTGGGGGCAGGCTAATCCGCATAGGGTATTTTTTTCACTGTATCCAGAAATAAACACCAAAGTGCCGCCTACAATATCTGTGAACCACTGATGTGCAAAATAGATACGAATTAAACTATTGACTTGCCGGAGATCGAGACTACATTAATAACAAGCCAGTGAGTGGAGAAGAGCCTGGTTTTGTCATGCGAGTTGATATCCAACGTCATTGATATCTACGATCTATGACGGGGCCACTCCCTTGACGCATTCGTAATTAAGCAAGAATGGGAGAAGTGTGGTCAGTATGTTTATTGGGTGAGGGTGTGTATAGGTATTTGTAACTGGTATCTATTAATAATCGGCTTATGATATGTATGCCTGTTTTGGGCATGGGTACACAATAGACACCACGGACGTGGCCGACAGCCCGACTCAAGCCTGATGGCGAAGTCTTTACGGGCCATGCCGCGGATCGCGATGGAAAACGGGTGAAGGATTGCGGTACCAGACGGACAACATCACGGATACCCACCCTCGGCGCAAGGGTGTCGAGTTGCTTTCCGCCGACGGTTTTGTGCACGCAAAGTCGTGTTCGGTGTGTGAAGCGATCGAACAAATCCAACTGCCACAAGAGGCCCAGGCCGAACACCACCGTCGGCATGGCGGTGGTCGTCACTCTCTAACCGTCACACAAAAAGCGGTGGTCCTTGCGGGGGGCACGGGCAGCGCACTGCTGCCGATTACGGATTCTCACCCCAAGTCTCTTTTCCCCTTGGCGAATGTGCCGTTGCTGTTTCACCAGGCTGGTTTTCTTCGCAGGTGCGGGGTTATGGACGTCGGTGTTGTTCATCCGTGTGCGGACCGGCTGCGATCGGCTTTCGACGCTGAACTCACCACCGTCCCGCGTTTTCGTACTTTTCAAGAGCGGGTCGCCCAAGGCACCGCCGGCTCACTGCGTTATTGCCGGGATTTTGTCGGTGATTCAAGCTTTTTGTTGATTGACAGCGGTGTGGTCGGTCTCGATCTGGACCTCCAAGAGGCCGAGCGGTTTCACACCGACCAAGGGGCGGGCATCACGGTTTTGGTCCAGCCGGCTGACAGCGGTCAGAGCCGTGACCAGGTGATCGAGAGCCGCGACGGCCGTGTCGAGAGTATCAGCGTGCCATACGCGCCCGAACCGGGGCGGGCGGTGCTGTCTTCGCTGGGTGTTTACTTCATCAATCCGCGGGTTTTTGAGATGATCCCCCAACACGGGCACTTCGATCTCAAAGAGCAGTTGATCCCGCTTTTGCACCGCCTCGGGGTGCCGGTTTTTGCGTATTCCGTGACCGGGCGCGCCCGAAGATTTACCACCTTGACGGAGTATTTTGATACGAACCGCGATCTACTACTTGATAACTTTCCCGGCCCCGTCCAGCAACGGCGATCGGCTTACGACGAAGTTGCACAAGGTGTTTGGGTAGCCCGCAGCGCTACCGTGTCACCCAAGGCGCGGTTGATCGGGCCGGTCGTTGTGGGGGAGAACTGCCGGGTGGAGGCCGGCGCCTCGGTTGTGGGGCCCGTGTCGATCGGCGACGGCTGCTCGGTGATGAGCGGCGCTTCGATCAGTGACAGCATTCTTTGGTCCGGCGTCCGTGTCTCCGCGGGCGCGCGGGTGGACCGCAGCATCCTGTGTACACGGTCTGTGGTTCCCCCGGGGCGTAAGCTCAGCGCCGGGGTTGTGCTAGAGTCGGGCGATCCAGGCGGGACGCCACGTTTGACGCCAGACACAGCCCCAAGCTCTTTCACCCGGTTTGTTTCAGATAACGGGCGGCTTACGTCGGCGTCGCGCGGCGCCCTAGCCCGGGCTTGTTACCGGGTATGCAAGCGGTTGTTTGACATTGTCGGTTCATCGCTGGGCCTGCTGTTGGCGTTGCCGCTGCTGGCTGTCGCGGCTATCGCGATCAAGGCCGACTCGCCGGGCCCCGTGTTGTTCCGGCAAAAGCGGTGTGGGCGTGGCGGGCGCCCGTTCACCATGCTCAAATTCAGGAGCATGGTCCAAGACGCGCCGCAGCGGCAGCGGGAATTGATGTCGCGTAACGAGGTTGACGGACCCATGTTCAAGATGACGCACGACCCCCGCGTTACGCGCGTCGGGCGTGTGTTGCGTAAAACGTGCATCGACGAGTTGCCCCAGCTTGTCAACGTGCTTAAGGGTGAGCTTAGCTTTGTGGGGCCGCGTCCACTGACGATGGACGAGATGCGGTTTGCCCCGGCGTGGCGCGACATGCGTCTGTCGGTTAAGCCGGGGATGACCGGCCCGTGGCAGGTCTACGGGCACACCGACTTGGGTTTCCACGAATGGATCCGGCATGACACAGACTACGCCCGTTCCCGGTCAATGGGGCGAGACATGTACATCCTGCTTCAAACCGCCAGGCTCGTAGCAAGGGCGTTCTTCACTTAACCGGCGATGCGCCGGTGGCTACTCCCGCGGCGATCTGATCCAAACAAGAATCGACGTGGTCAACAAACGTTGTCCAGGTGAACCGCTTTGCGCGTTCGACGGCTTTTTTGCCCATGGATTCAACGCGGTCGGGGTCGGCGATGAGCTGTGTCATGGCGTCGCAGAAAGCGTCACTGTCGGCTGGTGCCAGCAAGCCGGTTTCATTGTGGACGACGGTCTCGGTTGGCCCGCCGCGGTTGACCGCGATGACAGGCTTGCCGCGCATCATGCCCTCAATCGGGGTGAGCCCCCAGTCTTCATTGAAAGCAGTAAAGAGCGTGGCGTAGCACGTTTTGTAGAGCTGGCGCATCTGGTCGTCGGTGGGGTCCTGGACAAAATCGATGTCGCTTCGGCCGCCTGCCATCTGCTGGAGCCGCTGGAAATATGGCTGGCTCTTGTGGTCGACCATGCCCGCGATGACCAGTTTGTGTCCGTTGGTGTCGCTGCCTTTGCACTTCAGAAAGGCTTCGACGCCCAACTCGATGTTCTTGGTCCACATGATACGTCCCGGCAGGAAAAAGAACGGCTCGCGGGTGTCGCAGTAGGCGATCTCGTCGCCGTCGATGCCGGGGTAGGCGATGCTGATGTCTTGGGGATTGCAGAGTCGGCCTCGCAGCACGCGTTTTTTGACCGTTTCGCTGATGCAGAAGACGTGGCTGTAGCGTTTCCAGGCGGGGCGATCGACCATGCGGTACAGGGCTTCAAACGCCAGGCACAAGGGTTTTAGCCTGCGGTATTTTTTCAGGTGGCGTTCACGGTAGGCTTCGTCGTAGACCGCTCGCAGCGGTGTGAAGCACAGGCAGGCGATCGGTTTCGCCGCGTTCCGGAAGTTGATCAGGCTGCCCAGCCCGTCGCAGGAGATGACCAACGCGTCGTACGAGGCGAGGTCGAGCTTGGTCGAGGCGATGCGTGTGGCGGCTTTGATCACAGCCCCGTACCGCCGCTTGACGGACACCCGCTTTAGCTCGACGAGGTCCATCTGCTTGAACTCGGGGAAGGTGCCTTCCCGGTCGTAGTGGCTTGTGAAAATGGTCCAGTCGTGGCGGCTGCGGCGGATCAGCTCGATCATGGTGCGTTCGGGGCCTGCTTTCAGGTAAACCCACGGGTAGTACATCGCGATCTTCATGGAGCAGTCCTGGTGTTGGCGTCGGGGTGGTCCGTTTGCGGTTTGGGTCATCATAACGGGCACCGGCGTGCCGTTTCGTGGGTGGGGCTGGGTGTGTTCCGGGTATCCGCTTAAGAGGCTGGGTTTGGCGTGTTTTCTTTAGCCGTCTTGATGTCGTGCTGGACCATCTCCTTAACAATGTCTTCGAATTGATAGCTTGGCTTCCAGCCCAGAAGGCGGTGGATTTTTGACGCGTCGCCTCGGAGCTCTCTCTTTTCGGCTGTGCGGAAGAACCTTGGGTCGGCGACGACGTAGTCTTGGTAATCCAGGCCGGCGGCGCTGAACGCGAGTTCGCAGAACTGGCGCACCGAGTGTGTCTGGCCGGTAGCCACCACGTAATCGGTGGGTTGATCCTGTTGGAGCATCAGCCACATGGCCCGGACGTAGTCCGCGGCGTGGCCCCAATCTCGCCTGGCCTCGAGGTTGCCCAGTGGCAGCTTGTCGGCTTTTCCCGTGACGATTTGAGCGACGTGGTGGGTGATTTTCCGTGTGACGAATTCGTGGCCCCGCCGCGGCGATTCGTGGTTAAAGAGGATGCCCGAGGTGATGTGGAACCCGTAGGTGTCTCTGTAGATCCGGGCGAGGTGGTAACCCGTGGTTTTCGAGATGCCGTAGGCCGACCGCGGGTAAAAGGGGGTGTCTTCGTTTTGGGGCACCTCTCTGGCTTCCCCGAACATCTCACTGGACGCGGCGAAGTACACGCGGCATTGAGGGCAGACGTCTTGGATCGAAGACAGGACGTGGTACGTGCCGTTGATATTTGAGTTCAACGCCGCGAATTCGTCGCCCAGGGCGTAGCTGACAAAGCTTTCGGCTGCGAGGTGGTAACACTCGTCGGGCTGGACCCGTTTCATCGCTTTGTACAGGCTGGGGTGGCTTTCGAATGAGACGGAGTGCAGCTCGATGTCCCCCAGCAGGTGCTTGATCCGCCACATGCGGTGCCTAGGGTCTTCGATCGCCACGCGGCGGACCAGGCCGTGTACTTCGTAACCCTTTTCGAGAAGCAGCTCCGCCAGGTATGAGCCGTCTTGACCCGAGATGCCGGTGATCAGGGCGCGTCTCTTTTTTGTGTTCTGCACCGGTCGTTTCCGTGATGCTAAGCAGAGGGCGCCGAACTGCCGCATGGGCCTGGCCGGGCCTGCTACAAGGTCAATCAAAGAATAATCGCACGTTTATCGGTATCGAGGCGATGCCGAAGCTCCCCCCATAAAACGTGTGATTCTATGTGCCGAACCGAGGATTTTACCACTTTTTCCGTTTTTTATTTCTCATCTCCAACGCGATGGCGATATAATTTGGGTATGGATGGTGGTGTGTGTTGATATACACCGCTGAAAAGGGTTTAAACGGGGTTGGGGTGCACATGAGCAGCGGCAGCATGGCGCTATGCCGCTACGAATACCCGCCGCACAGCGTACAAATCGGGGCGGATAAAGAAAGTGGAATTCTTCCGAACCGGCCTATATCATTAAGTTTGTGCCAACAGCGGCACTTCGGGCGGTGTGAGCGGGATGCGCCGATACGGCAAATGCCTTCAATGCCGGGAATCCGTGGTTCGACAGAGGGGGGATTGAACTTTATTTCAGTAAGCCGGTATTCGTATGACAGGTCTGTTTTTACAATATGTTTTAGCTCAAGCCGGCCGGTGTAAACGGCTCGCGGCTGTTTGGCTCTTGGGGCTGGCGGCGCTTGGCTTGTCGGGCTGTGAGACCGGGGGGAACCCCGAGTTTGTCAGCGACGATGTGGCGTCGTCGGATATTACAGAGCCGTCGCCTTTGCCCGAAGCCGGCGCGGATTACCGGTTGCAGTTTGGTGATGTGCTGGAAGTAAAATTTACGTACGCTTCGGAGTACGACCAGGAAGTCCCCATCCGTCCTGACGGCAAGATCGCGCTGCGTGGCGTCGGCGAGATCGAAGCCACGGGCCGCACGCCTGCTGACCTTAGCGAGTTGCTTACCCAGCGGTACGCCGCGCGGCTGCGGCGCCCGGAGTTGGCGGTGATCGTCACGGGCTTCTCGCCGCAAAAGATCTACGTCGGCGGGGAGGTTCGCACGCCAAGGTCGGTGGTGATGCGAGGCCCGCTGACAGCGCTCCAGGCGATCATGGAAGTGGGGGGGTTCACCGACTCGGCTGAGCCTCGCAACATCGTGGTGTTGCGGGACAACGGGGACGCGACCCCGGGGTTTATGGTGCTCAACCTCAACGAGCGGCTGACGGAGCCTCGCAAAGGCAGCGACGTGTTGTTGGCTTCACGGGATATTGTCTTTGTGCCCAAGTCGCGCATCGCCAAGCTCAACCAGTTTGTTAACGAGTACATCGACAAGCTCGTGCCGATCTCAAAGAATCTTAGTGTCACGTATATATTCGGTGACACCGACGGCAATTAAACGGGGGGGTGTCTGGTTTAGCGTCGGCGGTACGGCCGCGTGATGAAAGAAACTCGGGCACCGGGTGTGCTCTGAAGCGGGCCGTTCGAGGCGGAAGCCCGCCGTCCGGATAGCAAGGCAGCAGTTTGTGGAGAGACCGGAAGATTTTTTACCGTGGTGAGATGAGAGAAGGAAGGGTTTCGTATGCAAGTCGTGATTCTTTGTGGTGGAAAAGGTACCCGCGCGTACCCCTATACCGAGTACCTGCCCAAGCCGATGATGCCCGTGGCGGGCAAGCCCATCTTGGTGCGCGTGATGCAGATCTTCGCCGCGCAGGGCTACAACCGGTTTATCCTGTCGCTGGGGTACCGGAAGGAAGTGATTTTAGATTACTTCGACAAGAAGCGGCTTGATTGGGACGTGCAGTTTATCGACACGGGTGAGGACACGGACACAGGCGGGCGGATCAAGAACCTGAGCGATCAACTCGACGACCAGTTCATGGCCACCTATGTCGATGGGTTGTCTGACGTGCGGATCGACAAGCTTCTTGAGTTCCACAACGCGCATGACGGGCTGGCGACGGTGACGAGCGTGCCGCTGGTCTCGCAGTACGGCACGATCGAGATGAACGGCCAGGGGCGGGTCGGCGCGTTTAGAGAGAAGCCGGTCCTACGCGATTACAGGATCAACGCTGGTTTTTTCGTGTTCGACAAGGCGGTGTTTGATCACTGGGAAGGGACGAACTTGGAGAAGCACGTGCTGCCTGGCTTGGTCAACCACAAGCTGATTTACGCGTACGGCCACGACGGTTTTTTCAAATCGATGGACACCTACAAAGACCAGCAGGAAATAGAGCAGATGTACCAGTTGGGCAAGACGCCCTGGATGCCGAATCTGGACGGGTGACTGATCGCACGCGGGGGCTCGCGGCGTCGCGGGTACCGGGTGCGATAGAATTTCTAGTAGAGACGACCGCCGAGTCAAGGGACAGTGGTGGCGGGCCGGTCGCGGTCGGCGGGCGCCGGTCTTAACAGAGCATGGGGTATTTAATCGATGGATCCCTCTGGGCTTGAAACATCGCTACGCGATCTGATGTTTATCGTCTTCAAGCGCAAGTGGTGGTTGTTGACGATTTTCCTGGTCACCATTTTTTCGGCGTTGTTCTACTTATTCATACTGCGTGAAGACCTCTACCAGGCCACCGCCAAGGTCCTGGTCAAGCTTGGTCAAGAGCAAGCTGTTCCCACCACGGTCTTGGGCGATCGGCCGAACATCATCGCCAACCGCATCCAAGACGTGAACTCGGAGGTGGACATCCTTAACAGCGCCCAGCTACTAGAGGGCATAGTCGAGCGGCTGGGTCTTGATAAGCCGTCCGCACCGCCGCCCCGCCCCACGTCGTTTATTTCCGGCTTGCGGTACGACGTCAAGCAGGGGATCAAGAGCGTCAAGACTTGGTACAAGGACACGCTGATCACCCTGGGCGTCCGCGAAGCGCTGCCCCCGCGTGACGCGGCGAGGTGGATGCTCGAGAGAGGCGTCAAGGTCGAGGCCAAGGCCGCGTCGAATGTCATCGCCGTGCACCTGATCTACCCCGGACGCGAAGAGGCCCGCTTCATTCTTAATAAGATTCTCGATTCGTACCTCGAGTTCAGGCTCAAGATTTTTCAAGACGCTAGCGCGGTTGAGTTTTTTACAGAGCAGCGGCGGCAATCACTCGATGAACTCACCCGCGCCCAGGATGAACTGCACCAGTTCGAACGCCGGCACGGCATCACCAACTTCGCCGAGCAGAAATCGGTCCTGCTGCGGCAGATCGCCCAGGCACAAACCGACACGCGTCACGCGAAGATCGAACTGGACGAGGCGGAATCAAAAGTGGGCCGTCTTGATAAGGAGCTAGCCAAGCCCAACCCCGATTTCGCCGCCATCGGGCAGTTTAGCCCCAACTCTTTCCCTGCGAACCTCCAGCAAGAGATGGCAGCCTTGCAGCGGCAGCGCGAGCAGCTGCGCATGGTCGAACTCGACGATAGCGTACGCATCGAGAACAACCGCGACCAGTTCAAGGCTTTGATGGCGCTGACGGCGACGCACCTGCGGTCTGTGCTGACCGAGAAAGAGCACGTCTACGAGTCGCAGAAGACGGTCCTCGTTGAACTGGAGGCATCGCTGCGCGACCTGCACGACACGGAGGTCGTCTGGCAGTCGCTGGTGCGTGACGCGAAAATCAGCGAGCAGGATTACCTGTTTAATCAAGACAAGCTCCAAGAGGCGTCCGCGATTGTGGCGTTGGGGCGGAAGCAAGTCGGTGGCGTCTCGGTGATCCAACGCGCGGTCAACCCGCTGCTGCCGGTGGGGGTCAGCAAGTCGATCCTGCTGGCGTTGGCGTTGGTTTTCGGGGTGTTGGCCGCCGGGTCGTGGGCGGTGCTGGCGGAGTTCTTCGATCACGGCGTGTACACCTCCGAGGCGATTGAGAAACACCTGCACGCGCCCGTCGTCACCGTGGTCCCCGTCCACAAGCGCCTCGACTATTGGCGGCGCCACCCTAGAAATGTCGATCTAATTCTGGAGTCAGCCACAGATGTCGAACGCGCCCGAGGCGATCACTGAGAGCTTCCGTCGAGCGGCGATGTTCCTATTCAACGCGGTGCGCGAGCAGCGCATCGACGCGGTCCTGTTCGCGGGGCTGCGGGGCGGTGAAGGGACAACGACCGCGGTGCTGCACGTGGCTCGCGAGTTGCGTGCTTCGTTCGGGTTGCGGCCGTTGGTGGTGGAGATGAGCAGGAAGAAACCCGCGGTGCGTGCGGCGCTCAAGCTCCCGGCTTATGACAAGACGATCGAATCGATCGCGGCGGGCGTGCCCCTGCACGAGTGTGTGCAGGTATGCCCCGACGGGCTGGAGGTGGTGACGGCTTCGGACCACACGGGCGACAACGGCCGCTTGACCCCCGTGGACGCTGCCCTGAGACGCACACTGGACCAGGCGAAGCAGGTTTATGACATTGTGCTGGTCGATGCGCTGCCGGTGTTGGTCTACGCCGACGCAATGATCGCCGGGGCTGTGCTGCCCAATATGATGCTGGTGGTGCAGGCGGGCAAGACGCGGTACGAGATGATCGACCGGGTGCGTCGGGACTTGGCCAATCAGAAAATCACGGTCCTCGGTGCGATCCTCAACCGCCACCGAGATTTCATACCGGGTTGGCTTTACAGGGTGTTCATCCGATGACCGGGGCGGCTGGACCAGCCACGCCCGCGAGCGACGGGGTGCGTGTGTCGGTGGTGGTGCCGGTGCGCAACCGCAGCCGCGAGTTGCGCGAGCTGATCGATGCGCTGTGGGCGCAGACGCTCGACCCCGCTGCGTTTGAGGTCATCGTTGTCGACAACCTGTCCACGGACGACACGCCCGATCTGGTTAAGGAGATGCAGCGTGAGTCGCCGGTGAAGATGGTGTACCACCGGATGCAAGAGAACAACGGCCCGGCGCACTCTCGCAACACGGGCGTGGGGCTTGCGGCGGCGGGCATCGTGGCGTTTACCGATAGCGACTGTGCTCCGTGTGCGCGGTGGCTGGAGTTGGCCTTGGCCGCGATGGCCGACGACGGCGTGGGGTTCGTCACGGGGCCGGTACACTTCAAGCCCGGTGAGAGAGTCGGTTTTCTCACGCGCACGAGTATGCGCGTGCTCGAAGAGCACCCGACGTATCCCACGGCGAACATCGTTTACCGAAAAAGCGCGTTTCTTGAACTGGGCGGTTTTGACCAGGGCCTGTGCTTCCAGGATTTCCGCAAGATGCGCAACGAATGCGCCGACACCGACTTGGCCTGGCGGGTCAAGAAGAGCGGGTCGCGCAACGTGTTTGTTCCTGAGATGATCGTTTACCACGAGGTGCAGAACGAGCGGCCGACCGATTGGCTGCTTAACCCATTTAATTACTATGTGATCCCCGCTTTGGTGAAGCGTCACCCCGAGTTGCGGCGTTGCTTGCTGCACTGGCGGGTGTTCGTTTTCAAGGAGAATGCGCTGTTTTACATGCTGATTACGGGTTTGGTGCTGGGGGTTGCGGGCAGCGTGTGGTTGTTGTTGCTGACACTGCCGTACCTGCTATGGACGATGACGATCGGCGGCACGGGGTTTTCAGTGGCGAGAGTGCCGAAGCTGGTGGCGCGGGCGGTGGCCATGGCCATGCGGCAGGCAGTGGTCTGCGCGGGGTTGATTTACGGGAGCATCCGTTTCCGCGCGTTGGCGCTATAACGGTTGGTTTGCTTGGCGGGCTTTTGGGGCCCGCTTTGAGAGGTTGGGGGTTATAGAATAGCCCCTTGGGACTGGATATTTTTTAGGCGGGTGCAGCGGATGAAACCACTTCAATCGATGATACGCGTGACCCTCAGGGTCTACCGGAAAACACCGCTGTACCCGGGTCTCAACCGGTACCTCATGGCTGTGCTGGGTTTTGTGAATCGGTTGCGCCCGCGTGGGGTGTTTGTGCATGACACCGGCTCGTTTCTGATGAACATCGATCTTCAGCAGACCATCGACGCGAAGATCTACTACAGCGGCGCCTGGGAGCCGAGCGTTGTTGAGACGATCCAGAAACTCCTGCCGGCGGGCGGGGTCGCGGTCGACGTGGGGGCAAACATCGGCTACTTGACGCTCACCATGGCCCGCTGCGTCGGCGAAAACGGCAAGGTGATCGCGTTCGAGCCCACGGATTGGGCCAGCCAGAGGCTGAACGCGAACATTCAATTGAACGGCGTGTCACAGGTCACGACTGTCCAGATGGGTCTGGTCGACGAGACGGGTGAGGCTGAGGGAGTGGAGGTGGCCTGTGGGTACCGACTCGGGGCCAAGCAGGACAGCGCCCAGCAGCAGACGATCCGGTGGAGCACGCTTGATCGTTACCTTGAAGAGCAGCCCGTGCCCCGGCTGGACCTGATCAAGTGCGACACGGACGGCTGGGAGACACGGGTTGTCAAGGGCTCTATCGAAACCTTGAGGCGGTTCCACCCCAGCATCGTCTTCGAGTTTTTCCCTGCCGAACTCGCCTCGAAAGAATCATCCGCTCGCGAGTTGTTGGGCCTTCTGCAGAGCGAGGGGTACCGATTTTTTCACGCGGGCTCGCTCGCTGAGATCGAGCGGTTGGACGCGTTCGTGGATGAGCTTAATCGAAACGAGCAATACGCGAACGTTGTGGCGATGGCCCAAAAGCACGGCACGCACGGTTCGTAACCACACAGCGTCACCCGTCGCTGTCCCGCTGGGCCTACCCCTCCTAGAATGTGCGGTCGGTCACAATCAGGGGCTTGTGACGCCCAAGCGGTGGGGGGAGCGCGATAATTACTTATCCCGTTGTGAGCGGAGCCGATGGAAACGGATGTTATGGCTCAACTGCAGGAACATGTAGACAAGATCAACCCGGGCCAGCCCGCGGTGTCGGTGGAGTGTGTGTCCAAGGTTTACACACGCTCCCTCTTCGCGCGTGACGTGGCTTCGTCCAAGAAAGGGGCGCACAAGCAGGCGCTCGACGATGTTTCTTTCTCGGTGAACGAAGGCGAGATGATTGGTCTATTGGGTCCCAACGGCGCGGGCAAAACGACGCTGCTGAAGATCATCGCGTCGTTGCTCTACCCGACGTCCGGTCGGGTTTCGGTCTACGGGCAGAGCATAGACTCCAGGGCGATACGCAGGCGTGGGATGATGGGGCTGGTGACGTGCGATGAGCGCAGCTTTTACTGGCGGCTAACGGGGTATCACAACCTGTTGTTTTTCGCGGCGCTCTACGGCGTGCCCAAGGCCGTCGCCAAGGTGCGGATCAATGAACTGCTCGACGCGCTGGACCTGGCGCAAGCCGCCCACCGCCCGTACCACGGCTACTCGTCGGGCATGAAGCAGAAGCTGGCCATCGCTCGCGGGCTGCTGAGCGACCCGCACATCGTGCTGTACGACGAGCCCACCCGCAGCCTCGACCCGTTGTCCGCCCAGAACATCCGCCGGTGGATCGCCGACAAGCGCAAGCGGTCGCCGCATCAGACCCACCTCATCGCGACCAACACACTCGACGAAGCCGAGAATCTCTGCGACCGTGTGGTGATCATCAACCACGGGCGGATTATCGCCCAGGGCACCATCAACGAAATCCGCAGGCGGTGGGGGCAACAGGATTACGAGGTTCACCACTTGGCTTACCACGGCTGTCGCCTTGACGGCGGGCTGCGAGCCCAGCCCGAAGCGGGTTTGATCGAGGTGACCGACACGCCATCCAACGGCGACGCCGAGGCTTCATTGACGTTGCGGACCCGGAAGGGGTCCGAAGCGTTGTCGCGAGTGTTGGGGGTGATCCTCGACGCGGGTGGCACGGTCGTGCGCTGCCACACCGAACAAGAGCCTTTCGACAAGGTGTTTTGTGAATTACTCGAAGTCGCCCGGGCGGGGGGGGAGCACCCCGTGGGTCTGGAAGACGGGGGCCAACCCGAGTTGGAAACTCAGAAAGAGGGGGTGGCGTCGTGACGAGTCTGGCCTGGGCATTTTTTAAGCGGGACGCCATGACCGCGATGAGCTACCGCGTATCGTTCGCGCTTAAGATTGTAAATATCGTGTTGGTTTTGGGTGTATTTTTTTACATCGGCCAAACCGTTGGTGAAACCGAGTTGCCGGCTTTGAAACCTTACGGAGGGAACTACCTGGCGTTCTTGCTGATAGGCGTGGCGTTGACCGAGTGCGTGGTGACCAGCCTGGTGGGGTTCGCCGACCAGATCAGAGAGGGCCAGTTAAGCGGGTCGCTGGAAGCAACGCTCATGTCGCCGGTCCCGCTGCCACTGATCCTGGTGTATTCGTCGCTGTGGTCTTACTTCTTCAATGCGTTGCGGTTCGTGGTCTACATCGTGCTGGCGGTGATTGTTTACGGGGTCGACATCGCCTGGACGAACGTGATCCCGGCGATGGCGATTTTCATTCTCACGGTGTTGTGTTTCGTCGGTGTGGGGATGCTCTGGGCGAGTGTCGTGCTTCTGATGAAACGCGGCCGGCCTGTCATTCAGATCGGGGTTTTTGTCGTGGTCTTTCTTAGCGGTGTGTTGTTCCCAACGGGCATGCTCCCCGGTTGGCTAAAGTGGTGCGCCAACCTTGTGCCGCTGACCCACGCGTTGGATGGGATGCGCGGGGCGTTGCTTCAGAACAAGGGTTTTGTCGAGCTTTCGGGTGAATTAACCATACTCATCGCCTTCGCGGTGGTCTTCTTGGCTATCGGCGTGGGCGCGTTCGAGTGGGCGGTAAAAACCGCGAAGCGCACCAGCTCACTGACGGAGTTTTAACATCTCGATCACCGGTTCAAGCTGTGAGCTTTTTCTAAAAGGAGGTTCAGTAATGACGAGACGAAACCCTTTATCGGCCGTGAAAATCGGGCGCATGTCCCCGTTAATCCTGCTGGCGTACGTTTTGATGGCCTGTGCCCAGTACGACGGGCCTAATTCCGGAGCGGCGGCACACGCACAAGAAAACGTGGTGCGAAACGGAGACTTTGAGGCTCCGGGCGGCGGGGTCCCTACGCATTGGTCTTTAGATAAAACGCTTGCCAATAAGGGCGGTGTGTCACTTGTCGATGTGGGGGGGCAGGGCAGCGGCCGGACACTCAAGCTTTCGCCGAATCAAGCCAACGCCTCCGGCGCTCAGCCGCTAGGCCTGGCGCAGGTGGTCCCGGCTGCGGGTCTGAGCGGCAAACGGTTGAAAGTCTCGGCCAAGCTCGGCGCACAGGGCGGCGCCATGGCGGTCGTCGGTGTCACCATCTTGGACGAAAGCGGCGGGAAATTAGGGAAGCTCCATTTCAGCCAGGGCGGCAACGGCGGTCGGTTGGAGGCGAAGGAAGGCTTCCTGGAGATACCCAATGCGCAAGCCAAGCACTTGATTGTGTTCACGGCTGTGGCTGGCGCTAAGGGGGCTGCGTTCATCGACGATATTGTCATCGAGCCCATTGATGGGCACGGCCAAGGGGCTGATAACGGTGATTGGGGAGCGGGTCCAGCTTCTGATCAATCAAATCCGTCGGAGAATCTCTTGGCCAACGGTGGCTTTGAGGCGGGGGGCGGCGATCTGCCTCAGGGGTGGACCATACAAAAAGCGACGGCTGCCAAGGGTAGGGTCGCGCATGTGCGGTCGAAGCAAGGCGTAAGCGGCCAAGCGTTGATGCTTTCGCCCAATCAATCCAACACTCCAGGTGGCCAGCCGTTAGGTGTTGCCCAGGTGCTCCCGGCAGCGGGTCTGAGCGGGAAGGAATTGAAGGTGTCTCTCCGGCTCGGCGCCGATGGCGGCGCTATGGCGGTGGCTGGTGTCACCGTTTTAGGCCAAGGCGGTGAGAAGGTCGGGAAACTCCGCTTTAGCCAGGAAAGCAACGGGGGTCGGTTGGAGACGAAAGAAGGCATCTTGCGGATGCCCGACGCGGAGGCCAAGCACCTGATCGTGTTCGTCACGGTCGCGGGGACGAAAGGCGCCGCGTACTTCGACGACATCGTCATCGAGCCCGTCGGCGGAGACGATAGCGATGTGGTGGTGCCCGGACCGGGGGGATCGCTTCAGGCGAAGATCAACATTTACGCCGACGAGAAGGTCCGCGATATCCCGCGGTCGCTGTACGGCACAAACCTTAATTGGGTCGACAGCGGCAACTCCATATTCGACCCTCGTACTCACAAGCCCAACGCCACGATTATTGACTTGGCTAAGGATCTTAATGTTTCTCTCGTACGCTTCCCAGGCGGTACGCTGGGTGATTATTACCACTGGCGTGACGGCGTTGGCCCTCAAAACGCCCGCCCGTCCAAGCCCAAGTACGGCAAAGGCAAGCCAGACCGGCACACCGTCGGCACCGATGAGGCCTTGGACTTTGCGCAGAGCATCGGGGCCAAGCTGCTGATTGTGGCGAACATGGGCACCGGCACCGCCGACGAAGCCGCCGAATGGGTTCGATACATCAACACCGACAAGAACCGTCAACAGCAGCACGTCACCTACTGGGAGATCGGTAACGAGCTGTACTTCGAGCGCAAGTCGCACCACCTGACCATGGAGCCCGACGAGTACGCCTCTCGTTTCATTGATTACGCCAAGGCCATGAAACGCGTTGATCGTACGATCAAGGTCGGTGCGATCGGCGGAGAGAATTTCGGCAAGTATCAGTTTGTCCACTACCCGGAATGGAACCGTAAAGTGCTGCGGCGAGTGGCTAAGCACGTGGATTTTTTCGCGGTACACAACGCGTACGCGCCGCTGCTTGACCCGCACGAAAGCCCCGACGGTCGGTCTCTTTACGCGGCGCTGCTCGCGGCGCCGATCAATGTCCGTCAGAACTTGGAGCTGATCGGCAGCCAGATCGAAGAATTCACGGGCAATCACGCCGACCGGATCAAGATCGCCATTACGGAGTGGGGGCCTTACTTCTCTCCGAGCATCGACAGCCCGTACGTGGACCACACCAAGACGCTGGGTTCGGCTTTGTTCGTGGCCAGCATGCTTGGGACGTTTATCGATATGCCCCGTGTGGAGATCGCCAACTTCTTTAAGCTTAGCGAGCACACATTCATGGGCTGGATCGGCCCCCGCGGCTTCACAAACCCGTTCAACGGTAGCTGGATCCCCAAGGCCCCTTACTACGCGTTTCAGTTGTACACCCAGCATTTCGGCGATGTGCTGGTGCGGACAAACACCGAATCGCCCAGCTACGATTCGCCGGCTGTCGGCAGGGTTGACGCTGTGCGGGGCGTGCCCTATCTAGAGGCTCGTGCCAGCACCAGCCGAGACGGCCAAACGCTTTACCTGATGGTGATCAACAAACACTTCGACCAAGCGATGGAGACACAGATCCGCATTGACGGGTTTACGCCCGGCCCAAACGCCACCACGCACACCCTCCACGGCACCGCGCTGGACGCCAACACCGGCACCGAGCTGCCCAACTGGGTGCCCGGTCTCAAGTGGGCCAAGCAGGCACAGGTCAAACCACTCAGCCGGTTTTATTCACGCAAGCTGGGTGAAGTGAAGGTATCTTCAGACGGCGTCCAGGGTGTGGGCTCGGACTGGACATACACCTTCCCGCCTTGCTCGGTGACGGCGGTTGAATTACGTCGCAATTAACCAGGAGGCATTTGGAAACAGCCCATGGCTAGCAAAGGGATCAAATTCGCGGGGTTCGAGTTGTCCGTCGTCGTGAACAAAGACGCGGTCACCGTGCGCGGCTCCGTTCGCAACGGCTTGTGGCGGGAGTTTTACCGGTGGCTGCGGGGGTTATTGGGCGGCGGCGAACAAAAAGACACAACGCAAACCACACCCGCCCAGCCGACACAAGCGGCGGACGAATCACCGCAGCAGCGCGAGCTACGCGAGCAAATCGCCGCGACCAATTGGTACCACACCATTGATCTGGGGCACGGCGTAATAACCCCCGGCAAGTTTGACCACCGCCCGAACCTGCCCGCGTACCAACTGCCCGCGAGCTTGGAGGGGAAGCGTGTATTGGACGTAGCCACTTTCGACGGGTTCTGGGCGTTCGAGCTTGAGAGACGCGGGGCAAAAGAGGTTGTCGCCATCGACGTTGAGCGGTTCGGCGACATCGACTTCTCACCTTCCAGACGCGCCACTTTCACCCAAGAGCAGCTCGACCAGAAGCTCAACCGGGGGTTCGGAATTGCCCACAAGGCGCTGGGGTCTCGCGTCAAGCGTGAGAACATCAACGTCTACGATCTTTCTCCCGACGCGCTGGGCAAGTTCGACATTGTGCACATCGGCGACGTCTTGCTGCACCTAAGGCACCCGCTCAAGGCTCTTGAAAACGTCCTGAGTGTTACCGGGGGGTACGCCTTGATCTCTGACTGCTACGTGCCCGACCTAGGCCACCTGGGCATGGAGCGCCTTGTGCAGTACCACGGCGGCCGGGGCGATTCGGACGTCTGGTGGTGGTGCGGCCTAGACGCGCTGGAGCAGATGATCCGTGGCGTGGGTTTCAACAAGGTCGAGCTACTCAGCACATTCCGGTACGGGACGCGTAGCGGCAGCGACACTCTGTTTCACGCCGTCTTCCGGGCGTCTCCGTGACACATCACCCCGCATCGGGTCAATAGCGTGGACAACACCCGCACGATCGCTCAGCCGCCGTTGCACAAGGCCGTCGTTCTTGTGGCCGCTGTGCTGACGGGGGTGTTGGCGTGTGCGTTGGCGGTGCAGCTAGGCGATCCGACACTTAAGAAGATCATTAAATTGGTCTTGTTCGTGTGTCTGATGACGGTGATAGCCGTCACCCGACAGCCCAAGCGGGTGCTGCTGTTCACTTGGATTGTCGCGCTGACGTACAACCGTCAGTATTTTTCATTTGACTCGATTATCGGCGATTACGACTCGCACGGGCTGTATTGGGTGCCGGCGGACCCTGTATTTGCGGCGCTGCTGCTGATTTGGGTTTGGGAGCGGATCACGGGGCGTCTGGCGCCGGTGGCGCCGAGCCGGGCGCTTTGGCCTTGGGTGTTGCCTTTTGTGATCGCGTGTACGGTGTCCGCGTTGACAGCCCAGCACATGGTGTGGAGCTTTAATGAGCTGGCACGGCTGGTCAAGTTCGGGTTGATCCTGCTGTATATCCGGTACAACTTTGGCAAGGCCGAATGGTGGACGGCGGTGGCGGGGGTGGGCTGCGCGATTCTCGCCCAATCGGCGCTGGGCGTGTTGCAGGTGGCTTTCAATTTCGGTGGGTCGCTAAGCGACTTGGTGCGCAGCGAAACGGTTCACGAACACGTCGCCATCGAGGTCATGGGCAGTAAACGCCGCCGCGCGGTGGGAACGATGGTCAACCCGAACATCTACGGCCCGTACCTGCTGCTGGTCGTGCCGATGTTTTTCGGGTTGGTATTAACGTTTCGGCACATGGCGTTGCGGCTGCTGTGCGGGGTGGTCGTGGTGTCGGGGGTGACAGCCGTGGCGTTGACGCTTTCAAGGCTGCCGTGGGCGGTCATGGCGTTTGACCTGGTGATGCTGCTGGTCTTGCTGACGTGGTGGAACAAGGACAGGGTCCGTAGCAACTTGGCGGTCTTGATCGTGGGCTCGCTCTTGACTCTCACGGCGTTGCTGCCGCAGATCGACTTTATCTACGACCGGTTCATGGGCAACTTCACTGAGTCTGTTGAGTTCCGCGACCGTTACAACGACATCGCGATCGCGATGTGGACGGAGCGGCCGGTGCTGGGCATCGGACTGAACCATTTTATGGGTGATCTGGGGCGTTACGACACGGAGCTATCCGAGAAGCACGAGAAGTGGAAGCCGCTAAGAAAACTCGTCTCCAGCAGGGCAATCATCCCGGTGCACAACCTTTACCTGCTGATCCTCGCTGAAACGGGCACGCTGGGTTTTGTGGGCATCTTGATCGTGATTGTCGGGGTGGTAAGGGCTGGGCTGCACGGGGTACACCGCACAAGCGGGGCTGCACAGGGAGCCTGCATCGGGCTGCTGGTTGCCATCGGTGGGCAGTTTATCCAACAGACCATGGATTTTTCACTGTGGGTTGACCCGAGTTTTTACACCTTCGCGCTGGTGGTCGGCTTGCTGAACACCGCGCCCGGGGCGGTTGGTGATCCGCTGTCGGGCCCGCCTAACCAACGCCGCGTCACCCCAGCGCCAGCTTGATCCGACGGTACATGTAGGGCAGCAACCGCCCCACACGCCCGCGATTGGCCAGGGTCGCGCGTACAACGGCCAGCGGCAGCGTTACCCAAGACCAGGCGTAGCGCAGAAGCGAGAGACGCACCGGGTGTCGCTCATACCCCAGGTCCGCCAGCAGACGCCCGCATGCAGTCTGTATCACCGCGATTTCATGAGCGGTCAGGGTCTGGTGCCAGCGGTCTTTGGCTTTTGATGCTTCCACAGCCGTGCCCAAGAACCCAGCGGTGTAAGAGCTGTTCCACATGGGCAGTTCGTCACCTAGCCCCGTTTCGTAAGGCACGCCGATCCATTGGCACAGGCTCTGGATCGTCTTGGCGGGCTCTTGCACCAGGTTTTCGTATTTCAGGACGTAGACGTTGGCCGTGTCTAGATCCGCCTGGGCTTTGAGTATCGCGCTCGCGGTGGCCTTCCACATCAGCGTCATAATGAGTGGGTGGTAGGATTTTCGTTTGCGTTTGTATTCCTCGTCCATGCGTGCGCGGATGGGGGCGGGCACGGTTTGGGGTACTTTCAGGTTTTTCTGCCAGTCGCGGTATGACGCCACCACGGCACGCGGGTCGCGCATCATGCAGATGATCTTCGCGCGTGGGTGGGTTTCGAGTAGCTCACGGATACGGAACACGTGGCGCGGGGTCTTCTCTCCCCAGCGGGGCTTGTTTTCTTTGGAAGCCGTGATCCGGCAGTACGCCTCGAAGAACGCGTCCGCGCCTTTGCCGATCTGTTTAGCCATGGCGTGCAGCTCTTCGCGGCCGACCTTGCCTTGTTCCGGGTCGCCGTTCAGGCCGTACGGCAAGTGCGACAGCGAGCGGAAGTACCTGATGCACAGTTCGGTGTCTTCTTGGGTAAGGCCCTGTTTCTCTCGCCCTTTCATCTTCGTTCGCAGGTCGTCGAAATAGTGGGTCTCATCCGTAATATGGATCGCCGGGTGATCGCTCAGAACCTTGCCCAATAGCGTCGTGCCCGAGCGCGCCGGGCCGACAATGAAAACCGGCTCTGGGTGGGTTGGGTCGGTTGTGGGTTTACCGTTCATAGCGCGATCGCCTTGAGATGTTACCCCCAGCCGAGGGAGCCTGTACCTTGCGGCCGGTCACTTGCCTTATCAACGGCAAGGAAGTCGGTATTCCATCTAGCTTTACAGACATCTACGATCCGGGCCGCCTATTATAGGGGGCTGTGTGTCGATGGGTGGAATCCCCGACATGGAAGGATTTTTGTGATGTATAATATGGTGGCAGCTAAGCTTGTGTGCTTTTGATAGGTGGGTGTAGAGAAGAGCGGGGACGATCAAGCGGGTATGCGGGGTGCCTTTGGGGTTTGTGTCTCCTGATCAAACCGGGTTGGGGCTACGCAGAAAGACTGAGTTGTAATCAGCCGGCTTCGGCCGCACGCGTGATGGATATTGAAATAGGTATCGCAGAGGTTGGTTCTTAGAAAAATGGTGAGCCCAATCAAAACCGCCGTTGTGGGTGCCGGGCAGATCGCACGCCAGCACCTCGCCTGTCTGCGAGAGCTACGTGGCGTTGAAATCGCCGCGGTCTGTGATCTGTCTCAGGCCAAGGCTCAGAGCGTGGCCGAGCGGTTCGGCGTTCCGTGTTTTTACACGGACTACGCCCGGATGCTTCAGGAGGTTTCCCCCCAGGTGGTCCATGTCACCACATCGCCGCAAAGCCATTTTCAATTGGCGCTCAGTGCGCTTGACGCCGGCGCGAGCGTCTTTATCGAAAAACCGGCGGTGGTCGCTTATGAAGACTTGGCTGTCCTAACCGCCCGTGCGGAGGAAAAGGGGTTGATGGTGGTGGAAGACCACAACTACCTGTTCAACCCGTTGGTGCGGAAAGTCGTTGCGATGAAAGAGGCCGGTGACTTGGGCCGAATTTCGCACGTGGAGATTCTGTTCTGCGTAGGGGTTCTTGGGCCGGGCAGCCCGTTTGCTGACCGCAATGTTCGCCACCCGGCGTTGAGCCTCCCGGGGGGCGTGGTCTATGACTTCCTGCCACACATGGCTTACCTGGCGCTGGCGCTTTCGGGGCCGGTCACGCTAGCGGACAAGCTGTGGCTACCCGCGCCGGCTGACAGCTTGCTGCCTTGCGAGCAGTTCATGGCGACATTGCGTCACGACCACGGGACGGTAAGCCTCGGCTTTAGCGCCAACGCGCAACCGAATCTTTTTGCCCTGCGCGTTTACGGCGAACAGTGCCGCGTCGAGTTGAACCTGCTGGAGCCTCACCTGACGGTTGTGCGGCCGCGCAAGGGTCCGCCTTTTTGGGGCACTTTTGTCAGCGGCATGAGCCAGGCGGCGTCGCTGACAAAAGCGGCGTTTCTGGGTTTACACCAGCGTATCGCCGACACGCCCGGGCCGTACGAGGGCATGTGGGAATTGATCGGACGAACCTACACCGCGATAGAGCAGGGCGGGCCCGCGCCGGTGAGTGTTGAGCAGATCGACGCAACACACCGGCTGATGGCTGAGCTTGTTGAGGGGGCGCCGCGGTTATGAAAGTATTAGTCACCGGTGCGAACGGCTTCCTTGGCCGCGGCATTGTCGCCGCGTTCCTTGAGCACGGCCACGAGGTGCGTGCCTTGGTTCGGCCAACGGCACAGATGGACGGTATCCCCTGGCGGGATCGCGTTGAAATTGTCCGGGCCGATCTCCGCAATCACAACGGCCTGGCCGCTTTTTTCGACGGGGTTGACGTTTTGGTTCACCTGGCCGCGACCGTCACCGCCGACGACGACACGCATTTCAATTGCACCGTGGTCGGCACGGAGCGGCTCTTGCAAGCCATGGCAGGCACACAGACCCGGCGGTTGGTTTTAGCCAGCAGCTTCTCCGTTTACGGCTGGTCGCAAGCCAAGGGTGTTTTTGATGAAACCACCGCGCTTGAAACGAATGTCTACGAGCGCGGCGGTTACGCCGTGGCCAAGCTGTGGCAGGAGCGCGTCGCCCGTCGGTTTAGTGAGGAGCGCCAGTGGGGCCTGACCGTGATGCGCCCGGGGATTGTTTGGGGGCCGGGGCATGAGTCGGTGCCGGGCGCGATTTTGAGCCTTGGGCCGCTGCGGTTTGTATTTGGGGTGGGTCGGCAGGTGCCGCTGACGTATATCGACAATTGCGCGGAGAGTTTTGTGCTTGCGGTGGAGCGTGTCGAGCAGAGCGAGGGGCAGACGTTTAATGTTGTTGACCCGGAGCGTGTGACGGCGTGGCGTTACGCCGGGCAGTACATCGCCAAATCCGGGATCGGCGGGGTCAGGGTGCCGCTGCCATATATATGCATGGCGGTTTTGGCCCGGTGCGCGGACCTGACCAGGAAACTGCTGTTCGGTTCCAAAGGGCGGCTGCCTAGCATGCTCACCCCGCGTCGTGTCGCGTTTTTTAAACCGCTGCGGTTCAGCAGCCGCAAGCTAACCGAACAACTCGGCTGGCAGCCGCTGCGGACCTTTGAGCAAGCGTGTGACCGCTGTTTTAACGGAGATAAGGACAAGTGAGCACACAGCCTTGCGATCAATCGCCGGCAGCACCGGATGCGGATTTATGAAGATCGCGATTACCTACCCCACGGGTTTTGAGCGTATCCGTCGCGGCACGGAGCGGTTTATGCATGAGTTGGCTGTGTATATGGCCGACCGGGGCCACGAGGTGCAGGTTATTTCTTGCAAGCCCGGCCGAAGGGAGCGGGTGAGAGTCGGGAATTATTTGCGCAACGTGCACCGGCGGTGGTGGCACCCGGCGATGGGGCGGCTTGGGGTTCTTGAGTCCCACGCGTTTCTCGTTACCTCATTTTTAGAGATGGTCAAACAGCGTTTCGACGTCATCCAGTGTTGCTCGTTTACCGACGCTTACGCGGCACGCCTGGCGCGGCGGTTCACGGGTGTGCCTTACGCGTTTTTCGTGAATAGCATCCCGCCGAAGGTGAAGTATTTCCGTGCGGCTAGCTTGGGTGGGGGGGTGTTAAGGCGGGCGGTGCTTGGCGCTGATGAGTTGATCCCGATCAGCGAGTATGCGCGTTCTTATTGCCAAGCGCGGTTCGGTCGCGGGGGCGTGGCGCTGCCGGTGCCGGTGGATACGCGGTTTTTCAAGTTGTGCACGCAGCGCGACCACGATCACCCGGTGCTGCTTTGCGCCGCGGACCTGGGCGACAAGCGCAAGGGTGGGGAAGTGCTGATGCGTGCGTTTAATTTGATCAAGCGTGAGCGGCCCGGCGTGCGGCTGGAGGTGTGTAGCCCGACGGCGGGCTTGGTCGCTGAGCGGTTATTGGGGCTGGTGGAGCCGAAGTGGCGGGCGGACGCGGTGTTTGTCGGCGTGGGGCGGCCCGAGGACTTGCCGGCGGTGTACGGGCGCGCGGCGGTGTCGGTGCTGCCGTCGCTGTGGGAAGCGTTTGGCATGGTGGTGATTGAATCCATGGCTACGGGCACGCCCGTGGTCGGCGCCCGGGACGGGGCGTTGATCGAGACGATCAGCACGCCCGATGTGGGGCGGTTGTTCGAGCCGCAGGTAAATGAGGATTCCGTAGCGCCTAACAACCCTGAGGGGTTAGCCCGGGCGGTTATTGAAACACTGGACCTGAGCCGGAACCCGGAAACAGCCCGGCGATGCCGGGAGCACGCACAGAAATACAGTTGGGACGCCATCGGGCCGAAGTACGAGGCGATCTACGAGCGGCTGATCGCCCAGCGTCGGCCGGCGGGGAAGGTGGCGTGACAGGGTGGCACACCGAGTGGCAAACCGTTTTATAGTGATGAACTCATGAGCAAAGACACGATCAACAAAGTATTCGGTCTCGGCCTTAGCCACACCGGGACCAGGAGCTTAAACGCCGCGTTGGAGGTCTTGGGCATCCCGTCTTACCACTGGGCTACGGACCGGCGGACCTACCGGGAGTTAAGCCACGGGGTGTATGACCTCACGCTCCTAAAACGATACCAGGGGCTTACGGATATCACCGCGGCGCCGTACTACGCGCAGTTCGACGGGGTGTACCCGTCGAGCAAATTTATCCTCACGCTGCGAGACAAGGCGTCCTGGCTGCGTCGGATGATGCAGATCTACGGCGCGCCCGAGGGCAACCCGCTGGGCAGACGCAAAGGGAAATTCTGGGAGCGGTTGTCCGCACACGTTAGACGGTATGGCGTGGGCTTTCTTTTCTCAATGCATTTTGTGGGGTACATGAAGAACGAAGTGGGGATTGAGCCTCGGATCGACTTCCAGTCGATCGCGACATACGGGGGTGTTTGTTTCGCGGATGAGTCTCGCCTGTCGTATGTGTACGACACACACGTTAAAAACGTGCGTGACTATTTCAAAGACCGGCCTGATGATTTGTTGGTCATGAATATCTTCGAGGGCGACGGGTGGGATCGGCTTTGCTCGTTTCTAGGCAAGGAGCGCCCTGGGGTAGACTTTCCGCATGAGCGGGCGTGATGTATCCCCGCCGCGTCGGGCAACAGGGGTCGTTAGATTCGGGTTACACAGCGTGTGATGAAAGAATGAATCAGTCAGCCAAACAAGAGACACGCAAGGATGGAGGGGGGGGCTCCGACGCCGACGTGCTGGTCACGGGTTCGTCGGGTTTCATTGGAACACACTTGTGTCGCGTCATGCTCGACAGCCAACCGGGGTTGCGCCTGACGGGGCTGGACCTTGTCGCGCCCGGCGGCTCCGTCAAGCCACCTGGCTTTGTTCAGGCGGATATCAGCGAGTTGGGCACAACGGCCCCGCCTGACCAGCTCCGTCACCCCGTTGTGATGCACTTGGCTGCCAAGGCCGAGGTCGTTTTTCCGTTTGAGGGGTTGTCTGATTTGGTCGCAACGAACATCTCCGGCACGCTGCGTGTTCTTCAAGTGGCACGGCCGGAGCTGGTGGTCTTCGCTTCGTCCAGCGCGGTGTATGGCGACACGGGCGTAGCGGGCGTGAGCACGCGGTGGGAGAACGTCACCCCGATCGGTAGCTACGGCATGTCCAAAGCCGCGGCCGAGTTGATGTGCGGTGAGTGGGCCAGAGAAACCAACAACACCGTGGTGAGCCTTCGTTTTGGCAATGTGGTGGGTGCTGGGTGCCGGGGCTTCGTTCCGTATCTGGTGGCTCATGCCCGGCGATACCCGGACGGGGCGGTGCCAGCCAAGGCCAGGGGCAACGGGCGGATCATCCGCGACTACGTCCCGGTCGGGTACGTCGTGGAGATTGTCAGGAAAGCCATGGCTGTCCAAAGAGAGCCGGGCGGCGCGTTGGCGCTGAATGTCGGAACGGGTAGACCTATGACAAACGGCGAAGTCGCGGCGATTGTCCAGGAGGCGCTGGAAGAAAAAGACATACGGCTAAAAATCGACTGGGGCAGCCCGCTCGTTGCCGGAGAAGCGCAATCCGTTGTGTTAGACATGGAGCAGACTGCCCGTGTCTTGAGCGTCGGGGTGCCCACGCATGAGCAAGTCATCGAAGCGATCAGGGCTTCGGTTGATCATTGGTTGAGTGTGTCGGCGTGCGGCCGCGAGGGGGTTGAGAGGGGATCGTGATACCGGCCGTGGGGCCCGCCGCCGCGAGTGGATCGCGCGGTTCATGAACCGAGCCTGCTGTGACACAAGAACCCAAAGTCAGCGTGATCATCCCGACGTATAACCGCGCGGGTTATGTGGCCGACGCGATCCGCAGCGTTCAAGCCCAACCCTTTACGGATTGGGAGGTCATCGTTGCCGATGACGGGTCCACCGACGACACGCGTCAAGTTGTAGAGGCGTTTGGGGGTGCGGTGCGATACCTGGGGCTTGATCATTGCGGTCTTCCGGCGGTCGCTCGGAACGCGGCGCTGCGGGAGGCGCGTGGCGAGTATGTCGCTTTCCTGGATTCGGACGACCTGTTCCTTCCCGACAAATTGCAACGGCAGGTCGCGGCCTTGGACGATCACGCCGACGCTGCGTTGGTGTACTCGGACGGTGTTTTTTTCCGGGATGACCCGGGCCGGCCCACGGGTTCGGTCCTTGACGGGGTTACGGTCAGGTCGGGCAACCTGTTTCCCCACCTTTTGCGAGGTAATTTTTTGTTTGTCGCCACGCTGTTGGTGCGGCGTCGCTGCGTTGACGCGGTGGGCCGGTTCGACGAAGACCCCCGCCTCCGGGCGGTGGAAGACTACGATCTGTGGCTGCGTCTGGCGGCGCGGCACGCGGTTGTGTACGCCCCCGGCCGGGTGGCCGCGGTCCGCCGCCACGAGGGGAGCATCAGCCGGGATGAAATAGCCGTGCGTGAGCGGGTCTTGCTCGTGCTTCGGAAGATCGAGGTTTGTTTCTCAGATTTGTCTAAAGAGCACCGGGCGGTTTTCCGTGAGGCTTACGCACGCAACCACGCTGCGTTGGCGCTCTGCGGCCTGCGTCAAGGCCGGGTGGTTTGTGCGTTACGCCACGCGTGGCCGGCGCTCGGGTATCTGTTGCGTTCCCCGGGCAGGGGCGTGCGCGCGTTTAAGGCTTGGCGGGCCAACCGTCTCAAGCGATTGTCGGCTCACCCTTGAGGGGTCGAGCCGTGTCAGGAGAAGAACGTGAAGGTATTGCTGACGCATGAGCGATTCGCGCCCGATATGGGCGGCGGGGGCGAGTACGTGGTTTTACGTGCGGCCCAGCATCTGATGCGACAGGGCATAGGTGTCGACGTGCTTACCACGGGGCCCGCCGACCTGACGGTCTATGAAGGCGTGTCCACCACGAGGCTGCCGGTCCACCGCTACCGGTTTAACCTCGCGGTTCGGAAAATTATCGCCATGGCGCGCGACAAAGACCTTATCCAGACATTCAACTACCAGGCGATTTTGCCTTCTTGGTTGGCGGGGAAGGTACTGGGCAAGCCGGTGGTGTGTATGAATCTCGGTGTGTACGGGCGAGCCTGGAAGGAGATGCGTGGGCCGGTGGTGGGGCGGGCGATCATGATGTATGAAAAATTTTTGGTCACGCGCGGTTTCGCCCGGTCGGTCTTTCTAAGCGAATATTCACTGGACAGGGCGGTTGAGTTGGGCGCTTTGGCTGGGCGGTGCCGGGTGATCAAAGTGGGGATCGACCTGGAAAAGTACGTCCCGGCTGACCCGAAGGAACACGTCATTCTCTACGCGGGTAAGTTTGATAAGCGCAAAGGTATTTACGACGTTCTGACGGCTGCGCGGTCGCTGCCGAGGGCGCGGTTCCGCGTGATGGGTTGGGGGCCGGGCGAGCGCGAGGTCCGCAAAGCGGCTCCGGGTAACGTCGAATTTGTGGCGTTTGAGAGCGGGGCTCCGCTGCGGGACGCTTTCAGCCGGGCTAGTGTCTTCGTGCTGCCCTCAAAAGCCGAGGGGTTCCCGATCGCGTTGCTCGAAGCGATGGCTTCGGGGTGCGCCGTGGTTTCGACCCTGCCGCTTGAGTACGCCGGGGAGCAAGTGCCCCAGGGCGATCTGCACAAACTGACCGATGCGATCGCCAGGCTGTGGGACGACCCGGCCCGGGTATCAGCGCAGGGGCGGCGGAACCGGGAATTGGCGGAGTCTTACACCTGGGAGCAGTTCAGCGCTACGCTACAGTGCATCTACACAGAGGTTTTAAACGAGGCCGGGAGGGGTAAAGCGGAGACGGGGGGGTATTAATAGCCTCATCGGCGTCTGAATGGGGTGTGCTGATTTAGTGCAGGCAGCCATGGACTTTACGGGGTGCGTGTCGATAAACTGATTGAGTAGAAGGTTGGTGTCCATAGTGGGTTTCAGGATACGCTAGTGCTCGTTTGTGCCTGCGGATCGTATAGCCCTCACCAAACTATGATCTGAGGTCTCAAGCGTGGCGGCGATGCCTGAATTTAGTAACCAAACGATCTTGATCACCGGGTGCACCGGTTTCGTCAGCAGTTGGGTCGTCCAATTGCTGTGTGATCGCGGTACCCAGGTCGTTGGCCTGGTACGGCGGCCACCCGCGGCGGGGAGCCTGTTCGCACAGTTAGGCCTCTCCGAGCGGGCCACCCTTCTCAACGGTGATGTTGCCGACGCGGCGGTTATCAAAGAAGCGATCGCAAGAAACAGCGTTGACACGGTTCTGCACATGGCGGCGCAGACGGACGTGCTGGCCGCGCGGCAGCAGCCCCGCGCCACGCTAGAAGCGAATACCCGGGGCACGTGGAACGTGCTGGAAGCCGTTCGCCTGTCGGAGCGTCGCCCGGCGGTGGTATTGATGTCCACGGACGCGGTTTACGGCGAGACGGGCGACCACCTGAGCACGGAAGAGTCGCCGCTGCGGTGTACGGCTCCGTATGAAGTTTCCAAGGCTTGTGCGGAGATGGTGGGGCGGATGTATTTTGAGGCTTACGGGGTCGCGGTCTGCATCGGCAGGCTCAGCAACGTGTATGGGCCGGGTGACGTTAACTTCAACCGGATTGTCCCGGGTACGATCCGGGCGGCGTTGGCGGGCGAGCGTCTTAAAATGCGGAGCGACGGGCGCGCGGTGCGTGACTATATCTACGTGGAAGACGCAGCCGGGGCGATTGTGGCGTTGGCGGATTGTGCCCGGCAAGAGGGTGTTAACGGCCAGGTGTTCAACATCAGCAGTGAGCGACCGGTCAGCGCGCTGCAGATGGTGGAGTTAATTTTGAGCGTGCTTGAACGGCCGGACCTAACGCCGGAGATTGGGCGGTCGTCTTCGGATGAGGTTTCGATGAAGAAGAGTTCGTCTTACAAACTCAGGAATGTATTAGGCTGGCACCCCGGGTATTCACTTGAACAAGGCCTTCGAAAGACGGCCGATTGGTACCGGAACGGCTGCGATGCCGCCAGAGCATGGAGAACCAGAGATGAGGCCGTTTAAAGATTTTTACGCCGGCAAGACCGTGCTCATCACGGGGCATACGGGATTCAAAGGCTCGTGGCTGGCGGCGTGGCTGCACCACCTGGGCGCGAACGTGGTGGGGTATGCCCTGGAGTCACCGACAAACCCCTCGCATTTTCAGGCTTGCCGCCTGGATCAGCGGATCGCACACATCAGCGGCGATGTGTGCGATTTCGAGTCGGTAAGCAAAGTCTTTAAGGACCACTCACCCGACATTCTTTTCCATCTGGCGGCGCAGTCGCTGGTACGTGTGTCGTATCGGGAGCCCCGGTCGACGTTCAACTCCAACGTGATGGGGACGGTGAATGTTTTAGAGGCGGCGCGTCGGGCGGATTCGGTCTCGGCGGCGGTGGTGGTGACCAGTGACAAGTGTTACAAAAACATGGAGTGGGAATGGGGGTACCGCGAGACGGATCACCTGGGCGGCCATGACCCGTACTCGGCGAGCAAGGCCTGTGCGGAATTGGTGGTGGCCAGCTTCCAAGACAAGCGGTTTCAGAAGTTCTCTGATCCGCCCAGTGACTTGGCGATCGCGTCGGGGCGGGCGGGGAATGTGATCGGCGGCGGGGACTGGGCAGCGGACAGGCTGATCCCCGATATCGTCCGCGCGATCATGGATCAAGAGAACATTATCGTGCGTCACCCCAACGCCACGCGGCCCTGGCAGCACGTGCTCGAGGCGCTTAGCGGGTATCTGTGGCTGGGCGCGGTGATGCACACGAATCGGGACCTGTACTGCTCGGCGTGGAACTTCGGGCCTACGGAGTTTCAGATGCTCCCCGCGGGCGAAGTCGTTCAACAGATTCTTGATAAGTGGTCGCCCCCGCACACCAAACTGGTGGTACAGCCCGGTGAGCCCGGCGGTGAGGCCATGATGCTGCGGGTGGATTGCAGCAAGTCCACGCACCACCTGCGCTGGCACGCGGCGTGGCGCATCGAGCAGACACTCGACGCGATCGTAGAGTGGTACAAGCGGTTCTACGAAGACCCCAGCCAGGACATGTGCAGCTACGCGGTAGAGCAGATCGAGCGGTACACCCGGTGTGCCCAAGAGCAAGGAATCGCCTGGGCACTGCCAGGGCAATGAGGAGACGGACATGAGTCACGGGCCGTATACATGCCGCGGTTGTGATAGCACCGATTACGCGGTGCTGCTTGACATGGGCAAGCTGCCGCTGGCCAATGCGTTTGTCGGGGACAACGCGTCGACCGAAGACCGGTTCACCGAGAGCCTGACGCTGGTGATGTGCAAGGCGTGCAGCTTGATCCAGATTATGGAAGAGGTGCCGCGCGAGAAGCTCTTTGGCCAATACCTGTGGGTTACGTCCACATCAGAGACGGTCAAGAAGTACGCCCAGTGGTTTTCGCAGCGACTACGCGAGCGTCACCACCACAAAGAGAAATCTTTTTTAGTCGAAATCGCTAGCAACGACGGGTTCTTCTTGCGGCACTACCGAGATGCCGGGTTTGGCATATTGGGTGTCGATCCGTCGAACCTCGCGGTGGAAGCCAACGCGCAAGGCCTGCCGTCGATCCGCGATTTTTTCGGGGTGGCTGTGGTCGAACGCGTCCTGAAGGAACACGGCCCGGCGGACGTGATGGTGGCGAGGAACGTGTTGGGGCACTCGTGTGAGCTGCAAGACTTGGTGGCTGGGATACAGAAGCTGCTGGCCCCGGACGGGGTGCTGGTGCTTGAGGTGCCCTACGCGTTCATGCTTAGGAACGAGCTGCAATACGACACGGTTTTCCACGAGCACCTGTCGTACCTGACGGTCGGGTCGGTGTCGAACCTGATGCGCCGGTTCGGCATGAAGATCACCGATATCACATTCGTCAACATGAACGGCGGATCGCTTTTGTGCGAGATCAAGCACGAGCGGTCGCCGACCCCGCGGGCGGACCAGGCTTTTATTGATTTCGAATCGATGATCCAACTCAACACACCCGAGGGGTGGCAGCCGTTCGCCGAGGCGGTGAAGCACCAGCGCGAGGCGTTTGTGGGCCTGTTGGAGAAGCTAGCCAAGCAGGGCAAACGTGTGGTGGGGTACGGCGCGGCGGCCAAGTGCATGACGATGCTGAATTACTGCGGTGTGGGGACCGACCTGATGAGCGCCGTGGGCGACGCGAACCCGCGCAAACAGGGGCTGCTGTGCCCGGGCGTGCGCATCCCCGTGGTCAGTCCGGAAGACCTGATGGCGATGGACCCGGACTACATCGTCATCGGTGCGTGGAACTTTAAGGACGAGATTATCTTTCTCTTCAAGTCGAAACACGGGTACCGCAACAGCTTCATCGTGCCGCTGCCGACGCCGGTGATTATCCCCTGATATTAATTTTGTGTGTTTTTGCCCTTGTAAATAGATCAAAGGAGGACAGTGTTGGCTGAGCAAGGCCCTGTGCCGACGGTGACGGTTGTGATCCCAACGTACAAACGCCCGGAGATGGTGCGCGCGGCGGTGCGGTCGATGTTTGGTCAGACATTGCCAGCCTCGCAATATGAGGTGATCGTGGCGGACAGCTCGCCGGACGATCAGGTTGTGTCGGTGGTGGAGGGGTTGGCAGCCGAGGCGCCGTTTACGCTCAAGTGTTGCACCAAAGAGCCGGAGGGCCCGGGTCCGTCGCGGAACATGGGGGCGGGGTTTGGCAGGGGGGAGTTTTTTGCGTTCATGGACAGCGACTGCGTGGCCACGCCGCGTTGGCTTGAAGAGGGGTTGGCGGCGTTTGAGCCGGGCGTGGGGATTATTCTGGGCAAGACGATGCCCGAGCCGGTCGTCAAGCGGGGTGTGTTTAGCGACTATATCCAAGTCGAATCTGAGGGCTTCATCTATGCAACGGCCAATATCTTTTACCGCCGTGAAGCCTTTGAGCAGGGCAACGGCTTTCAGTACGACATGGGGTCGGGCGTGAACTACCGGATGGGTGGCGAGGACATCGACCTGGCGTGGCGGCTGAAGCGGCTGGGCTGGGGCACCGGTTTCGCTGCCGGGGCGTTGGTGTATCACGAGGTTCGGCCGATGCCCGTGCACAAGTGGCTCGTCAACAAATACAATTTTTATTGGCCCCGCCTGGTGGGTAAGTTCCCGGAGTTGAGGCAGTACTTTTTTTGGCGGTATTTTTACGACAGGAACCAGGCGTGTTTGCTGGCGGGGCTGATTTCTACGGTTTTGTCGCTGTGGTCGCCGCTGTGGTTGCTGGGTTGGCTGCCCTATATCTTGTCGCGGTCTTCAGAGCCGACAGGCACGCTCAAGGGGCCGCTGCGGCTGCTGCGATCGGTCGTTTATCTGCCTCGTGACTTGATTTCCTTGCTGCTGCTGTTGGCGGGCAGCGTGCGGTTCCGGGCCCTGCTGATTTAGAAGTCTATCATCTATTGGGGGATACGGGTCAAAGCCCGTAGTGATCTTCCCAACGGACGGCGGGCTACTAACAAGCGTGTGCGGGCGATATAAAGCCATTCTTTCTAAACCGCCGGCTTTACCTATTTTTACAAGTACGCTGGTGAGCCCCTCGTGATTAAAAGCGTATGGGGTTTTTGAGTGTGACAATAGGCGTGATAATGACTTATCGCACATTCGACGCGCGGGAGAAGAATGCGGTATGAATTAAGAGAAGCAAGCCGCCCAACAAATCTCAATAGGACAACTTTTTATTGTAGGAAATTAGTGTTTATGTATTGACACGAATACCTATGCAGGTTATATTTTTGTAGTAATTATGCCGGTAATTCAGGTTAAGGGAGAGTTTCAGCTATCCAGTTTCTAGGCCGTAGGTACTGCTCCAGTACGGCTTTTAATTTGCGACACACAAACCCTGTGGAGCGGAAGGAATCTTAATCATGAGGCGAGCTAAGGATTTATCAGCCCTACGTATGAGTGGCTTTGTTGTAGCAGCGTCAGCGGTAATCGGTTTTGCCGCTTCGACGCACGGTGCCGTAGTGAGCCACAATGGGACTGTCAGTTCAGTGCCGGCGGGTACGGGTGTTGTGGATGTTGGTTTTACTGAAGGCACCGCGTTGTTGGGCTCTTCAGCGACGTTTGGTTCAATCTCGCAGCACAGCCTGATATACGATTACGACGCCGACAACAACGGCGCTTCCGCGTTGATCACGCAGACGATTGTCGAAATCATTACGAACAACACGTCAGACGCGTGGAGTTCGTATCGGATTATTTTAGTTGGCGCCGACTTTTTTGGTCGGACGGGCACAGACCTGATCGCTCCAAAAACAAACCCAGTTGAATTAGACGGTGTCGCGGGTGATGCTACTGTTGATATCAACGCGCTTACCGGTTCCACGATTTCCGTGACTGATTCCAACATCGTTCGGGACGGTCAAAACGGGACTTTGACGATCAATTTTGGTGACACGGTCGCTGTCGGCGAGAGCTTCCGGCTCAGGTTTGACATTGGCGACATTGGCGACGCCGGTATCCCGGGCGTAAGCGCTACGGCTTTCCAGATGCTGCAGAGGCCGACGGCTGCCGCGCCTCCGATTCCCGAGCCCGCAGCCGGCCTTATGCTGCTGGTTGGCTCGGTGCTAGGGGTTACAAGCCGTCGCGTGCGGTAGATTTAATGCAGCCTTCTTGAATAGTGGGCTGCCGTCACGTGCGTACGGTTGACGTGTTGGGACTATCGCGGTCGTGGAAATTAGCATGAACGACAATTATCCAAGCCTGATAGGTGAAAAAAGATGATGCTGAGGGGAATCTGTTTTTTGTCTGCGGTGTGTTTGTCTGCGGCGATTGCTCACGGCGGGATTGTGGTGGGTGCTGAGAGCACACAGATCATGATCGAGCAAGGGCAGACGGTGGAAGTGGATATTGTTTTGGACGCCGACGACCAACAGCCCGGCAACCAGGCGGTGGCTAGCGGGCTGTTCTCAATGAAAATGGCGGTCGAGATTGACGAAGCCAAGGTGACGCTGGATTCGGTGGACCTGCCTGCCGCGTTGGACGACAACGGGCTAGGCGGTGGGCCTGATCTTCAGTTTGCGATGGGGGTGTTGGAGATCCGCGCGGCGTTGCCGGCGAGTTTTAGTTTTGCCGATATTTACAAGGGCGAAGACGACGGGATGGGTGGTCTGCGGATGCGTTTGGCGACGCTGACGCTCACGGGCGTTGCCCAGGGCTCGTCTTCATTAACCACCAGTCTTTTGCGCGACTTCCCCACCGACGACGTGTTCATTACCGGAGATTTTGAGGTGCTCGATGAGCAGATCAGCTTCGGTTCGTCTTCGGTGCAGGTCGTGATCCCAGAACCGGCATCGCTCTCCCTCCTTATGATGGCGTTTGGGATCGTTGGGCGTTTGAGAAGAGACGCCATTCGAAGAAACTAATTGCGTGGACCCGTAGCGTGAAGGCCCGCTTTGTCGGGCATGCTGCCTCCCACGCAGCGGCTCGGAAGACAGTGAGGCAATGCTCGGTGGTTACTGGTATGTGCCACGGGAGGGCCTGTGTACGGTAATAGTTATTATTGAACTAAGCTTGGCGTCTGAACCGGCCCGCTCACGGAACGGCCGTTCGGGAAGTGGAGGTGGGGCGGTGTAGGCGCAGAAGGGGTTTCCATGTCGAGGCGTTCAAGAGCAGTTGAGCGGCTGCAGTCGCTGATTCATTTCCGTAAACAGTGGTTGGCATCCCGTAGACAAAAAGCAGAGCAATCGGCTCAGGCGCAGGCCTGGCTGCGGGAGATGGGGCTTGAGCCGCTGGAGCAGCGGGTGCTGCTAAGCGGTATCCCCGCCGTCACCGCGTTTGAAATCAACGACGGGCAAGCACAGCGGTCGATGGTGACCAGCATCGAGATGCAGTTCAACTGCGACGTGCAGCCGAGCCTGGACCTTTCAGACTTTACGATTCAAAACGCCGACACCGGGGGGCTGATCGCTTCGAGCGACATGATGTTGGCGTATGACCAGGCCACGGACACGGCCCGGATCACGTTCCCGGGTCTGACCGGTGGGTCACTGGCGGACGGCAACTACACGGTGACGCTATCGGGCACAGGGGTTACGGACAGCCAAACAAACGAACCGCTAGACGGCAACGGCGACGGCCAGGGGGGGGACGACTACAGCTTTGACCTGTTCCGTTACTTCGGTGACGCCGACGGCGACCGCGACGTTGATAACCTAAACCTCTTCCAATTCCGTGGTGCGTACCTGGGCGGTTTAAATACCGCGTGGTTTGATAGCGACACGGACGGCGATATCGATAACTTGGACATCGCCCGGCTGCGGAAGAACCTGCAGACCCAATTTGATGCGAGCGTATCGATCGGTGTTGCGTTGAATACCGACGACGGCTCAGACCCGCTGGTGACCGGCCGTGTGTCGTTCCACGACCAGGCGGCGGTAGTCTTGGCGGGCTTCGACGCCATGGACGTGTCCCAGTACACAGACATCACCGGTCAGTTAGGGCTTAACGGGGGGTTCCTGTTTGATTCCGCGCATCTGGAGTCGATCCTGGGTGGGCCGTTAGGCGGTGAGGCGCACACGCTGAAGCTGATCGCCCAAGACGCAGGCGGCTCAACGCTGGCGACGGCTGAATTGCTGCTAGACGAGGCAGGCGACACGGAGCCGCCAACGGTAACCGGCGCGCCCACGGGTGACTTCACCATGTCGTTCTCGCTGATCGACATTGTTTATAGCGAGGCGATGACCAGCGCCGCGTTCGAGGCCGACAGTTACCAGGTTGTGGTGGACGGCGGGGCCAATGACGGGCAGGTGATCCCGATCGCGTCGGTGGATCAACTCGACGATCAGATGTTGCGGATTAACCTCTCTGCGCCGCTGGCGACTCAGTCCTACATCCTTTCGATTGTCCCCACGCTGACGGACCTGGCAGGCAACGCGCTGGCGGGCGACACACAGTTCAGCTTCGCGATTGTTGATCCCGTGGGTATCCAGAAGTTCGCGCCGACCAACGGCGAGGAACTGGTCAGCGTGACACGCGAGATCATTGTGCGGTTCGACGGGGCGATCGACCCGTCGACGATCACCGCCGATTCGTTTTATGTGATCACCAACGGCCAGCGTGTGGCGGGCCGGCGCGTGGTGTCGAGCACAGAGAAGTTTGTCACGTTCTTCCCGGACAACCCGCTGCCGCCGGCCACTGAGGTGCGCGTGGTGGTCGACGGGAACAAGATCATGGGCCGCAACGGGCTGGCGTTGGACGCCGACGGGAACAACGTCGCCGGCGGGGTCGCCACGGCCGACTACCGGACACTGCCGCTAACGCAGCGGTCCCGCGCGGTGTTGTTCGAGGACGTGGACGTGTCGTTCGCCGGCGAGTTGGATATGCGCGTGGTGTCCGACGAACTGCGTGACCTGTTCTCGACCAACGGGATCACGCTTTCGCAGAACATATACGTGTTCGTGCTCACGGCCGGCGACCTGTGGTTTGTCTTGGACATGGACAAGACCAACGCCGGCTACACCGTCGAGCGCAGCCTCGACCCGGATACCAGTGAGCCGGAACTGAACGTGTACCAAGGGACCAACATGTGGGGCCGTGTCGTCGACAGCGCCAAGGGCCCCAGCGGGGAAGACGTGCCGTTGGCGGGCGTGACGATCCGCATGGACGATTTCGACGACTTCTTCGCGGTGACGGACGAGGACGGCTACTTCGTGCTGATCGACACGCCGGCGCCCGACTACTTCGTGCATATCGACGGCACAACGGTCACGAACGTGCCTGACGGGATTACGTACCCCAACGTGGGCAAGAAGTTCCACGGCCGGGCCGGTGAGACGGTCCAGTTGAACATGGCCGGCACGCCGTTCAGCATCCACCTGCCGCAGATGGTATTGAGCGACATCCAGTCACTGTCGATGACCGAAGAGACGATGGTCGGCTTCGGCGACGCGGCCAAAGCGGAATTGATCAAGATGCTGCCGGGCGTGGACCCGTCTGTTTTTGATCAGGTCCAGATCATGATCCCGCCCGGCGCGGCGGTGGACGAGTTCGGCAACGCCGCGACGCAAGCGACGATCATCCCGGTGCCACCGGATCGTCTACCGGCGCCGCTGCCGTTTGCGGCCGATATGCTCCCTGGGCTGGTGATCTCGGTGCAGACGCCCGGTGCGACGAACTTTGACGTGCCCGTGCCCGTCGCGTTCCCGAACCTCGAAGGGCTACAGCCGGGCGAGAAATCTTTCATCATGTCGTTTGACCACGATCTGGGCGATTGGCGGGTCGTGGCCAGCGCCACGGTCAGCGCCGATGGGATGATGATCGAGTCCGACCCCGGCCAGGGCATCGTGGCCCCCGGCTGGCACGCGCCCGACCCGTGGTCGTCGGGCAGCGGCGGCGGTGGTGGCGGTGGTGGCGGCGGCGGCGGCGGAGCGCCCCCGGCTGCGGCTGGGTTTGGCGATGCGCTGGGCGACAACGACACACCGACACTTGCCGGCGCAAGCGAGTTTTTCCCCGAGCCGACCGGCCCGGCGATTCTGTCTCTGGACTTCGGCACGGCAACGTCACCGGTGGAGGCCGGCTTTGTCGGCGTGACGCCCCAGAGCGTCTACAACCCGGCAACGGGCTACGGCTGGCTGACCGGGTCGGGCCAGAGCGTCACGGCGGTTGACCGCGGCAATACGTTCCCCGAGGCGACCGACCTAAACCGCGACTTCAACATGACGTCCAGGGCGCCGTTTGTGATCGACATGCCCACGGGCGTGTACGACGTGACGATCACCATGGGCGACTCGGCCAAGCTGCACGACTTGATGGGCGTGTCCTTCCTCGATGGCGATCTGGTCCACCGCGGGTCGGTGACCACGCGCGCCGGTGACTTCTTTACGACGACATACCGGGTGCCGTCGGTCAACGGGCAGATCTTCATGCTCCTTAATGACATGATTGACCCGTTCACCGGCTCGGCTGGCCAAGACCCGCAGGTGGTGATCAACTCATTAGAGGTACGGCAGGTATCGCTGGGCGCGACCAGCGGCGGATTTGAGGCGCTGGACGGTCGGTTCTACGTGGCGATCGAGGATGTGGCCACGGGGATCATCACGCACCGGTTCTCCCGGGATATCGACTCGGGCGAGCCGATCGGCGGCCCCAACTTCGACACGGGCGTGCCGCTGGGCAACTACGCGACCATCCGCTACTACCTGTTCCACCCGGACACCATGCAGGTGGGTGTGTCCGAGTTTCGCACGGCGGGGCCGGGCGTGAGCTTCGAACTGCCCACAGTGGTGCTTGGCGCTGACACCAGCGTCGACGGCGATATGGACGGCCTGGGTAGCTTCGCCGAGTTCATCATCGGCAGCCGCGACGATAGGCTCGATAGCGACACCGACGGGCTGACGGACCTCGCTGAAATTGAGCAGGGCCTCAACCCCGTCGATGGCATCTTGCCGCCGATCGGCGCGCTGGCGATCCTGCCACTGGAGGGCCAAGCCCGAGAGGTAGTGGTCGAGGGCACCACGGCCCGCACCCTTGAGCAGACCGCGTTCCTGGCTACCGGCGACTACGGTTTAGGCGTCGTCGACACGACCAACCCGTTCAACCCGGTCGTGCTGGGTCAGCTTAATCTGCCGGGCTTTAACGACGACGTGGCCATCGACCGGGCACGCAACTTGGCGGTTGTCGCCGGCGGCAGCGCGGGGCTGCACCTTGTCGATATCTCAGACCTCATGATGCCCGAGTTGATCCGGTCGATCCCGCTGCCCTTCGGGGCCAACCGCGTCGAGGTGTTCGACGGCTTGGCGTACGTCGCATCGGGCACAAACCTGGTCAGCCTCGACCTGGTGACCGGTGAGGTGGTGCAGACACTGAGCCTGAGCAATGGCGGCAATATCACCGACATCGCCCGCGAGGGTTCGATGCTGTACACGATGGATGCCAGCCGGATACTGCGCACGATCGACATCGAATTCTTCGACATGGTCGAGCGCGACTCGTTGGCGCTGCCCCACGCAGCCGGCAAACTATTCGTGGGCAACGGCATCGCCTACGCGGCCGCCAAGAACTCGCAGGCCGGGGCCGGCGGGTTTTCCACCGCCGACGTGTCCGACCCGGACAACATCGTGCTACTAAGCGGCTCAGACACCGTCGGTACGCCGTTCAGCTCCCCCGGCTCTGATATCGCGGCCAACGGATCGGGTGTGGCCATTGTGGTGGGGACCAACGTCCAACGCACCCCGACCGGCCAGCTGCGCAACCTCGTGGGCATCCGCAATGTGACCGACCCCACCGAAACGTTCCTGCGCGTCAGCGACCTGCCAATCCCCACAGGCACACCAGGCGCTCTGGGCATTTACTTGGCCGCGGGCTACGCCTACGTCGCCAACGCGCCCGACGGGTTCATCTCCTTCAACTACTTCCAGTTCGACATCGACGGCCAAGCGCCGGTCGTGACGATCGCCAGCCCGCTCGAGGGCATGGACGTGGTCGAGGGCGAGAGGATTCCGCTGACAATCGACGTCACCGACGACGTGCAGGTCCGCAACGTGCGCCTGCTGGTCAACGGGCAGATCGTCAGCAACGACGTGTCGTTCCCGTTCGATTTTGTGCCCACCGCACCGGCCACGCCGGGGCAGCAAGCCTCGGTCGTCGCCGTCGCGTTTGATACCGGCGGCAACGTCAGCGCTTCGAATGTGATGTTATTCAACATCATCGAAGACACCGTAGCTCCCGCAATCATCGGAACCACGCCCGAACAAGACCAGAAGGTATTCTTTACCCCGTCCATCGACGTGCGGTTTAGCGAGCCGATCAACACCGACATCGTGGACCTGTCGGGTGTGACGCTTAACTTCCTAGGCGCCGACGGCCTGCCCGGCGGGGGCGACGACGTGCCCGTCGCGTTGGATGCGGTAGAGACCCGCAATCTTGGCCGCCGGATGTCAATCATCCCGGCCGGCATCCTAGGAACCGGTAACTATCAGGTAACACTCGACTCGTCGATCATCTCCGACCTGGCGGGCAACTTCCTGGATGACCCGTTCTCGTTTGAGTTCACGATCCGCCCCGCCAGCGATATCAAGGCAATCAGCGGTATCGCAGCGGTCCCGCGCGCCCCTTCAGCCAACGTCGGCCAGATCATCGCCTTCCAGGTGCCGTGGAACCCGCTGTTGACCTCGGCCATCTTCTCGACCAATGACGACGCGGGCAATTCGGGCTCGCGCGTGGTCCAAGCGCTGGGGCTGGAACCAAGCACGAACAGGGCGCTGTTTACAGTGCCGACCGATGCGGCCACCGGCGACATCCAGCTCTACGGGACACACGCGCTCAACTACACCGGGCTACCGAGCTGGAACATCACCAGCGGCACCATCGACCTGATCGGCCGAGACTTCGGCGGCAGCACGCGGTCGGACAGCTTCCCCGGCAACGGCCTTTATCTTGACTTAGACGGCAGCACAAGTAGCGCCGGCACGATCGAATCGAAAGCGACGTTCAACCTGGCCCCGGGCGATTACGAACTGACGTTCGACCTAGCGAACACCGGGGCCACAAACACGGTCACTGTGTCGCTGGGTGACGTGTACACCGAAGACTTCACCATCAGCGTCAATCAGCCGTTCACGACGGTCACCCGCGTGATCACGGTGACCAGCGCCACTTCAGGCAAGCTGATTTTCAGCCACGCCGGCGGTGACAACAACGGTGTTTATCTCGACAACGTTACGCTGACAGAAGTCAGCTCGGGCGCGGTTCTGCTCAATGATAACTTCGATATGGAACCACCCGATGGGGCGATCCCGCTTCAGGTGGTTCCGATCGTTTCTGGCGTTGATTTAACGAGCGTGAGCACATCGACGGCGAACTTCCGCATCAGCGGCAGCGGTTTTGTGGAGGGCCACAGCACGGTCTACCAGTTCGGCGGCGAGACTCAGGTTGACACGGGCAACGGTACCGGCGCGAACGTCCACTCGACGGGCACGCTTTCTGATATG